>JALSRD010000052.1 GCA_026984935.1 Desulfobacterales bacterium
CCGATTTTACCGCCTCTACTGTGTTGCAGGGCATTTGCGTCTGTATACCACAGCTGCATGCCCTGCGCCTTGTATAGGCGGCAAACGCGACGCTTGCAAAATTCAGGTAAAAAATCAGCGGTGCAACACTTTTCCCGTCTTGCCCGTCAAATGGATGCCAAGACGGATTTGCATTTTTTCGAAGCCGCGCATTTTTATGTTGACATTTATTGAAGCTATTTGCTTTAATTTGACCGTTTATGATTGAAACGAGCGCAGAAAAACCAGAAAACCTGATTCCGGAGCAGCGGCGTACATTGATTTTCAACCTGATCCAGCGGTCAGGTTCCGTCAGCGTCCAGGAATTGGCAGACTTGATCGGTGCATCGGTTTCCACCATCCGGCGTGATCTGGACGTGTTGGCCAGCCGCGGTTCGGTTGCCCGCACCCATGGGGGAGCCATCCTGACCCTTTCCCAGCGGACGACATTCGAACCGGATTACAAGTATGCATCGCCGATGTTTAAAGAGGAAAAGTCCGCCATCGGCAAAGCCGCCGCAGACTGCATCCGCCAGGGACAGAGCGTCATTTTCGACTCGAGCTCCACGGTCTTTCATGCGGCCTGCCATGCGAGGGATCAACACTGCTCGATTACTGCGCTGACCAATGACATCAATATCGCCGCGGCCATGGTCAATGCGCCGCCCATTGAGCTGAAAGTGATCGGCGGGACTGTCAGACCCGGATCGTTTACGCTTTTGGGCGAACCCGGTATGAGTTTTCTCGGCGGTCTGCACGTTGACGTCTGTTTCCTCGGCATCCAGGCGATTCAGCTTTACAGCGCTCCGGCAGCCGCCGCACCCCTGTCATGCGGCGCGTTGAGCGACACATCTTTGGAAGTTGCGGCCATGAAGCGCCGCATGGTGCAGGCTGCCCGACGCACCTTTGTGCTGGCCGATTCCAGCAAATTCGGCCCCCCGGCATTTTGCGATGTGTGCGACTTTTCTCAAATCGATGCCATTATTACCGATCGGGGAATTGATTCCGGGAAGCAGGCCATTTTGAAAAAATCGGGGCTCGAAGTCATCGTTGCCGGATAAGCTTGTGCAAGGGCGCTGCTAGCAACCTAAAGGGAGGATGGTCATGAAAAAGAAACGCACCCGTTTCGATCTGCAGCGGATGAAGGCAGAAGGGAAAAGGGCGGTCTGGATGACCGCCTATGATTTTACCACCGCCCAGCTGGCGGAACAGGCGGGCATGGACATGCTGCTGGTGGGTGACAGCCTGGGGATGGCCGTATACGGCTATAGCGGCACGGTTCCGGTCACGATGGATCAATGCATCTACCACAGCGAAGCCGTGCGCCGGGGTGCTCCCGATACCTTCGTCATCGGAGACATGCCGTTCGGCGCCTATCAGGCCGATGTGGCTGACGCTGTCAGGAACGCCGTTCGTTTCCACAAGGAAGCGGGTGTGGATTGCATCAAACTGGAGGGCGGGCAGCGGGTGGCAAAGGTCATCCGGGCGATCGCCGACGGCGGCATGCTGGTGATGGGGCACGTCGGACTGACACCCCAAAGTTCTGGTGCCATGGGCGGATTCAGGGCCCAGGGCCGCACGGCCGAGTCCGCACAGGCCATCATCGAAGACGCCAGGGCCGTTTATCAGGCCGGTGCCTTTGCCGTTCTCGTGGAAGCGATCCCGCCGGAAGTTACCCGCATGATCGCCGCTGACCTGCCGGTGCCGGTTTATGGCATCGGGGCCGGGGATTGCGACGGACAGGTGATGATCTGTTCGGATATTCTCGGAATTTTCCAGGCCTTCACGCCAAAATTCGTCAAAAAATATGCCGAACTGGGCAAAGAAATGCTCGATGTATTCAAATCCTACGCCGCCGATGTGCGTCAGGGCCGTTTTCCGGACGATGTGCATACCTACAAAATGCCGCCGGAGGAACTCGATAAGCTCAAGGCCCTGCGCGGATCCTGAAAATTTTTCACTGGGCGTTGCAGCGGCCTGACAGGCCGGTCGATCCCCGAACGACCCGCAGGCCGTGCGGAGAATTCACAACCCATAGAAAGAAGGAGGTTAGCATGCACAGGTTTTTCAGACTTTCGACGGTACTCATTGGATTGCTGGCAGCGGTTTGGATCGTCAACCCCGCATTTGCGAAAATGGTTTTCAAGTGCGGCACGTCGACACAACCGGAGCACATTTACAATCAGGCCGTCAAAAAATTCGCCAAAATCGTAAGCGCCAAAACGGGCGGCGAGATCGAAGTTCAACTTTTCCCTGCCGCCCAGCTGGGCTCCGAACGCGACATGGTAGAGGGCCTTCAGCTGGGCTCGCTGGAGATGACTTTGACATCCACCGGGCCGCTGGGAAATTTCGTCCCCCAGGTCAAACTCTTCAATCTCCCGTTTTTGTTTAAAGACCGCAAATCATGCTATGCGGTTCTGGACGGCAAAATCGGGACCGGTATTGCAACGCGCTTTCAGAAAGTCGGCATCCGTTCGCTGGGATGGTTCGAAAACGGGTTTCGCAACATCACCAATTCAAAACGCCCCATCAACAAACCGGCCGACCTGAAAGGGCTCAAGATCAGAGTGATGGAGGATGATGTCTTTATTCTGACCATGAAAGCACTGGGCGCCAGTCCGCTGCCCATGGCCTTCGGCGAACTGTACACCGCCCTGGAACAAAAAACCGTGGATGCCCAGGAAAATCCACTGGCGGTAATCTACTCCTCGCGGTTTTTTGAAGTTCAGAAATACCTGGCCATGACAGGCCATTTCTACTCGCCGGCCATGCTTTTGATCGGCGAACAGGCCTGGAAAAAATTGAATCCGGCCCAGCAGAAGATTTTTATGCAAGCGGCGGCCGTCGCCCGGGACTATGAACGCAAGCTCTCCCTGGAGGCGGATCAGAGCCTGGAAGCGAAATTGAAAACAGCCGGCATGACCATCACCCATCCGGACAAGGCGCCTTTTGTCAAAGCCGTTCAGAGTGTCTATCAAAATCCCAAGGTGATTAAAGCCATTGGCGGCGGAAGTGCCGCCGAGGGCCGGAAGCTGATCGATGCGGCTAAAGCCGCCGCCATGTAAGATCAATTCCCGGCAAAACCGATATGCGGCTCCGAATCGCCCGGTGTGTGGTCCGGAGCCGCTTTTGGGCGGAGGATCCAAATGTGGGCGTTCGTGTTCAAGACCATGGACAGAATTGTAAATTGGGCGCTGGCATTGCTTATGGCGGCGATGGTGGTGGTGATCGCCGCACAGGTTTGGTACCGCTTTGTCATGAACGACCCCCTCGACTGGTCCGAGGAAATGGGCCGCTACCTGTTTGTATGGATATCCTTTATGGGGGCCGCCGCCGGTGTCCGCTACCAGGTGCATCTCGGCATTGACCTCATCCACAAACTGTTCGCACCGGAAACCTATCGATACGTGATCATATTCGTCAACCTGTTCATCCAGGTCTTCCTGGCGGCCTTGATATTCTGGGGTTTTAAAATTCTCGCGGTCATCCGGTACCAGTCTTCTCCGTCCATGGGAATTTCGATGATCTATCCCTATATGGCGGTTCCCGTGGGCAGTGTTTTCATGCTGATCAATTCATTGCGCATCTCGTGGGCCGCCAAAACCGGTAAACCGTTGGACAAAGAGCTGGTGCTATGACGGTTCTCCTGTTTGCCAGTCTGCTGGTGTGTTTCATCCTGGGAATGCCGATTGCGTTTTCGCTGGGCGTGTCTTCCATGGCCACCCTGCAGTTTGGCTCTCACCTGCCCATGACGCTGGCCGCCCAGCGCCTTTTCACCGGCACCGACTCTTTTCCCCTGATGGCCATTCCCTTTTTCATGCTGGCCGGTGAGTTAATGGAGTCCGGCGGAATCTCCCGGCGCCTGTTCGATTTTGCCCACGCCCTGGTCGGCTTTGTATACGGAGGCCTGGCCATGGTGGCCGTCGTGGCGGCCATGTTTTTCGCGGGCATTTCCGGCGCCGCGGCCGCGGATACCGCCGCCGTGGGGGCCGTATCCATTCCGGCCATGATCCGCAAGGGGTATGCCAAGGGGTTTGCCGCCGCCGTGCAGGCTGCCGGAGGCTCCATCGGGGTCATTATTCCGCCTTCGATCCCGATGATTATTTTCGGCGTCGTGGGCGGCGTCTCCATCGGAAAACTGTTCATGGGCGGTATTATCCCCGGCGTCCTGATCGGCGGCGGTCTCATGGCGGCCAACTTTTTTCTTTCCAAACGCGCCGGTTACGGCAAAGAGCCCTTTCAGGGATTCAAGAAGGTTTTTGTTACTTTTTTCGCGGCCTTCTGGGCCCTTTTGATGCCCGCAATCATCCTGGGAGGCATTCTGGGGGGCATCTTCACGCCCACGGAAGCCGCCGTGATTGCCGTTTTGTACGGTTTGATTGTGGGGTTCGGGGTTTACCGGGAACTCAGCATAAGCGATCTTCCCAAAATCTTTGCCAAGGCCGCCGTCTCCACCTCCACCGTCATGCTGCTGATCGCCACGGCCAATATTTTCGGCTGGATCCTGACGGCCCAGCGGGTTCCCCAGAACGTCGCGGCCTACCTGGTGTCGCTGACCACCTCGCCGGTCATCTTGTATGCACTGATCCTCGTCTGTCTGTTGATTATCGGGACTTTTATGGAAACTTCCGCTTCCCTGATTATCCTGACACCGGTTTTTCTGCCCGCGATTCACAAGTTCGGCATCGATCCGGTGCATTTCGGCGTCGTCATGGTGACCAGCCTCTCCATCGGCATGCTGACGCCGCCTTTGGGGATATGCCTCTTTATTTCCTGTAACATCGCCGATATACAGCTGCACGAAATCGTAAAGTACATCTATCCTTTTCTTTTGATCATGATCGGGTTGCTGCTGCTCATCACCTATGTACCGGATCTGGTGATGCTCATACCCAACCTGATGACAAATTGAAGCCGGTGAAACAAAAGCGGTGCTGCAAGAGCCATGAAAAGGGCGCGTTGACGGCCCGCTGCAGGTGAAAAAAAGTGACGGAAATTCAAATCCCTTTTGGCGGTCGACCGTACCTCTTCTCCATACCTCCCGAAAATCTGGCACAGGTGTTGCGCCCTGCCGCGCCAGCGCCCCTGGCGGACCTTGGCGCCGCCGTTGAAAGCGCCCTGGATCATCCCATCGGGCAGCCGCCCTTGAAAAGCTGGGTGCGGACCTCGGACAGGGTTGTGCTGGTCTGCGATGACAACACCCGCCTGACCCCCGCGGAGCGTATCATCCCACCTTTGCTCAACCGCCTGAACGCGGCCGGGGTGCCCGATCAGCATATCGCCTGCATCATGGCCCTGGGAACGCATCGCTATATGACGCAGGCGGAAATGGCCGCCAAAGTCGGGCCGGAGGTTTTCAGCCGCATCCGCGTATGCAATCACCAGTGGCGGGATCCCGATATGCTCGTCGATTTGGGGGTTTCCGATTACGGAACGCCTCTGGAGGTGAACCGGACGGTGGTGGAAGCCGACGTCGTCATCGGTATCGGCGCCATCGTGCCGCACCACATTGCCGGCTTTTCCGGTGGCTCCAAGATCATCCAGCCGGGCATCTGCGGCCCGAAAACAACCGCCGAGACGCATATGCTCTCCTGCCGGGGGGGCGGGGACTCTTTTCTGGGAATCGAGGACAACCCCGTGCGGCGGGACATGGACGATATGGCACATAAAGTCGGCATGCATACCGTCTTCAATGTTGTGATGGACCCCGCAGGGAAAGTGATCGGTATTTTTTTTGGGCGCATGCGGGCGGCCTTTCACAAGGGTGTTAAACTGGCGCGACGGATTTACGGTGTAAAATACATGGAGACACCGGATATTGTGCTGGCCAATTCGCATCCCTGTGACCTGGATTTCTGGCAGGCGCATAAATCCCAGTATCCGGCCCAGCGCATGGTGAAAACCGGCGGCTCGATCATCATCTGTACGCCGGCTCCCGAAGGAGTCAGCCCCGTTCACCGCGAGCTTCTGGGTTATGCCGCCTGGTCTTCTTCAAGAATCAAGGCCGCCTACCAGCGTGGCGAACTGAAAAATGGTGTCGCCACCGCACTGGCCGTGGCATGGGCCATGGTCCGTGAAAAAGCGAAGGTCATCATGTATTCTCCAGGTATTTCATCCCGGGATAAAGCCAAACTGGGCCACATTCATGCACCCGATATCGCGGCGGCGCTCGAGGAAGCCTTCCGCCAACAGGGGCCTGCAGCACGTGTCAGCGTACTGACGCATGCGCCTGATACGCTTCCGATCAGGGCTTTTCCATGAGCGTGCCATATCGGGCGAGGGCCGCACAGCTTGTGGGGGCATCGAATTGACGGCCGGGAGACGAAATCTCCGGCAGACCGGTACACTATTTTAATTCCAGACGGGGACGGGTATCCATCATGCAGCCGGTATTGATCATTGCCGATGACCTCACCGGCGCCGCCGACACCGGCATTCAGTTTTTGCGGACAGGTTCACCGGCTTATCTGATCTCCAGTGTGGAGTGGCCTGTTGTTGATTTTCCGGAGCCGCCTGGCGTTCTGGCCGTATATACCCATACGCGTCATCTGCCGGCGGGCGCAGCCGCGCAGCGCCTCAAAGCCGTGGCGAAATACCTGCAAACGTTTCATCCGGGAAAGATCTACAAAAAGATAGATTCCTGTCTGCGGGGAAACCTCGGTGCCGAGCTCGACGCCCTGCTCGATGCCTGCATGCTGGAGGCGGGTTTCATCGCGCCGGCTTATCCCGGGCAACAGCGCGTGACCATACACGATATCCACCGTGTAAACGGCATCCCGGTGGCCGAAACTGAAATGGCCCGCGATCCCATCTCGCCGGTCGCAGAATCCCGGCTTTCCGTTTTGCTGTCCGCCCAGAGCCGTCATAAGATCGGCCGCATCGATATTGACCTTTTGTCCGGTGACGTGCGTAACGTCATCAGCGAAGTCCGGCGCTGCCTTGAAAAGGGCTGCCGCCACATTGTTTTCGATGCCGCTACCCAGCAGCATCTGGACATCATCGCGGGCCTTGGGGCCACTGTTTTCGATACGTGCCTTCTGGCGGGATCGGCCGGACTGGCGATCAGTCTGGCCGGTCGGCGGCCGCAATACACACATGGGCGGTGCCGGATGCGTTCGGCCGCCAAAGGCACGGTGCTCTGGATATGCGGTTCCTTTTCGCACACCCTGGCGCAACAGTCGGATCGCCTGGTCCAGAAAAGCGGTTGCCCGCGCTTCATGCTGGATCCCCGGGTTCTGGCGGCCGGACCGGAAACGCGGGAGCATGCACCGATTGTCCGTCAAGCGGCAAGGTTGCTTGAAAACGATGATCTCGTGCTGCAGATCGCAGCCGGCGGAGAAAAGCCGATAGCGCCTCCGGCAGGGGCCATACTTGCCGGATTGGCGAAACTTGCGGCAGGAGTGATCCGGACACGGCCCCCGGACGGACTGTTTTTGTCCGGCGGCGACACCGCCCATGCGGTATTGCAGGCAATCGGGGCCGCCGGTATCCGCTTGTGCAGCGAACCCGCGCCGGGGGTGATCTCCGGCACGCTGCTCGGAGGCCGGATGGCCGGCCGGCCGGTGGTGACCAAAGCCGGTGCTTTCGGGGAAACCGACGCGCTGGTCCAGGCGTCTGAAAGAGTGTTCCGGGCATCGCGTTCCAAGCCGCCAGCAGATGGTTTGCCCCATTCACCGCCCGGCGCAAACGGGTGATCTTCAACGACAGAAAGGAATCCTGAGACCATGGCCAAGCATACACCGCCCCTGCTGGGGATCACCATGGGCGATCCCGGCGGCATCGGGCCGGAAATTTGTGTCAAATGCCTCAATGATCCGGAGATTTACCGGATTTGCCGGCCCCTGATTGTCGGCGACGCCGAAGTAATCCGCAACGCCGTTTCTTTCTGCCGTCTGCAGGCGGCCCTGAACGTCTGCCGGGCGCCTGCAGAAGGGCGATACCGTCACGGCACCATCGATGTCCTGGACCTTGGCAATATGCCGCTGGCCCGGCTGAAGCATAAAACGGTCACCAGGGAACAGGGCCAGGCGTCCTTCGAATATATCAATCGGGCCATTGATCTGGCGTTGGCCGGAAAGCTCGACGGCACGGTTACCGGGCCGATCAACAAAGAGGCCCTCAATGCCGCCGGCCACCATTTTGCCGGCCACACCGAAATTTATGCATCCAGGACCGCTACCAGGGATTATGCCATGATGCTGGCGGATAAATCCTTTCGGGTGGTCCACGTCTCCACCCACGTCTCACTGCGAAAAGCCTGTGACATGGTCAAAAAAAAACGCGTTCAGACGGTTATCGAACTGACCCACGACGCTCTTCGGAGAATGCACGTCGAGTCGCCGGCAATCGGTGTCGCCGGCTTAAACCCCCACTGCGGTGAAGGCGGCCTGTTCGGCAGCGAAGACGAGAACGAAATCGCCCCGGCGGTGGCGGCATCCAGAGCCCGGGAAATCCGGGTCGAGGGGCCTGTCCCGGCGGATACGGTCTTTTCAAAAATGATCGGCGGGATGTACGATGCCGTGGTGGTGATGTACCATGACCAGGGCCATATCCCCGCCAAACTGGTCGGCTTTCAATACAATGCCCGTACCGGCGCCTGGCAGAACATGGCCGGCGTCAACGTTACCCTGGGGCTGCCCATTATCCGCACCTCGGTGGATCATGGCACCGCTTTCGGGAAAGCGGGTGAAGGGCGGGCGAATCCCCAGTCCATGATTGAAGCGGTAAAACTCGCCGCCTTGATGGCGTCGCCTGTCACCGGGGCGCGATGATAAAAACAGGCCAAATCCCTTCCCGGTATTTTCAAAAAGAATTCTTACCCTTATATTGAAAAATCAGCCCGGGTGTGTCAGAAAGGATCCATGGAGAGTCCGAAACGCATCGACACGCAGGTGCTGGTCATCGGCGGCGGGGTGACCGGTACCGGCATCGCCCGGGATCTGGCCCTGCGCGGTGTGGACTGCGTTCTGGTTGAAAAGCGGGACATCAACGCCGGCGCCTCAGGGGCCAACCACGGCCTGTTGCACAGCGGGGCGCGCTACGTTTTCAACGATCCGGTTTCCGCCGCGGAATGTGCCCGCGAGGGCCGCCTGCTGAAGAAGCTGACCCCCCAGTGCATCGAGGATTGCGGCGGCCTCTTTGTGGCCGTGGCCGGCGACGACGAAAATTACGTGGCCGAGTTCCCGCGGCTGTGCGCGAACTGCGGCATCGCCTGCCGGCCGCTGGACGTCGCCCAGGCGCGTGAAATGGAGCCGGCACTGTCACCGGCGCTCATCGCCGCTTACCAGGTGGAGGATGCGGCCGTCGACCCTTTCATGCTGTCGCTGGAAAATATGGCCCATGCCCTTGCGCTGGGCGGCCGGCTGCGGCGCCATGCCCGGGTGGCGGGGTTCGAGGTCCGGGCCGGGCGCGTTGCCGCTGTCAAGGTCCGCGACAAGCGCAGTGGCACCACCTTCACCATCGACGCCGATCTGGTGATCAACGCTGCAGGAGCCTGGGCCGGCGAGGTCGCGCACCTGGCCGGCATCGACCTGCCGATCGTCTTTTCCAAGGGAAGCTTGCTCATCAGCGACCACCGCATTGCCGGCTGCGTCATCAACCGCCTGCACCCTTCCTCGGATGCGGACATCCTGGTTCCCGGGGGCAGTGTCTCCATCGTGGGCACCACTTCCATCCGTATCGACAGCCTGGACGACATCCGGCCTACCATCGCAGAGATGGACACCATCGTGGAAACGGCCGCCCAGATGGTCCCCGAATTGTTCCGGACGCGCTATATCCGGGCCTATGCCGGTGTACGCCCGCTGGTCAGTATCGCCAAAAAGAAAAGCGATCGCAGCGTCAGTCGCAATTTCGTGCTCTTTGACCACGCGGATGCGGGGATTTCCAATTTCATCACCATCGCCGGTGGCAAGTTGACCACCTTTCGCAAAATGGCGCAGCATACCGCCGACCTGGCCTGCCGCAAACTGGGCATTGCGGCAAGCTGCCGCACGACCAGCCAGCCGCTGCCGCCCTGCAGTGATTTTGAATGGACGGCGCCGGGGCAGGCCGCCAAACATTGGATGAGAGCGCACGGGCGGGGGGATCTCATGCTGTGCGAATGCGAGCTGGTCCCCAAAAGCGTGGTGGCCGGCATCATCCAGGCCCTCCAGCAGCAGAACGATCTGCCGGACTTGCGTTCCATCGGGATGCGCAGCCGCATCGGCAAGGGAACCTGCCAGGGGGCTTTCTGCGGGGTGCGCATCGCCGCTTACATGTCCGATCGGCCTGATCTGCCTGCCTACGACGGGCAAGACGACCTCAAGCGCTTTTTACAGGGACGCTGGAAAGGAATCCGCCCGGTGCTCTGGCAGGCGGCCCTGGCCCAGGAGGAGCTCCAGGAAGCGGTGCACTGCGGCCTGTTTGGGCTGGAGCTGTGATAACCCCTGCAGCGGATTGAACAGGATGCAACAAACCCACCGGAAAACGGATCCGCCCCAGCGCTGCGAGCTGCTGGTGATCGGTGCGGGCATGGCCGGCATGGCGGCGGCGCTGTTTGCCGCCCGCCGGGGAATCGACACCATTCTGGTCGGCGAAAGCAGCGAGATCATCTTTGCCAGCGGCCTGATGGATTTGATGGGCGTCCATCCTCTGGCGCAAAAGCGGGTATGGCACGATCCCTGGGCCGCCATTCGCAGGCTCTGCCGGGATCTGCCCGCACACCCCTATGCGCATATTCCCGAAGCCGGAATCCGCAGGGCGCTGGAAACCGTATTTTCCTTCCTGGAGTCCGCCGGCCTGCGTTATTTCCGCCGGCCGCAGCGCAACTGCCGGGTGCTGACCGCCCTGGGCAGTGAAAAAATCACCTACGGCGTGCCGCGCACCATGGCCGCCGGCGTGCAGGTCCTGGAGCGCAAGAAACCCTGCCGTATCGTCGACATTCAAGGGCTCAAGGGATTCAGCAGCCGCCTGATCGTGCGCGCCCGGCACAGGTCCTGGCCGGGGCTGGACGCGGCGCGGATTGTCTTTCCGGGCATGCAGGACCGTACCGAAGTGTATGCCGAGCAGATGGCCCGCGCACTGGAGGTTCCGCGTCAGCGGGAAGAGCTGGCCCGTGTGTTGGCCCCCCACGTAAAAGGTGTCGCCGCGGTGGGGATGCCGGCGATTTTCGGCATGTACCACAGTGACGCGGTGTGCCGCGATCTGGAGCAGCGCCTGGGCGTGCCCCTGTTTGAAATCCCGACTTTTCCCCCCTGTGTGCCGGGTCTGCGGCTGAAAGAGGCCTTCGAACGCCGGCTTCCCGAGCTGGGGGTGCGGCTGATCACCGGCAAACGGGTGGTATCTGCCGATGTTTCGCAAAGCAACGGATTCGCCTTCGGTGTGGGTGACGACCTGGCAGTGGCGGCCGATGCCGCCGTACTGGCCAGCGGCCGGTTCCTGGGCAAGGGGCTGTGGGCCGACCGCCGGCGCGTCAGAGAGAGCCTGTTCGACCTGCCGGTTTGCCAGCCGGATTCGCGTCGCCGCTGGCACCGCCGAACCTTTCTGGATTCCCGGGGTCACCCGCTGAACCGGGCGGGACTCGAGATCGATGCGCGTTTCCGTCCCCTGGGGACAGGCGGCCGTCCAGTCCACCGGCGCCTCTATGCGGCCGGCTCGATCCTGGCGCACCAGGACTGGATGCGTGCCAAATGCGGCTCCGGCCTGTCCATCGCCAGCGCCTGGGCCGCCGTGGAAGCGTTTATCCGCGAGCGGGGCTGAGAACAGCTTCTTTAAGCCGGGCGCTTATGCGCCCAGCGTGGCCCGGATGACCTTGTAGCCTTCGCTTTCGAAAGCTGTGGCCACCTTTTCCTGCAGCGCCGCTCCCGGCGTCAGCGATACCATGTAGCCGCCGCGGCCGCCACCGGTTACCTTGGCGCCCAGTGCACCCATTGCAACGGCCTTGTCGCAGAGGTGAACCAGCGTTTCGTGGGACAGTCCCATCTCGATGAGGATGCGGTGGTTGGCCGTCATGATTTCGCCCACTTTTTCCCACTGGCCGGTCTCCAGGGCATCCAGCATGGCGTCGCTCTGGACCCGGATATCGTCCAGCTTGCGCGCAAACCCCTGCGGGTCCTGCTTTTCCAGCGATTCCACATAGGCATCCAGCTTGGAAGTGTCGGCCGTCACCCCGCTGTTGGCCAGCACGATTTGTATGGGTGCCGGAATTTTCAGCTGGCGGAAGTGCTTTTCGCCGCTTTCGATCCAGTAGCGCAGGATACCGCCGTAGGTCGAGGCCGTGTTGTCCACGCCGCTGGGCACGCCGTGGTAGGCAAACTCGCCTTCCCAGCCCACACGGTTGATCTCCTCGATGGAGTAGCCCAGCTGGAATTCGTCGTTCAGTGCGCGCGCCAGCGAGACGCAGCTGGCCGCACTGGCACCGACGCCGCTGCCGGCCAACAGCGACCCGCCGTAAGTGATTTTAAGGCCTGTTTCCGTCAGGTCGACGCCCATGACCTCGAGGATATGGTCAATGGAATCGGCCTGCTGGGATTTTTTCTTTTCTTTGTAGCCCGGGACCTCTTTGCGTTGGTCGTCCAGGGTCCAGCCCCGGCCCGCCACGCGCTCGACGCGGCATTCGGTTTGAAAGGGCAGTGCAGCGACAATCGCCGGGACCTCGCGCAATACGAACTGGTCCCCGATGAGAATCGTCTTGCCAAAAGCGGTGCCTGTGGCCATAATACGACCTCCTTATTGCGTTAGAATTGCTTCCATCTCGTCGATAAGTGCCTGTTCTTTGCCCACGGCCACGGTAGTGGCGGCGGTCAGGCTGTGGCAGGCGTCGGAAAATCCGCCCAGGCGGGCCGTGGCCGCGGGCAGGAAGGTGTCCAGCCCCGGGATCTGCCCGGAACGGATTTGATGCTGCAGGCGGTCAGAAACCCGCATGGATATCTTGGCTTCGTCGAAACGGATGGGCCCGAAGCCGGGGATTTCGTTGGGTACGATCTGGAAACCGGCGATGAACTTTTGCGGGTCGAAAAAATCGGCGTTGCGGTAAGTTTCGCAGAAAACACCGATCATCTTGACCCCCATGGGTGCAAAGTGTTCGCCCACGTGAAACCACTGGATGCGCGAGGTGTGCTGGAGAGCGCCGCTTTTCAGCCGCCGGATCTGATCGGCAAAGGCGGTTTGCTCGATTTTCTGCAGCTTGGCGATCATGCGGTCCGATGCGGCTGAACGCCCCTCGAGACACACTGCAACGCCTGTGTCCGGACCGTGGTGGTAGTAGCCGGCGCCGCCCAGGGTATCCAGATAAGCCCCTTGCTCGTGGCATGGCAGAGGTCCGTCCGGAGTGTTGAGAATGTAGTCTTCACCATCTTGGCGCGAGCGGATCTCAAGTAAGCCCTGCTGCCGGGCCTCCATCGCGACCTTGCGGTTTTCGGATGCCAGGCGGCCGTCAACGAAAAATCCGTCGCCCACAGCTCCGATGGCCGCCACAACGGCCAGGTCACGGTTGTCGGGGTTCAGGACACAGGCAAAGCGGTAACAGGTGGTCGAGGCCGTGATGTCCCGGTCGCCGCGCAGCCCGAACAGTTCCGGGTCGAGGTTGTACACCATGGGATCGGCGGCCGCCGCGGCCTTGTGATGATCCAGGATGATCACCAGGTTGCGGCCGGCGTTGAGTTCCGAAATCAGGGGTGCGATGCGGCCCGCAAAATCGGCGAAAACGATCAGCTGGTCCTCGGCCGCAAAGATCTTGTGCAGCACCTTGGGATAGGGTTTTTCGAGGCAGAAGCGCTGTACGGAAAATCCCTCGCGCTCAAAGGCGCGCATCAGGATGGCGCCGGAGGTCAGGCCGTCTGAATCGTTGTGGTGAAAGATGCGCACGGCTTTGTGCGCCCGTTTGTTGATTTCGTGCACCGCTGCCCGCATGGCATCCGTAAGCGTGTCGATCATGGTCGCTCCCCCCTTGGCTTTGTGTA
>JALSRD010000053.1 GCA_026984935.1 Desulfobacterales bacterium
TGGCGGATAGCGCTCCGGCCACGAAATTGTTGTCTTCACACAACTCCCGGAACGCGCGGTTGTTGTTAACCGCGGCAATGTATTCCACGTGGCCATGAATGGGAAACGGGTATCGGAGCCCTTCCACTGCGATCATGCGCCCGCCGCCCAGTGACGGAACGGGGATCGGTGGCGCCACGAGGTATTCCCCCTGCCGGTGCCATCCCGGAAAGGCCGGAGGAAGTGTGAACGTGGAGACCTTGAACTTGAGCGTTATCGTTGTGCCCCCGGATATGCCGTCTCCCGTGTTTTTCACCGTAAAGTGCAGTCTTTGGCCTTCCTGGCGGCCGGCGATCCGCAGATCGGGATAGGACTTCACGCGATATCTTCGATTGTCAAACGTATTGTCTTTGTCGTTCGATTCGTCCACTTTACCAAAGGAATCGGCAAAGAGCCGGATGGCGTAAATCCCGCCCCGGGGAACCTTGATGGGAATCTTTCCGGTAGTGGTTTGCTTATCCAGCATGGGAGCCAGGAGAATCCCTCCCTGAACCATTGGGACCCCGCGTTGCGTGGCCTGGAGCGTGACCGTGAAAGGCTTGGTCTCGTAGCCCCCCTTGTTCTCGATGATGACATGGGCCTCGATGATGTAGGGATTTTGCGGGTCCCCCGACAGCTTGTTGGTGAGGGAGACGGCCTTGAAGGTCAGATTGGGCTTGTTGTTGCCGGTGATGGCAAAGTAATCGCTGAGCCCCCAGCCGTCGGCGCTTTGAACCTTGACACGGTAAAGGCCCGCGGCCAGGTTGTTGCCGACGGTCCAATCCAATGAACGGCCGGGTACGTTGTTATCGATCTGAATGGATGCGTCGGGGTGGTCCTTGGGGATCAGGGTGACGGTAAAGGGCCCCGTGGCATTCCCCGTCCAGGCGATCTGGTAGGTTCGTCCGGCCGCCCAGACCTTGTTTTTGGCCGGGGCGAGGAGCGTTACGGCGTGAACCGTTTTTCCCGAGGCGCCGCCGGAGGGCAAGGGGTTGCCCCCATGGGAGAGGATGGAATCCTTGGCTGCCAGGGCCTCGCTAAGGGCTTTTTGATGGTTGTCGTTGGCTCGGACGGTGAAACCGTATTGATATATCGACGTCCAGGTATCGCTTCCCCATGGTTTTACCTTTATGTATAGGGTATGCGGGCCGGTAGAAACATCGGCATGAATCCTGTCGGATCCGCTCCACCAGCTTTCATAGAGGTACTCGGGAGGCTGGATAAGGAACATATCGTATCTGCCATGGTCGATCCAAGTTGACACCCATCCCCCGCATCTGACGCGGTCCGGGGAGACACACTTCATGCGCATCACGAAATGGAACGCGTAGTCCTGTGGAATGGGTTCCGTGGGGAGCCCGTAAACATCAGTCACCTGCATGGTGGGGGGGATCGGCGTGTGCTGCGGCATGGGCTGTCCCGCCCGGTAGATGTGGAAATGATCAGAAACCCGGTTGTTGGTTTCGTCTAACTCGGCAATCTCGTTTTCCGGGTCCACGGCCACGGAATAGTTTTTTCTGCCGGTTCCCCCCGAGTAACTCTGCCATTTCTTGGTAAACTCGTGTTTCCATGTGTCCCCGGGATGCAGGGACGGCACGTCGTAAACCTTTCTTGCCTGGTCCGTCAGGTCGAAATAGACCTTCGTGGGGGGCGAGTCTATGGTGCCACGATTCTCGACCAGGATATGAAAATGCTTTGGGTCAATCGCCAGGACACCGTCGGTGACCTTGTTGATGGTCACGTAAAGGTCCGGAGCGCTTTTTTCGCGGACACGAAAGGTGAAGGAGCGGGTTGATTCCGGTGTCTCGTCGCCGAGCATGATGTATCGGTGCGTGGTGTCCAGCTCGCAAACCACCCGGTAATCCCCCCGTATCGGGGGCGTGAAGGCGTATGAAATCCGGGCCGTATGGCCGTTTTTCAGGGCCGTGATCCGGATGGGCGCGCTTTCCGTTACAAATCCGACAGGGGTGGCTGGCCGATGGGTAAGGTAGTATATCTTGATTTTCGCGTCAAACGGCCGCGAGACATCCCCCCCGTTGTTTATAACATCCGCGTGGATGGTCATGGGCTCGTGCACGAAAATCTTGTTCCTGGGAACGGTGCCTGTCCTGAAGACGCCGAAATGCGGTGTGTCGATTTTTATCTCCCGCGAGGTTAGAAGATTTTTCGTGTTTCCCGTCACCGCGTATAGCTGGAGGCGGTAGAGATGGCCCGGGGGAACAGCGCCCATATCCCAGGGATATTGCCGGACGGAGGAGGGCAGGTCCCGGGCGATAACAAACTCGGGGAACCTTTTGGGATCTGTGATAGAAGACAGGTGAAGCGCCAGGTGCGTGTCGGGACCCGGCTCCGAATTGCCCCAGGCCCAGCGAATCAGGGTGCGCTGGTTGGGCTGCATGACAGCCCCCCGTTCGGGTTGCAGGAAGCGGGTGACCGGGACGTCATAGGTGGATATTTTTACCTGCTTGGGAAGCGTGACGTGCTTCCCGGGGGAAAGGACCCTGAAGGTGTCGGGGTTGGGGACCGCGCGCCCATGCGATTTGGCCTGGTTTGCACGGGCGGCATTTTTCGCCAGGGCGGCGTTGTTGCGCTTCACCGCCGCAAACAGCCGGGGATTGAAGACGTGGCGGGCGACAAACCCTCGGGAGTTTTCGTTGAACGTCGTTGCGGGGTGCGTCGCCGTCCCGCCGATCCCCGGGATCTTCAGGGTGTTCATCCCCCGGGTCATCCTGAGGGTGGTTTCGAGGTGAACACTCTCATGGGGGCCCAGCGCCCGGACCTTCAGGCTCTTCCAACCACGGGTGCCGTCCGCCCGCTTGATCTCGATCCTGAACGTCCGGGCCGGCGTGGCCTTCCCGCCGGCGTTTTTGAGCCTGAGGGTCACCCGGCTCGCTCCCGGCCTTTGGGCCTGAAGGTCGTCGAAAACAACCTGCTGCACAATGAGAAGGCCTCGGGTTACGGGATGTTTTGTGGACAGGACCCTCCGTGCCCCCGCCGCCTGGATTGCCTTCCGGTGGGCGAGGGCCTTGGCGGCCGGGGCCATCACGAAAAATGTTTTTTCAAGGGACTTGCCGTTTACGGTCACTTTGACGGTGTTGCTACCGGACGAGGACCGAAAACGCCAGTGGCGGGTCGCCGCCTCCCCCGCCTTCAGGGCCTTGACGCTCAGCGCGCCTTTGGCTTTTGTTTTGTCCCCCCGGATCAGGATAACTGCGGCACGCGTGGCGGGCGAGGTCCCTTTGCCCGTGTTCTTGATGGTAATGACCGCCTCCGCCTGTCCGCGGCCCTTTTGGGCAAACCGAATTTGTTCCACGGCCAGGTCGGGCCTGAAGGCCGCATGGGAGAGGGCTTTCGCGTAAGGCCGCATGGGGATGCTATGAAAACCGCCCGGCCCGGATCTGCCGGGCATATGGGCAAATGTGGTGGTGCCCGCCGGAAGGCGGCCGCTGAAAGCCATCACTAGAACGCATGCCAGGACCAGGAGCGCTCCCGGCCGTTTACCGCAAAGCCTCGCATGATGGACACAAGATGTGGATGCCGTTTTCATTCTCCTGCTCCTTTCCGCGTCGCTGCGGGCGCTGTCTTATGGCGATAAATATCCGCTTGCGGGCCCTTTTCGAACCTTCCGCAATTAAGTACCATTTTTCAGCCAAAAGGTTCATGGAGAGGAATTTTTTTATGGCTCCGCGGGTGCGCGCTATGATTGCGTTTCGATAGGTGTGCCGTAAGGGTTGAGCCATCGCGGCGGGCGGTTTTCCGGCGGCAATCGTCTGGCATTTGATTTCACGGAATGGTCAAAATAATGCGTCCTGAAAAATAGCACAATCAATGCCAGAAATCCAGAAATGCTTATCGGCAGGCCAACCGGATATGCTGCGGGCAGCATTTCCCGCACGGATATGGTCCGGACTCTGGCGCGGATGCTGTCGGCAGGTGCAGGGCCTAAAGTATATCGACCGACCTGTCGATAACAGACCAACAGATCAAGATATCGGTGGAAAGCTTCGGTTGTTCAACTATGTGGATGGAGAGGCAGGGAGCCATGGCAGATTGTTACACGGTCCTTTTCGAGGGGCGCATCGCAAACGGACAGGACCTGCCGGCGGTGAAAAGACGCCTGCAGCAACTGATGAAGAAAGATCCGGACCAGGTTGAACACCTGTTCGGTGGCCAAACGGTGGTTGTCCGCCGCCAGGTCGATGGGTCGACAGCGGAACAGTATCGCCGCGCATTTGCGTCGGCCGGAGCCCTGTGCCGGGTGGTGCCCGCGGAGGCAGGCGGCGCCGGTGTTCAGGCGCCCGGCATACCGCCCGCAAGCCCGGTTTCGCCGGGGCCGGGGCCAAAACCACATTTCAAGACAGTCAAGACAGGTCCGGAAGGAGGAAAGATGATTATCACCAATATCGAAAGTGTTCCGGGAAAGACCGTTAAGGAGCATTTCGGGCTGGTTTCGGGAAGTACCATTCGTGCCAAGCACATCGGCCGGGACCTGATGGCGGGGCTCAAGAACCTTGTGGGCGGAGAGCTCAAGGGGTATACCGAGCTGCTGCAGGAGTCGCGCCGTGAAGCGGTGGACCGCATGGTGGAGCAGGCCCGGCAGGTGGGAGCCAACGCCATCATCAACGTTCGCTTTTCCACTTCATCCGTTGCTCAGGGGGCGGCTGAGCTTTATGCTTACGGCACCGCGGTGCGGGTGCAGTAAAGGGGCCTTGCCATGGATCTGATTTTTCTGCTCATGCTGATCGCATTGGGGTATTTTTCCGGCACTTATGCTGAAAAGCGGCATTATCGCTCCATCGAACGCCGCGAAGGACAAACTGCACAGCTGCCGGCGGTAAGCTTGAAGACGGTGGACTTTCCCGGACGGAAGGTGCGCTCCGCACGCATGGTGCACGGCAGTGCCGTCATATCGGTGGATTATTTCAAACGCATTCTGGCGGGGCTGCGCAATGTCTTCGGTGGCAGGGTGAAATCCTATGAAAGCCTGCTGGACCGGTCGCGCCGGGAGGCCATGCTGCGCATGAAGGAGATGGCCGGGGGCGCTTCGGTGATCGTCAACGTGCGCATCGAGACGTCCACCATCGGCAAAAGCAGCCGCAGAAGGCGGAATGTCAGCTGCCTGGAAACCATGGTTTACGGAACAGCCCTGACGCTGGAGAAATAGGCGCTGAAGCACACCGTCCGCCACCTGCCGACCAACGTCAACGTGACGCCGACCTCGCCGTTGAAAGAATTTGCGATTCTGGCCGGCGGTCTGCTGGCTATTGTTGTTGGCCTCTATCTTTTGCTGGGTCTGGCAGTGGACTGGGTGGCCCCACGTATCCCGGTCCAAGTTGAGAAGAAAATTGCCGTCCCTTTTCTGCGTACGATAGGCCCCGCAAAGGCCGACACCCCCCGGCGGCGCTACCTGCAGAGACTGGTAGACGCCCTGCAGTCGCATTGCGCTCACCTGCCGTACCGAGTGAAAGTTCATATCCTTAAAGCGCCGGCCGTCAATGCCGTCGCCTTTCCCGGTGGGAACATTGTGGTTTTCAGCGGACTGCTACAGAAGGTGGCATCCGAAAACGAACTCGTGTTCGTGCTGGCGCATGAGTTGGGGCACTATTCCCACCGTGACCACCTGCGCGCCCTGGGGCGCGGCCTCTTGCTGGTGGCCCTGTCCACGGTGCTGCTGGGATCGGACAGCGCCATCGGGAAACTGCTCGTTGACACCCTGGGGTTGACCCAAATGCGGTTTTCCCGTGCCCAGGAGAACCGTGCCGATGCGTATGCCCTGGAAAGCCTGCAGTGCATCTATGGTCATGTGAGGGGAGCGGTTGGCTTTTTTGCCAGAATTCCCAAATCCCATGATCCGGGCGGACTGGGCCACTTTTTCGCATCCCATCCTGGAAACCGCCGCCGCATCGCGCATCTCAAAGCCCTGGCGCAAAAAAAGGGCTTTGTCACCGGCCCGCTGGTGCCGTTGCCTGCAGGCTTTCGGTAGTCGTCCGGGGAGTCAGAGTGTCGTGCACAGGACCGGTGTCGGGGTGTCGCCGACCCGCGGGCCTTCACCGCTGCCTTGCAGCATATGCCAGGCAAGCCGGCCTTGTGTCGATGCGCGTTGCCGGATGAATCGTGCCCGGTGCCGGTGCGTCGCAGTTGTCCCGGGCACGCCTGTGCCGTGGCCGGCTTATCCCTTTTTGGCCCGGTCCAGGATCTCGCGGCACCCCTCATCCTGCAGGCGCTGTAGTTCTGCCTGCACCTTGTCGTCCAAGGCATCGACCTGGTGGGTTTCGACAATCCGTTCCAGATCCCGCCTGACGCGGTCTTGCATGTCGGGCCCGCCGGCCGCCAGCCAGGCATCGATGGACTGCTGGTCCAGCAGGCGGGGCAACCAGAGCTCCTTGCGAAAATTGGCGACGGTGTGCGCATTGGCCAGGAAATTGCCGCCCGGCCCCACACTTTCGATGACCTCGCGCGCCAGGGTTTCGGCGTTGACGGTGATACCGTCCACGAAGCGCTTGGCCATGCCAATGATTTCGTTGCCCATCACCAGCTGCTCCAGCGAGCAGGCCATGCCGCCGGCCATGTAGCCGACGTCGTGAATCAGGTTGATACCGGCCAGGCCCTGGCTCAGGATGGAAAAGGCGCTTTCCAGACCGGCCTGGGCGTCCAGTGTTTTGGCGTCCGTGGCCCCGGCAAGCCCCCAGGTGGGCAACCCGAAGGACTGCGCCACCTCGGCCTGGGCGGCAAGGGCCAGGCTGTTTTCGGGTGGCCCCATCACCAGCAGTGCCGTCGACATGTTCAGGATCCCGGCATTGCCGCTCATGCCCACCGGGCAGCCGGGCCTGCGCAGCTGGGCCAGGGTGATGTGGGACAGAGCCTCGGCGGTCATCTGAACGACCATGCCGGCCAGGGTCACCGGGCCGGTGGCGCCGCCCTGTACAGTGGATCCCGGAAGCTGGGGCATGAAACGGTCGGCGGCCACGAAAATGCGGTCCACCACTTCTGCGGGGAACTGCAGCGGCGCGATGGCTTCGGGGTAAGCGATCACAAAGGGGCGCCGGCGCAGGCGGTCCATGCCGCCGGCGATCACGGCGGCCATCTCGTAAACGTACTCGCAGCCCAGCGGGGTGTAGCTGATGAACACCACCGGTTTAGTGGTGTGCGCCGCCACCGCCGGAAACTCGAAAACATCGGCGGCCTCGCCCGGCACGTCCAGACTGGATCCCATGGGCATGACAAAATCGATATGCCCCAGTGCGTCGGCCACGCGGGCACCGGTGGCGATGTCCTGCAGGCAGGTGTCACGGTATTCGCCGGTCAGAGCGTCACGGGTTTTGGGGCTGGCCGTGGACGTGCCATAGTAGCTCTTGCGCCCTTCGACTTCCATGGCCCGCCGGCCGCTGCGGTCGTATATCGTCCAGCCGCGGGGCGTAGTCAGAAGACAGCTCTCCACGATGTGGCGCGGCAGTCGCACAATGGTGTCTTCGATATCGGCCCCGGCTCTGGCGAGCATTTTTCGGGCGCCGGCATGCAGGCATTTGAAGCCCGCCTTTTCCAGGACATCGAAAGCCGCCCGGCGGATCTCCCACACCTGGTCGTCGCTCAAAATGCGCATGCTCACCGAGCGTTGCTGAGTCTGTGATGACTGGATCATGCCGTTCCTCCCCGGGTGAAATGAGCCGCTTTGACGGCTGCTATGCTGTGCGCAAAGGGCATCTGTTGTGTGCGGTTTACCGCTCCAGCCCCTATAGAGCCGCCCAATTCCAAAAGTCAAGCAAAAGCATATATCGACAAGCGAAATAAAATGTGGCATAGGGTAACGGATAGGACTTTCAAACCTACAGTGCAAATTCGTCCGCATCCGGCCGTGGAAAATCCACTGGATGGTTGTTTAATCCCTGTCAAGGAGGAGGAAAAAAATGAGTAAAGAGATGCACCCGGCAATTCAGGATCTGAAAAGCGATTTAGAAAAGGGCAAGGTGTCCCGGCGCCAGTTCATCCGCATGGCCACCCTGCTGGGAGTCTCGGCCGCCGGTGCCGCGCAGATGGCCGGCTTGGCGTTGCCGGCAAAGCTTTTTGCAGCTAAAATCCGGCGCGGCGGGACCCTGCGCGTGGCCGCCCCTGTGCACAAGGTCACCCACCCGGCCCAGTTTTCCTGGATTTCACCCTCCAACCAGATCCGGCAGATCGCCGAATACCTGACTTACACGGACGCAAACAACATCACCCATCCTTACCTGCTGAAGAACTGGCAGGCCAGCGACGACCTGAAAACCTGGACCCTGAACCTGCGCCGCGGCATCCGGTTCAACAACGGCGACGAGTTTACCACGGACGACGTGGTGTTCACCATGAACCAGTGGTTCGATAAAAAGGTCGGCTCGTCCATAAAAGGGCTCATGGGCGCGTACCTGAATCCCCAGGGCATTGAAAAGGTAAGCAAGTACCAGATCAAGCTGCATCTGAAAAACCCGGAGATCGCCATTCCCGAGCACCTTTTCCACTACCCGGCTGTTATTTTGAACCACCGCACTTTCCAGGGCGATTTTATCAAAGCGCCTCACGGCACGGGACCCTATACCCTGGTCAAGTTCCTCGAGGGCGAGCGCTGCGTGGTCAAGCGCCGCAACGACTACTGGAACAAGGGCGCCGACGGAAAACCCATGCCCTATTTGGACTCGGTGGAATTCGTGGACATGGGTACCGAAATGCCGCCCATGATCTCGGCCATGCAGTCAGGTGATGTCGATTTGATCGATTTCGGCGACATCAGCGGCGTGCAGGCCTACGAGGCCCTTAAAAAGGACGCCCGCGTCAATGTGTATCCCGTGACCACCAACCAGACCCGCATTTTGCGCATGCGCGTGGACATGAAACCCTGGTCGGACAACCGCGTGCGCACGGCCCTGAAGATCTGCCAGCACCGCGAAAAAATCCTGGGGCTGGCCTATTTCGGCCAGGGCCTGCTGGGACAGGACGTGCATGTCAGTCCCAAACACCCGGAGTACTGCCCCATCGATACCCCCAAGTACGATCCCGAAAAGGCCAAGGCGCTGCTCAAGAAGGCCGGCTATCCCAACGGGCTGGACGTCAACCTGGCCGTGGGCAGCGGCTGGCCGGAAATCGTGCGCTATGCGGAAATCCTGAAACAGGACGCCGCTCCGGCCGGGTTCCGGATCAAGATCCAGACCATGCCCAACAGCCAGTACTGGGAAAAATGGACCGAGGTCGACCTGGGGATTACCACCTGGGCGCACCGGCCCATCGGCACCATGGTGCTCAACCTGGCTTACGTGGCCGACGACAAGGGCAAGCCGGTGGCCTGGAACGAAACCCGCTGGGTGGACAAGGAATTTTCCGCGCTGCTCAAGCAGGCCAATGGCACGCTGGATGTGGAAAAGCGCCGCAAGATCTTCTGCAAGCTGGAAAAGATCCAACAGGAGCGCGGCTCCATCGGCAACGCCTTTTGGATCAACCTGTGGACCATCACCCGCAAGCGGGTCCACGATATCGAGGCCAACCCCAGCCAGTACCTGTGGTTGGACCGCGCCTGGGTGGCCGCCTGAACCGATTGGACGCGGCGGACCGGCAGACCGGTCCGCCGGTTGATCGCAACTTGCTCCGCACGTGTGAACCGCCAGGGTGTTTATGGCCAAATTCATCGTTCGACGCTTCCTGCTGCTGCTGTTGACCATGTTTCTGGTTTCCATCGCCGTTTTCCTGATTTCCGAGGCCTCCCCGGGAAACGTGGCCAAAAACGTTCTGGGCGCCTTTATCACGCCCGAACAGGAGGCCTCTTTCCTGGCCCAGATGGGTCTGGACAAACCGGTCGCCACCCGCTACCTGTACTGGCTGGTCGGCAGTGACTGGCACGCCCGGCACAAAATCGGCCTGCCGCTGAAACGCGTGACTACCCCCCGCGGCTTTGAAGAGTGGTGGGCGGTAAACCGACAAGGTGAACTGACACGCTGGATGCTGGACGGTGACAACTTGGTGGCCATCATCCGCACCGCCGACGGCAAGACCCTCAAGCGCGTGGATAACCGGCGCTGGCATACCGACGCGAAAGGGCGCCAGCGTTTCTGGGGCGTGGATCGCCAGAATCATGCCGTGCTGTGGGAAAAGGGCAACCGCCGCAAGGTCTGGACCTTCATCGTGGGCGCCGGCTGGAAAAAGACCTCCGGCGGTCCGATTTCTTATATCCCCCTGAAAAAAGGGTTTCTGCGGGGCGATCCCGGCGTGTCGCTGCGCACGGGCCGGCCGGTGGCCAAGAGTCTTTTCGTACGGCTGCGCAACTCGCTGGTGCTGGCGGCCATCGCCTTTGTCATTGTCATGCCCCTGGCGCTGCTGCTGGGTGTGATCGCCGGGCTGAAGGAAGGCAGCTTCCAGGACCGCTTCCTGTCCATCGGCGGCATGATGTTTTCGGTGGTGCCCGAGTTCGTCACCGGCATTTTTCTCATCCTCATCGTGGCCCAGTGGCTCAAGCTGGTGCCGGGGGCCACGGTTTTCGGCGAGAAAGCGCCCTGGACCCGGCCCGACATGCTGGTGCTGCCCGTTTTGACCCTGACGCTGATCGAACTGGGGTACGTGCTGCGCATCACGCGCGCCAGCATGGCCGAGGTCATGCGCACGCCTTATATCCGTACCGCCTTTCTGAAAGGGCTGCCGTACCGCAAGGTGATTTTCGGACACGCGGTGCGAAACGCTTTGATCGCGCCCATCACCGTCATCATGCTGCATGTCAACTGGCTGCTGGGCGGCATCGTCATCGTGGAGGTGGTTTTCGGCTATCCCGGCCTGGGGGCCTACCTGCTGGACTCGGCTCTGTACAAGGACGTCAATGCCCTGGAGGCCGGCACCATGATCATGGTGATGATCGCCGTGGGTACCCAGCTGGCGGCCGACATCATTTACACCTTTCTCAACCCCAGGATTCGTTACTCGTGATACAGCGCCAGGCAACGAACGAAAACGTTCCGGAATCAGCCGGCAACGGGGCTGCGGTGAGCCGCTTTCTGGACGGGGGGTGGCGCAAAACCAAGAACGCCGCCGTCCTGCTGTGGGCTTCCAAGACCGCCATGGTCGGGCTGCTGCTGGTCGTCTTCTGGGTGGGTACGGCGCTGCTGGCGCCTTACGTAACCCGTTACAGTCCCACCGAACAGGACTGGAAAGCCCCCAATCAGGGCCCCTCGATACATCACATCCTGGGCACCGACGAACTGGGACGGGACTTGTGGTCGCGGCTGGCCTACGGGGCCCGCATCGTGCTGGTGATCCTGCCGGTAACTGAGAAATTCTGGATTCCCGGCGGTACCGCCATCTGGGGGGTGTTCGCCTCCCTGCTGCTCGGTGCCGCGCTGGGACTGGTCAGTGGCTACCGCGGAGGCTGGATCGATGAGATCATCATGCGCGCTCTGGACGCCATGATGTCGATTCCCATCATCCTTTTGTACCTGATCATCGTGGCCGCCATCGGCGCCTCGGCGGTCAACGTGGTGCTGGCCATCGCCATCGTGGGCACTCCGGGCGTGGCCCGCCTGGTCCGCGGACTGACCCTGGACATCCGCACCCGCGACTATGTACGGGCGGCGGAAACCCGCGGGGAGGGCATTCTGTACATTCTGTTCGTCGAAATTTTGCCCAATGCCAAGGGGCCCATTATCATCGACGCCATGTTGCGCGTGGGGTATGCCATTTTCGCCATGGGTACCCTGGGGTTTTTGGGCCTGGGGCTTCCGCCGCCGTCGCCGGACTGGGGCTCCATGGTGGCCAAGGGTCGGGAGTTTATTCTTTCCGGCAGCCCCTGGGCGGCCCTGTGGCCGGCCGTGGCCATTGCCTCGCTGGTGGTGGGACTGAACCTGCTGGCGGACGGCCTGCGTGAGGAGGCCATGCGGTACCAGTAATCCGGCTCTTTTTGCACCGACCCGACTGAGACCGTCCTTTGGGCGGCATAGGGGGCCTTTAACCGGAACGCAAATTGCGGTTGTCGGTGAAGAGGTGTCAGGATGTGCTGTGGCCCCTTGGACTGGGATATCGGCGAAAGGGGCCATGCGGCAAATGCACTTAAAGCACATGGGTTGTGAAGAGGTGAGCGCCGACGCCATGGAATCCGGCCCGGCCGCGTTGCGCAAATGGTTGTGGCCAAACTTTATGGAGATGGTGAACCCAAAAGCGCGCCGCATGCGACAAACCCGCTCCTTCGCGTTGGCAAGGGGGGCATGCCGGCCGGTGCTGCGCCATTCTTTCTGAAACCTGGACACGGAAACCCCGTGCCGGGATCATGGGCGAGATCAGCGAAAGTCTGATTTTGCAGTTCGTTAACAACGGCAAACGCATGCAAAAAGACAACCTCGCAGACAAAGAGACACCGGTCCTGGAGGTTACCGATCTGGCCATCGCCTACCGGACGCGGAACCGTGAACTGCCGGCCGTACGCGGCGTCAGTTTCACGGTGGGCCGGCAGGAAACCATCGGGCTGGTGGGTGAATCCGGCTGTGGCAAAAGCACCATCGCCTTCGGTATTCTGGATTTTCTAGGGACCAACGGCCGGGTGATCGGCGGCAGCATCCGTTTCATGGGCCGGGAACTGGTGGGGCGGCCCAAAAAAGAGCTGCGCAAAATTCGCGGCAACCAGATCTCCATGGTCTACCAGGACCCCATGCAGGCCCTGAACCCCTCGCTGAAAATCGGCCAGCAGCTGTCCGAGGTGCTCACCACCCACCAGGACATGTCCCGGCAGGAAGCCTGGCGGCACAGCATCCAGATGCTCGAACGGGTCTACATGCCCGACGCGGTCAACGTGATGGACCGCTACCCGCACATGATTTCCGGCGGGCAGCAGCAGCGCGTGGTCATTGCCATGGCCATGCTGAACAACCCGGCCCTGCTGATCATGGATGAACCCACCACGGCCCTGGATGTCACCGTCGAGGCGGCCGTTTTGGACCTGATCGCCGATCTGAAAAAAGAATTCGACACCGGCATCATCTTCATCACCCACAACCTGGGGGTCGTGGCGCGGGTCAGTGACCGGCTGTGTGTCATGTACGCCGGTGAAATGGTGGAAAAAGGCACGATCAACGCCGTGTTCGCCAACCCGGCCCACCCTTATACCCGGGGTCTTTTGTGCTGCATCCCGCGGTTGACCGACGATCTGTCCTACGCCCGGCTGTGGTCCATTCGCGGACGCGTGCCGCACCCGGCCGAACGGCCGGACGATGCCTGCGTGTTCGCCCCCCGCTGCGACTGGCGTCAGGAGGATTGCCTGCGCCGCCACCCCCGGCTGGTAGACATCGGCCCCGAGCACCAGTCCCGCTGCTTTCGCGGCACCGAAACCCTGGCCGTGCCCTGGCACGAGTATGCCCGCGGCAAGAAACGCCGTCTGGCAAACCAGCATGAAACGGACCGGGAGACCTTGAGTGAAAATCTGGCCAGCATCGAGAACCTGAAAGTTTACTACGAGCAAAGCGACAATTCCCTAAAGAGCCTTTTCGGACTGGGGCAAAAGCGCTATGTCAAGGCGGTAGACGGGATCAGCCTCAATGTTGCCGGTGGCGGCACCCTGGGAATCGTGGGCGAGTCGGGCTGCGGCAAGAGCACGCTGGTCAAGGCCATCGTGGGACTGGAAAAACTCACCGACGGTCGGGTCGAGCTGATGGGGATCGACATCTCCCTGCCCATTGCCCGCCGGGAGCTTGAAACCATCCGGGAACTGCAGATGGTTTTCCAGAATCCGGATGCCACCTTAAACCCCTCTTTTCCCGTCGGCAAACAGATCGCCCGGCCCATCCGGCGCTTTAAAACCGTTGCCGCGCACCAGGTGCGTCCGGAGGTCGAGCGCCTGCTGCGGGCCGTCAAGCTGGCCGCATACTACTACGACCGTTTCCCGCGGCAGCTTTCCGGCGGCGAAAAACAACGGGTGGGCATCGCCCGCGCCCTGGCCAGCCGGCCCAGCATGGTAATCTGCGACGAGCCGGTTTCGGCCCTGGACGTATCCGTCCAGGCCGCCGTGCTCAATCTGCTCAGCGAAATCCGCGATGAACTGGGCACCACCATGATTTTCATCGCCCACGACCTGAGCGTGGTCCGTTTTATTTCCGATCACATCGCCGTCATGTACCTGGGACAGATCATGGAATACGGGCCCGTGGAGCGCATCTACCCGCCGCCGTATCACCCGTACACCGAGGCGCTGCTGTCGGCGGTGCCGGTGCCCGATCCTGCGGCCCGGCGCCGGACCATCCGACTCTCCGGCGATGTACCCAGCGCACTGGATCCGCCGGCGGGCTGCCGTTTTCACACCCGCTGTCCCCGGCGCGGCATGGCCCCGGACAATGGAAATTGCTGCGAAACCACACCGCCGCCGTGGCAGCGCGCCGCCGACGGCCACTTTATCTTATGCCATATTCCGCTGGAAACGCTGGGCCGTGTCGCAGCGGTGGTTCCCCAGCGGCAAACGGCAGCATGATTTTTCGACACTTTGGCAACGGCAAGGGAGAGGTGCTCTGATGCAACTGGGCCTGCACACCTACAGCTTACACCTGCACGGCATCGGGCAGGCTTGGGCGGATTTCAAACTGCCGTGGCCGCGCCAATTGAGCACTTTTGAGCTCATTGAATTGGCGGCTGGCCTGGATCTGGAAGGTCTGCATTTGGACGACGGGGTGCTGGAGCGGCTGGATGCGGGCTTTCTTGGCGAAGTGCGGCAGGCGGCTGAGGCCCACGGACTTTACCTCGAATACAATTTTTCAATGGATTTCGGCAAGTTCGGCATCGGTGTCCAGCACGATCTGGGTGAAGCCATCACCATCGCACGGGCCCTGGGATCAGACATTGTCAAGGTCAGCATGGATCTGCGCCGGCCTCGGCCGGTTTCCGCCAGCCGCTTCCACCCGCAGGTGGTGGCTCAGATGAAAGCCTTTGCCGGCCAGCTGAAAGCCGTTGCGCCGGCAGCCGCCGATGCCGGCATCCGCATCGCCGTCGAAAACCACTGCGACAGCTTTTCCGAGGAGCTTCTCTGGCTGCTAGATATCGTGCACCACCCCGCCGTGGGTGCCTGCATCGACACCGTCAACGCGCTGCACGTCATGGAGGATCCCATGACGGCCATCGCTAACCTGGCCCCCAGGGCCTTTACCAATCATTTCCGCGACGACCGCATCGTGTTTCAGCGCTGGGGCTTCAAGCTGGTCGGCACGGCCGTGGGCGAGGGCGATATCGACATGGCCGGTGCGTTGAAACTGTTCCGCCAAAAATCTTCCATGACCCGCATCAACATCGAAACTGAAATGGACATCGCCCTCGACGACCGGCAGCGCGCCCTGGAAATGGAAATCGACGCCGTACGGCGCAGTGTCCGTTACTGTCGGCAGGTGCTGGGGATCACGAGGGACTCCGGCGACGGGAGCTGAAGCGTGGCCGCCGAAGCGTCATTTCGCCGGCTTCAGCCGGTCCAGGCGCAGGCGCTGGCGGCGGTCGAACAAACGCCGGGCCCCCATGGACACGGCGGAGAAGGTGCCGAAGCCGGTTCCCGCAGCGATCAGGAACATGATCAGGATCTGGTACTTGACGGCTTCTTCGGGCGGGCTGCCTCCGAGAATCTGGCCGGTCATCATGCCGGGCAGGCTGACCAGTCCGGCCACGGTCATGGCGTTGATGATGGGAATCAGACCGCTGCGGATGCTCTCGCGGCGGATGTCGCCGATGGCCTGCCGCCAGCTCTCGCCGATCATCAGGCGCGCTTCCACCACGTCGCGCTGGTCCCAGGTGGTGGCGATCAGGCGGTCCAGCCCCAGGGCGATACCGTTCATGGTGTTCCCCAGCATCATGCCCAGCAGCGGAATGGCATAGCGCGGCTCGTACCAGGGGTGGTTGTCGATGATGACGATCAGCGCCAGCACGGTGATGACGAAAGAAGAGATGAACATGGAAGAGGATCCCATGCAAAACCCCCACCAGCCGCTGAAGCGCCGTTTCTGACGGCGCATGATTTCCCACCCGGCCACCGTCAGCATCACCAGACTGATGAATGCCAGGTAGGCCGGGTTGACACGCGCAAACAGGAATTTGAGGATTAAACCGATCAAAAGCAGCTGGACGGTGGTGCGGATGGCGGCGACGATCAGCTGCGCAGCCAGTTTCAGACGCATGCGCACCGCAACCAGCGCCAGGGCACCGACCAGCAGTGCGGCCAGCGACAGGTCGTAAGCGGAAAGCGGAATAACGTTCATGGCATCGTTTTGAAGTCAGATGGGCGTCAGCCGGTTTTCGTGGAGCAGGAAACGCCGGTCGGCGATGCGGTCGGATTGTTCGGCATCGTGACTGACCCAGAGCAGCGGAGCGTTTCGTGCGGTTTTGTAGTCCATCAGCAGGCTTTCGACTTTGCGCGTGTTTTCCCTGTCGAGATTCGCCGTGGGTTCGTCCAGCAGCAGGGCCGCCGGCTGGTTGGATAAAAGCCGCAGCAGCGCCAGACGCTGCTTTTCGCCGCTGGACAGCCGCCGGACCTCCCAGTCCATAACCGACGGGTCGAGTCCCAGGCGGGTCAGCTGCCCGCGGTCATACCCGTGAAAATGTTCACCCACCCTGTCGTGCCACCAGCGGCTTTCCGAGGGCAGCAGCGCCACGGTCTTGCGCCAATCCGGCGGCGGCGTCTGATCACAGTTTCGGCCGTTCAGGCAGACCTGTCCGCGGTGCGGCACGAGATCGGCCACCGACCGCAGCAGCAGGCTCTTGCCGGTGCCGGACGGGCCGGTCAACACCACGCATTCGCCCGGTGCGATGGCAAGGTCGAACGGCCCGATGTGGCGCACCTCCAGACCCGCAATGTTTAAACCCCGCATGTCTGATTTTGGCGAAATTGGAATAATCCCTGAAAATTGGTCTGCAACGCCGGGGCGCACGGACCCTGTTTCGGCTTAAGCCGCGTCGCCGGTCTCTTTTTGCGGCCGTGGCGTAACGCACGCCGTCTCTGCCGGAAATGCCGGCTTACGAAAATGAAATTTATTATTGACCAGGCGCTGAAGTCAATCAATATCGTTTTTTGCCGGCGAAGAGGATGCCAGGGGTGAATTTGGCGATGGGGTTTTGCGGGGAAAACCGCGTCATGGAAAGCACGGAGCGGGCTGCCGACACCGGCCAGCCGGGGATCGGTGAAAACCGTAAAGGGCACCGTATATCGTAGTCGATGCTGTTCGCGGAGCCGTGCAGCACGTTTCCGACGGCCTTCCTGGTCCCGTTTTTCGTCGTCCAGCGTCCGTGATTTGGCTTCAGCCTGGCTCTGGCCATGGTTATAGGCATTGGCCGCCGGAACATTGACAGGCGGGTTGGGGCACCGATGGTATCGGCATGCCGCTAAAGGCGTAAACATCTGTTCAAACCGGTAGTTACGGCGGGAGCGGAGTGGGCCTCACAACAATGACGGCATGCCGGTGTGTTTTGGTACGCCCGGCTGGATTCGAACCAGCGATCTTCAGCTCCGGAGGCTGACGCCCTATCCACTGGGCCACGGGCGCAAATTTGGGTTTGGTCTATGTCATCTACCGGTAGAAGTCAAGGCGGAAAACGGATTTTGATAGCCGTGCCGCCGGCCGCTAGGCTCTCCGGCCCCCGGCAACATTGAGATATTGCCGGGCTTCGCCGACAGTGTAGAGGCTGCCGGCCACGCAGACCGCCCCGTGCGGTGCGGCGCTTGTGATGGCATGGTGCACGGCATCGGGCACTGCCTCGATAACCGTGGCGGCGGCACCCAGCTTTTTCACCTCCCGCAACAGCAGGCTGGGCGGCAGTGCGCGGTCGATGACCGGACGGGTCAGAACGATGCGCCGGCAGAGCGGCACCAGGCAGCGCAGCATGGCCGCATACGGTTTGTCATCCAGAATGCCGGCCACCAGGGTCACGGGCCTGTCTTTGAGCTCTGCGGCCAGGTAACCGGCCAGGCGGCGGGCGGCGATCAGGTTGTGGGCGCCGTCTAGAATCACCAGCGGATCGGCCCGTACGATTTCCAGCCTGCCGGGCCAGCGCGTCCGCGCCAGGCCGGTGCGGATGGCCTCCCGCGGCAGACGGTTTCCCGAATTTTTCAGGATTTCGCAGGCCGCCAGGGTGAGCGCCGCATTTTCGACCTGGTGGCCCCCCTGCAGGGGGGTGTGCATGGCCGGCCAGCGGTGGTGCATGCCGCGGTAGCAAAACGTGCCGTTGCCGGATCTGCGGACGCCAAAATGTGTTTTCAGGCGAAAGAGTGGGGCGTCTTTGGCAGCCGCGGTCTTTTCGATGACCGCAATGGCCGCCGGCTGATGCACGGCGGTGATCACGGGGGTCTGCGGTTTGATGATGCCGGCCTTTTCCGCGGCGATCTGGGCCAGGCGGCTGCCCAGGTAGGCGCGGTGTTCGAGCGCCACATTGGTGATCACCGTCACGGCCGGGGCGAGGACATTGGTTGCATCCAGGCGGCCGCCCATGCCGGTTTCGATAACGGCCCACTGCACCCGGCGCTGTGCGAAAAGATACAGCGCCATGGCTGTGGTGTACTCGAAAAAAGTGGGCTGGCGCTCTCCGGGATCCACCTGTTTGACGGTGCGGTAGGCGGACAGCACTTCTTCATCGGTCACCTGCCGGCCGTCGATGCAGATGCGCTCGTTGAAACAAACCAGGTGCGGCGATGTATAGAGCCCCGTGCGGTACCCGGCGCTGGTCAATATGGACGCCAGCGCGGCTGCCACCGAGCCTTTGCCGTTGGTGCCGGCAATGTGCACGGCCGCATACGTTTGCTGCGGGTTGCCCAGCTGCGCGAGCATCCGGCGGATCGTGGACAGCTCCAGCTTGATGCCGAAACGCTGTAGGCGGTACAGTTCCCGGAGGGCGGCATGGAATTTATCTGAGATTGCCTCTGAGGCTGCCATCTGAATAAACGAACCCGGAAAAGGCAAACCCGGCAGAAAGTCCTGATCTGCCGGGCTTTGAGAAACTGGACTTCGGCTAACGCCCGTAACGGTATTTGTAACGGGCCTTGGCCGCAGCGATCCGCTGGCGGCGCAAGGCTTCGCGCTGTTTGCGGCGCCGGTATTCACTGGGCTTTTCATAGCTTTTTTTCAGCTTGAGCCGTTTAAAAAGGCCATCGTTCTGAATCTTTTTCTTCAGGATGCGCATGGCCTTTTCAAGGTCGTTGTCGATGACCTTGACCTGAATTTCTTTCAAATATCTCACCCCTTTTCTGCATCGTGCGCCTGTTGCTGCCGCGCACCGATGGTAATTTTTGACCGCTTTTGCAAAACCTAATTAACATAATCCGGAATGCACAAATTTGCAAGAAAAAAAACAGGCTCAGACACCTTCGGGCTTCTCGGCTGAAAACGCGATCTTTCTGGCCAGGTCCATGGCCGCCCGGTGGTCCGTAACACTGCCGATCAGCCGGGCCTGGTTGACGCCATCCAGAATTATTCGAAACAGCGGGGAAGGGGAAAGGCCCAGTCCGTGGATCAGGTCGCGGCCGGTGATTAGCGGGGCCTGACGCATGCGGGGAGCGATTTCCGTAAAATAGCGCTGCGCCAGATCAGCCGCAAAGTCCTGGAAATCTCCTGCCGTACGGTACCGGCGGCTGTCTTTGCCGAAATGGTCGGCAAGGCTCAGCAGCAGAAGTGCAGGCGTGGAGCGGCCGCAGTGCAGGTAGAACCGCGCCAGGGCCCGGTCCGTCAGTTCACGGCGGACCTGCAGTAAAAAGAGCTGCAGCGGTCGCATGTGGTTGTCCACAAGAAAGGCGATGCGGCTGCACTCCGCGGCCGAAAAACGCAGGCCGGCCGCAATTTTCCCGGCAAGCGCGGCGCCTTTGCCGGCATGCCCGAAAAAGTGGACGTTCCGGTCGGCACTGCCGGAGCGTACGGCGGGTTTGGCGATGTCGTGCAGCAGCAGGCTGAATTTAAGCAGCCAGGCATCCGGGGTACGCTGGACCAGCGCCACGGCGCGCCGCAGGCCCGGCGCCAGGCCGGATGGCGCACTCAGCATGTGCTCCAGTTCGCGGCATGCGGCCAGCGTGTGCCGCCAAACGTCATACCGGTGGTGGCGGTTCTGCCGACAGCCCACGAGATCCCGAAGTGCGGGAATGATTTCGAAGACCAGGCCGCTTTGCGCCATTTGGGAGAGGTGGCGGCTGGCACGGGGCGTGCTGAAAAGTTTGCAGAGTTCGTCGCGGATGCGTTCGGCGGCGGCGGCGGCCATTTTAGATGCGTGCCGGCCGATGGCGGCTGCCGTGCGATGCTCGATGTCAAAGTCCAGCATAGCGGCGATGCGGTAGGCGCGCAGCAGGCGCAGCGGGTCTTTTTCGAAGGCCGACTCCGAAACCATGCGGATGCAACGCGCCTGCAGGTCCCGCCGGCTGCCGGCAATATCGATGATGCGGCCGCTGCGCAATTCGCAGGCCATGGCGTTGACCGTAAAGTCCCTGCGCCGCAGGTCGGCTTCCACGGAAGTACCCACCGCTGCAACCACGTCGAAGGTCCGGTCCGCCGTGATGATGCGGTAGACCCTTTTGCCCGGTTTCCCCAGGGCCACCAGATGTCCGCCGGTGCCCGCGGCGACCCTTTCGGCAAAACGCCGCACATGCGCCAGGCACACGATGTCGTAATCCTTGGGAGTGCGCTGCAAAAGGAGATCCCGCAGGCATCCGCCCACGATAAAGGCGCCCGGCGCGGGGGGAAGTCCTTCGAAAGCCGCCGGCGGTATATGTGAAGATTCTGTCATGATCGCTGGATCCGATACATTTTTATTTTGCATGGCAGGCCTCACGCAGCCTATCCCCTTATCGCGTCCGGCGGTGAATGGCAAGCCGGCTGCAATTGGCGCACACCGTCCGGAAGCGCCGTTTTGTAACCTCTGTGAAAGTTTTTAAAATGGGCGCACCCGTATGAATTCTGCTTGCCATAGCACCTCTTTCTGGTTTATGAATCAAAAATCCACAGTGCTTACGCGGTCTTTTCGCAAACGGCCGCAGCAGGTACAGATACAGGTGCAAGGAGGATTTATGACACCGGAAGATTCCACCGGACCGTTTAAAATCCACGGCGAACCACAGGATGCCGCCAGGGTTGATGACGAATATGGCGATGTGCATTTCTCACAGCGCAGGGAAGGCCTTGCGCGCGATGGATTGCCCAGCCGGACGCGCAGCCGGAGCCTGATGATCGCCATTGTGGTGGTCGTTTTGTTTGTGCTGATTCTGCTTTTCTGGTCAATCCCCAAACCGAAACGGGCGCTCAACGATCCGCGGCTGGCCGCCATGCAGACGCGCATCAACCAGCTCGCAAAGCGCCTGAATGATGTGGAAGGCACAGTGGCCGGCCTGGCGGACCTCAAAGTCGGGCTTGCAGGCACCCGGGAGCTCGCTGCGCGCCTCGACCACGTGGAGGCCGCCTATTCCAAGCGCCTTGACGAAGCATCCCGCAAAATTGCCGAACTGGACAAGGCGCTCAAATCCGTGCCCAAAAAAACCGTCGCCCCGAAGGCCGGTCGGGCGCGGACGCCGACGGCGCACAAAGCCGCCCGGAAAAAGCATGCCATACGGTATCATACCGTGGCCGCCGGAGACACACTTTACAGCCTCTCCAAACGCTATGGCCTGACTGTTGCCAGGCTGCGCGCGATCAACAAGCTGGGCGGAAAGTCAACCATCCACCCCGGCCAGAAGCTGCGCGTATCACCTTAAAGCCTACAGCTGCTCGATAAAAGCCGCAATGGCGCGGTGGACTTTCGGCGCCCCTTCGCCCAGCAGGATGCCGTGCCGCGGAAAGTTGAAGAGCAGGTAGCGCTTGTCTTCAGAGCCCAGCGTGTCAAAGATGTGCTTGGACCCGCGTTCATCGACCACCGGGTCGCGGTGTGACTGGATGATCATGGCGGGGACCTGAACGCGCGCCAGTTTTTTCTGCAGGCTGTCCACCAGCCTTTCCAGTTCCCGGATGCCGGAGACCGGGTTGCGGTGGTAGTTGATGTGCGGGTTTTCAGGGGTGTTGTCAACAAAATCCTTGCGCGCCTCTTCCAAGTGTATTTTTTCCATCAGGCGGTTCCACACATCCATGGCGGGCACAAATTTGGCGGCGAAATCCTGGAGCTTGAGCGGCGGTGAAACTGCGAAGACACCCGCCAGATCGTCCACGCGTGTGGCCAGATCCAGGGCCAGGGATGCGCCGTTGGAAAAGCCGCCCACCACGATGCAACGGCAGATATTGCTCAAAAGGATGTAACCTTCTTCCACCGATTCGATCCACTCCATGTGGCCGCGGCTGGCCAGGTCCACCGGTGAAGTGCCGTGGCCGCGGATGCGCGGCACGTATGCCCAGTAACCGCGGTCTCCCAGGAAGTGCGCCAGCTGTGCCATTTCGCGGGGGTCGGCCAGGTAGCCATGCAGCAGCAGCACGCCTGTATGCCGCCGGCGTGCGCGCACCAGGATCGGACGGCTCAGCACTTTGTCGCGGGATTCGCCGTCCACAAAAAAAGCCGCGTAATCATTATCCAGCTCCTGTTGCGCGGCCTTGAATAGATGGCGCGCCAGGCGCCGCCGGACGCGCCAGGCGGGCAGACGGGCGACACGCCGCAGGCGTTTGCGGAGTTTAATCAGCGGTTCGATCTCGTTGACGATTACAGCCAGGGGGTTATCCACCCGGATGCGGTGAAAACCGACCGTTGCTGAAGGCGCATCTTTTTCGAAGACCAGCATGCCCTCCCGGATCTCGAGGATTCCTTTTTCGGCCAGCAGCGAGACGAAGCCGTCGAAACGGCCGTAGCGGTCGTCGGTGAGCAGGTGGGTCTGTTTTTTGCGCAGGCTGCTGTGGCGGTAGACACCGCTGCCGGGAACAGACTCGGTGGCGGCCAAAAAGAGCCGCTGTTTAAGGAGCGTGATATCGATCTGCGATGAAGGACTCAGGACGATCAGCGAGGCCAGAAGGTGGTCGGGATTGACGGCCGTCATGCGGTAGATGGCCGCCATGTATGTCTGCATCAGATCGTGGGCTTCCTGGCGCAGCACGGGTATGGAGGCGATTTTGTCGTCGAAATCAAAAGGCACGGTGGATTGAATGTCGGCTGAAACCGGACGGGTGCGCAGGCACTGGCGCACCGCGATCGGCGGGCCGAAGCGCATGTCCACATCCACGCCGGACAAAAGCATGGTTCCTTCGGTCATGATCTCTTCGACGGCGCGCGGCGAAAGGTCGCCCTTCAATTTGGCGGCCAGCATGGTGAGCAGGTTTTCTTCGGCCCGCAGGGGATAGTAGGTCATGTTGACCGGAACGATGAACGTTTCCAGACCCAGTGTCTTTTCAATGTCTTCGATACCGAAAAGATCCGCCAGGCGCCGGGCTTCCTCCGGCTTGCGCTCCAGCATCTTGCGCAGCCGCTGGCGGTAGAACTCCGTGCGCAGGGCCAGGTTGGCGGCGCCGGTATGCGGGGGGTGTTTCTTGTCCGCCGCACTGATCATGAAACGCCCACGCTGCAGAAGCTTTTTGTTTTTTACCATGCGGCCTTCGGGATAGATGATCCAGGATGCCTCGCCGGTGAGCAGGGTCTTGACGATCAGCAGGTCGCGGTGGGGGTCTTTGGTGGACACGGCGCCGATGGCGGTGAGCACACTGTTCAGGTGGCCTTCGAAAAGCGCATAGTCCGCCAGTGACCAGACCGGCTGTTTGGTAATCTCGAAAATGCGCGCGGGCAGCAGCAGGGTTTCAATGCGGGTAAAGTGGTTGATGACATAGATGACGGCGCCCTGCGGGATGTTCCGCCGGCCGTGGACGACAATGTTGGCCCGCGAAAGCGCCGAAAGCGCCTTGATGGCAAAACCGGTGGTACGGTAGGCGAACGGATTCATACCTGTATCTTTGGGTGGACAACCCGGGGGCAACCTCTGCCGGGAGCCGTTTCCGGTTCGTATTGACAGACCGGCTTTAAGCGGTTAAGTTAAAACGATTTAAGAGAAAAATAAAGTGATTTTTGGAGGCGGCAGGTGTACGCGAAAATTTTAATTCTACGCTTCCCGCAGACGGAAGTGCAAAAACCGATTGTCTGCTACCTGGCAAGAGACTATAATCTGACTTTCAATATCTTGAACGCTGCCGTTCTGCCACGCCGGGAAGGGGTTATGGTGCTGGAGCTTTCCGGCGAACGCAGGGACTTCAAAAAGGGCGTCAGCTACCTCAAGAGCCAGGGTGTGGATGTACAAAACGCCTCACAGGAGGTTGAGCGCAACAACGACAAGTGCACCCACTGCGGCGCCTGCACGGCGGTTTGCCCCACTGCTGCGCTGCATATTTGCCGGCCCCGGATGAATGTTGAATTCGACAAGGAGAAGTGTTCCGTGTGCGAGCTGTGCGTCACCGCTTGTCCCACACGGGCCATGCTGGTGCGTCCGGCGGCCCAGGTCTTTTTTGAGTAATGCCGCCGATCGCCGTGGCGCTGTCCGGCGGCGTGGACTCCCTGGTGGCCGCTTATTTGCTGAAAGGCCAGGGGCACGAACTGACCGGATTTCACTTTCTGACCGGATTCGAGTCCCCCCGACACCTCTTGCCGGACGTTCCCGGCTGCAGCCCTCCCAGCACGATGCCGCTTTTGTATGCCGGCGACGTGACGCAGCGGATTGCGGCCCTTGGGCGGCAGCTGGGCATCCCAGTCCACGTGCTCGACTGTTCCAAGGCCTTTGAAGAGCGGGTGGTGGGTTATTTCAGGCGCACCTATCTGGCCGGCATGACCCCCAACCCGTGCCTGGTGTGCAATGCCGCCATCAAATTCGGGACGCTGCTGGATGCGGCGCGCCGCACCGGCGCCCGTTGCCTGGCAACCGGCCATTACGCACGCGTGCAGCGGGACGCGGGCGGAAACTTTCGCCTCCTGCGCGGCCGGGATACGTCCAAGGACCAGTCCTATTTTCTGGCGCGTCTGAGCCCGGCACAGCTTTCGGCCGCCTGTTTCCCTCTGGGGGAGATGACCAAAGAGCAGGTGCGCGCCCTGGCGCGCGCCAAAGGGCTACAACCGCTGGCGCCTTCCGAGAGCCAGGACGCCTGTTTCGTGGCGGAAAAGCGCTACACGGAGTTTCTGGCCCGCCAGGGGGTCGGCGACCGACGCGGACCCATTGAAAATCTGGCCGGTGAAGTCATCGGGCAGCACCACGGGCTGCATCGCTTTACCGTGGGCCAACGGCGCGGCATCAACTGCCCGGCCCCGGAACCCTACTATGTGGTGAAAATCGATCCGCATAGAAACCGTCTCATTGTAGGGGCCCGGTTCGACCTGATGGCCAGCCGCTGCCGGGTGACAGACATTAACTGGCTCCAGCCGGTGGGAAAAGAACCGCTGGCCTGTCAGGTGAAAGTCCGTTATCGCCATGTTGCCGCCGCCGCCGTGCTGACGCCGCTGGGCGGCAGTGAGGCACTGCTCGAATTCGATGCGCCCCAGTCGGCGCTGACTCCCGGACAAGGCGCGGTTTTCTATGATCGGGATACGGTGATAGGTGGCGGCTGGATCGCCGCCACCCGCTGATTGTTGCCCGGACAACGAAAAGGCCGGCTGCGGCGACCATACCGGCGGCCGCTGAGGACCACTGCAGAAAGGCAACCATGGTGCAGCAGACATGTAAGCCAAAAACCTTTCGCATCACTACACTGGGGTGCAAGGTCAACCAGTTTGAGTCCGCCTGCCTGGTTCAGGATCTGACCGCCCGCGGCTGGCAGCCGGCAGACCCGGGGCAGTCCGCTGACCTGCACATCGTCAACACCTGCGCCGTTACCGGCAGAGCCTCCATGCAGTCGCGTCAGGCGGTGCGCCGCGCCACGCGCCGCGACCCGGAGGCACGCATCGTCGCCACGGGCTGCTACGCCCAGACCCGGCCGCAGGATCTGCAAAAAATCGGCGGTCTGCAGGCCATTGTGGGCCATGCCGGCAAATTCAATCTGGCGCATACGGCAGATGCGTTTCTGTCGCCGCAGAGCCCCCTTCCCACCGTCAGCGGTACCGAGGGTGTGGACGCACGGCCCTTTGCGCACCCGACGCTGAAACACTTCAACCGGCGGACGCGTCCCTTTTTGAAAATCCAGGACGGCTGCAACGCCTTCTGCACGTACTGCATCGTGCCCTATGCCCGCGGCCGCAGCTGCAGCATGCCGCCGGACAAGGTGCTGTCGTCCCTGCAAAGCTATGCCGATGCCGGCTACCACGAGGTGGTCTTAAGTGGCATACACCTGGGCGCCTACGGGCTCGACTTGAACCCGCCTACGACGCTGCCGGACCTGCTGCGGCGCATCGCGCACGAAGCGCGGGTGGCGCGCGTACGGCTGAGCTCCATCGAACCCCACGAGCTGACGCCCGGGATGCTAGATCTTGTCGCCGACGGCACACGGTTCTGCGCACATGTGCATATCCCGCTGCAAAGTGGTGATGACGGCATCCTGGAGCGCATGCGGCGCCCCTACGACCGGCGCTTTTTCCAATCACTGGTGCATGATATCCACCGCCGCATGCCGCATGCGGCCATCGGCGTGGATGTGCTGGTCGGCTTTCCTGGAGAAAGCCCGGCGGCCTTTGAAAACACGCGGGCACTGATCGAGGCCCTGCCGGTCAGCTACCTGCACGTCTTTCCCTTTTCAGCGCGTCCGGGCACTGCGGCCTACCATTTTGCCGACCACATCGATGCCGCCGAGATCAAGGCACGCTGCAGCGAGATGCGCAAACTGGGCCTGCGCAAACGCATGGCACTCTATCAGTCCATTCTGGGCCGCAGCGTGGAAATCCTCGTGGAACAGGAGCGCGATGCGCGGACCGGTTTTCTGAAGGGGCTGACTTCCAATTACGTTCCCGTGCTGGTGGACGGGCCGGACAAGTTGAAAAACCGACTCGTCCGGGTTGCGGCTCAGACACTGATCGGGCAGCGCGCGGTGGCCGGGCGACTCGATTCCCCGACCGGCGGCCTTCACCCCCTCGATTGACGCCGCCGCCATCGTCGTTATGTTATGTTGGGCGCCATAAGGCGGCAGTTCAGACGTCCGCCTGTAAGGATATGCCCCGGCAGGGGACTAATCACCAAAAAAACGATTGCCTATCAGGAGGAAGATATGGCCAAGCTACTTTGTATCCAGGCGTCGCCACGCGGCGAACGCTCTTTTTCGACTGCTGTGGCCGATGCTTTTGTGTCGACGTACCGGCAGACCCACGGCGCCGATGAAGTTCTCGTGCGCAACCTCTTTGACTGGCGCTTACCGGAATTCGACGGCTTGGCATTACAGGCCAAGTATGCCATTTTGCATCAAAAGGAGCACAGTGAAGCAGAGCGGGCCGCCTGGCAGGCGGTGACGGAGGTGACCGATGAATTCAAGTCGGCGGATAAATACCTTTTCGCGGTGCCCATGTGGAATTTTCATCTGCCCTATCGCCTGAAACACTACATCGATATCCTGGTGCAGCCGACACTGACTTTCAGCTTTGACCCGCAAACCGGCTACCAGGGGCTGGTTACCGGCAAGCCGGCGGTGGTGGTCTATGCCCGTGGCGGCGAATACGCCGCCGGCACACCAGCCGAAGCCATGGATTTTCAGAGCAAGTACCTCGAAAGTGTGCTGACTTTCATCGGGTTTACGGATATCCGCAGATTGGTGGTGGAGCCGACACTCTCGGAGCCCGAAGCCGTGGCCCGCACGAAGCAGCAGGTTATGGAAGAAGCCGCCCGCCTGGCGGGCGAATTTTAGGGCCCCCGTTTCCCGGCCCTGTGCCGCAGTATGTACCGCTGCCGAAGGGAACTCGATATGATGAACAGAAGCAGACACGCAACCGTTTGGCTGCTGCTGCCGGCCGCACTGCTGCTGTTTGCGGCAGTCGCCGCAGCCGACGCGGCAGCCGTTGACAACAGCGTCTATGCCGATCTTTTGCAAAAGTACGTTCACAACGGGGTCGTCGATTACCGCGGCCTGAAGGGCGACGAGGCGCTGCTCGACCGCTACCTCAAGGTGCTGGAACAAGTGCCGGTCACCGAACTGTCGCGCAAGGCGCAGTTTGCGTTTTACATCAACGCCTACAATGCCTGGACGCTGAAGCTGATTCTAAGCGGCTACCCGGGTGTGAAATCCATCAAAGACCTGGGCAGTTTCTTCCAAAGCCCCTGGAAGAAAAAACTGGTGCGCATCCAGGGCAAGGTGCTGACCTTAGACGCGCTGGAACACGGCATCCTGCGGCCGCGCTTCAAAGACCCGCGGGTGCACTTCGCCATCGTATGCGCTTCCAAGAGCTGTCCGCCGCTGATATCCGTACCCTACCGTGCGGACACTCTCGATGTGCAGCTGGATGCAGCTGCAGGCAATTTTATCAATAACCCCCAGGCCACCTATCTGAAAGGCGATACCCTGTATGTGAGCAAGATATTCAAGTGGTTTGCCGACGATTTCGGTGGGGACGTGCCGGGTTTCGTGGCCCGCTATGCCCGGCCGGATTTCAAAAAGCAACTGGCGGCGCGCGGCAAGCGCCTCAAGATCGCCTATCTCGATTACGACTGGAGTCTGAACGGTAGGTAAATTTGCCGGCCTGGCGGGGGCGTGCTTTAGATGTGCCGGGACCATTCCCGCGCAGGCCACTGACGAGGAAGGAGCGTTCATGAAAGTCGCCATGATCGGCCTGGGACGTATGGGAATGAATATGGCCCGCCGCCTGCTCAGGGGCGGGCATCAGGTGGTGGCCTACAACCGCACGGCGCAAAAAACCCGTGAACTGATGGCCGAAGGCGCCGAAGGCGCTTTTTCCATGGAGGAAGTCGTCGGCAAGCTCGATGCGCCGCGCATCGTGTGGCTGATGCTGCCGGCCGGCAGCGTGGTCGATGCGCATATCGGGCAACTCGGCGGTCTGCTGGCCGCCGGGGACATCGTCGTGGAGGGCGGCAACTCATACTACCGCGACGATCTGCGGCGCGCCGCGGCGCTTTCCGAACGCGGCATCCGGTACATGGACGTGGGCGTATCCGGCGGCATCTGGGGGCTTGAAAAAGGCTACTGCATGATGATGGGCGGCGCGAAAGAAACCTTTGCCGTGTTAGAGCCGGTTTTCCGGGTGCTGGCGCCGCCTGAAGGCTACCTGCACTGCGGTCCGGCGGGGGCCGGACACTTTGTCAAAATGGTGCACAACGGAATCGAGTACGGCCTGATGCAGGCCTACGGCGAGGGGTTCGAACTGCTGCAGGCATCGGACTATGCCCCGGACTTCGATTACGCCCGCATCGCGCATCTCTGGAACCAGGGCAGCGTAATTCGCTCCTGGCTGCTCGAACTGGCCGAGGATGCCTTCTCCAAAAATGCCGCCCTGGACGACATCCGGGGCCAGGTAGCGGACTCTGGCGAAGGGCGCTGGACGGTGCAGCAGGCCATCGACACCGCCGTGCCGGCAGAGGTCATCACACTGGCGCTGCTGCGACGCTTTCGCTCGCGCCAGCCGGATGCATTCAGCGATAGAGTTGTGGCGGCGCTGCGGCGCGAGTTCGGCGGCCACCCCGTGGTGGCATCCGGTACGCCTCCGGACGCGGCGCAATAGGCATTGGTGATGAACACTCAGACCCAGCCCCCAGGCGCCCGCGCCAGCACCCGCAGCGTGCCGTCGCAAAGCCCCGGCGAATTCTGCAGCACCGAGCTTCCCCGCGACCCCTGCAGCATCATCATCCTGGGGGCCACCGGGGATCTGACCGCCCGCAAACTGCTGCCGGCACTGTACGATCTTTTCCGGCTGGATTTTCTGCCCGACCCCTTCCTGATCGTGGGATGCGGCCGCACCAGCTGGGACGATGAGACCTTCCGTCACCGGATGCGGGCCGCCGTGGAAAACAAGGGGCCGCTGGATGGGCGGAAATGGGAGCGCTTTGCATCCCGGCTGTTCTACCAGCCGGTGGACTACCGCTTGCCGGAATCTTTTGCCAGGCTTGCGCACGCACTGCGGGAACTGGACCGCCGCCACGGCACGGGCGGTAACCGTATTTTCTACGTGGCCCTGCCGCCCGGCCTCTACCTGCCGGTGGCCAGCGGCATCGGTGCCGCCGGGCTGGCCGCTGAAAGGGAAAACGGCAACGGCTGGATCCGTTTCGTGGTGGAGAAGCCCTTCGGGCGTGACCTGGCATCGGCCGAGGCGCTGGATCGCGGGCTGCACGTGCATTTCAAGGAACGCCAGATCTTTCGCATCGACCACTATCTGGCCAAGGAGACCGTGCAGAACGTGCTGGTTTTCCGCTTTGCCAACGCCATCTTCGAGCCCATTTGGAACCGACGCTACATCGACCACGTGGTCATTACGGCCGCCGAGACGCTGGGGGTGGAGCATCGTGCCGGCTATTACGAACAGGCCGGCGTGCTGCGGGACATGTTCCAGAACCACATGATGCAGTTGCTGGCCCTCACCGCCATGGAGCCCCCCTCGATCTTCGAGCCCGACCGCGTGCGGGACGAGCGCGGCAAGGTGTTTCGTTCGCTGCGGCCTTTCGATATCGGCAGCCTGGATCGGCATCTCGTGCTGGGCCAGTACGCGGCGGGCGGGCTGGCCGGCCGGCCGGTGCCGGGCTATCGCCAGGAGCCCGGCGTGGCGCCGGATTCCGTCGTGCCCACCTTCGCCATGATGAAAACCTATGTGGAGAACTGGCGCTGGCAGGGAGTTCCCTTTTACCTGGCTTCGGGAAAGCGCCTGGCGCGCAAGATCACCGAAATCGCCATCCAGTTCAAGGCCGTGCCGCTGTCCATGTTCCGCCACAGCCTGGGTGCGCACATCCCGCCCAACCGGCTCACCCTGAGCGTGTATCCCGAGGAGAGGATCACACTGACCTTTCAGACCAAGGACCCCGGCGCCAGGGTCTGCCTGCGCTCGGTGACCATGGATTTCAACTACCAGCAGAATGGTCATGGTCCGGTGTTGGATGCCTACGAAAAGGTGCTGCTGGACTGTATGACGGGTGACCAGATGCTCTTCTGGCGGCAGGACGGCGTGGAAGCCTGCTGGGCCTATCTGACACCGATCCTGGAGCGCTGCGAAGCCTGCGGCGATCGCGGGAACGGCCTGCACTTCTATGCCGCCGGCAGCTGGGGGCCCGAAGTGTTGCAGGACCTGCTCTCGGAGCGCAGCGTGCACACGAACCAAATTCCATGGGGCACCCCACAGCGGAAGGACATACCATGAGTGCCCGCACACTGCAGCGCATTGGCATCGTGGCGGCCATCATCGCCGGCATCGTGCTGTTCAAAGTCCTGGGCCTCGATCGCTACCTGTCGCTGTCCTACCTGAAGGCTTCGCGCGAATCCTTCGCACAGCTCTATGCGCTGCATCCGGTGGCGGTCATCGGCGCCTACGCGCTGATTTATGTCGTCGTGACGGCGCTGTCGCTTCCCGGGGCGGCGGTGCTGACCCTGGCCGGCGGGGCGCTGTTCGGCCTGCTGATCGGCACCGTGGTGATTTCCTTTGCCAGCACCATCGGGGCCACGCTGGCCTGTTTCATCGCGCGTTTTCTGCTGCGCGACTGGGTGCAGCGGCGCTTCGGCGACAAGCTTAAAACCATCGACCGCGGCATCCGGGAAGAGGGGGCCTTTTACCTTTTTAGCATGCGCCTGATCCCGGCTTTTCCTTTTTTCGTGATCAACCTGGCCATGGGGCTCACCGAAATGCCGCTGCGCACTTTTTATTGGGTGTCCCAGCTCGGCATGCTGGCGGGTACGATCGTCTACGTCAACGCCGGCAAGGAACTGGCCAAAATCGATTCCCTGAGCGGTATCCTATCCCCCAGCCTACTGATATCCTTCGTTATTCTGGGGTTGTTTCCGCTGGGCGTGAAAAAGGCCATGGCCTGGTACCGCAGAAAAAGCGGGCGGCAGACCGGCACGGAGACCGAAGGCAGACCGGAGAGCAAAGACGAATGAAAACCGAAAACCGGCGGCCGGCGCTTTGGATCGCTCCCACGGCGCAGGCTCTGGCACGCCGGGCGGCCGAAATGCTGTGCCGTGCGGCCGTGCATGACTGCCGGCAGCAAGGATACTGCTGCATGGCCCTTTCGGGCGGCACGACGCCGCGTGCCCTGTTTGCCCTGCTGACGGCCCAGCCGCGGGCGGCGGTTTTCCCCTGGCGCCGCAGCCATTTTTTCTGGGTCGACGAGCGCATGCTGGCTTACGACCACGAGCAGAGCAACTTCGGTGCGGCCAGACGCCTGCTTTTCGACCACGTTGAAGTGCCGCAAAGCAACCTGAACCCCATGCCCGTCGAGGTCGTTGCCCGGCGGGCAGCCGCGAAATACGAAAAGCGGCTGCGCGTTTTTTTCCGTGCCCGCGGCCGGAAGGAGCCGGTTTTCGATGTTGTGCTGCTGGGGCTGGGCGCCGACGGGCACACCGCCTCGCTGTTTCCGGGAGCATCCGGGAAGGGCGCCTCCGGCCGCTGGGTGCGTGCGGTGCAGGGCGGCGAGCCGGCGGTGGCACGCCTGACATTGACCGAAACAGTGCTGAATCAGGCCCGCCGGGTGCTCTTCCTGGTATCGGGCAGCGCCAAGGCGCCGATGGTCAAAAGCATCCTGGAGTCCGGCCGAACGGATCTGCCGGCGGGACGTATCCGGCCGCAGAGCGGCGATGTGACCTGGCTGCTGGATTACCGGGCTGCGGCGCTTTTAGATGAAAAAACCGTTGCAGCAATGCGGCCGCCGGCGGACGCTGAAGGCGGCTAAATCAAAAACGCCGGGACCGGGAGCGGCTGCAGTCTTGTGAAAACCTTTTATAAGGAAAATGACATGAACAATATCCAGGCACTGAATCAATTGGGGCAATCGGTGTGGTTCGATTATATCCGCCGCTCGTTCATCACTTCCGGTAAACTGCAATCCTGGATCGACAAAGGGGTTTCCGGTGTGACATCCAACCCGGCGATTTTCGAAAAGGCCATTTCCGGCAGCGATGACTACGACCGCGATCTGAAACGCCTGGCACGTGCGAACCTCCCGCTGGCAGAGGTCTATGAAACGCTTGCGCTGGAAGATATCGCCCTGGCCGCCGACACGCTGCGATCGGTATACGACGGCAGCCACGGGCGCGACGGCTATGTCAGCCTGGAGGTCAACCCGCTGTTGGCCGGCGATACGGATGGGACCGTGGACGAGGCCAAACGGCTGTTTAGCACCCTTGGGCGGTCCAACGTGATGATCAAGGTGCCGGCCACGGCAGCCGGCATTCCGGCCATTGCCGAGCTGATCGGCAGCGGCGTCAACGTGAACGTCACCCTGATCTTCTCGCTGGCCAACTACGAGCAGGTGACCGGCGCATACCTCAGCGGTTTGGAGAGGCTGTCGCAGAAAGGGCCCACCGTCACCGGCGGGCATCCGGTCGACCGCGTGGCTTCAGTGGCCTCTTTTTTCGTCAGCCGCGTGGACAGCGCCGTCGACAAAGCCCTGGCCGGCAGCGGCGCGGAAGAGCTGGCCGGCAGGATCGCGATTTCTAATTCCAAAGTGGTTTACCGGCGTTTCGGGCAGATTTTCAGCGGCGCGCGCTGGGAAGCGCTGGCGGCTAAAGGCGCCGGGGTTCAGCGGGTCCTGTGGGCCAGCACCAGCACCAAGAACCCCGACTACCCCGACACCCTTTACGTGGACGAACTGATCGGCCCGCATACCGTCAACACCATCCCGCCGGCCACCTTGGACGCCTTTATGGACCATGGCAAAGTCGCCGAAACCCTGATGCGCGGCGTTGATGAGGCGCACCGCAACCTGGAAAGGCTGGCGGCCCAGGGGATCGACCTGGAACGTATCACCGATATCCTGCAGGTCGAGGGCGTGGCGGCTTTTGCCAAGCCTTTTGAAAAGCTGATGCAGCGCATCGCAGTCAAGCTGCAGGCGTTCCAACAGCCGCCACCGCAATGACACTGCACTCCCGCACGGGCCGAAAAAACGCCCCGCAGGCCGAAAAGGACGCATGCGGGGCGTATAAAAGAAGATGGCGGACCGGCCTTAGCGGGCGGCGGCCATTTTCGCGCGGATGCGCGATATCCACTGGCAATCGTTCAACGTATCCGCCAGGCTGGCGCGCAGTAGATACAGCAGGCCGCCGGCATCGGGCGACTGTTCGGCCTTGGTGTAGACCTGCCGGCTCCAGTCCTTGTCGGAAAACTGGCGCGCGATGGTTTCCGCCAGGTCAATCAGGTCGGCGGCGGCCGTGAGCTTTTGTTCGGCGCGCGTGTAAACCTGGCGCAGCAGGTCCATGTCGCCGGTTTTGGCGAGCACCTGGGCAGCCAGCAGTTCAAAATCGGCGCGGCTGCTGCAGAGGTCCAGCGCCTTGCGGTACAGGGACGCCGCCCATTGCGAATCCTCGAAAGTGTCGTGTACGGCGGCAGCGGTGCAGAGGGCGCCGGCCAGATCCGTGCTCTTCTCCTCGGCCGTGGTCATCAGGTCGCGTGCCCACTTCTCGTCGTTGAACTTGGCAAGTACGGTCTGGGCCAGCCGGGCGTAGTCGGCCTCCTGGCGGCAGGCTTTTTGCCGCTCGGCGTAAAGTCTACGCGCCCATTTTTCGTCTTTCAGGGTTTCCAGGATGCCCTCGGCCAGGGTGTTGATCTGGTGCGCATCCGGGTTCTTCTTTTCCAGGTCGGCGTAGATCTGGCGGGCCCACTCTTCATCGCCCAGATCGGCGTGGATTTTGGCCGCGACGGTCAGGTATTCGCTGAAATAGCGGCACAATTCCTCCGCCTTGCGGTAGAGTTTGCGCGTGTACGGCGCATCCTCGGTGGCCGCCATGACTTCGTGCGCCAGATTGGCCATGGCGATGGCTGTGGTGCATTCCTGTTCCTGCTTGACGAATTCTTTGTAACGCTCCGGCTGGGCTTCGCGCTTTTCCAGCTGCAACTTGACCTCGGCGGTCCAATCCCCCTCGTCCGCATATTTCAGGATGGCATCGGCGACCTTTTTAAATTCGGCGACGGTTTTGACCGCCGCTTCGGCCTGTCTGAGAACTTCCAGGGCGCCGGACTTGTCGCCGATGTCGTCGGCCAGAGCTGCGGCCACGCTGACCAGTTGGTCGGCGTCGGGGCCGGTGGTCGCCGCCTGGCGGTAAAGCTGGCCGGCAAAATCAGCATCGCCGGTATCCTTGAGCACGGCCTTGGCCAGCTTGATGTATTCGGCATACTTGGAAAACCGGTCACCGGCACTGCGGTAGATGTCCAGCACCAGGGACTTGTCGGCGAGCTTGCCCATTACCGAGGCGGCCAGTTTCATCAGCTCATCGCCGCTTTCCAGTTTTGCGCGTGCAGCCTGGTAGAGCGTGGCGGCATAGGCCTTGTCCTTGAGGTCGGTCACCGCCGACTCGGCCAGCTTCATCAACTCGGTACCGGAATCAAGGGTTTCCTGGGCTTTGGCATAAATGGCTTTGGCGCCTTTTTTGTCGGAAAGCACTTCCATGACGCCCTTGGCCGTAGCGGCGTAATCGTCGCCCTTCTTGCAGATTTCCAGCGCTTGGCCAAAGATGGCTTTGGCCCATTTTTTGTCGTTGAAGACTTCTATGACACTCTTGGCAAAGCCGGCATAGTCGGCTGGCTTGCTGCATTTTGCCAGGGCCTTGTCGGCGGTCTCCTTGGCCAGTGCTTCGTCTTTGAGGACTTCGGAAACCGATTGGCTCAGGCTGAGAAAGTCCTGGACCTTGACGCATTTTGCCTGGGCGGCCACAAAGATCTCACGCGCACTGTCGCTATCGCCCATGTCCGTGCAGGCCTTGGCCAGGTTGACGAAATCCTGGACGTTCATGCAGTAGTCTTTGGCCTGGCCCAGGTACTGCTTGGCGCGTTCGGCATCTTCGAGGGCTTCCTTGACACCACCGGCCAGCATGACGAAGTCGTCGGCGGTTTCGGCCCAGTCGGCGCCCTCATCGAAAAGGTCCGAAGCCCACTTTTTGTCAGACAGCTTCGCGACCACTTCTTTGGCCAGCTGGACATACTCCTCGGTGGACTGACAAGCCTCTTCTTTTTCCTGCAGCTCTTCTTTTGCTCCCATTTTCGGCTCCTTGTGGTCATGCGGTGTCTAAAGATCCAGTGCCGGCGCAGGCCGGGCCTTGGGCAGCACTTACATACTCTTTATACACCTAATATCATTGCCAATGTAGTCTGCCACTATATGATAAGCAGGGCCTAGTGTCAACAGTTAATCGATGACTTTTTCGGTGCGCGCGCATTGAACGCATGCCTTGGCCGCGGTGCGGCTGAAAAGACGCCCTGTGCCCGCGCCGCCGGGACCGCCGTGCAAACCGGGTATTGTAAAAATCGTTGCCACGGCGATTTGTTGTGTGGTACCCCCGGGGTCGGAAGGTCCGCCTGTATTGAAGCCGTGTTGCCCAGCTTGAAAGCCGAACCCATGCCATCACCTCCGCCAACACCATCCGGACATACCCGGCGCCGTGTTTCCATGCGACAAAGTCTGCTGGCCAACCTGCTGATCATGACCGTCGTACTCAGCGCCGCCCTGGTGGTTGCCGCCACCTATGCAAATCGTATGGCGGTCAAAACGCTTTCGGCCGTTGTACTTCGCCAGACGAGCCAGCACGTCCGGAGCGAGCTCAACCGCTTCTTCGGTCCGGTGGCGGCGCATCTGCGCATGGTCGCCAGCTGGGGCGCCGGCGGGCTGTTGAACGTAACCGATCGCGAAGGATTAAACCGCCTTTTCGCGCCGGTGTTGGCGCAATATCCGCAGATCACCTCGGCACTTTTGGCCGATGTCCACGGTCATGAGTATCTGCTGTTGCACGACGGCCACGAGTGGCTGAACCGCGAAACGCGGCGCGGCGAATGGGGTGGCCGCTCGCGGCTGTGGCACTGGAGCGACCGTCAGCCGGATCCTGTCGTCAGTTGGCAGAAGCTGGGCTACGATCCACGGGAGCGCCCCTGGTACCGGCAGGCCCTGCAGAGCCTGCACGCGGATTCCAAGCACGTGAAAGCAGTTTCGAAAGCCGTTTATTACAGCGAACCGTACAATTTTTTTACCACCGGCGAACCGGGCATCACCGCCTCGATGGCTTTTTGCGGGAAGGACGGACAGGTTCGGATCGCTGCCTTTGACGTGCGCTTGAAAGATATTTCCGCTTTTACCACCGGTCTTGCCGTCAGCCGGCACGGCATGGCGCTGATCCTGTCCGATACGCATCTCCGGGTCATCGGGCTTCCCCGCGGCCGGCATTTCAGCAGGGCGACCGACTATCGGCGGGCGCTGCTCCAAACCCCGGACCAGCTGAAGCTGCCCGTGCTGTCCGCCGCACTGCGGGTCTATCGCGAGGAATTCGGGGAGGAATCCGAAAAAATTTTTCGATTCCGCAGCGGCGGGGCGCTTTGGTGGGCCGGCGTGAGCTCCTACCCCATCGATACATCCCGCGCGGCGCACATCGTTGTCATGGTGCCGCAGGCGGACCTGATGGGCAGCCTGAAGTACATGCGGCTTTATATCCTGGCCATCATCTGTATTGTCCTGCTGCTGGCGGTTTTGCGCGTATTTGTGCTGACGGGGCGCTACAGCCGGCCTGTCGAGGCCCTGGTTCAGGACAGCCGTCGCATCAGCCGCGGGGACCTTGAGCCAGCGGAGCGCATTTCATCGCCTGTATGGGAATTTCAGCGGCTGGCGGAGGCGCATGACGAGATGCGCAGCGGGCTGCGGGTGCTGATGAAGCTCGAAAGGGACGTCCAGCTGGCGCGCCGCATTCAGCAGGACACCTTCCCGCGCCGGCTGCCGGCACTTACCGGCTATGAAATCACGGCCTGGAGCCAGCCGGCCGAAGGTGCCGGCGGAGACACCTTCGATGTGATCGGACTGAGCCAGACGGGTGACGGGCGCTATGGCATCTCGGAGGATCGGGCCGATGCGGCCGTGTTTCTGCTGGCCGATGCCGCCGGTCACGGCATCGGACCGGCGCTGGCCGTGACCCAGGTGCGTGCCATGCTCAGGATGGCGGTGCGGTCGGGTCAGGTGCTGCCGGTGATCATCACCCAGATGAATGCACAGCTGTGCGAGGATCTTCAAGAGGGCCGTTTCATCACCGCCTGGTTCGGCAGGCTGGATACGGCTTCCCATCGCCTGACCAGTTTCAGCGCAGGCCAGGCGCCGCTGTTTCACTACCGTGCAGTCGACAGCCGCTGCCGGACGCTGGTGGCCCAGGTGCCGCCCTTCGGCATCACGGAGGATATCGCCGTGGAACTGCCGGACCCCGTCATTTTGGAGCCGGGCGATCTTTTCGTGGTGTTTTCGGACGGCCTCATCGAGCCCACGGATGCCGGCGGCCGCATTTTCGGCAGCCGGCGCGTGGCCGAGGTGATCACAGCCTGCCATGCCATGCCGACCAATGACCTGCTGGCGACATTGCGTGAGGAGCTGGGCCGCTACACGAAGGGGGCACCCGCCGAAGACGACCAGACCGCCGTAATCATCAAACGCCTCCGGTGACCGGGCATTCAGAGACTGGTGATCAGTCCAGCCAGTGCTGTTCGGAGATCATGTGCCGCAGCAGGTTGCGCAGCACGCCGTAGGAGTAGTACTTTTTCGCCAGTGCGTAGTTGTGCTCCACCATTTCCCGCCGTGCTTTGGCGTCCTTCAGGATCCTGCGGGCCTGTGAGATGGCCTGCGGGGTCACGTAGCCGTCCATTTCGATGACTGCAAATCCCTTGGGCCGGATATCTTTGGCATAGATCGAGTAGGTATTGACCACGATGGGTTTGCGGAAGTAGATCGCCTCCAGAAAGGCGTTGCCGAAGCCCTCGAAGGTCGAGGGGTAGGTGATCAGGTCGGCATGCGGGTAGATGTCCTCCAGCGTGTACACTTTTCTGCCGTCGGGCAGTCTGCCGCGGCGCTCGTTGATGATGTCCGAGACGAAAAGCGTGTCCACCTGCATCAGCTTCGAGTAGTCCCGCAGGCGGTTTTCATAGTCGTGGCCCTCATCGCCGGAGGCGTGCGAGATGACCAGCTTGGCTTTTTTGCCCAGGCGGTGGACCAGTTCGATGGCATGCTCGATGCCCTTGCGTTTGACGACCCGTGTGGGCTGCAGCACGAACAGTTCGTCGTCCTTCAGCCCCAGTGCCCGGCGCACATCGGCGGCATAGTCGTCGGGCGGCGGCGGCGGATTTTCGAAGTCCATCACGTTGGGGATGATGCGGGCCGAGATCCCGGTTCTGAAGCTGAGCTGTTCATCGGCAAAAGAGTTGATCACGGTGTGGATGACCGACGGCAGTTCGGGCGGAAAGGCCATCTTCAGGTAGTCGGAGACCGCGTTTAAAATAAACCGGTCGCGCTCCCAGTAAAAGTCGTGGTGGTGGGCCACCGTGGGAATGGCGGTTTCGGCGATCAGCTCGGTCAAGGCAACACCCAGGGGGATGTTCATGGGGATGGCCAATGCATTTTCGGGAATCAGCAGGCCGATGTCGAATTTTTTGATGAACTTGTAAAGATGCTTTTTCAAAAGGTTCGAAAGGCGGTGAATTTCGTCGGTCACCGTGCAGTCCCGCTCGGTGACGCCGAAAAACTTTTCATGCAGGGCCTTGACCGCCGGATGCCGGAAGTGCGCTTCTTTGACCAGGTAGGAACGTGCCTTGGGGCGTTCCAGCTCGCCGGCAAAGTAAAAGCACCGTGCACCCTCTTTTTCCAGTACGTTGACCCACTTTTCCGATTCCAGCGAAACGCCGTCGGTGCCGGCAAGGCGGGTTGAAATGACGCCGACATTTCTGACATTCCAGTCCTGCTTGTGACAGATCATGGCAGACTCCTGTAACTTGATTTTCCAGGCTTTCGGGCTTCAGTGCCGCAAAGCAAAACGCCGGCCACAGTGCACTCTTCGCCGCCAGGGTGATGGCAGCGGGCTTGGGCGCCTGCCGCTGGCACCGCAGATCAACCGGCCGGCAATGTGCTGCCCGCACATTTTCGAAACAGCCCCTACCCGCTTTTCGTCAGCCTTTTGAGCGCCTCTGCGATCTCGCGGCTGAGGTCCGCCAGCGCTTTGCTCTGGGCTGACGCCAACGCGGTGTAGGTGCTGCCCTTCACGGGCTTGCTGATGGTTGCCCGTTTGGCCAAAAGCGTTTTTTTCCGGGCGTTGAACAGGAACCAGCGGGCGTTCAGCGTGACGCTTTCTCCCAGGCGCCCGTCAAAGCGCATCACGTTGACTGTGGCCTGATACCGCACGGGCACGCTTTTGCCCCAGGGATAGGTGGCAATTCGGTTCGTGGGCAGCAGGACCGCAAGGTTCTCGACCAGCACGCGGGTAAAGGTGTTACGCAATTCACCGGCCCAGTGGTGGTCATCGGAGATCGCGATGACGTTTTGCCCCTTGCGGGTGACGATCTGGGGGCGGTTCAGGTAGTCCGGCAGTACTACCGGCCCCACGCCAATAATCGGGCCTGTGGTGCCGTGTTCTGCGGGCGCGGGCGATGGCGGCGCAGGCAGGGGGCTCAAGGTGTAGAATCGAACCGGCGCATTGCCCGCACAGGCACAGAGCACCAGCAGGATGCCGGCTAACATACCGCGGGCGGCATATCGGTAAGCGTTGGGTTGCATTTTACCGTCCTTCTGGGCGTAGGCGCCCCCGGATCAGGGCATTGGGGTTGCGGTTCAGGTAATCCGCCAGAAAGCGGATGGCGCGCGATGCTTCGGAAAGCTCTTGCAACGCATCGTGCAGGTCGTTCAGCATAGGGGCGTCCGGATCGAAAAGCGCGCCCATGTCGGCCACCGTGCGCCGGATCTGTTCCAGACTGGTCTGGAGGCTCTCGAAACTCTTTGCAAGCGCCGGCTTCAGCGACCGGGTCTGGGCGTTGAGCTCACGGGCCAGTTGGCGGACCTCGGCCAGGGTTTGGTCGATGCTGCTGCTCAATCTGTCCAGCCGGCCGTTGGCGTTGCCGGCCAGTGTGTTGAACGCATTCAAAGCACTGCGGGCATCGTTGCCCAGCGGTCCGACCTGGGCGTCGAGATGTTCGCTGAGCCGGCGGATGCCCTCGAGGGCGGCATTGAGCGAAGACGGAATCCTGGCGGTCTCCGGCGAGCTTATCAGGCGCTCGAATCCGTCGACGGCCGAATTGATCTTTTTGGCCATTTTCTTGAGGTCCAGCTTCTTTAAGGTCTGAAAGAACAGTTCGAAGTTGGAGGGCACGGTGGGCAGTTCCGGAATTTGCGGGAGACCCTTGACTCGGCTGGCGGCGCCGGACAGGTGGATGGGGGTCTTGGGATAAAAGCCGAACTCGATCATCAGCTTGCCGGTCACCGGGCTCAGAAGTTGCAGCTGGGCCCTGAGCCCCCGCCGGATCAACTGCTTAAGCTCTTCATCAGACGTTTCCTGCTCGTTGTCGGCCATGCGGATGCGGTCGGGTTCGATTTCGATGATCACCGGGATGCGCAGCGTCAGTTTCTGCAGGTCGGCGACCAGAAAGACGTCCCTCACCGACCCGATCTTGACGCCCTGGAAAACCACCGGTGCACCGGCGGTGAGCCCCTTGACGGATTCATTGAAGTAGAGCACAAACTGCCGGCGGGTTTTGAAGAGCTTCCCGCTGCCCAGCACCAGCACGGCGGCCACGGCCAGCGCCAGCGCACCGACTACGAAAGCTCCGATCATGGTCTTGTTGACCGGTTTAGACATTTTTTTCACCTCGGGTCAGGAAAAGCCGCACCTTGGAATTGGTGGACTCCGCCAGCAGGCGGTGGGGGTCTCCGCTGGCGATCATGGTGCGGCTGTCCGGATCCAGGAAAACAGAGTTCGTGGCAATGGCGAAGATGCTGGGCAATTCGTGGGTCACCAGCACCACCGTGGTGCCCAGGCTCTCGCGGATTTCCAGGATCAAGTCGTCCAGGCTGCGGGAGCTGATGGGATCCAGCCCGGCCGAAGGTTCGTCGAAAAAAACGATTTCGGGGTCCAGCGCGATGGCGCGCGCCAGCCCCGCGCGTTTGCGCATGCCGCCGCTGATTTCGGCCGGGTAGTAATCTTCAAATCCCGCCAACCCTACCAGGGACAGTTTGTACGAAACCAGTTCGTGGATCTGGCGGGCCGAAAGCGTCGTATGTTCCTCCAGCGGCAGGGCCACGTTTTCCGCCAGGGTCATGGCGCTCCACAAGGCACCGTTCTGGTAGGTGACGCCGATGTGCTTCATAATGTCGCTGCGCCGGCTTTCATCCAGCCGCCAGAAATTGACATCATCGATAAAAACCTCGCCGGCGGCCGGCGGTTTGAGGCCGATGAGGATCTTCATCAGCGTGCTCTTGCCGCAGCCGCTGCCGCCCATGATGACGAAAATATCGCCGTGGTTGATGTCGAAGTTCAGACCGCGCATCAACACGAAACCGCCGTAGGCCATGGTGAGACCGCGCACGCGGATGTGGGCTTTGGCGTTCATCCCAGTCCGATCATGTTGCAACTGATGGTGATGACCGCCGTGGCGATGATGATGGCCACGATGCCGGTCACCACCGCCGACGTGGTGGCCCGTCCGACGGCCGCCGAGTCGCGGCCGCACTGCATACCCCGCAGACATCCGGCCAGCGACACCAGTACACCGAAAACAGCGGCGGTGAAAAGGCCCACCCAGAAGTCCACCAGGCGCACCGCGTGGTGGGTCTGGTCGAGGTAGGTCGTCAGGTTGATGTCCAGCATGCCCACCCCCACCACCAGGCCGCCGAGAATGCCCAGAAGATCCGCGTAAACGGCCAGCAACGGCATCATCAGTGCCAGCGCCAGCATTCTGGGAAGAACCAGGTATTCGACGGGCGAAATGCCCAGAGTCTGCAGGGCGTCAATCTCTTCGTTGATCTGCATGCTGCCCAGCTGGGCGGCAAACGCGGCGCCCGTGCGGCCCGCCATGATGATGCCGGCCATAACGGCGCCCATCACGCGCACCATGGCGATGCCCACCAGGTCGGCCACGTAGATCTGCGCGCCGAAGAGGGATAGCTGCACGGCACCCACAAAAGCCAGGATCAGTCCGACCAGCAGGCTGATCAGCGAAACGATGGGCAGCGCCTGGGCGCCGCATTGCAGGATGAAAAAACCCAGATCGTGGGATCGGAAACGCGCCCGGCCGCGGAGCAGGCGCATTAGGGCCGCACATACCTCGCCGATGAAAGTGAGCGTCTCGCGGGCGGATTGGAAAAAGAGGGACGTCTTATCGCCCACCCGGTAAAAAAGGCCGTACCGGCGGCTTTCCTGCCGGGCATCCTTTTTGGCCGGCACCGCCGTGGCCAGGGCCAGAAGCCGGCGCACGCCGCCCGGCAGCCCGCCGCTGTCCATGTGGATGCCGTTTCGGCGGCACGATTCATCCGCTTTGAGCAGAAAGGCCAGCAGGACGCTGTCCCAGCCGGTGAGATCGCGTGCATCGAACGTCAGGCGCCGGGCAGCGGTTTCGCCGGCCAGCTTTTCCATTTGGCTGAAATCCGGCAGCCGGCGTCCCATTTTCCAGGTGCCGGAGATCTGCACGCGCAATACGCCATCGTCCGCCGGCCGGCCGGTGATGGCCGGGTCAGGGGCGCTGTGACCGGATTCAGGCAGTCCGGTAGCGGCTGTGGGCGGGGTCTTGGACATACCAAAGTCTTAAATTGCCGGAAGTGCCCGGCATGCTGCCCTGCAGAAGAGGCCACGGCCCTTGAGTGTGCCATCTTCTTGTGTTAACGTACCGATGTTGCGGGTGGATCAGGCCCTGCGAAACTAACAGGATCAAAAGCGCATGTCAAACGTAAAGCCGGTGGATAAAACATAGTGGCAGGCGTTTCAGGCGGGCCATGCGACGCGTTGTTTGGCGCTCCGCCGGCCGGCTTGTCGGTGACCGCGCCGCCGGTGACAGGCGGCTTTGGACGGGGATATGCTGCCAAGTGCAGCCGGCCGGGTTCCGTGCGCACAACACGGTATAAGGCTTTTCTTCGGCCGGAGGCGTTGCGGAAAAATGTTCGCCGGGGCCGTGCAAGCATGCCGGACCGAGCGTGCCCAAAACCATGGATGGAAAAAATCCTCCGATGAAAATATTTCGCAAAAACCGGCGCTCTCCGTTTTTGCTGGCCGCCTTGTTGACCTACATTCTAATCACTCCGGCGCTGGAAAACCGTGTCAGCCTAAAACTCCTGCTGGACATTTTCATGACCGTGATTCTGTTCAGCGGTATTTACGCGGTCTGCGAGAAAAAATGGCACTTTTTCGTCGCCGGCGGGTTGGGGCTGCCCGCCATCGGGCTGATCTGGCTGAACCATCTAATCGCTGCAAAAGGGATGTTCGTGGCGGGCAACCTGCTGCTGATCGCCTATTTGGCCTTTGTCGCTGGCCGGGCTCTGACCGTCATCATCCACACCAAGCGCGTGACGGTCAACGTAATCAGCGCCGCCCTGGTGGTCTACCTGGTGCTGGGCATTATCTGGGCGCTGGCCTACGGATTGCTGGAAAGTTGGCACCCCGGTTCCGTGAGCCTGAAGTCAGGCGGCGGCAGCATTCAGCGCTTCGATTACCTCTATTTCAGTTTTACGACGTTAACGACCCTGGGATACGGCGATATCACGCCCCTTACGGACCGTGCTTATGCGCTGACCATTGTAGAGGCGGTCATCGGACAGTTCTATCTGGCCGTGCTGATCGCATCGCTGGTGGGCCGCTTCATCGCCCAGGAGAGGAGTGTGCCGCCAACCGACGGGCACCGGGAAAGCCGGGAATGAATGCAATTCAGCGACGATTGAAAAACACCCTGCTATGGTTCTGCGGCCTTGTACTGCTGATGGGCGCCGCCGGTGCCGCCACGCAGAGGGCCGGCGCTGCCGATAGGGAAGGCAAGCCGCTCAGCCACCAACTGCTGAAACATATCCGGCAGGCCTTTAGAGGCGACCTGCCGGCGCTGCAGAAGAAACGCCGCATCCGTGTGCTGGTCAGCTATTCCAGGACCAACTTTTTTTTCGATATGGCAAAGCCCGTGGGGTTCGAATACGAACTGTTGCACGGTTATGAAAACTTCCTGAACCGCAACGTCAAGAACCGCACCCGCCGTACGCATCTGATTTTCATCCCCACGTCTTTCGACCGCCTGCTCAAAGATCTGGCTGCCGGCCGCGGCGACATCGCCGCCGCCGGCCTGACCATCACCAAAACGCGCCGGCGGCTGGTCAGCTTCACCGCGCCCTATCTCACCGGGGTCAGCGAAATCGTGGTGACCAACCGCAAAGTCAAGCAGCTGCATGCACTAAAAGACCTCTGCGGCCAAAAGATTTACGTGCGCCGCGGGTCGAGCTATATTGCGCACCTTGAGGAACTGAACCACCAATTCAAAGCCGCCGGCTGCAAAGGCGTGGGCATCGCACCGGCCGAAAGCCATCTGGCCACCGAGGATATTCTGGAAATGGTGAATGCCGGTGTTGTCGGAATTACCGTCGTCGACAGCCATATCGCCGGCCTGTGGGCCCAGGTGCTGCCCGATATCGTGGTTTATAAGAACCTGGCTGTGCATACCGGCGGGCGCATTGCCTGGGCCGTCAGGAAAAACAATCCCAAACTGCGCGCCAGCCTGGATGCCTATGTCCGCAAAAATAAAAAGGGCACGCTGTTGGGCAATATGCTCTTTAAACGCTACTACCGCAACACCAACTGGGTGAAAAACCCGCTGAATCGAAAGGACCGGCGCCGGCTGCAGCAGATGACGGCGCTGTTTAAGAAATATGGACAGCGTTACGGGTTCGATTGGCTGGCCATCGCCGCTCAGGCTTACCAGGAATCAGGGCTCCAACAGACCAAAAGGAGTCCGGCCGGCGCCATCGGGGTCATGCAGATCAAACCCCGGACCGCGGCCGACAAGACCGTCAATATCCGGCATATCGAGCGCCTGGAAAACAACATTCATGCCGGGGTGAAATATCTGAACTACCTGCGCCACAGCTATTTCAACGACCCTGCCATTACTCCGGTCGACCGCGTGTATTTTTCCTGGGCGGCTTACAATGCCGGCCCGGCTAGGATATCCCGGCTGCGGCGCCAAGGAGCGCGTATGGGCGTTGACCCGAACAGGTGGTTTTTCAATGTGGAAAACGTGGCCGCGCGCTACATCGGCCGCGAAACCGTGGATTACGTGGCCAACATCAACAAGTACTACGTGGCATACAAGCTGGCGGCTGAGCTGCAGCGTGACGGTGAAGGGCGGAAGCAAAAGGCGGGGGCCGCGGCGGCAGGAAGCGCTGCCAAGGGGAGAAGCGAAACGCGGGACGAGGCGCCTGCCGTGCTTTCCGAAAAGCCCGCAAAACGGGCAACACGGCGGGGTGCTGATGCACCGCACCCCAAAAGATCCCTGAAAAAGGCCACACGGAAAAAGACCGTGCACTATCATACGGTGCGGCGCGGCGAGACCCTTTACGGACTTGCACGGCGGTACGGCATTTCGGTGGATACGCTGCGGCGCCTGAACGGCATGTCCCTAAAAACAGTGCTCAAACCCGGCGCCAGGCTGCGCGTGAGCCGGTGAAAGGGCGTTACAAAAAGGAGGAGAGATCTTGAAAAAGCTGATCACGGCAATACTGGTCGCAGCCGGCCCGCTGGCGTGGGGATGCGCCGTGCAGGCCCCTAAGATCTGGCACAGCACACCGCCGGCGCAGCATCTGGCCAAAACCGCATACGAGATTGAGCTGCAGCCCGTCAAAGGCGGAAAGCATTACTATACGGCCTTCCGCCTGACGGTGAAAAACAAGAGCGGCATGCCGCTTACCATCGACTGGCAGAAAACCCGCTACTTACTGGGCGGCCGCGTCAACGGCGGTTTCATGTTTGCCGGCCTGGACCCCAAAATGCTCAATGCCCCGCCTGCCGACACCATCACCCCCGGCGGTGTGCTGACCAAGGAGATCTGGCCGGTCAAACTGATCGCTTATGCACCCTACCGTGAAAAAAGCGTGCCGGCCGGAAAGAGCGGCTTTTCGCTGGGCGTCATGCCGCTGGGCCCCAACGGCATCGCCCTGGTGCTCAGGCAGGGCGCCAAAGTCCGGCGTGAAGCCCTCAGCGTCACGATCTCCCGGCAATAACGCGGCCCGGCAAAACCGGTCTTCCGGGACAATGCGCCCGCAGGCGGCGGGTGCTGTAGCGGGGAAACACATCCCTGCATCCGCGGTTTCCGGGGCTCCTGCGGCGGCGGACCCATTGATCGCGGGTGTGGGGACTGGGGTGAAAGGTTCCCGGCTACCTGATTATGCGCTGAGGTTGAATTTATCTTCTTGCAAGAGACCCCAGAAGCCGTAATATGGAAACACCTTAATCCCTATGTAATAGGCCAATATTACGATCAGAATTCCAGGGATATAAACAAGGATTAAATCTAGTCCCCAATCGATAGTGGCATATGAACCCCATGCTTCAAGGTTGGCTATCCTTTTCAACAAACTCGCTATACCCAGCAGGCCGAGAATACGATACATGTTGCCTCGAAAATGCCAGACCATAAAAGCAAAGAAAATGCTGATAAATGAGACTATGATACTCAAAGGTATCATATATAATGAAATGCTGCCAAGTATACCGGCCGCCAAAATAAGCTTAATCGCTGATACTAAAACATATCGATACAGGCGCTCTTTTCCCGCTTCATGGACATGGCTATCACGGTCGCGGTTATGGGCAAATATTTCGGATGATTCCTTGATCAGCTTTTTATCTCACTGACCAATCTGGTTCGGGTGGACTCCGTATTCTTTCGCCAGCTCATTGACAGTTTTCTGGCCTTTCAGGGCGTCAAGCACCACGTTTGCTTTGAAGTCTTTGCGGTATCTTTTTCTCTTGCTCATCGGCTCCTCCTTTTTGCTCAGAGTATACCTTAACGCATCGTTCCATTTTTGGGTCTGCTATAGCTGGCCTGCCTTGGCCCTGCGGCTGTGTTCCGGCACATGGATTCAAGGCTTGCATTGCCCGGTTATCGGTGATAGGGAAATCCTCTTTTGCAGGACAGAGGCGCCCCTCCGGCCGGGGATTGCCGACCGGGCCTGGCGGTTTTTTTTCATCTGGGGAGGTGCGTAATGCAGTTACCGGAATTCGAAGTGGGGCGGACAACCATCGGACAGCTTGTGGACATCGTGGCGCAGCAGTTCGGCGACCGTCCGGCCGTCAGATACCACCGGCTCGGGATCGACCACAGCTATCGCCGGTTCCGGGATATCTGCAACCAGGTGGCCAAAGGATACATGGCCCTGGGGATCGAAAAGGGCGACAAGGTGGCCATCTGGTCGAATAATGTCCCCGAGTGGCTCTACACGCAGTTCGGCACCGGCAAGATGGGGGCCGTCATGGTGACGGTGAACACGGCCTACCGCAGCTTCGAACTGGAATACCTGATGAAGCAGTCCGAGGCCGAAACCCTGGTGATGATCGGCGGTGTCCGGGAGCCGGACGAGTATATCCGGGTGATCGAGGATGTGTGCCCGGAGCTGAAAGACTGCCCACCGGGCAGGCTGGTGTCCGCAAAACTTCCCCGGCTGAAAAATGTCATTCTCATCGGCAGGGAAAAGCGGCCCGGCATGTACAGCTGGGATGATGTCATGAAAATGGGCGCCGGGATTACGGACGAGGCCCTGATGCAGCGGCAGAACACGCTGCAGCCCAATGACACCATCAACATGCAGTACACTTCCGGCACAACCGGGTTTCCCAAGGGCGTGATGCTCAGCCACACCAACATTATCGGCAACGCGAAGAGCATCGGCGCCTGCATGAAGCTGTCCCCCAAGGACAATCTCTGTATTCCGGTCCCGTTCTTTCACTGTTTCGGATGCGTGCTGGGAACACTGACCTGCGTGGTTTCGGCGGCCGCCATGTCACCGGTGGTCGCCTTCCGGGCCGATGACGTGCTGGAAACGGTGCAAGCCTCGAAGTGTACGGCCCTGCATGGCGTGCCGACCATGTTTATCGCCGAACTGGAGGAGATGAAAAACAACCATTACGACACCTCCACGCTGCGCACCGGGATCATGGCCGGGTCGCCCTGTCCCATAGAAGTCATGAAACAGGTGGTCGGTAAAATGGGTGCTTCCGAGATGACCATTGCCTACGGCCAGACCGAGGCGTCACCCGTTATCACCCAGACGCGGCCGGAAGACTCGCTGGAACTGCGGGTGACGACGGTGGGCCGGGCGCTGGCCGGTGTCGAGGTGAAAATCGTGGACCCGGAAAGCGGCCAAGAGCTGCCGCGCGGCGTGCAGGGCGAACTCTGCAGCCGGGGCTACCATATCATGAAAGGTTACTTCAACATGCCCGGGGAAACGGCCAGCGCCATCGATGGCGACGGCTGGCTGCATACCGGCGATCTGGCCGTCATGGATGAAAACGGCTACTGCAAAATTACCGGCCGTATCAAGGACATGATCATCCGGGGTGGTGAAAACATATATCCCCGTGAGATCGAGGAGTTCCTGTACACGCATCCCAAGATCCGGGACGTGCAGGTCGTGGGCGTCCCCAGCGAAAAGTACGGTGAAGAAGTGGCCGCCTACATCCAGTTGAAGCCGGGGGCGTCATCCTCGGACGAGGAATTGCGGGCCTTTTGCAAAGACAGGATCGCCTACCACAAGATCCCCGCGTTCTTCCTGTTTACCGACGAATATCCATCCACGGCCAGCGGAAAGATCCAGAAATACAAGCTGCGCGAACAGGCCATCCGCGAACTGGGGCGCGAGGCCGCGGCGTACATCGAAACGGCCTGACCAGGCAAAGGCCGTTTTAAACGGCACAGGACGGAAAAGGCGCCCGTCAATCTGCTCGGTGGCGGCTAGTGCGCCTTGAGCACCACGCGGCTGTCGTTCAGGTAGAGCGAGTGGATGCCGGCATCGATGAATTTCTGCTCACCGAAGATGTTGGTCAGCACCAGGCCGTCGCCCTCCGGTTTTACGGTATCCACCGATTCCATGACCAGTTTTTCGCCATCGGGTTCGATCAGGTAGACATTCTGTTCACACATGCTCAGTCACACTCCTTAAAAAGCTGCCGTACCGCAGCCTGCCGCCGGCCCCGCGGCCCTGCATTTCGGGTGGAAGGCAATCCGGCCTCGCATCTGCGCGGTTCCGGGTGGTGGGCCTGTATGGCAGCAGGTACACGGTTTTCTGCTCCTGTCCACAGCGCATAATAATCATGCTGCCGCACAGGTCAAGCGGTTGTCAGGCTATCGGCAGCGGTTGCGCAGCGCCAGATTGATCTCCATTTTTTCCAGCGACAGCTTAATGACATCTTCGGCCTGGGGGTGCGTTTCCATGTACTGCGTGAAGAACTCCCGGACCGCATCCGGGGCTTCCAGCCCAGCGACGGGCACGATAGCGGCGATGACACGCTCGAAAAACATGGGGTGGAATTTTTCGAAGTCGCCCAGGCGCGCCACGAACCACTCCCACAGGCCGGGCACCGCCTCCGGGTTGGATGCCAGGGACACCACCGGGATGAATTTGTTGCGTGCCGGCACCTTTTCCAGGATGAAATCTTTCAGCGCTGCGATGCAGTCCGGCTGGCGGAAGCAGCCCAGGGCCGCCAGAATATTGAGGCGTTCGTGTTCGCTGTCCGTGGTTTCCATGCGCCGGACGAACCATGCATAGGTGTCCATGTCCCCGCAGGCGGCGGCGATCTGCATCACGCCCTTCATGATGTCCGCTGCGATACCATGGCCCTGGCGCAGCTTCTCGAACAGCTCCTGTCCGGCGTCGGCCGCAGTGCCCGAGCCGAAAACCACGGCCGGCCACAGCAGTGGGTCGCGCAGCAGTGAAGTTCCGTAGGGTTCGTCCGGGTGCGGCTGAAAGCCGATTTGCGCCAGCACGCCGTCGATCAGCGGCCCGGCGATTTTGCAAACCTCGCCGCGGCGGTGGGGGACGACCAGAAAGATTTCCAGCAGGTGAAAGACCATGCTCACCATGGGCAGGTAGGCGCGTTCCCCGCGGTAGTGGCCCAGAAATTCAAGGTAATTTGCAAGGGACCGGTCGCCGCGTTTGAGCAATGCGAAAAGGTCGTTTTCGAGTCCCCAGCGATCCGGGCTGCCCAGGTTCCCGCCGGCGGAAAGTTTTCCCAGCGCCTCGAGGTTCCGGTGGTCCAGGTAGCTGACCCGGTAAAATCCGGTCTGTTCCGGGTTCACCTTGTAGGCGGCGACATTTTCACCGATGTCGATTTCGGCCTGCCGGCCTTCCATGAGCAGCGCGCGGGTCTGCCGCTTGCCCTTGGCATCGAAAAACGCTACCTGCAGCGGGATCGGCCAGACCGACTCGCATGCCGTCGGCAGGTAGGTGAAACGCTGCTGGGTCAGAAGCAGTTTGCCGCCCTTTCGCCGAACCTCGACCAGCGGGAATCCGGGCTGGGACACCCAGCGTTTCATCATGGATGCCACCGGCTGGTCGGACGTCTGCTCCAGCGCCTGCCAGAGATCCTGGCTGGCGGCGTTTCCGTAGGCATGGGTTTCGAGATAGCGCTGCAGGCCTTTGCGAAAGTTCTGCGGCCCGATATGGCCCTCGATCTGTCTCAGAATGCTGCCGCCCTTGCTGTAGATGATCGGTGCGGTGCTGGTGTTGATCACCACGTGTTCGCCGCCCGGGATTTCGATGGCGAAAGTTTCGTTCAGGCCGTCGCGAACCATGGCGCTGGCCGTCTGGCTCAGCAGAAACTGCTCCCAGGTAAGCCATTGGGGGAAGTAGTGATGAACCGTGCCGTATCCGAAGTAGGTGGCGAAGCTTTCGTTAAGCCACAGAAATTTCCAGTCGGCGGGCGTGACCAGGTTGCCGAACCACTGGTGGGTGATTTCGTGCGCCACCACCTCGAAAATACGCGTCTTGCCGGTCAGAGAGGTTACGCCCGGGTAATCCAGCAGGAGGTTTTCGCGAAAAGTGACGGCCCCCCAGTTCTCCATCGCTCCGAAGGCAAAATCGGGGATCGCCAGCAGGTCCATTTTCGGCAGGGGGTAGTCGATGCCGAAGTAGTCTTCGCAGAACGCCAGCGCCTTGCGCCCGAAATCCAGGCCGCTTTCGGCATAAGCGATTCGGCCCGGTACGGTGGCCACGCGCACGCGCCGGTCTTTACGGTCGGTGGTGAAATCAAACCGTCCGACGCCCATGAACACCAGGTAGGTGGACATTTTCGGCGTGCGCCGGAAAGTGACCCGGCGCTTTCCGTTGCCGGCGGATTTTGCGGCCGCAACATCCATGTTCGATACGGCGGTGAGGCCCTCATCGATGTGCAGGGTGATATCGAAAGTGGCCTTTTGGGCCGGGTGGTCGAAGCAAGGAAATACGCGGCGTGCATCGCTTTCCTGGAACTGGGTGACGGCGATGTGTTCGCTGCGCCCGTCGTGCGGATAGGCGCTGCGGTAAAATCCGGCCATCTTGTCGTTGATTTTCCCGCTGTAACGGATGCGCACGGTCAGTTTCCCGCTGACATCGCGCGGCAATAAAAGGTTCAGTGTCTCATCGGACGGGTCTACCTGGAAGGCGCATGTAAACCGGTCAGCGCCTTGCTGCGCCTCGCAATGCCATACGGCGATATCCAGAATATTCAGCCGGATGCGCCGGGCCGGCTGCGGGCAATGGATTTCGATGAAAACCTCGCCTGCAAAATCAAAGGCCTGCAGATCGGGCTCGATTCGGATGGTGTAGCTGACGGGCCGGGGTGTTTGCATGGCTCCTCCGGTAGAGACGGCAAAGAAATTGGTGTAATTGACGGATTTGAGCATATACTTTTTCCCTTTGGCTGCCAACTGTTTTCATCCCTTTATGACCGCCGGCAACGGTTATCGTGCGGTGGTTGACCTTAGAATGCATAGATGCTATTTTCCGCGCCAGTTTTTGCCAGTTTTTTAAATCCCGGCTAACGGGAATGGCGTTGGCCGGTTGTGCGCATCGGCTGTTACCATGGGGGCCTAGGAGGCTGATCGCAGTGGGGACTGATTTTCTGCTGAAAATTGATGCACTGTCCGTTTCTTTCGGTGGGGTGAAGGCGCTTGAAAATTACCGGCTCAACCTCGAAGCGTCGCGTATTCTGGGGATCATCGGGCCCAATGGGGCCGGCAAAACCACGCTTTTCAACCTGATTACAGGCTTCATCCGACCCGATACAGGGCGTGTTTTTTTCAATGGCCGGAATATTACGCGCTGGGAACCCTACCGGATTGCCAGGCAGGGGATCACCCGTTCGTTTCAGAATATCTGTCTTTTTGGCCGGCTCTCTGTGCTGGACAATGTCGTTGCCGGCTGCCAGATTCGCCGCCGCCCCTCATTTGCATCCACGCTTTTCAGGACGCGCGCATTCCTGAGGGACGAGAAAAAGCTGCAGGACCGCGCCCGGCATCTGTTGTCCGTATTCGGCCTGGAACAGCAGGCCGAACGGCGGGCCATGAATCTGGCCTATGGTGATCAGCGCCGGCTGGAGATTGCCAGGGCCCTTGCCGCCGGGCCCAGGCTGCTGATGATCGACGAGCCGGCCGCCGGGATGAATCCCAAGGAAACCCAGGACCTTTTGGACCTCATCCTGGAGCTGAAAGCCCGGTTCAGTCTGACCATCATCCTGATCGAGCACAACATGAACCTGGTGATGCCCTTGTGTGAAACCGTGCAGGTGCTGAACTACGGGAGGCTGGTGGCAGAGGGTACGCCCGCTCAAATTCAGCGCAACCCGGAAGTCATCGATGCCTATCTGGGGGACCGGTAAAATGCTGCAGGTTACGGGCCTCGAGGTGTTTTACGGCAATATCCAGGCGCTGCACGGCGTCAGCTTCAGGGTGGCAGCGGGTGAGACGGTCACCATCATCGGGTCCAACGGCGCCGGCAAATCCACCACGCTGATGGCCATCGCCGGCCTGCTGAAACCCAGGAAAGGGCAGATAAAATATTGCGGCAGGCAGGTGGAGAAGCTTTCGGCTTACCAGACGGTGCGGCTGGGGATCTCGCTGTGCCCAGAGGGACGGCGGATCTTTGCCAGCCTTTCGGTACATGAAAACCTGACCATGGGCGCGGTGCAACGGCGTGACCGCAAAGCGGTCCGGGCGGACATTGATTGGGTGCTCTCCCTTTTCCCGGACCTGAAAAGCCGCCTGGAGCAGTCGGGCGGTACATTAAGCGGCGGGCAGCAGCAGATGCTGGCCATCGGCCGTGCGCTGATGAGCCGGCCGAAACTGCTCATCCTCGATGAACCCTCGCTGGGCCTTGCACCGGTGCTGGTGAATCAGATTTTCAACGTCATTGCCGCCCTTAAAAACGAAAACACCACGGTGCTGCTGGTGGAACAGAACGCGCGCCGCGCACTGGAGATCGCCGACAGGGGGTACGTGATCGAAACCGGCAGGATCACGCTGGAGGGTCCGAGTGCGGCCCTGAAGAATAACGAGCGCGTGAAAAACGCATATCTGGGAGGCTGAATGTCGCCGACAGCCTATTTTTTTCAACAATTTTTAAATGCGCTGAGCCTGGGAAGCATTTACGCGCTGGTGACCATCGGCCTGGCCATGGTGTTCAGCATCCTGCGCCTGATCAATTTCGCCCACGGCGATTTGATGATGATCGGATCCTACGCCATTCTGATGATATGGGACGCCGGCGCGCCTGGTTGGGTGGCGATTCTGGCGGGTGTGGCCATCAGCGGTGTTGCCGGCATTATCATGGAACGGGTATGCTACCGGCCGCTGCGGGGCAGTGCGGAAATGACCACCCTGCTGACTTCCTTTGCCGTGGTGGTGCTGCTGGAAAATGGTGCCATCCTGCTCTTCGGCCCCAACACCCGCCCCTTCGGCATTTTAAATTTCAGCCATCCCACCTTCAGCATCTATTCCACACTGATCAGCAAGATTGATGTTGTTACGGTGATTTTGACCCTCACCATCCTCCTGCTGACGGCCTTGTTCATCAAAAGAACCACCATGGGAATCGCCATGCGGGCCGTGGCCGACGACCTGACGGCCAGCCACCTGGTGGGCATCCACCTCAACCGGGTGATCGTCAGCGCCTTTTTTATCGGCTCGCTGTTCGCCGGGCTGGCCGGCCTCCTGTGGAGTGCACGGGCCGGGAAAATCTACCCGCTGATGGGATTTATCCCGGTGGTCAAGGCCTTCGTGGCGGCCGTGATCGGTGGTTTCGGCAGTATTCCCGGGGCGGTCATCGGTGGTTATGTGTTGGGATTCGCGGAGGTGTTTCTCATAGCGCTGCTGCCGCCGGACTTTCAGGGATACCGGGATGCCTTCGTGTTCGTGCTGCTGATTTTTATCCTGCTCATCCGGCCGCAGGGCATACTGGGTGCAAAAGCCATGGAGAGGAGAATCTGAAATGCGTCCGGAAAGGCGATCATTTTATACGCTTGCGGCCATCGGGCTGTTTTTTCTCGGCATCTGCCTGCTGGAGATGTACGGCAGCCACTACGATCGCCGCGTGGCCAACCTGATGATGATCTATGTCATCTTGACGGTTAGCCTGAACCTCTCCAACGGGATCATGGGGATTTCCTCTCTGGGACAGATCGGATTCATGTCCATCGGGGCGTACGTTGCCGCGGTTCTGACGCTGCCGGCCGGACTCAAAGAGCGCTGGCTGACGGGATTGCCCCACTGGCTGAGCACCATACAGGCCGGATTGCTGCCGGCCATGGTCCTGGCCGGCGTCCTGGCCGCCGTGGTCGCCTTTCTGGTCGGCATCGTCATCCTCAGGCTGCAGGGCGTATTTGCGGCCGTCGCCACACTAGGCTTTTTGATCATCGTCAAGGTGATCGCCGAAAACTGGATGTCGGTGACCCGGGGCGGACGGGGTATCTCCGCGCTTCCGGCATATACCAACTTATGGTGGACGGGGGCGGCGGCGCTGGTGACGATTTGCGTGGTTTTGCGGATCGTGAAATCACCGCACGGCAGGAGCATGCTGGCCGTGCGGGAACATGATCTGGCCGCTCAGAGTATCGGTATCAACGCCCCGCGCATCCGCTTGCTGGCCTTCGTGGTCAGCGCCTTTTTTACCGGTATCGCCGGTTCCCTGTGGGCCAATCTGATCGGTGTGGTGTCGCCCGGCAGCTTTTACCTGTGGCTGACCCTGCTCATCATCATCATGATGGTCGTGGGCGGTATGGGCAGTGTAACGGGCTCCGTTATCTCCGCTGCCGGTTTTACCATACTGCTGGAGCTCTTGCGGGGTTTTGAAAACAGAATTGCAGTCTACGGCATCAGCTATATCCTCTTTGCCGCTGTGTTCATGCTGGTGATCATATTCCGACCTGATGGCGTCATGGGAGACAGGGAATTCAGTTGGACTCTGCTGCAGCGTGCGGCCGCTTTCTCCCGCCGAAAATCCCCGTGAGCGGACCCCGGAAAGACCTGAGGGGAGGTGATGCCGGACAGGTTCAAGCGGCAGATGACTAAATCCAAGACCACCAGTGCATCCCCGGGCATTCTGCTGCGATGCAGCCGGAGGGCAATGTTCATCCAACCCAAAAGGAGGAAATTATGCGCAAAGGGATCAGCTTTTTCACAATGGCCTTGGCTATGGCCGGCCTGTTTTTGTTCACCGCCGTCGCCGGCGCCGACACCGTCAAGATTGGGGTCGTCGAGAACCTGACGGGTTCGCAGGCATCTCTGGACCAACCCTCTTTAAACGGCGTCAAACTGGCCCTGAAAGAGATCAATGACGCCGGCGGGGTGCTGGGAAAGAAGGTCGAGATTATTGTCAGAGACGGCAAATCCGATCCGGCCACCCTGGCAACGGTTACAGAGGAGATTCTGGGCAAGGGGGTCAGCGCCCTTACCGGGCTGTCCGATACCACCATGGTGCTGGCGGCAGCACCGGCCGCCCAGCGTGCCGGCGTGGCCTTCGTCTCATCCGGCGCAACATCTCCCGCCCTGCCCAACGAGGTGGGTAATTGTCTGTTCCTCGAGCCTTTCGGCGACAATGTGCAGGCCGCCGCCGCCGCGGAGTATGCCTACAACGACCTGCGGGCACGCTCCGTCTGGGTGCTGTACGACAAGGCCATGGACTACACTTACCTGCTGCAGCGTTATTTCTGCGACCGCTTTGGTGGATTGGGGGGGGCCATCATCTCCAAGGCCACCTATCAGACCGGCGATACGGACTTCAGGGCGCAGATCACCAGTTTGAAATCCAAAAAAGCGCTGCCCGATATTCTGTTTATATCGTCGGGACCCGATGATATCGGCACTATCGTGAAACAGGTGCGCGACATGGGCATTAAAACACCCATCGTTGGCGGAGACGGTTATGACACCCCGCTGCTGGCAAAGGTCGCCGGTCCGGCCGCCGCCACAGATGTCTATTTCACCACGCATGTGGCGCTGGACTCCCAGGGTGCGCGGCCTTTTGTGAACAGTTACAAGAAAATGTTCGGCCACGGACCTGAAAACGGGTTCGCCGCCCTGGGCTATGACGCCTTCAAACTGATTGTCAATGCAGTGAAAAACGCCGGCACGGCCGATCCCCAGGCGGTGAGAAAGGCGCTTGCGGCGACCAAGGGTTTCAAAGGCGTCACCGGCACCATCAACTACCCCAAGGGTATCCGGGTTCCCCAGAAGTCGGTCACCATCATCGAAGTCGAAAAGGGAAAGTTCATCTTCGTGAAACAGGTCATGCCGTCCGAGATCCCGGCACCTTAATATTCGAACCCTGTGCCGTGCCGGCCGGCTGAGCCATCTGCATGCCGACCGGCACCGGCGCATCTCAATTTGCGAGGTTTGCAAGATGAAAAAAATCAAGCTCGAAGAATTCACCCAGCGTGCTTTTCAGGAG
>JALSRD010000054.1 GCA_026984935.1 Desulfobacterales bacterium
GCCGATGCCGTCGGGGGCTGGCGCTGGTTTTTGGAACAGGACGTGCAGCAGGATAAAGGGGCTGTTTACAGGCACCTGGCGGCCGAATTTGGGCCCCGTCTGACTGAGATCGCCATTCGCCGCAACTCCCCCGCTTATTTCATCGAAGGTGTACTTGCCGGAAACCGGCGCATTCTGGCCCGGGGCCTTACCCTGATGGAGAGCACCCAAAAAGACCACCGGAAGTGTGCCAAGGCCGTCATTCGGGCATTGCTTCCCAAGACGGGACAGGCACTGCGCATGGGCATTTCAGGCGTTCCGGGCGTCGGCAAGAGCACTTTCATCGAAAGCTTCGGTCAACGACTGATCCGCAAAGGGCACCGGGTGGCCGTGCTGGCGGTGGATCCCAGCAGTGTGAGAAACGGCGGCAGCATCCTGGGTGACAAAACGCGCATGACCGGACTGAGCAGCATGCCCCGGGCATTTGTGCGGCCTTCGCCGGCGGGCGGCGCTCTGGGCGGTGTGGCCGACAGAACAAGGGAGTGCATGGTGCTTTGCGAGGCTGCCGGTTTTGACGTCGTTATCGTTGAGACGGTAGGCGTAGGGCAATCTGAAATCTCGGTGGCTTCCATGGTCGATTTCTTCCTGGTATTGATGCTGGCTGGAGCCGGGGATGAAATTCAGGGCATCAAAAAGGGGATTCTCGAGCTGGCTGACGCGGTGGCCGTCAATAAAGCCGATGGAGACAACGTGGAAGCGGCCGGAGATGCCAGAAGGGACTATGAATCCGCATTGACCCTGCTCTCGCCTTCCTATGCCAACTGGAGGACGCCGGTACTGACCTGCAGTGCGGTCACCGGTGAAGGGCTGGACGAGATATGGGAAGTCGTCCAGGCCCACCGGCAGGCGCTTTACGCCTCCGGCGAACTGCCTGAAAAGCGCCGGCAGCAGGCACTGGCCTGGATGCAGGACCTGGTGGAGGAGGGGCTCCAGGAACGCCTTTTGAACCACCCACAAGTGGTACAGCGGTTGCCGCAGATCGTCGATAAGGTGGTGCAGGGCGATATGCTCGCCACGCAGGCAGCCCGGGAAATCCTGGCGTTGGCTGACACCGGATTGCCGGGCGCTGAAACGGGTGAATAGTACCGCTGCATTCCCCGGTGCACCAATGAAACCCGCTGACCGGCGGTAAACACAAGAGCACCCGGTGCCTGGAAATCCAGCACGAATGTATGTTCGGACAGCCATCTGCGCGCCAGCGGTTTTGCATACCGGGCCGGCGTGTGCCTGTCATGAAGCGGCAATGCGGAAATGAAGTTCAATGGAATCCTGATTCCACGGGAGGCCGGCAGCGGATGAAACCTCGCGGCTGCGGGAGGTGCCAGGTATCTGGCCAGCTGCGCGGCCTGGTGCGGTGTGCGAAGCCCGCCGGGACGACCCTTCAAGGCCTCCACGGCCATATCGATGCGGCCGCCCGCTGTCAAGATAAATCCCGGGCAACCGGGCTTCAGCATCGGCCGGAAAGGCGTTTTTCATCCTGCTTGGCCAAAAGTCCCGCCGTAATGGGCAGGGGTGTGTCCGGCCGCGGGAGCTTTTGGACCGTTGCCGGCCTGAAATTTGTGAAGGAGTGTAGGTAGAGTGAAATTTCGCTGGAAACTGCTGATCCTGTTTATGCTGATTTCCATCGTCCCGGTGGTGGGGTTGCGCAGCTTCGGGATTCATAACGTGCACCTCATGGCAGATGCCCTGACCCGGCAGATTCGGCAGGCCCACGACGACCATACCCGGATGCTTCTGGAAGTACTCACAGACGGCTATTCCCGGATGCTGGCAAGCGTTCGCCAACAGGTCGAGCTGGCACTTGACTTTCAGGTGCTGGCCCTGCAGCGCAGCCTTTCATGCCCCATGCCCGGAGGAAGTACTGCCGGCGGGCTGCCGGCAGGCGGCGCCGGCACCGACGGATCGAAGCCGGGTGCTGCCGTTTCTCTGCACGGCCGCGGAGGGGCGTGCCTGGTGGCGGCTGCCGATGCCGGGGCGGTTTTGCCTTTTGATCATGCCCGTGGCCGTACATGGCCGGCTTTCATGGAATCCGTCAGCCGCGCTGTAAAGCGTCAGCTCGGCAAACTGGTCGTGCGGCAGTACACCGCGCTGAATAACGGGATCTGTAGCGTGTATCCCTGCGATGCAAACCTGCCGCGGCGTTTCGATGCCCGGCGTCAGGTCTGGTACCGTACGGCATTGGCCGCAAAGGGTGTTGTCTGGACACCGGCCTTTCGTGATGCTGCCAGCGGCCTCTGGGTGACAGCGGCGGCTGCCGCAGTATACGATGGGCGCCGAAAGCCCGCGGGGGTGGCCAGTATCGTTGTTTCTTTGGAAAATCTGGCGGATTCGGCGGCGGCATGGAAACTGCCGGCGGGCAGCCGGATGCTGATTGTCCGGCCGGCCGGCCGGCGCAAGCAGGGGCGGGCGGGCGCCAGGGTTCTGGTCGATGTGCCGGTCGCCGAAACGGCCACGCGTCCGGCAGCGTCCGGCCGAAGCGGCGCTCACTGGCTGACATCGACCGACCAGATGCAATTCAAGTCCATGCTGCGTGACTTTGCCGGTCGTATTTCCCGGATCCGTGAAATGCCGGTGGAAGGCCGTCTCTGCTTTTTGGCATACGGGCCGCTGCCGGGAGAAGCCGGTGATTTCGTCTTCATCATTCCCCGCAATGCAAGCGGCCGCTCGTTTACGCGGGTTCAGACCCTCATCGATCGGCGGGTCAGACGGGTGGAGTATTTCACGGCCGGATTCCTCGTTTTGCTGATCCTTTTGGCCGTTGTGCTGGCACTGGGATTCTCGCGTACGGTTACCAAGCCGCTGGAAGCGCTGGCGGCGGCCAGCCGCAGACTGGCCGGCGGGGACTTCGAAACCCGGGTTGCGATCAAGTCAAATGACGAGTTCGGCCAGATGGGCCGGGTATTCAACGAGGTCGGACCACAGTTGAGGGTCCATGCCCAGGTGCAGCAATCCCTTGCGGTTGCCCGCGAAATCCAGCAGAGCCTGTTGCCGGACGCCGCACCACAGGTGGCCGGGCTGGATATCGAAGGCGCCACGCTTTATTCCGATGAAACCGGCGGCGATCTGTTGGATTACCTCTGCGTGGGGGAAAAAGCCATGGCGCAGCTTTGCGTGGTGGTGGGGGATGTTTCCGGGCACGGCATTTCGTCGGCGATTCTGATGGCCACCGTGCGGGCCGCTTTGCGGCTGCGCGCTTCCAGTTCCGGCCCTCTGGCGGAGATCGTGACGGATATCAACCGGCAGTTTGCCTGTGACGTCGAGAAGAGCTGCCAGTTCATGACCCTGTTCCTGGCGCGCATCAACCGGACGCACGGCTGGATCCAGTGGGTGCGCGCCGGCCATGAACCAGGCGTCTTGTATGATCCGCAAAGCGATACGCTCCACATTCTGAAAGGGGGAGGGCTGCCCCTGGGGATTTGCAAAGAAACCGAGTTTGAAGCCTTTAAGCGGGATATTCGCAGCGGCCAGATCATCCTGATCAGCACCGACGGTGTTCTGGAGGCACGCAATCCTGCGGGGGAGTTTTTCGGCCGGCAGCGTCTGTACGCCGTTTTGCGCCGCTGCGCACGGCAATCGGCCCGTGAGATTGTACGGGAGATTTTTGAAGCGGTCGGACATTTTCGTGGCGCAAGGCCCCAGGAAGACGACATAACCTTGGTGGTGGTCAAGGTGCTTGAAGACAGCGACGCGCCGGACCGGTTGGCCTGAAGCGTTTTTAGCCGTCAGGCCATCTTGTAGCGTTTCAGCTTCTGGTGCAAAGTTTTGCGGTTGATGCCCAGCCGGCGGGCGGTCTCGCTCTTGTTGCCGCCGGCGGCCTTCAGTGCCGCCAGGATGGTCTCGCGCTCGACTTCTTCCAGCGGGCGGGTAGCGGCACCGGGGAGAGCGGGGGCCGGCGGCCGGCAGACGGCTTCTGCAAGGTAGGGCCGCGTGATGCTCAGGGGCAGTTCTTTTTCACTGATGGTGTCCCCGGCCAGCAGGATAACGGCGCGTTCGGCGGCGTTTTCCAGTTCACGCACGTTTCCCGGCCAGTCATATTTGAGCAGCATATCCATGGCCGTCGGGGAGAACCCGCGCACGGTTTTACGGTTTTTTTCAGCATATTTATCGACGAAATGCTGCGCCAGCAGGGGAATGTCGTCGGTTCGTTCGCGCAGTGCAGGCACCTGCAGGGTGACTACGTTCAGGCGGTAATAGAGATCTTCACGGAATTTTCCCGCTGCCACATCGTCTTCGAGATTGCGGTTGGTGGCTGCCAGGATACGGACGTCGACACCGAGCGGCTTTTCACCGCCCACGCGCTGGATTTCACGTTCCTGGATGACACGCAGCAGCTTGGCCTGCATGGCGGGGCTGGTTTCGCCGATCTCATCCAGAAAGATGGTGCCCCCGTTGGCCTGCATGAAGCGCCCCTCGCGCCGTTTTTCGGCCCCGGTGAAAGCTCCCTTCTCATGGCCGAAAAGTTCGGACTCCAGCAGACTTTCGGTGAGTGCCGCGCAGTTGACAATGACCAGCGGATGATCCCGGCGGCGGCTGTTCAGGTGAATGGAACGGGCGATCAGCTCTTTGCCGGTACCGCTTTCGCCGGTAATCAGCACGGTGGCCTCGGAGGGGGCGATCATGGCCGTCATTTCGAGCAGTTCGCGCATGGGGCGGCTCTTGCCGATGATCTGGTGCACGTCGAAACCAGCCTGGAGCCTGGCTTTAAGCGCCTGGTTTTCGGCTTTTAAACCGACGTGCTCGCGGGCACGCTCGATGGTCAGTTTGAGCAGCTCGAAGTCCAGCGGTTTGGTCAGGTAGTCATAGGCGCCCGATTTCAGGGCTTCGACCGCCGATTCCACCGACGAGTAGGCGGTCATGATCAGGATGGGAATGGCCGGGTTGTAGGCTTTGATCTGCTTTAAGGCTTCCAGGCCGGACATGCTGGCCATGCGGATGTCCATCAGGATCAGGTCGTAGGGCCGCCGCCGGACCTTTTCCACGGCAACACCGCCGTCGTCAGCGGTTTGCACCTCGTAGCCCCAGCTTTTGATGATGGTGCGCAGCATGGTACGGTGCCCTGCATCGTCGTCGACGACCAGCAGGCTGGCATCGGGTGTCGTGTTCATGGCGATCCTCACAGATTGCCGGGCGCGGCGCTTGGCGTCCGGTGCATGGCGGTTTCTTCGTAGGGTATAAAAATGGTGAAGGTGGTGCCTTTGTTCGGAGAACTCTGTACGTCGATACGTCCCCGGTGCGCCTCCACGATTTTATGCACCACGGCAAGGCCCAGCCCCGTGCCCGTCGATTTGGTGGTATAGTAGGGGTCGAAAATTTTTGCCAGATCATCGGCGGAAATACCGCTGCCGCTGTCGCTGACCTGAACAATAAGGCCCCGCTGTCCGTCGATGTGGGCTTTGATGCGCAATACGCCGCCGCTATCCATGGCGTCGATGGCGTTTAAGTACAGGTTGAGCAGGCACTGGGAAAAACGGTCCGGGTCCAGAAAGACGGGTGGCGGGCTCTCCGGTTTGATGAGCCGGATGTCAACCTGCTTGAGCGCGGCGTCCTGACGTATGAGGCGCACCGAATGATCCAACAGGTGGTTCAGGTCGGCGGATCGGCGGTTCAGCTCCGACGGCCGGGCGAAATCGAGCAGCTCGCTGACCACCCGGTTGAGGCGTTCGACCTCGTGCACCATGACATCGGCGGCCTGGCGGTCTTCGCTGCCGGACGCAAACTTGCTGCCGAAATAGGCGGCCAGGCCTTTGATGGAGCTCAGCGGATTGCGGATCTCGTGGGCCACACCGGCTGACAGGCTGCCCAGGGCCGCCAGCTTTTCCTTGCGCCGGATTTCCTCCTGCAGGCGCTTGACTTCCCCCAAATCCCTGAGAATCAGGATGCGGCCGATAAAGCGGCCGGTCTCGTTGACGATGCGGGTCACGCTGACACTCAAAGGGATCCGGCCTCTGCCGGGGAAACGCGCCGTCAATTCCTGTTCCAGTACCGGACCCTGACGATCGGCGGCTGACTCCAGCGCACAGAGTTCGGGCGGCAGCACTTCGGAGGACGGTTTATTCATAACGCCCTCCAGCTGGATGCCGCATATTTTTTCGGCGGCGGCATTGACGAAGGCGATACGGCCCTCGGGGTCGGTGGTGATCAAACCCACGGGCAGGGCGGTCACCACCTCGTCGGCAAAGGCACTGGTATCTGCGAGGCGCCGTTTGGCGTCGCGGTAGTTCTGCGCCCAGAAGAGCGAGAGGAAACCGCCCACGCCGATCAGCAGCAAGATGGCCGACACGGTGAGCGTATTGCGCACGTCCTGCCGGCTGGCGGCTTCAAACGGTCCCGGATCCAGGCCGATGAAGATGATCTGTCCATGGGGGCTGCGGTTCTTCCCGAAACACCAGTCGTTGTCCGGTGGCGGATGCATTCCAAAACGGCGCATCATGGAAGACATCTGCCGCCGCATGCGCCGCCCCTCACCGGGGATCGGGTGAAAGTAGCGGTAAACTTCAAAAACCTGCCGCCCGTTGTCGAGGTGTGTGAGGTGCCACTTTTCCCGGACGGCGGGATCCAAACGTCGGATCGAGAAATCGGCCCGCAGCGGTCGGCCCACGCGCGTCCGGTTGCTGTGGGCCAGTATGGTTCCGTTCCTGTCCGTTACGGCCAGGTAAACGACGTTGGGCAGCCGTCCGGTTTCCTGCAGCAGCATCTGGACCTGGTCGCCGCCCCACATCAAGCCCATCATGCCCGTGCGCGCACCGGCCTCCACCGCGCGGATCAGGGCGGCGCCTTTGGCGCTCAGCAGCTCGGAAAGGTATCGTTTTTCGCGGCTGTAGTTGCGCACCGCCAACACCAGCACGATAACCAGCAGCAGGCCCACGGCGCACAGGATCACCCATGGCGACAGGGAAGGCCGGCTGCGGCTGCTCTTGATGGGATGGGTTGCCATTTTACGCGTTCTCGATACCTGAATCCTGCACAGACAATCCTGAAAACTGTAAAGTAGAAATAAAGTTTTATGGTCAGCTTGGTATTAAAGTCGGTATTTTTCTTAAAGGAGGATGTTCGGAAACCTTCCGTTTTGATTTCAAAATCGTACGCCCTTCAGGCTCCGCTTTCAGCAACGCCCGACGAGCCAGGAGCGCCGATTTCACCGCATCTGCCGCGTTGCAAGGCATTTGCTGGTAGTCCGCTACAGCTGCATGCCTTGCGCCTTGCTTATGCGGCAAACGCGACGCTTGCAAAATTCAGGTGCTAAGTACCGGATTGCCAACGCCCTGGGGTGCGACTGCACCCGCGGCGGCGAGCGTAAGCGTTGCCGCTGTGTATTTTTGTATCATATCACAGCCAACCGCCCAAAGAAATGGGTAAAATATACACATCGCTGGGCTGGTTTGCTGCCCCAGCCTGATTAGAGCAGGATCTATGCCATGGGAGCATTTGGGGAGCTCTGAAAAGGGTTCGGTCTGCCCGCCCCGCCGGACGGCATCCGTCTACGCGTCAAGGTCCGGATGGCGGCCGTCTACGGAGATGAGCTGCGGCAGGTCGGCGATGCTGGCGATGACGGCATGGGGGTGCACCGCCGCAAAGGCGTTGCGGTCGTCCAGGCCGCTGAGCACGGCAACGGTCTGCATGCCGGCGGCGTGCCCGGCGATGATGTCGGTGCGCATGTCACCGACGTACACGCAGTGCCGCGCAGACGTCTGCAGCCTGGTGCTGGCGGCCAGCAGCGGCTCGGGGGACGGTTTTCTGCTTTTCACGTCGTCGGCTGTAATCACCGCCTGAACGTGCTGCCGGCAACCGGCGGCCTCCAGCAGGGCGAGCTTTTTTTCGATGTACTTGGCGGAGGTCGAAGTGACGACGCCGATTTTGATCTCCCTTTGTGCAAGATCTTCAAGAACCGGCGCGGTCCCCGCCACCAGTCGGGCCCGGTTTTTGAACAACGCAGGGGCCACATCGTCGATGATGTCCCAGGCCCGGGAGATGAGCCGGGCTTTCTGCACCGTGTGCATTTCCGGCAGCACCGCGTCCCAGTCGAAGGATCCCCCTTTCAGGGCTTCCACCACCTGGGGGCGGGAAATCGCGGGCAGTTCCAGGCGACGGAAAACCAGGTCCACGAGTTCGAAGTAGATGCCCATGGAGTCAATCAGCGTGCCGTCGAGATCCAGCAGTACGGCCTGGACACCGATCAGATGCGCGGCGCTTTGCTTGCGCCCGGAGCTGAAATCGGAACTCATGGCACCTTTCCATTGGGTTTTGCGTCCGGCAGTGGAAGCCTGCTCCGGCTTGACGCCGCCGTCGGATGCGTGTACAGCCTGTTTCTAGGGATTTGCCGGGGCGGCGAAATCGCGAAGTAACCTACCGGATCGCCGGAGGGTTGTCAACGTATGAAAGAATTTGCATTTATTGTCAGCACGCACACGGGGCGCTATGACCTGACGGCTGCAGTGCGGCGTATCGGCAGCGACCTGCTGGTTGCCGTGTGGGGAGGTGAAAAACCCCACATCGGGGCCGTAGCCGTGGCCCGGCCAAGGCCAAGCCTGGAAGATGGAGCCCGGACGAGCGCGTCCGCTTCTGTTTTTTGTTTTACCGGGCACAAAGAGGACCAGTTGGCCCGCGCCATGGCGCTTGAAATCGCCGCAAACCTGAACACCCCGGTGGTGCTGACGGCCGGCATGCACTGGGACGGTCTGGCGCCCGGGGGAATTTCCGCCGTGAAGCGCAACAGCCGTATCCTGGCGCAGGCAATCATCAAGCGCCTCCAGGCGCCGGCGGCCACTCAACCGGAATGAAGTGAGGCCATGCGATGCCCAGAAAAATTATCATTGGAATTTCAGGCGCCAGCGGCATCATCTACGGTGTGCGCATGCTCCAGCTTTTAAAAAATAGTTCTTGCGAGACACATCTCATCGTTTCAGAGGCCGCCAAGACCACCATGGCTCTGGAGACTGCATTCAAAATCGCAGAGGTCGAGGCCATGGCCTCTTTTGCCTACGACAACCACGACCTGGCGGCGGCTCCGGCCAGCGGATCTTTCCGGACCGAGGCCATGATCGTGGCGCCCTGCACCATCAAGAGCCTGTCCGGCATTGCCAATTCCTATGCCGACAACCTGCTGGTCAGGGCCGCGGATGTCACCTTGAAGGAAAAACGCAAGCTGGTGCTGCTGGTCCGTGAAACCCCGCTGCACAAGGGGCACCTGCGGCTGATGTCCATGGCGGCCGACATGGGGGCGCACATCCTGCCCCCGATTCCCGCTTTTTACCACCGGCCCCGCAGCGTCGAAGACATCATCGATCAGACCGTCGGCAAGGTATTCGACTATCTGGGCATCGGGCACCGGCTCTTCGAGCGCTGGGGTGGAAGCGGCAGCATCCGGCCGCCACAAGAGGTTTAGGGGTTGCCGCGCCGTCCGGACAGGATGCGGATCAGGTAGCCGTTTTCAAAGATGAGGTGCTGGATCAGTCGGTTGGAGCCAAAGTCGTAAGTCCAGCGCTCCATTTGGATCGGCCCTTTGACCAGGTAGGGGAGGCGGTAACGTTCGTGCCCATAGTCGTAAAAATGGGATACGTAGCCGTGGGCCGCTTCTTCCCAGGCGTCGATGAGATCGGGCCGGCCGCATTTCTGCCGGACATCGTAGGTGGTGTCTCCCACAGAAATGATGCGGCTGCCGCAGCGCAGGTTGCTGGTGGCCGCAAGAACATTTGCGGCTGCCAGCAGGTAAAGCGTGCCGGCGGGCACAATCAGTAGGGCGCTTCGGCAGCACCGGCGGATGTGTGGGCGAAACAGGGGCATGCTTTTAATATAATCACCACTGATTTTATCACAAGCTTCCGGGAGCAGGAACCATGCGCCAGCGGCTGAAATCCGGCTTTTCCCTCGTTTTTTCCGGCGGCGGTGCACTGGGGTATGCGCATATCGGCGTGCTGCGGTATCTCAGGGAACAGGGGCTCACACCCACGGAGATCCTGGGCACCAGCATGGGAGCCGTCGTGGCCGCGGCCTGGGCCGTCGGGCTTTCCGAAGCCGCACTGCTCGGCTATATCGAGCGCTTTGCAGCCGTCACCCACTGGGCACGCCCGTCTCTGAAGCGTCCGGCCCTGCTGGATACCGCCAAGCTGGCGGCCATTTTCGCCGGTCTCTTCGGCGACCGGCAGATGGCCGATGTGCGCATCCCGTTAAAGATCGTGGCCACGGATTTCGGTGACGGCAGTATCCGCGTGTTCGGCGCCGGCGATCCGGTGCTGATCAGAGATGCGGTGCGCTGCTCGATTTCCATTCCGGTGATATTTCCGCCTGTCGAACTGATGGGCCGCTTCTACGTGGACGGCTACATCAATGCCAATCTTCCGGTGGCCCAGGTCTCCGATGCGCGGCTGCCCATCGTGGCCGTGGATGTCATGTCCGAGCGCGCCCTGCCGCCCTTGCGGCCCGGGGACTACTCGTTTTTCGAGCGCCCGGGCGCCATCATCGATGTCTACGAGCGCAGCTTCTATCTGCTGGTGCAGAACCAGAGCAGTGAGGCGCTGAAAAAATTCTCCGATGTGGTTCTGATAAAACCGCGCCTGGCCGGTTACAAGTCGTTTCACTTCCAGAAATTCAAGCCCATCATCGCAGCCGGCTACCGCGAAGCCGTCAGCGTTTTTTCGTGACCCGCCGGTGCTGCCGGGCGTTGCCCCCCTTGGCGTCGAGCCGCAGCAGCACAAGGAAAAACGCCGGGGCGCCCAGGCCGGCCATGGCCAGAAACCAGTTCAGGTGCCCCCAGAAGGCCAGAATGACCACCAGGTAGATGAAATCCCGCCGGCTGAGGAAATCGGCGGCCGCAGCGATGCGGCTTTTTCCCGCAGTTGCCGATACCGAGGTGAACAGGGGCCCGTCACCCGCTTTGCGCATCATGGTTCGGATGTAGACCAGACCGGCGGCGGCCATGGTACCTCCGGCGGCCAGCACGCTGAAAACGATCGCCCAGGCGGAAGCGCTGGCATGCCACCAGGCATGGCCGATGGCCAGAAAAACAGCCGTATGCACGACGTTGTCACCCCAGAAGTCCAGGATGCCGCCCAAACGGCTCTGCATGAATTTGACGCGTGCGATCTCTCCGTCGCATCCGTCGAGAATGGAGTGCGCCAGAAACAGGAGCGCGCCTGCGACCTGCCAGGGGCGCGTGCCGAGAGCCATGCACAGCGCACCGCCCAGGCCCACGGCCACGCTGGCCAGGGTCATCTGGTTGGGGGTGACGGCGGTATTCACCAGACGCCTGGACAGGGCCAGCGAGATCCTGCGCTCCACGTGCCGGGACATGAAGCCCTCGGTATCTTTGACCAGTGTTTTGAAAAGCGCTTTTTCCACGGCGGGAATACCGGCTCCATCCCTGACGTCGAAAATCCTGCCGTGGTCCAGGCGCAGGGTGTGCATGCCGGTAATGTTTCCGATTCCGCCACCGGCGGCGCTGTTTCCGAAAAGCCGTGGAACCAGTGTTGCTAACTGCGGGCGGCCGCAAACCAGCGCCCGTGTGTTTTGAACGCGGCAGGGTGTTTTCCCGTCCGCGGTGGCGGCAAGCTCCCGCAGAAAGGTGACATCCGGCAGATAACCGGCGCCGAGCACCAGGTAGCGCGCCGACGCCGATTCCGGCAGGGCCTGCAGGTGCGGCAGGATTACGGCCCGCGGCGGCATTTCCGGCAGCAGCTGCGGGCGGCTGGAAATAATCACGGTTTGGCGCAGGCCGGCCATGCGGGCGCTGTGCACCAGGCGCTCGGCCAGGCTGAGGCCGGCCACGCGCAGCGCCAGGCGCGCTTCCGCGCCCCGGGCGTAAACCAGCAATGCGAGGTCAGCACCCATGGGACCCGCAGTCCGGCAGCGCCGAAGCCGGCAGGGTTTCGCGGCGGCCGCTGCGGTGCGAGCGGCGGCAGGCCTCCAGGAGATGCAGACACCAGGCGGCCTCTTCCAGATTGCGGCCGCGCAGGGCCGGTGTCTCGATTTCGTGCAGAAAACCATCCAGCACACGGCCGTACCAGTCAGGGTGGTGCGAGCCACCGGAGAGGGCTTCGCCAAAGGTGAATCGGCGGCTGCCGGCGCTGTTTTGCATGCGGATTGCATCGTCATCCACCTGCATGGATCCGCTGCTGCCTTCAATGGCCACGTGGTTTAGCCGGCGGTCACCGGCCCAGGTGAAAAATAGTTTTGCCGTGACGTTTTGATAATCGATGCTGATGCTGGCGGTGTCCTCCACGGCGATGTCGGTGTATTTGCGGTTTTCCAGACGGCATGCCACCTGCTGCGGCACACTGCCGGCCCACTGGTTGAGCATGTAAAAGGCGTGCCAGCCGTGGTCGACCAGGATGCCGCCGCCGGCGATATCGGGGTTCAGCCGCCAGTTGCTGTGCACGCCGCCTTCGCCGGCCGTCACCGACGGACGCGTGCGGATGACCGAGTAGGTGATCCGCTGCACATCCCCGATGGCGTGTTGGTCCATGAGCCGGCTGATTTGCTGAAAAATGGGTGCGTAGCGCCAGTTGTGGGCTGTAAAGACGACTTTGCCGTTTCTTTGCGCCAGGTGCGCGATGCGTTCGAGGTCGCTTCTTTGCAGCACCAGCGGCTTCTCGCACAGCACATGCCGGCCGGCGGCAAGCCCGCTGCAGATCAGATCCGCGTGCAGGCTGGGCGGCGTGGCGATGTCAATGAAATCGATTTTTGCTTTTTCCAAAAGACGGTCGGCATCTTCGTAAAATATTGCCTGCGGCAGTTCGCGTTTGCAGGTCCGGCCGGCGGCCGGCAGCCGGTCGGCCACGGCCGTGATCGCCATGCGGGCATGCCGGCGGTAGGCCGGCAGGTGCCCGTGCACGGCGATATGGCCGAAACCGATGATGGCACCTTGGTACGTCATGTCCCGGTCCCTTGGCGTACCTGCTTTTCAATGCACAACAGGGCGTCGGTAAGGATGCCGACGCCTTCTGCCGCTTCGTCGGGCGTGATCACCAGCGGCGGGTTGATGCGGATGTTGGACGTGTAGCACATGGCGATCAGCCCGCGGTCGAGGCATGCGTGAAACAGCCGGCGCGTGAATTTCTTTTCGAGAGGCGTCTTGGATGTTCGGTCGCGCACCAGCTCTACCCCGATCATCAGTCCCCGTCCGCGCACATCGCCGATCAGGCTGCAGCGCTGCGCAAGGGCGCTGAGGCGCTCCTTGATGAGCCGGCCGACGTGGCGGGAATTGTCCACCAGGTTTTCGTCCCTGATGATCTCCAGCGCGGCACGGCCGGCCGCCGCCGCCAGGGGGTTTCCGCCGTAGCTTGAAGAGCTGCCGCTGGGGTTGCCGAAGGGCTTGGCGCGCATGGATTCCCGGGGAGCGGCGACGGCACTCATGGGAAAGCCGCCGCCGATGCCCTTGCCCAGGGTCATGACATCCGGCACGACGCCGTCGTGGTCCACGCCCCAGAGTCTGCCGGTGCGCCCGAATCCGGTGATCATCTCGTCGGCAATCAAAAGTGCACCGAATTCGCGGGCCACCTCGGCGACGGCCTTGACGAAACCGTGCGGCGGCACCACGTTGCCGGCGGTTCCCTGGACGGGCTCGATGAGGATGCCGGCCAGGCAGTGGGTGGTCTGGTGTTTGAGGCTGTCCCGGAACCACTCCACGCAGGCGAATCCACAGGTTGGGAAGGTGGTTTTCCAGGGGCAGCGGTAGCAGTAGGCATAGGGACCCGCCAGGTAGAGTCCCGGCATGAGCGGCCCCAGGTCGGCCTTGAAGGCGGTGTCGCCCAGAAGGCCCAGCACGCCCCGGGTTTTGCCGTGAAAGCCGCCCCAGAATCCGGCAAATTCATACTTCCCGGTCACCGATTTGGCCAGGCGCAGGGCGGCCTCCACGGCTTCGGCGCCGCCGGAGTACATCTGGATGCTGTCGATGCCGGCAGGTGTCATTTCGGTCAGCATCTTTAAAAATGCCAAGCGGTTCTGGCTGCAGAAGCTGCCGAAGGTCGCCTGCCGCAGTTGCGCGCTGAGGGCCTGGACATAGTGCGGGTGGCAGTGGCCTACGCTCCCCACGCCGATCCCGGCGGTAAAGTCGATGTAGCGGTTGCCGTCCACGTCGGTGATATGCACGCCGCGGGCTTTTTTGACGACGATTTCGGAAAACAGTGCGATGGACTGCAGCCCGGGCGCCATATAGCGGCTTTCACGCGCAAAAAGCTCCCGTGAACGGGGGCCGGGCCGCCGTGGCGGTCGATTTTCAGGCATGGGCGTCTCCTGTCTGCCTTGCGGCATGGATCTTTGCGACGATGTGGTCCGCAATATGGCAGGCCGCGGTTTCGCGGAACAGGGCGAAACTGGGCCAGGCGTTGATGTCGATGATGAAAACAGCGCCCGTGTTAGTGATGATGGCATCGCCGCCGAAGATTTCCAGACCCAGCCGGTCGGCGGCATTTTCGCACATCTCTTGGAGCGTTTTTTCGGAAAAGGCGTGGCCGCACAGCTGCTGGCCCCGGTGGTAGAACCAGTGAAACCAACGGCTGGACGCCGCGGGTGTGCGGACGCCGTAGAACTTCACCAGGTCACCGGGAATGTGCTGCTGCACGAGCACACTGGCGATGCCCCGCCGCGCAAAATCGTCAATAATGCCAGACAGCGCCGCCGGCGAAGCCGCGAACTGCACGTCACTCGATTCGATGGCGTGGTAGTCGCCGCGCTTGACCCAGGCGCATTGCAGTCCGTTGGCGTGCGCCTGTGACGTTGCGACCCGTTTGGTGGGAGGGAAAAAGGCGGCATCCGCCAACAGCGGCACCATCTTTTCGCGCAAGGTGTTGCGCACCCCCGCGATGGGGTTGATCAGCAGGCTGCCGGCCTGCTGCAGGCGCTGCAGCTGCTCTAAGGCCCGCTTTTTTTCACACATGTAAAACACGACATCCGGGACGTTCTGAAGCGCGTTCAGCTCTTCCGGTGCAGTGGTGTTGACGACGAGCCCGGCACGGCGGTCCAGCTGCCGCGCCACGGCCGTCAAGATGGCTGCGTCATCGCTTTCGCGCTGCGGAGAGTGCTCACGTTCCCGGAAGACGCCGATGCAGGTGATTTTTGACATCAAAGATAAAACTCCTGGAATCTACCGCCGGTGAAATTTGAACTTTAGCACATAATCCATTTGGCAGGGTTTTTAAAGCGGAATCCGCCGGCATTCATGAAAATGTCCCCACAAAGGCTTTTGCCGCGGCAAGGTCCGCCGGACGGTCGATGTCGATGGATTTTCCCATGTCAAACCCGAAACAGGGGCTGCCTTCGCCGATGAGATAGGCCAGATACTGCCGCAGGGCGGCGAAGTGTTTTCCGCGGCCCAGCCGGGCGAAAGCGGCCGGCAGCCAGTAGATGCCGGAGGTGACGAAGCGGCTCTTGCCAGCGCCTATGCAAACGATCCGATTATCCGGGGCGAGGGTGGCGAAAAGCGGTTTTTCGTCATCGATAAAACCGGTGACCCCCAGGGCCATGCTTCCGGGCGCCAGGCGGCGCGCGAAGCGCAAAAATTCAGCGACCCTGCCGGGCGCATAGACTGCGTCCACCGTGGTGATCAGCACATGGCCGGCAGGCGCGGCTGCGAGCACGGCCTGGAAACTTTCGAAAGAGGTGGCTGTGTCGCGGCAGATGATCGTAAAGTGCATCTGCGTGAAGGTCTGTTCCAGGTAGCGCCTGCAGGTGGGGGCGTTTTCGCTGTTGAAGATCACCGTCATACGGTCGATGCCGGCCGTCCATAGCTGGCGCACCGCCCAGTCCAGCAGGGGCCGGCCGGAAAGCGCGATCATCGCCTTGGGGGCGGCAACGCCTGCCTCGCGGAAACGCTTCCCGCGGCCGGCGCATATCAGGCCGCCGCTGATGGTTTTCAGGCCCATGCGGCCAACACCTCCGGCAGTTGCGCCAGTCTGGAGATCACCGCGCATCCCGGATCCGCCGGTGGCCGTGTCGTCCGGCTGCCGGCCAGCCACACGGCGCGCATGCCGACATTGCGGGCGCCCCGCACATCCCTTGCCAGTGAATCCCCGACCATCACAGACGCTGCGGGAGGTACTTCCAGGGCATCCATGGCTGTGTAAAAAATGCGTGCGTCGGGCTTGCAGACGCCCACAAGTGCCGAGTCCACCATGACCTTGATAAAATCGCTGAGTCCGGTCTGCCGGCAGATGGCGTCGAGGTTGCCGTAGTTGTTGGAGATGATTCCCAACCGGTAGCGCGGACGCAAGCGTCTCAGCAGCCCCAAGTTGCGGCGTACGGCAGCCAGCGAGTCTTCAAAGAAGGCGCCGGCGATCTGGGCGGCCAGGAGTGTGTCGCTGATGTCGAGGTTTCGCAGAACCCGCGTGACTTGAAGCTGAATAACCTCATCAAGTCGCAACGATGCGTCGGCCTCGGTGGCCAGGCTGTCGTCGGCGCGGTAAAAGGCACGGTCGAACCTGTCCGGCGGCACATGTACGCCAAAACGTCGATACAGCGGCCAAAAACGTGCTTTCCAGGCGATGCCGTCGGCGTCCAGGGTGCCGCCGTAGTCGAAAAAAACGGCTTTCAGAACAGTGCTCATTGAAGGAAGCCGGCGGTTGCCCAAAAAACCAGTGTCAGGATGGCCCTCGGGTGCATTTTTTTACCTTTTTCGCCAGTTTTTCGATCATTTCGTCAAGGCTGTGTGTTTTTAAGAAGCTGGTGTATTCAGCACGTTTCATGGACAGGTCGTTCACCCCTTTGGCCGATACGCTGACGATTCGCCATCCATCCGCTTTCAGGCGGCAGATGTAGTCCAGATCGACCTTCTCACCTTTGGCGGTGATCAGCAGCGTTTTGACAATGGCCTTGTTTTTCCGCGGCCGGTCCACCGAAACGGTGGTAAAGCGTTCACCGGTAAAGCTGTCGAAGTTTTGGGCGTAGGTGGCTGTGCTCATGTCAAGGATGGCATTTTTGAGCGCTGCCCGCTGGCTTTTGTCGAACCGGCGCCAGAATCTTCCCACCGCCAGCCGGGCGACCAGGTCGAAGTCAAAGACCTGGCGAACCACCGGCAGCAGCAATTCGTAGCGGCCGGCACAATCCGTTTCGGGGCCGGTTCGCATGGCCGCCAGCAGAGCGTTGTGCAGCTTTTCCACCGGCACGCCGGGCGAAGTGTCCTGTGCAGCGCTGTAGCCGGCAAAAGCGATTGTCAGGCAAAAGCCGATGAGCCATGTGTATTGTTTCAGGGCCATGCGTTTTTCCGCAATCCACTGTGCGGTGGTACCGCTGCTGGAATCATTTCCGGGTACCGTCCTACACGCAACGGCGGCCCGCGTCAACGGTAATATGGGCCGGTATTCTGCAGCACACCGTCGGACCTCGATGGTGTCGCCGATCAGCGGCCGGCAGTTTCGGGCTTGCGGCTGTCTTCCAGCAGGGCCGGGAGTACGACCAGCGTGCATGCCAGGCTCGCCAGGATGCCGATGGAAAGCAGTTGGCCCATGCTGGCCATGCCGGGATGGGGGGAGACGGCCAGATTCCCGAAGCTGCAGATGGTGGTCAGGGCGCTGAACACGACTCCCCGGATGGTGCTGGACTGCAGCAGCGCCGGTGTGCGCGATCCGGCTGCCCGGAAGCGGTGCACGATGTGGATGCCATTGTCCACACCGATGCCCAGAATCAGCGGCAGGGCGATGATGTTGGCGAAGTTTAACGGAATGTGCAAAATTGCCATGCAGCCGCCGGTGAGAATTCCCGCCATCAGGAGCAGTGCCAGCACCAGCACGGCGTCGCGCCTTTGCGGCATGATCCACAGCAGCAGCAGTGCAATGGCCGCCAGGCTGTATCCGAAGGCCTGCAGAAAAGAGCGCGCGACGACCTTGCCGCCTTCGTAGATGACCACCGGGTACCCTGTGGCCTGGGGTACCCGGGCGGTGACGGCCTGGATGAATCGTATCCGCGTGCGGCGGTTGGCCATGTCCCCGCGCGGGAATATTTCCACACGGTAGGCGCCGGATGGCGATTTCCAGCGCGGCAGAAAATCGTGCGGCAGATCCTTTATGCCGAAGGCCGATGCCTGCAACGACAGCCGCAAGGCCTCGAGGCGTCCCGGCAGAGATCCCAGCAGGCTGGCTTCAAAGCGCCGCAGCAGGCGGTGTGCGGCAGCACGGTCGGCATTTTCCAGGTGCTGCACGATCCGGGCCAGCAGGTCGGCCAGTCTGGCGGCGGCCGGGCCGGCCGGGCGGCTGCGGAGCGTGTGTCCGTGTCCGGCGAGGCTTTTCAAGAAGTCATGCAGGGCCAGAATGCGCGCGGCATCGCCGGGGTCCGTCTGGTGCGGCGGCGCTTCGGTGATGACCGGCCCGGCAATGAAGCTCAGATCTTCGATGATATCGAGCTTCTCATTCTGGTTGGAAGGGACGAAATCATTGATAAAAATGGCCCGTTTGACGGGCTTGAGACCCTTGACGCGCCGGATGATATTTTCGGCTTGCTTCTCGTTGGTGGCCAGCACTTTCAGGCTCCAGGGGGAATTGTCCGATTTGAGCAGTTCCCGAAAAGTGGCCACGGACTCGCTGGCCGGGTCCCGCAGGTTGAGCGGGTTTTGGTCAAATCGGACCTGCGGCAGCAGCGCTGCGGCGCCGGCAGCGGCTATCAGCGCGCCGATCCCGACCGCTTTGGCGTGTGCGGTAAAGAAGGCCAGTGGTGAGCGTCTGGCCGGCGCTGCGGCCGCGGGTGCGGGCGGCAGATCGAACCGCAGCACGGAAAACAGGGCCGGTAGCAGCGTCAGCGTGGCCGCCAGGCCGATGAACATGCCGCAGCCGGAGATGAGGCCCAGTTCGGCGACACCCGAAAAATCCGTGGGGATGAAGGCGAAAAAACCGATGGCCGTGGTGAAGGCGCACAGCACCAGCGAACTGCCGACGCTTTCAGCGGTCCGACGCATGGCCGGCACGGCGCTTTCGCCGCTTTGCAGTAGTTCGCGGTAACGCAGGCAGAAATGAATGGCGTAGTCGACCCCCAGGCCGATGAAAAGCACCGCAAAAGCCACCGATATCATGTTGAGGTGCCCCACTGCCAGGGCGGCAAAGCCGGCCGTCCAGATCAGGCCCGCCAGCAGCGTAAGAACCGTGGCCAGAACCATTTTGGGTGAGCGCAGCCCGATGAAGATCACGATGCCGACCATGACGAAAGAGAGAATGCCGGCCAGCTTGGCCCCGCGCATGACGCTTTGCAGCTCTTCAAACGCCATGGCGACGCTGCCGGTGAGCCGGACCCGCACGCCGTGCGAACTGTCCAGATGGAGCGTTCTGACCGTTTTGCGGATCGCGTGCATGGCACGACGGCCCGGCAGCAGGCTGCTGTAATCGGGAATCGTCTGTACGATGATGAACTGGCGGCGGTCCGCCTGTTTCAGCGATCGGCCGTTCATCAGCGCGATCCATGAAAGCCGGTAGAAGCGGTTCGCCAGTAGGGCAGCGGCAGCGTCTGCGATTTTGGAAAAGACCGGCTCCAGATCGATTCCCTGTGCATCCTGGTCGGCTTTGACAGCCTGTTCCAGAAGGGAGAAAAGCCCTTTGAGATTGTCATGCCGGATCAGCTCGGCGAGCAGCGGCTGGACCGTCGCCAGGTGGTCGGCCAGGCTCTGCAGGTCGTTTGCCGACAGGTAGAGCAGGCCGTTTTTCTTGAAAAAGGTCTCACCGCCCGGCACGTAAACACTGGCAAACAGATTTTTTCGCGAAACAAGGCGTGCGGCCAGTTTTTCGCGGGCATCCAAGGCCAGATCGGGTGTCTGACCGTCGATGACGATGACGATATTGTCGGTTAACTGGGGGAATGCCCGGTTAAAGGCTCGTTTGACCTGCAGGTAGTGCAGCCGGCCGGAGAGCAGGTCGGCGTCGTTCGTGATGATTCCCAGATGGCCGGTGAAAAGATAGTAGAGCACCAGGGCACTGAAAATCAGCGCGGAGACGACCACTGCAGCGGCATGGCGGCCGGCGGCAGTCACCCATGCACCCAGAAAGGCGTCTATTTTTTTCCGGTTTTCTGGCGGCATCGTGCGTCAGGGCCAAGGCCTTGTTCCATGAGCTGGTGTGTCGCCGCCGGCGCGCAGATGCTGCCGGCTTTGTTAACGCAGGCTACGGTAACCTATTTGGAACGGCGCCGAAAGGGAAAATGCGTTACCGGCGCACCTTTTTTTCAAACAGCGGCGCCGGGAAATCGAAAGCGCCGCCGCCGTCCCGGATGGCCTTTTCAAAGGCCGCCTGCACCCGGGCGGGAAAGGGCGCCGGTGTCGGCTTGCGGTGGCCGTCGCGTTTGACCCATACCACATTCTGTCTCCCGGTGGCCAGCTTCAGCCGCGGGCCTTCAGGGTTTTCCTGAAAATATTCGAAGTAGAAAGTGGCGTGGCAGCGGTGCAGCGATTTCAGCGCCATGGTGATGGCGATGCGGTCAAACGGCATGGCCTCTCTGAGGTGGTCCACCCGGCAACGGAGACACAAAAGTTCCCCGCCTTCGCCGGTGCCGCGGAAATATTCGGGCGCCAGCCGATGGAAGTAGCGGTCGCGCACCAGGCCCTGCCAGGCGGAGTAATTGGCAAAGTAGATGTTGCCCACAACATTGGCGTTCTGCAGGGACGTCTCCACGGAATGCTCGCACAGCAGGGGTTGGACCACCGGTCCTTCCGGGGCATCGTACAGAAGCGAATCGTCATCACAGGTGGCGAGTTCCGCCAGTGGTTCGCTGAGCGCTTCGAGGCGGTTCGGCGCTGCGTAGCGCGGCAGCATGTCGTCCAGGAACTTGCGATAGTATTCGGGGTAAGCCTCGACTTCCACAGCGCCGTGATCCAGAACCCGGACCCAGGTGGCCTGTTGGTCCAGCCAGGCCAGGCGCTGGTAGCCACCGCCGGGCAACACTTTTCGGAAATCGAAGGTGATGTCCAGTACCGAATCCTTGGGGCCGCCGTTGCCGGAGGCCCACATCCAGACTTCGATCAAATCGGCAGTTGTGGCTTCTCCTAAAATTTTCAGGTCGGTGTAATTGGTCACTCCACCCCATTTCCCCGTGCTGAACTGTTCTGAAATCCGACGGAGAACCGGCCATGCGGAAGCCTCACGTGCGGTTCCCGCCCAGAACAGGTAATGGGAAAAATAAATGCTCCTGCTCAGCTGCGCGGCGGGCAGGAAGGTCGCCGGCAGGCGGTAGATGAAAATGCCCTGACCCTGGGGACCGCCCTCGATGATCTTGAAATGCCGGCGGTCGAACAGGTCTTCGTAGCCCGGATAGTCAACGATTGATTGTTCTTGGTTTTGGAGCGTTTTGTGCTGAACGGGTGGGACGGAAAAAGCAAACATGCGTTCTTTGCCGCGGGTCAGGCGCAATGGAAAGGTCAGCACCTGCTGCAGATGTTCCGGCCCTTCAGCCTGAAAGAGAACCGCATCACCGGTCTGGCGTATGATCTGCAGCCTTTCGGGGACCGTACCGCCGGACTTGGCGAAAGCCTCCAGCGCGGCCCAGATGCGCGTGCCGTTGCGGTCCAGCGTGCCGTCTTCTTTAGACAGCCCTTCCAGCAGGGCGGCGCGCTTGTCTCCCAGCAGGGCGCGCCACTGGTCCCGGCTGCGGGCCGACACGGGCGCGATGTCGCATCCCTGGGGCGCCCTGCCGGCGGTAAACAGGCAGAAACGGCTGTCGTGGGAGATCGAGACGTCTACCTGCGGTGCGCCTTCCACAACCGGTTTGCCGGAGTCACGCCAGGTGATGGCCACTTCCGCGGCGGCGGCTGTCCGTCCATCCACCGCCCGGCGGATGGTGTTTTCGAGGATCGGGCGTTCGCGGCGGTGACGTGCCCGGCGGTCCAGGGTATGCAGGTCCGGCATGTGGCAGAGGGCGGCCTCGGGAACCTCCAGCCCCAGTTCACGGCGGTAAACGTCGAGCCGTTCGCGGATCATGCGGCTGTCGCGCTCATCCGGGCGGACCAGATCCGCGACCGTGGGGTAGTCGTTATGATGTTCCATGATTTTCAGGACATATCCTGAAATTTTTTCACATACGCCCCCGTCCTCACCGGCTGCCGTAACGGAAAAACGGGTTTGGTCGCCGCTTTTGTGCAGCCGTTGGACGATGGCCCTCAGGGAAACGCTGCCGCTGCCGGTGTTGCGGTCTGCACAGGGGAAGATATCCAGGCGCTCGATGCTTACCGGCAGCGAAGTGTCCTGGGGGATGAGCAGAGCGGCGGACTGCAGCAGGGAGTCCCTGAAAAAAGCGTCGCCCAAAAGCAGCCCGTTGCCGGAATTTTCCGTAAAAGCGGCTGTGGCGGTTTCCGGTCCGGGCAGGCGCGCGGTCGTAAAATATGCCCGGTTGTCGTCCAGGCTCCAGATCTTTTCGATGCGCTGGAAACGCGGTCCCTGGAACAAAAGCGTGTTCCGGTACAGGTCCGGTACCGGGCGGATGTCCAGCGGGCGTTCCGGCAGCGCCATCCCGAGTTCAGGTGCCCGGTCCGTTCTTCCCAGGATGAAGGTGGCCGTGAAAAAATCCGCCAGCGTGCCGGTGCCCGTTTTGTACACACCGGTTTTGACCAACTGGAGCGGGCTGTCGGCCTGCTTTTCCTGGAGCTGGGCCCAGACCACGATATCGGCGCCGTTTTGCGGATCGACGGTAATGGGGCGTTGAAACCGGAGGTTTTCGATGCGTACGCGCTGAAAGTCTGTTGCCCCGCTGGCATGTGCGACCGCCTGGGCCATGGCCTCTATGCCGAACACCGCCGGGAAGAGGTAGGAGCCCTGAAAGCAGTGGTCGCGGACGTAGGGATCCTTTTCCAGGGTGAGGTGGGCCCGGAAGGCCGATTCAACACCGGCCGTGACGTGCAGCGCCTGTTCCAGGTAGCGCCGGTTCGCGGAAGGCGGCTGCAGGCCGCCGCGTTGGATGTGCAGCCGGCCCAGGCGGGCGGTGACCATGACCTGGTGGTCGCCCGGGTCGTGTAAAAAGAGCCGTACGAAGCGTTTGACGCCTTCTTCGGTGGGAATGGCGTCGATGCCTTGCTGCTGCAGGGCACCCACGCTGCCCATGCGGGCGCCCATGCCCTCATCGCGCCAGATGCTGTAGGCCACCGACTGTGTACGGCAGTCGGGGTGCTCGGCGGAAAAGCGCCGCAGGATCAGGTCCAGGGCTTCGTTGGAAAAGGCGTACCAGGCGTTGCCCGGCATGCCGGTGATGCCGATGACCGACGTCAGGCCCACGAATATCCTGGGGGGCGCGGCGTGCAGCTCGGCGGCCAGATTCAAAGCGCCGAGCACCTTGGGGCTGACTTCGTGCAGGGCGTCTTCCGCCGGCACCTGGGACGCCGGTCGGGGGATATTGAGGCCGGCGCCGTGGATGACCGCGCGGATGGGCCCCATTTCGCGCCGGATACGTGCCAGGGTGGCCGCCAGCGCCTGGCGGTCGCAGACGTCGCAGCAGTAGTACCGCGCCTCGCGTTTCAGTTCGGCATAGCGTTCGAGGGTCGCCGTGATCTGTCTGTCGCCCGGGGAGCCGTCGCGGGCGTGGGAAGACCTTCCCATGAGGGCCATGCGTACGCCCGTGGCGCGTGCGAGCTCCAGCGCGCAGGCGGCCGTGATGCCCTTGGCGCCGCCGGTGACCAGTACGACGTCATCGGTTGACCAGCGCAGCGGCCGCGAGCGGTATTCCGAGGGTTGCAGCAGCTGCGGCACCGGCACGCGCCGGGTGCCGGCGGCGTCGAACCCCACCGCGGTGTAGGCATCCGGTGTCTGCATTTCCCTGAGCGTATGCTCGGCCACGCTTTCGGCGGAAAGCCGGCGCGAGAAGTCCAGCACCCGGATGCGCAGGTCACCGCGTTCCTGGTGCACGCTGCGGGCGGCCGCGGTGGCGCCGCAGCCGCACAGGTCGGTGTCTTCCTGGCAGTTTCCGAAAAAGCCGCCGCCGAACTGCACATATGCCAGCGTGGTGCGCCGGCGGGGCGCCCGGGATGCCGGGGGAGGATTCAGTGCACCGGCCAGGCGTTCAACGATGCTGCGCAGGTAGGCCCTCTGGGAGTCGTGCGGCGGCGCATCCTTCGGAAGAACGGCGATGACATGCGAAAAAGCGGGATCGGCCGTGAGATTCCGTTGGCGGGCGGTTTTGTTGGAGACCAGCTCGGGCACGGCGTGCATGTCCGTCAGTTGCCGGTAGAGCGCTACAGCTACGGGGTCTCCGCTTCGGGCACATAAAATGAGCACCCGTGCGTCGGCCCAACGGTCCTCGCGCCGGCGGCCCCACCAGGATGGCAGCGGCGGGGGCTCCTCGGCTTGCATGTCGACTTTGAATTCGCGCACCCACGGGTGATGGCGCAGCGGGGTGTCGGGAACCGCCGCGGCCTGCTGTTGCTGCAGCAGCAGGCGGACCAGGATGGCGGCAATCTGGCTGAAGCTGCGGTCCAGCAGCGGATCGACGTCCACGCAGCCGTCGATATTGAACTTTTGGCACACGGCCCGCAAAAGGCGGATCAGGTCGTCGGCTTCCCAGTGCAGGTCGCGGCCGGGCAGCGCTTCGGGGCCGATGGCGGCGCTTTCCGGGCTGGCGGGTTGAGAGACCTGCTCCAGGATGGCGCTCAGCACTTCGTCGGGCTCCGGGATCCGGGGGCGCTGGTCTACCGCATTCCCGGAACGCCGATCGAGGGCCGCGTCAAGAATGTCCTTGAGTGTGGCATTGGCCAGGGCGGCAGGGTCCAGCAGTCCGGCGAGCCCCTGCTGCCGGGCGAATTTGGCGATCAGGTCCGCGGATTTGATGGAATCCAGGTTCAGGTCGTCCAGCAGGCGGGCGTCGGGGGTCAACGTCTCGCCCGGGAACCCGGTGATGTCTTCAATCAACCGGTACAGGGCCGCCGCATCGGAGCTTTTGTCCGGCATGGCCTGATCGGATGCCGCCGTGTGGCCACGTCCGTCGCCTGCAGCGACCGGCGCCGCAAGGACGGCCGCCGTCCCGCCGGGCGGCGGGTGCTGTATGTCCGCGCGGATCACGGCGGCCAGGAATTCACCGCGCTTTTCGAGATACGCTGCGACCTGTTCCGCCGGCAGGCCGGCCGTTTGCGACACCAGCGTTTCCATTTTGGCCGTGAGCGGAGCGTTGGTTTGTTCCAGGCTTTCAGGCAGATCTTCAAAGGGCTGTTCGCAGGGATTTTCGATAAATTTGCGCCGGGACGGCGGTATGAAATCGCGGACCAGCCGTTGGCGGTACAAAACCTCCCAGCGCATCTGGGCACCGTGCGCAAAGAGGGCGGCCAACACCAGGTTCAGGTCGTGGTCATTTAGGGATGAGGATTCAACCGGCAGGCACAGGGGGCCTTTACTCCCCGTTATCTGGCCAACCAGGCCGCTGAGTACGCGCCCCGGGCCGATTTCGAGCAGCAGGTCGCAATGGCGGGCCATTTTCCGGATCATGGCGACAAAATCCACCGGTGCCGTGACCTGATCGGCAAAGTGCTGCCGCAGGGGGCTGCCGGCGTGCAGCACATGACCGCCCGCAGTGGTGTACAGCCGCATTTTCAGTTCCGGCAGCACTTGTGGCAGGTCGGTCAACCCGGCCAGGCAGCGGGCCGCCGGGTCCGCCATACGGCTGTGAAATGCGTTGGAAACCGGCAGCCAGTGGGTGCGGATGTCTTCTTTCGCGGCCAGCTCGGCGGCTTTTAACAACGCCGTGCGCTCACCGGAGAGTACCACTTGGCGCGGGGCGTTGATGTTGGCCACGACGGCATATCCGGTAACCTGCTGGAGGATCGCTTTTGCATGTGCCGGGCCGCAGCTCAGGCTCAGCATGGCCCCGGCAGTGTCCGGTTCAGCTGCCAGGGCATGGCCCCGGATGGCGGCCAGCTTGAGCAGGCGTGCGCCGCTCAAGGCGCCGGCGGCGTAAAATGCCGTCAGTTCACCCAGGCTGTGGCCGCCGACGGCCGCCGGTTTCAGGCCCAGTTGCCGCAAAAAACGATACCAGAGCAAAGATGCCAGGCAAATAGCCGGCTGGGCATGCTCGGTACGTGAGAGCGCCTCAAAGCAGCGCTGCGTTTCCCGCGACCCCGGCAGCAGGGTCGCGGGAGGGTAGATCAGAGGGCCGACAGCGCCATCTCCGAACGTTGTGGCCAGTTCATCGGTGGTGCGCAGCCAGTCACGGGCCCAGGCGAAGCGTTCGACAAGCATGCGCGCCATGTTGAGCTGCTGTGATCCCTGTCCCGGGAAAAGCACGCCGAAACGCAGCTTGCGGGCGCGGTTGCCCACCCAGATGTCGTTGGCGGCGTCGAACCCCACGCTGCCGCTGGCCGGCGGCGACTTTTGCAGCAGAGCATGCAGCTTGGTGAGGCGGTCGTCGAGGGCTTCGGGGTGCCCGGCCACGATGGCCGCCCTTATGTCCCGGGGCGCAGTCGCCTCCCGGCCCAGGTGGGCGGCCAGATCCGTGAGTTCGGCCATGCTGAGGCCCGACGAAGTGTGCCGCAGCCGATCCACTTTCCGAAGCATTTCCGGCACTGAATCCGCCTGCAGTACAAAAATTTCGGTTTCCTGGAAAGACGCCATCAGCGAACGCTCCGAAAGGGTCGGTTCGATCCCGGCATCGGGCGTATCTGCGGATTCCAGCGTGACGTGGCAGTTGATGCCGCCGAATCCCATGGCCGAGACACCGGCGCGCAGGGTTTTCGATGCCGAATAGGTCCGGCCCGTCAGGGCGGGGTACAGCTTGCGGTCGCTTTCCGCGAAGGCGGGGTGCGGCACCCGGCATCCGGCGGTGGGCGGCATCACCCGCCGGTTGAGGGCCATGACGGTCTTGATGAACCCGCCGACACCGCTGGCCGCCTTGGTGTGTCCGACAATCGATTTGAGCGAGGTCATGCCGCAGGGCTTTTCAGACGGTTTCGGCGAAGAACCTATCTGGCGCATGGCACGGCTGACGGCCTCGATTTCAACGCGGTCGCCCACGGCGGTTGCGGTGCCGTGGCCCTCGATGAAGTCTACGTCCTGGAGGTTGTATGCGGTTTGCCGATAAGCCCGCCGGATGGCCCGGGCCTGGCCGGCGGCGGAAGGGGCCGTGATGGCGACCTGTCCGCCGTCCGACGAAATTCCCCAGCCGTTGAGCACCGCATAGACGCTGTTTTTGTCGCGCCGGGCGTCCTCGAGCCGTTTGAGCACGACGAAACCGCAGCCCTCACCGGCGAAAAAGCCGTTCCCCCGGCGGTCGTAAACGCGCATGTCGTCACCGGTCAGTGCGCCGGCCTTGGCAAAACCGACGAGTTCGAAAGGATCCAGGCTGATATCCACCCCGCCGGCCAGGGCCAGGTCGGCCTCCCGGCTCGACAGGCTGCGGGCGGCCGTGGCAATGGCCAGCAGCGACGAGGCGCAGGCCCCGTCCACCGTATAGCCGCCGCCGAACAGATCGATATAATTGCAGATGCGGCCGGCAATGGTGTTGGAAAGCCCCCCGGCCAGAGTGTCTTCGTCTGCAGGCGGGAAGACGGACTTGTAGTAGATTTCCAGTGTATGCTCCAGTTCTGCAGCCTGCTGCGGGTCGATTCCCCGCCGGCGGGCGGCAGCCGCCAGGGCCCGGCGCACGAAAGGCCAGCGCAGCCGCATGGTGTTGGCGCGGGTCTGTTCACCGGTCAGGCTGTTTCCGACGATGACGGCGGTGCGTTCGCCGGGGATGGCAGAAAGCCCGAAACCGGCGTCCTCGAAGGCGTCGATGGCGGTTTCCAGCGCCAGCCAGTGGACGATATCCGTGGAACGGAAAGTGGATTTGGGTATGCGCCGGCGCGCCCAGTCGAATTCGAAGCCGTCGATAAAGGCGCCCATGCGGGTGTACGTTTTGTCCGCCGCCTTGGGATCGGTGTCATAGTAGTCCTCGAGTGCCAGGCGCCGTGCAGGCATTCTGCGAAACTGGCGCCGCCGCGCCAGCACGTTTTCCCAGAGTTCAAGCGGTGTGCGGGCGCCCGGGTAGCGGCAGGCCAGACCGATGACGGCAATGGGTACGGACATGGCGTCAGGCATGGGTCGATCCTCCCTGGCCGGCAAAGAGGCGTTGGGCGTCTTTACCGGCTGATTTCTTTTGCTGCTGCCGCCGGGGCCGCATCGGCAATACCGGCTTTTCCGTCGGCAATCGCTATGGGGTTGCTTGTCGGCCATCCTGGTTGCGTTGCAGCTCCGCCTTGATGGCCTTGCCGATCTTTTCCAGGCTGTAGGGTTTCTTTATGTAGCCGCCGCCGCCCAGCTGCTGGATCTCCCGGATGCGGACGGTTTCGGAAAAACCGCTGGCGATGACGGCCCTTTGCCCGGGGTGCAGCTCGAGGATGCGGCGGTAGGTTTCAAGACCGTCGATGCCCGGATCCATGATCATGTCCAGCACCAGCAGGTCCACGCGCCGGGTTTTGAGATAATCCACGGCCTCTTCCCCGCTGGCGGCCGTTGCCACCTGGTAACCAAGCTTTTTCAACAGGCTGGATGCGATCTCGCGCTGTTCGGGCATGTCGTCGACCACCAGAATGGATTCGCCGCTGCCCGACAGCTCGCTCAGGCCCGTATGCTCTGCAGGGGCGGCGACCGGCGTTTCGCTGGCCGGAAAGAACAGCGTGAAAGTCGTGCCGCGGCCCTCGGTGCTGTCGATGTCGATGAATCCACTGTGGTCCTTGACGGTGCCCCAGACCACGGCCATGCCCAGTCCGGTGCCGCTGCGTCCCATGACCTTTTTGGTGTAAAAGGGTTCGAAAATACGTTCCAGGTCCTGGGTGGAAATGCCGGTGCCTGTATCCGTCACCGACAGGATGACATACCTTCCGGGTGCAATGTTGGCGATGTCGACACCGTTTTTGATGGGCGCGCGGACCTGCCGGCGGCGGGTGCAAATGGTGATCTGGCCTTCGACCGGCATGGCTTCGGCGGCATTGGAGACCAGGTTCATCAGGCACTTGGACAGGTGTACCGGTGAGCCGACAACGGTGGGAAGGCTGCTTTCAAGCCGGGTCTTGATACGGATGTGGGGATGGTACTGCATCAGCTTTTCGAATTCCGGGCTTTCCAGGTATTCGGCGACAATACGGTTTAAATCCACCGCTTCGCTGACGGCGACGCCTCGGCGGGCCAGGGTGAGAAGATCCTGCACGATGGCGGCGGCCTTTTCACCGGATCGCTTCATGGTCAAAAGCGGTTTGCGCAGGTGGCTTTCGGGAGGCAGGTCCATGATCAACAGTTCGGGGTAGCTGACAATACCGGACAGGATGTTGTTCAGGTCGTGGGCCACACCCCCGGCCAGGGTGCCGATGGCCTCCATTTTGCGGGCCTGCTGCAGGCGAACCTCCAACTGGCGCTTTTCTTTTTCCGCCTTCAGGTGGGCCGCCATTTCGCTTTTCAGTTTTTCATTGGCTTTAAGGATTTCCGCGGTGCGCTGGGCCACGCGCATCTCCAGTTCGACGTTGGCCTGCCGCACTTTTCTTTGCTCTTCGGACAGCCGGGTGGTCAGAAAAAAGTCGCGCCTGGCAGACAATTCGATGGAATAGGCGATCAGCATGCCCAGGAAGTTGGCGACAAAGACGTATGTGCTGTCATGGAACAGGGTACGGCCGGGAACGTGAATAACCAGCACCGAAACCAGGATGTAGCCAGCCACAAGCAGATTGCCGGCCACAGATGCGTAGATGAACCGTTCGCGGATAAAGGTGTAGCCGAAGACCAGGCAGATGAGGACACCGGCATAGTACGAATGGCCGAGTGGTGGAGGCACAACCGAAGACATCATCATGAAGCCCCCGCCGGTCACCAGCACATACACCATTGAGGCCTGCTGCCAGAAGCGTTCGTAGTAGCGTGTATAAGTCACCAGAAAACCGAGCACGAAGACAGGGACGACCATACCGTAGCGGATGATCCAGAGGAGATGTGTAATGTGTGACGGGAAACTGGTGTCTGAAAGTCCAACGATGCTGTAGAAAAAGATCGCACAGCCGTGGCAGAAGCGCAGATGGTTCAGGTATTTTTTAAAATAGCCGGCCAAAAATGGCTTTTCGAGATGGGCCTGGTCGCCGCAAAAAGCCAGCGTCAGGCGATTGAGCCGGATGTCAACAGGGGGTATGTCGGCCGCCGGATTCGGCAAGGTGCATTCCTCTCTGCCGGTCTGCGCCGGGATTTTAGCGTTGGTTTGGGAGCGCCGTGGGTCCAAAACCCGGCCGGACAGCCCAGCAGACACCATATTTGGTATACAATGACGCTCAAATATACCTTATTTTGTATTTCGGAAAATATCTCTCAATTTTCGAGGCGGTTGTCAAGTGCCAAATAGAGTTGATGAAAATTATCGCCGCCTGACGGCCGGACGGAATAACGGTCTGCCCGGAACAGGGTCGCGGGTGGCGGGAGGCCAAGGGCCTAAAGACATCCGGCCGGAAAGCCGATAACGGTTTACGAAAGGTATGCCGGCACAAGGTGTGCGCCAAAGGTGGCTTGCAATGGAAAATTATGCTTTTAAGATGGTGAACGGGATCGGTTCGGGAGCAGGTAATGGCCGGGATGCGGGCGAGTCCATTTTAGATGCCCTGGACCTGCCGGTGATGCTGATCGACAGCAGCTTGCATGTTAAGTGGGCCAATGCCCGGGCCTTGTCCATGATGCGCAGGTCGCGTAGTGAGCCGGCAAGCTGGCATTGCTACACGGCCTGGTGCGGCCGGACGCAGCCCTGCCGTGACTGTCCCGCCGCCCGGGCATTTCAGAGCGCCACGCCGGAGAGCTTGCGGGTGCGCATGCCGGACGGGCGCACCTGGCTGCTGCGGACCTGCCCGCTCACGGACAGCTCCGGGCAGGTGGTGCGTGTTGTGGAAATCGCCTGGGACCTCAGTGCGTGGGAACAGCGCCGCAATACTTCCAATCAGCGCCGGGCGGAGATGAGCGCCCTGATCGACAACCTGCCGGACATGGCCTGGCTGAAGGACCGTCAGGGGCGAATCCTCACGGCCAACCGAGCCTTTGCCGACGAATTGGGCCTGTCGCCGGAAACGGTTCGGGGCAAAAGCGACGATGAGCTCTGGCCGCCGGAGGTTGCAAAACGGTACCGCCGCCAGGACGAGGAGGTGCTTGCCAGCGGGAAACCGGTGTGGTCCGAGGCCCCTTTTACGGACGCAAGCGGTATTCGCGGCTGGATCGAAACCGTTAAAAAACCGGTATTCGACGACGGGGGAAAAATCAGTGGGATTGTCTCCATCGCCCGGGACATCACCGCCCGCAAGCATGCCGAACAGGAACGCACGCGGTTGCGGGCGGAGATTCAGCAGGCCCAGAAAATGGAGGCCATCGGTACGCTGGCCGGTGGGGTGGCCCACGATTTCAACAACCTGCTGATGTCCATCCAGGGCACCATTTCGTATCTGCTTTACGATATGGACCCCTCCCACCCCAACTACGAGGTGCTGTCCAAAATCGAGCAGCAGATCAAAAACGGATCGCGCCTGACCGGCCAGCTGCTCGGTTATGCCCGCAAGGGAAAATACGCCATCGTGCCGCTGGATTTAAACCGCCTGGTGCGGGAAAGCTCCGAAACCTTTGCCAGGATGCGCAGGGACATCATCATCCACCGGCGCCTGGACCCTGAATTGCGGGCCATCGATGCCGAGCAGGGACAGATCGAACAGGTGCTGCTGAACCTGTATGTAAATGCCGGCCAGGCCATGCCGGCAGGCGGTGAGCTCACCTTGAAAACCGCCAACGTGGGGCATACAGAGATTCAAAGTCGTGCTTACCGCCCCGAACCGGGGTGCTATGTGGAATTGACGGTTTCGGATACCGGCGAAGGCATGGATGAAAAGACCTGCCGCCGGATTTTCGATCCCTTCTTCACCACCAAGGAGATGGGACGCGGTACCGGGCTGGGCCTGGCATCGGTCTACGGCATCGTCAAGGGGCACAAAGGCTACATCGAAGTGGACTCGCAAAAGGGCGCCGGTACCAGTTTCCGCATTTACTTCCCGGCATCGGCGCAGACCCGGCCGGATACTCCCGATACTACCCGCAAAACGGCCGACGGCCGGGGGGGCATTCTGGTGGTGGATGACGAACAGATCGTGCTCGAAGTCAACTGCCGCCTCTTTGAGAAGATGGGGTTTACGGTTTTCCAGGCCGACAGCGGCGAAAAGGCGCTGGAGATTTTCGCCGCCCACGGCGAAGCCATCGACCTGGTGATACTGGATATGGTGATGCCGCATATGAGCGGTGGAGAGGTTTTTGACGCTCTGAAAAAGATGAATCCGGAGGTCAAGGTGCTGCTGTCCTCCGGATACAGCCGGGACGGTCAGGCCAGCGAGATCCTCGAAAGGGGATGCGCCGGATTTATCCAGAAACCATTCGACATTCACCAGGTGTCGGCCAAAATCGCTGTGCTGCTGGGGAAAAACTGATGGCTTCGCACCGGCCATCAGGGGGCGGGCTTTTCATCCTTCTTGGACGTTTTGCGGCAGCCGCGCTTGTAGCACCAGACAGCCGGCGTCAGAACGCTGAGATAGATCGCCAGAAAAAAATAGAGCCGGTCGCCCGTATTTTTGGCGAGCAGGCAATAAATCACAGTGGCGAGAAAAAGCAGTTTCTGAATCATGGTTGCAACGCACCTGGCGGCAATGTCGGCCGGCGGCGGCAACATGCACCTAAAATGCACCGCCGGCCTTTTTTAAAAAGCTGCTTGCCAGTTATTATGGATTGATCTATGAAAAACTTGAGCCAAATTTCCAGCTTGCGACGGGTGCAGACGGTTTCGGGGGAAACGCTTCCAACCGGCCGACGGCGGCTTGAGACCCGAAGCACCGTGCCGGCGGGCAGGGTGTTGCTGGCCATTTTCGTGCTGTTCTTTTTTTGCCGGCCGGCTTTTGCCGCCGTCAGGCACCGGCCTCCGGAGTCGCTCAAAGCGCTTGCCGCCAGGCTGCACCGGGAGGGGCGTCACCTGCTGAACCTGAGGCAGGATCTGCAGCAGGTGCTGGCAGAAGACACCTCCAAGGATGTCAGCAGCATCACCAATATGCAGCTGGCCATGCAGGTCATGGGCCTGGCGGCGGTACGTTTCCAGTGCGAGGCCAGGCTCATCGGCGTGTCCCTTTTTATCAAGGACGCCTATGCCGCCTTTTACCGCCAGCAGCGCCTGGATGCACTGGCCGGACTGAAGGAAGTCACGGCCGGGTCCCTGCGCGATCTGAAAAAGAGTTATGCCAAAATCACCAACAACGCCGCTTTGCACATTGCCGACCTGGCGCAGGATACCATCTCAGATGTGCTGAAGCATATCGCCGGCGCTCTGCGGCCGGCCGTACACAAGTAGTGCCCCCATACGGATAGGAAAACTCGGCCCATGGAAAACAAACGCACTTTTGCACGCGTGGATGCCCGCATCTATTTTGCCTGCCAGGCCATCGACACGCTGCCTGAAAACTGGCGCAAAACCAGCCGGTTGTACCTGGGAAGCGGACTGCAGGATGCATCTGACATCAGAGAGGCTTCCGACGTCCAGGACATGTTTGCCTTGATTTACGCAGCCCTGAGCGAAATCAAAGAGGACCTGCGGCGCATCAAGGCGCACATGGGCATCGAAGAAGCCGGGTTGCGATTGCAGGATCTTCAGATCAGTGGTTCGGGCGTCAGTTTTTTCGGGACAGAGTCCTACAAACCGGAGCAGCGCCTGCTGCTGTCGATGGTTTTGCCCTTTGAACTGCCCATAATTATCCAGACCGTCGGTGAAATTGTCGATGTGGATTCCGGCGTGTCCGGGAGGCAGCTCAATCGCGTCAAGTTCGTGCTGATCCACGAAGAGGACCGTGAGTTGATCGTCAAGTACACCTTCCAGCGCCAACGGGAACTGATCAATATACGCCGGGACGTGTCCGCCCACTGAGCGGCATGCACGAAAACGCATGGCAGCTCCGGCCGAAACCGGAACGCCAAGGGTGCGCTGCCCACCGGAAAGTCTGCGACTGGCAGCAGCGCAACTGCCCGTACGGGGACGCTTTTGTGAAATTTGTGAAAGTGGCTGCAGAGGCAGCGGCGGACGGCACGTCGGCCGGGGGCCCTTTCGGCAGCGACCTGTTTGAAGCGGAAATTTGCTTGAGAACCTACAGACAGCAGAGGTAGACATGGTATTTTATCCCCGCGACGACAAGCGCCCGGAAAACAGGAGCGGCCAGACCGAAAGGGATCTGCTTGACTGCCGGGAGCGGAATCGTTTCATGCTCGATGTGGTCCGTTCCCTGCTGGTTTTCCTGAAAGATTTCACGCTGGATCTGAAGGAAAAAGAGATCGGCACCCAGCGCTTTAAAGAAAATCTGGACCAGCTGGCCGACAGCTTTACCAGCGAGATGCGCACGCGCAAGCTGGCTGGGTTGTACCGGCGCCAGCGGAAGCAGATTTATGCTTACATCACCCGCCAGAAAGACTATCTGCAGGCCCGCGAAACCGAACTGAAAGATATTATCGACCTGCTGAGCCGCGCCATGGCGGCGCTGGATGCGGACAACCAGGTGTTCAACCAGACCATTTACCGGCAGACCGAAAAAATTGAAAACCTGACCCACCTGGATGACATTCGCAAAATTAAAGATGCGCTTAGTGAAGGCGTCAACCAGCTGCAGTCGGAGGTGCGCAAGAAAAAGACACGCGACAGCCAGCGCCTGGAGAAGCTCTCCAGGCGGGTCAGTGCCCTGAACCAGGAGCTGGAAGCCACCCGCCGGGAATCGCTGACCGACAGTCTGACCGGCGTGCATAACCGCAAAGCGCTGGATGGGTTTATGGCCGATATGGTGGATCGCTGTCGCCGCGGACGTTCATCCTTTAGCATGCTGCTGCTGGATATCGACGATTTCAAATCTTTCAACGACACCTATGGACATCAGGTCGGCGACCGGGTTCTGGTTGCCGTTGCCCAACAGTGCAAGGCCGTTGTGCGGCGCGACGATTTTGTGGGCCGGTACGGCGGGGAGGAATTTGCCGTCATCCTGCCCGGCGCTTCCTTGAGAAATGCGCGCAAAAGGGCTGAAAAACTGTGCCGCAAGATCGCCGCTGCACGCTATGAACTGCGACAGGCAGATGCCCGCCACGTCATCAACGTTACGGTGAGCATCGGTGTGAGCGCCTTTGACCGGCAGGATACGGTGGAAACGGTGACGGCGCGGGCGGACAAGGCCCTCTATGCAGCCAAGGGCCGGGGCAAGAACTGCGTCTGTACACAAGAGGATCTCCAGACGCGGCAGGTGCCCGAAGCCCCGGCGCCTTCCACAGCCGGCCAACGTACGGATGAAGGGCGGTCGGCACGGGCGGATCGTGAGAAACGCTGGCGCGCATAGGGGCCGATGACTTGCCAAGAGACGCCGTCGGCATTATCATTCGTGGTAGTCCGGTCGGTTTGCAGGAATTCATGCGAACCGCCTGCCCATGAAGCGCCGGCCGCGGCCGGACCAGCAGTTTCAAACACTTTCAACGGCGCAGGATGGCGGGCGGGAAGAGCTCCGGAAGAGGTGCCCGCCCATGCCCTTTCACCCGCGACGCATTCCGGTATTGATCATCGGCGCGTTGATTGCGCTGCTGGCCTGCCCGGCCGGGCCGCTTGCGGCAACTGGCGCGGTGCCGGCAGCCGGACAGCTGATCGTTTTTGTGCAGCCGGGATTGTCGCGTGTGGAGCGCGCCTTTGCCCGGCATGATCTGCCCCGCATCCGGCGGGTCGCCGACGAAATGGGGGTATCCCTGCGGGTCGTGAATGCGGCCGCCGGGGCCCCTGCCGAAGTGGCTATTACGCCCTTGATCGTTTTCCAGAATTCTCGCGGGCGGTCCATCTACCAGGGGCGAACAACGACGGTGGACCGCATCCGCAACTTCATCCGCACTTCGCGCTACATCCCCCAGGGCAAGGCTCCCAACCGGCGCCGCGACATTTTTCTGTGGCGCATGGGCCGCACCCGCATCTGGAGTCCGATCAAGATCTCATCGGTGACCGGAACCGTGCCCGCAGGATACCGGGATGCGGTCTTCAAAGCCCGTGCACTGGAGAGCATCGCGGCGGGCCTCAAGCATTACAGGCGGTATGCAAAAGCCGAACTCGGTCGTGCGGACCGTGGTTTTTACATGGATTTTTACCCCTGGCGCGCCAAGGACGGCACGCTTTTTCTTTCGCTGGCGCTCTATTCGCAGTTCGACTGCCGGACGCCGGTGTTTGAAATGAAGCAACATCCCCTGACCGGGCCGTGGCGCGAGCGCGACGCGCTGTTCCAAAAAGCCGCAACGCTCCTGGAGCGGGCGGTTTCCAGCCGTATCCAAAATCCGCTCGGCGGGGACGGGTTCGATGCGCTGGACATCCATGTGCCGACGGCCGGCTGGGAGCGTCTGGGGCTGGCCCTGCCGCCGGCTGCGCCGCAGGAGCGTGCGCGCGTGGTCGTGCCAGCTGAATTTCCGCTGCACTGGGTGATGGCGCCGCCGGCACCGGACGACCCGCCGCTGGTGCAGTTTCGTTTCCCGGCCCCGCTGGATCAGTACGCCGGCGAGGTGAAGCGGATCTCCGGAAATCTGGCACTGGGGGCCAAAGGCCTTTTGAGCGGTCTCAAGGGGTCCATGCGCGCCGACATGCATTCGGTCACCATGGGCAACGCCATCCTGGACGAGGCTCTGGGCGGCAGTCAGATACTCGACAGCCGGAAGTATCCGGTGGCGGCCTTTGTTCTTGACCGTGTGGAGGCGGCAGCGCAACCGCTGGCCTTCGGACGTCTGCTGCCGGCCCGGCTGCATGGCATCTTGTCGCTGAAAGGCCGGCGCGTTCCGGTCTCGGCGGCGGCCCAGCTAGAGCCCATCCTCACCGAAGCCGGCGCGCCGCGCCTGCTCATGCGCGGCGGTTTTCAGATCGACCTGCGGGATTTCCATATCGAAGAGGCCGACGGTCCGGAGCCGGCCCGCCACACGCTGCTGCTGGACTTCAATTTCATTTTTACGCCGCGCAACAGCTGACCCGCTCACGATATGGACTGTATGCCGGGGGTGCTTTCTCACCCCTGCCATGTTCTTTCGGCGATGCCTTCGATATGGTTGATGGCGCGCGCCAGAACGAAGAGGTAATCCGACAGGCGGTTTAAAAACACCAGCAGTCCCTCCATGCCGCCGGCGGAGCCCCGGGACGGCAAGGCAGCCGCCAGCGTGACCACGCGCCGCTCAACCCTGCGGCAGACGGCCCGTGCGACGTGCGCACACGCGGACGCCGGGTGCCCGCCGGGCAGGATGAAGGCGTCAAGCGGCGGCAGGCCGGACTGCAGCGCGTCGATGCTTCTCTCCAGTTCGGCGCTGCGGGACGGCCAGTCAAGATCTGGCGGAAGCGTCTCCGGTGCCGTCGCCGTGCTGGCCAGACGGGCGCCGGCGGAGAAAAGATCCGCCTGGATGCGCTCGAGGGGATCCCGGAAGCGCCGTGTTTTCCCGCCGAGCACGCTGATCAGCGCACCGAGCAGCGAATTCAGTTCATCCATGTCCCCGTATGCTTGAACACGCACATGGTCTTTGGACACCCGCTCGCCGGAAAACAGGCTGGTCCGGCCGCCATCACCGCCGCCAGTGTATATTTTCATAGTGCATCCTACTTGAATAATCTTTCCAGCAGTTTACCTGCGTTCTTCTCAAGTGATTTCTCGACAGATTGGCGCACCAGGTCCTTGACGGCGTCAGCGACGCTGCCGGTGCTCACGTCCGGATGCGACAGCGTTCCGCGGATGGGCAGGTTGATGGTCGTGCCCTTCAGATAGCGGTAAGCTTCCTTCCCCACCAGCCGGCGGGTCACCGGTGCACGGGCCGTATACGCCAGGCTTCGGTCCATACCCACGCTTCCGGCCAGTACGATTTCATGGCCGCGGATGGTGATTTTAAGGGGGGATGCCGTGATGCGGCCGCCGCGGGCGGAAAAATCGATGCGCTGCTGATCGATTTTAAGACGGCGGCCGTCCATCTTCAGAACCCCGGTTACGGCCGCCAGAAGGCCCGCGCCCTCCAGTTTGACGTTTTTCAGGTCAATGGAGCCTGAAAATACGGCCTTTTGTCCAGCCGGCTGCGTCAGCGGCCAGTTGAAATGCGCGAGCGTTAAACCAATGGATCCGGAAATACTAGATACATCTTTAAAAATCGGGTGGATATGTGACAGTAATTTATCGGCCAGGGCGCGCGTCAGGTGCACATCCGCCAGAATCTGCGTGCGGTCCGGGATGCGCAGGGCCGGCGGTGCATCCGACAATTCGAGGGTCAAAGGCAGGTTCAGTCGACCGTCGTTCAGGACCGCCTCGAGATCTGTAGCGCCCCGTCCATCCTGCAGTCGGACAGGGATTTTCACGGCACGCATGTCCAGTCCTGAAAACGCCAGGGTATCGGCTGTAAGCGTTGCCGCCAGTCGACTTTGCCTGAGCGCGGCCTGCCAGCCGCCTTTTTGTGGCAGCACGGCCTGCAGGTCGAACGGAGTTTCCCGGTTTCCGGTCATGGCCAACTTGAAACCGGCAAGATTGGAGATGTAAGGGGCCAGCATTTCCAGATTCGGCCGCAGGCTGCCCTTCAGCCGGAATAGGCGGCCACCGGAGGTGTCGGACAGGGCTCCGGCGGTGTCAAGCGAAAGCATCTGCGAATCGAGCTTCAGGCGGTTGATCGTCAGCAGGCGGCCTGCACGGTTGAGGATCATGGCGGCCGACAGCACCATGCGGGGCTGTGAAAAAAGCGTACGGCCTCCGGAAAAGGCTGATATCGGCGCCAGCTTCAGGTTCAGCTCCAGACCGTTCGACCCCGGCCGGTCCCGGCTTGCCGTGGCATTCAAAACGGCATGACCGGAAAGGCGGGGATCTTGCGGCAGATTCAGCCAGGGCCTCAGCGCGGCCAGGAAAGGTTTGAGATCCGCCTGCAGCTGCATGCTGGCCTGCAAGGTGTGCGCCGCACGCTGCCAGTTGGCCATGACAATGTTTTTCAGCCGGGCATGAGCGCTGTCCATGCCGATTTCCAGAAGCGGCATGTTCAGCGCGTGTTTTGCAAAGTCCATGCGGCCACGGGCGGCCAGGTTCAGGCGTTTGCTGTGAAAACGTTTTTCCCCCTGGCGCAGCCGGAAACCGCGCGCGTCGAAAATAAATTTTGCCAGCGTCAACCTGGAACCGTCGATGTCGCCGGCGGTCAGCAGCGTTGCACGGCCGTCTATGCCGAACTTTTCGGGGAAGTGCCGGGTGCGGCGTAGCAGCACCGCCAGGGCCCCGAGCTTCAGCCGGGCGTTGATGTCGAGTCCCGCAGCCTGCAGGTTGCCGGGGGTGCAGCGCAGGCGTTTGGCCCGCAGGCGAACCTTTCCGAGCCACGACCAGCTGTTGATTTCCACCTGCTGCAGTATCTGCGGCCCCTTGGCGGCACCCGGCTGCAGGTCGGCGGACGCATCGATTTTCATGCGCTGTCGTGGAATGAGCACGGCGCCGGCATAGCTCAGGTGGAAATCGGACGTATCGGCTCTGATCGTCATGCGGCGGTTCGCTTTGCCGGCGGTGCGGGTGGTCAGCGACAACTTCAGCCTGCCGCCGGCGTCCAGTTTTTCCAGGCGGATGAACTGCTTGAGTTCCCTGATTGCCGGCCGGACATCGGCGCTCAGATGCAGCTGCAGATGGCCGAGATCCCCCCGGCCGCCGCCCTTTATATAGGCGGATTTCAGCGCAAAGTCATCGATGTACAGTCCGGTGTCGTCGCGCCTGCCCTTGGCGGACACCTGAAAGGGGGATTTCAGTACGATGCGGCGGCCGGCCCGGGTGCCGGCAAGACCGCTGACGGATGCCTGGCTACGGAATCGGATTGTATGGGCGCTTTGTTTGAGGTCGACGACGGCGTTCAGGCGTCCTGCGGACAGGACCAGGCCCTTTTGCAAGCGTAAAGTCGACGGGAAAAGCGCGGCCACTTGCGCCAGATCGAGGTCCAGCCGTCCGCTGAAGGCGTTCTGCTGTGGCCCGCTAACCTGGCCCGTGGCATGCGCCTCGATTCCGTCGGCGGTCAGGTCGAGCTGAGAAATCTCGACTTTGTCAAGGCCGGCCGTGATGTTGAAAGCGGCGGCGGCCTGCTTGAAGTAGGGGTGATCGGTGCCCAGCGCACCACCGGCCAGCTGCAGGTCATCGGCGGCGATGTGTCCGCGGACACGCAGGCCGCTCTGCAGGTTGCCGTTCACGCGGAAGTCGGCCTGCAGCCTGCCGCTGCCCTGCAGTCCGGCGGTGTGCGCCGGCGGCAATAGCGAAAGCAGCTTTCCCAGGGGCCAGCCCTTAACGTCCACGGTTGCGGCCAGGGCAAGTTTTTCGGGGCGTATCTGTGCCTGCAGACCACGCGGCAGGTCGACGGTTGCCGACATACGGCCGCGACTGTCCGGAGCTGAAAACGTCAAGCGGCAGCTGGCCGGATGACCGGCTCCTGTCGTCTGCAGCTTCAGTTCCAGTGCCCGTACCAGCGACAGGGGTTTGGCATTGGCGGATTTGAGCAGGATACGTCCGTCGCTTACCTTGAGCTGCATTTTCAGGTCGGCCGCGGCATTCGGCAGCCTTCCCGGACTTGGGCCGCCTGGCCCACGGGACCGCTGCCGAGCGGACATGTGCCGGGGGCCGGGGGGGGCGGCTTGCTGCATGCCTGTTTGACGGGTAATCATGAGCAGCGGATTTTCGATTTCAACCGAACCCAGGTCGTTGCGTGCAGCCAAAAGGGCCAGCAGCCCCTTGGAAATACGGATATGGCGGATTTCAAGATTAAGCCCGCGGCGTGAATCAGCGTATGTCAGCCGGTCGAACCGCTGACCGGCAAACCAGTGCAGCGACCAGGCCTGCAGGCGAAGTTCTCCGGAAAGTTTGCGGTTGATGCGTTCGAGGATGCGCTGTTTGACGAAATGGGTGGAGATCAGTGTGGGCAGCGCGGCCGCGAAAACCAGCAGTGCGCCGATAATGGTGCCAATGATGAGTACTTTCCTGGTTTTCATGAAAAGGCTGCCTCCGGTTTCAACTGTCTGCCCGGCGTAACAGGGCGGCGGCTTTATCGTTCTTGGGGAAAGGTGACGGTCAGCGGCCGGTTTCACCATGTCGCTAGACATTCACTCTATCACAGCGGTGCTCAATTTTCCAGGGGGTAGACGGCGGCTTGTCTTCGGGGGGTGCTCAGGCGGGTGGCGCGGAAGGGGTGTCGTCACGCAGAGACAAGATGACGCCTTTGCCGCGAAATTTTCCGCCAAGGGGTGTGATGTCCATGCGGCAGGCGAGGTCGGCCGGATCGGCGCTGTGCACGCTGCAGGCCGTTCCCGATGCCAGGGCCTTGCGGAATCTTTCCACGATCGGCGGCGGGAAGCAGTCCTCCAGCCTTTTCCCCACCTCGATACACCATTCGTCGGGGGCCAGATCTTCCATGCGGCGGTTGACCAGTACGATCAGACCTTCGGCGCTGACGCCCATGATGGGTATGGGCAGGTCTTCCACGATGGCGTGCGAGAGCTCCAGCGCCTGGTTCTGAAGCTCAAGCACCCGCGTACGTTCTTTGACGGTCTGCTCGAGGTTTTCATTGATACGTGTAAGCTCTCGGTTTTGTTCGACAACACGCTGATTCAACTCCCGGTTTGCCTGCACCAGATCGTAATGCTGCAGGGCTTTGCGGATCTCGAGTTTCAATTCGCGGTCGTTCCAGGGCTTCAGGAAGAACTTGAAGATGTGGCCGGTGTTGATGGATTCGGCAATGGCGTCCACGTCGGTATATCCCGAGAGGATGATGCGCATGGTATCCGGGTGTTCGGCCTTTACCCGATCCAGAAACTGCGTGCCGCTCATGTCGGGCATGCGCTGGTCGCTGATCACCAGGTGTACACGGTGCTGTGCAAGTATCCGCAGGCCCTGGGCGGCGGTGGTCGCAGTCAGGATGCGATATCCTTCTTTGCGGAACAGGCGCTGCAGCGCCTTCAGGATGTTGGGCTCGTCATCGATGCACAAAATAGTATGTCTGAGATTTTCCATGGGCCTCAACCGGCGAAGAAAAATTGACAGGCCGATTGGATTTCATCTTCGGCTGCCGGGTACCAGTCGGTCAGGTTTTCCAGGCAGCCCCGCAGGCGGTGCGCCGCATCCGGATGCAGCCGTGTGAGGTCGGGCGGGCTGTCGTCGCTTCGGCCGTCCAGTCGATTGACGATGACATCGGCGGCATGTACGATCAGCAAAAGGTTCCGATCCGCGACCTCCGCCCGCACACTGTGGTGATAGCGGATGGCATCCGTCAGCCGGTGGGGCAACTGCCAGCGCTTGACCAGATAGGCGCCGACATCGGCATGTGTGGCCGGCAGCTCCTTTCTTTCGGCCTCGTAAAAAGATACCGGACAGTTTTGCGAAGATTGCCACGCCGCCTCAAAAAGCGTCCTGAAATAACGAAAAAGCACGAGTTTCCCCATGTCGTGCAGCAGACCGGCCGTGAAGGCATCACCGGCATAATGCAGATGGCTCCTTTCCGCCAGATGCCGGCTGGTTACCGCCACGGCCACCGAGTGCGTCCAGAATTTTGTGATGTCGAATCCGGCCAGTTGTTGTTTGCTGCCGAAACTGTCGATGACACCCACCGAAACCACGGCATTGCGAATGGTGTTGAATCCCAGCAGCACCACGGCATGGGAAATGGTGGACACGCCGCAGCGCAACCCGAAAAAGGCCGAATTGACGAGTTTGAGGATCCTGGGCACCATGGCCTGGTCTTTTTCGATGGTCCGGCAGACGCTTTCGATGGGGGTTTCAAAATCCTGCAGCAACTGGTTGACCTCCAGCACGACCGCCGGCAGCGTGGGCAGGTTCTCGATGTGGTCAAGGGTTGCAAAAAGGGATGCCCGGTTCATGTGACACCCAGTTTGATCGGATCGGGCAGGGCGGCCGGAAATTCCCGTGGCCGCACTCCCTGTGGACATTGTACAGCGGCCGGCCGCGATGGTTGCCCCTGGCTTTGCTGAAGCTCAAAAAAAACTCCCAGAAGTTGGGGGTCGAACATCCTGCCGGCGCAGGAAGCCATCACCGACAGGGCCCTGTGCACCGGCCAGGCCGGCTTGTAGGGGCGCTCGTGCACCAGTGCGTCGTAGACGTCGGCGATGGTGACGATCCTTGCGGCCAGTGGAATCGACTCACCGGAAAGGCCGTCCGGATACCCGCTGCCGTCCCAGCACTCGTGGTGATGGCGTGCAATCTGGCGGGCGATGCGGTAGAAGGGTTTGCGGCCGAGAATCTTCTCGCCGGCGATGGTGTGCGTTTTCATGATTTCGAATTCGTGCCGGCTGAGGGGGCCCTCTTTTTTCAAAATGGCGTCGGGAATGTGGATTTTTCCGACATCGTGCAGGATGCTGCCGAAACTGATGGCTTCGGCCTGCGCTTCGGAAAGCCCCTGCGCGCGGCTGAGAGCGTAAGTCTGGCGCTGGATCCTGCGGATATGGTCACCGGTGACATCATCCTTGGCTTCTGAAGCCAAAGCCAGCATGAAAACTCCTTCCCGCACCGCATCCTCCAGTTGCTCTGTGCGGGTTTTCACCAGAGATTCGAGGTTGTCGTTGATGGTTTTCAGCTCTTCATTCTGCTGGCGCGTCAGCTCCTGCAGGCGACGGTTTTCCTCCAGCAGGCCGTGGTGCTCGAAAGCCCGGCGGATGGTTCCCTTGAGGGCGGTGTCGCTCCAGGGCTTGGGCAGGTATTCAAAGATCCGGCCGCGCTTGATGGCCGCCATGGCGTTTTCCAGGCTGGCGTGGGCGGTGATTAGGATCCTGACGATAGCGGGATCGTGGGCGGCCACCTTTTCCAGAAAGGTGATGCCGTCCATGTCCGGCATCATGTGGTCGGAGATGGTGACGCAGATGTCGTGGTTGGCCAGGAGGTCCAGGGCCCGGCCCGCCGATGTCGCCGTCAACAACCGGTAATCCTCTCTTCTGAGCAGTCGTTTGATGCTGCTCAGCACGTGGGGTTCGTCATCGACGATGAGCAGTGTCTGGTTTCGGTTCATGGAGGACTTCCCGTCCCGGAGCCTGCCGGCAGACAGTCGGGGGCAGGGTTCAGCGGGATGCTGATGGTAAAAGTGGTCCCCTTTCCCGGTGTGCTGTCCACCGCGATGCTTCCGCCGTGACTCTTGACGATGCGGTAAGCCACGCTCAGGCCCAGCCCGGTACCGCGGCCCACGGGTTTGGTGGTGTAAAAGGGTTCGAAGATTCTCGAAATCTCCTCTTCCAAAATGCCTTTGCCCGTATCGCTGATGGTGATGACCACCTGGTCTTTTTCGTGGCGCGTGGTGATGCGGATCGTACCCTGATCCTCGATGGCCTGGGCGGCATTGACCAGGATGTTCATGAAAACCTGGTTGAGGCGCTGGGGATAACACATGACCGGCGGCAGGGGCTTCAGGTCCTTGACCACCCTGGTTTTGTACTTGAGTTCGTTCCAGACGATGTTGAGGGTGCTTTCGATGCCGGCATTGATATCGGCGGTTTCACGCTCCTCGCCGTCCAGGTGGGCGAACTTTTTTAAATCGGAAATGATGCGCACCACGCGGTCTATGCCTTCGCGGGATTCGGTGATGACGCTGGGGTAGTCTTCCATGATTGCGTCCAGGTCCACCCGTGCCTTGAGGCGCTCGAGGGATTCCAGTCTGTCGCCGGCATCTTTTTGCAGGGCGGTACGGCTTTCGCACAAATATCGCACCATGCTTTCGTATGCCTGCAGCACGGCAGTAAGGTCCCTGCGGTAGTCATCGATGGTGTTCAGGTTGCTGCGCACGTAGCCGATGGGGTTATTGATTTCATGGGCCACACCCGCCGCCAGCTGGCCGATGGCCGCCAGCTTCTCGGTCTGCAGCCAACGCGACGGATCGTCGGTCGCAGTGCACAGTGCACCGTCACCACCGGGGAGACGGGTATCTGCCACAGTGCCGCTTGTGCTGCTGTTATCAGCCATTTTCGTGCCCTGTTGCCGGGTGGATGAATGTACGCCCTCCTGTCACGCACAACGTGCAAGAGGCTCGATTCAAGAAGTCTGTTTCTGGCTATCGGCAAACGCACACAAATCTTTAGGCAGAACTGCCTTCCGGCGGCATGCAAAATCACCGGCGTCACCAGCGGTGTGCCAAAGGCCCTTCGGACTTTTACTGATTGTAAAACGCTGATTGAAAACGGGTTTCTTTGACACCAGCCGCGGGCTGTGGTATTGTCGCCGCTCGATTTCCCCGGGGCGTATTCAAGACAGGCGGCGGATGGACTTTGGCGGCAGGGGGCAACCGGAGCACGCTCGGGCTTTTGCATGCCCCCGATTTTCAATATGCGGCAGATTCGGCATAGATGGACGGGTGACGATGAAAAAGGGACTTGTTTTTGTGGTCGTGCTGGCGGCGGTGCTGGCCATCGGCGGCGCCTGGGTCTGGAAGTACGGTCGGACTGCGGTTCCGGCCGATGAGCTGGTGCTGTACGGTAATGTGGATATCCGCCAGGTGGAGCTGGCCTTCAACGACAGCGAACGCATTGCCGATCTGCTGGTCAAAGAGGGGGACCGCATCCGGAAGGGCCAGCTGCTGGCAGAGCTCGAGACGGAACGTTTCGAGCTTGCCGTTGCACGCGAAAAAGCGCTGGTCGACACTCAGCGGCAGAAAGTCGCCCGTCTCGAAGCGGGGACACGACCCGAGGAGATTCGCAAGGCCAGAGCAGATGTAGCTGCCGCGGAAGCTGCGCTGGACGATGCGGAAAGGACCTACCGGCGGATCAAAAGTCTGATCCCCCAGCACGCGGTAGCGGTACAGAACCTGGATGATGCCCGGGCCGCAGAAAACTCGGCGCGGGCACGACTGAATGCCACCAGGGCATTGTTGGACCTGGCGCTGGCCGGCCCGCGCAAGGAGGATATTGCCGCCGCCAAAGCGCTGCTGAAACGCGATGAAGCACAGCTTGCACTGGCGCGGCGTGATCTGAAGAACGCACGCCTGTATGCGCCCGGCGCAGGCGTCATTCAGGACCGGGTGCTTGAAGTCGGTGACATGGCTTTTCCGCAAAAACCGGTCTTTACCGTTGCCCTGACAGACCCTTTGTGGGTGCGGGCCTATGTGTCGGAACCGAATCTGGGAAAAATTCGACCCGGCATGCAGGCACAGGTAACCACCGACAGTTTCCCCGGCAAACGCTATGCCGGCTGGATCGGCTTTATCTCGCCCACCGCCGAATTTACCCCCAAACCGGTGGAAACCCCGGAACTGCGTACCCGCCTGGTATACCAGGTACGCGTTTTCGTAAAAAATCCGGCAGGGGAATTGCGCCTCGGCATGCCGGCCACTGTTCGAATACAGCTCGGCCGGCGGCGGCCGGGAAAAGACCGGTCTCCCACATCTGATTCGGGTGAAAGCGCCGCATCCTGATGGCACCTGCAGCTGCTGGAGACGTCTGCACAGACCGTGTTGTCAGTGACCGGGCGGTTCTCACCTTCCGGTCGATTCGACGGAGCTTTCGTTCCGGAAAGCGGTGCGTCGAGGCGCTCAAGGATATCAGCCTGCGGCTGCTGCCGGGGAAGGTGACGGGACTGATCGGCCCTGACGGGTCCGGTAAAACCACCCTCATGCGCACGGCCGCCGGGCTGTTGCCGCCGGATTCCGGGCAGGGCCGTGTGCTGGGCATGGACATCGTGCGCCATGCCCCGGCGGTCCAGGCGGCCGTCGGGTACATGCCCCAGCGGTTCGGGCTGTACGAAGACCTGACGGTGCAGGAGAACCTCGACCTTTATGCCGACCTGCAGGGAGTACCCGGGAAACTGCGTCCCGAACGCTATCGTGAATTGATGCATATGACCGGATTGGAAGCCTTCGGCAGACGCCCCGCCGGCCGGCTTTCCGGCGGTATGAAGCAGAAGCTGGGCCTGGCCTGCACGCTGGTGCATCCGCCGCCGCTGCTGCTGCTGGATGAACCGACCGTGGGTGTCGATCCGGTGTCGCGTCGTGAACTCTGGCAGATCGTCGACCGTTTTGTCCGCGAAGAGGGGACCACCGTGCTGCTGAGCACCGCCTACCTGGACGAGGCCGAACGCTGCAGCGAGGTCATCCTGCTCTACGACGGCGAACTGCTCGGCCAGGGCCCCCCGGCAGGTTTCTGCGATCACCTGGAGGGGCGCACTTTTGTCATGCGGGTGCCCGGCATGCACCCCCGTGATCTGCAGGCAAAACTGGCCGCCCTACCCGCAGTGAACGATGCAGTGATTCATGGCGATGGCGTGCGGCTGCTGCTGGCACCGCAGATGTCGGCTGCGGCGGACAAACTGCTGCCCGGTGTCGTGGCCGAGCTGCAGGCGGTGCCCCCGCGCTTTGAAGACGGCTTCGTGGCCCTGCTGAACCAACGCCGGCGGCAGGCCAACCGCCCGCCGGTGGTGCTGCAGCCGGTTTCCGGCGCCAGGGAAACCGGGGGCAAATCCGATGGCCATGCCATCGAAGTCCGCGATGTGCAGCGCCGTTTCGGTAATTTTTTTGCGGTCAAAAAGGTGAATTTTTTCGTGAAGACAGGCGAGGTGTTCGGCCTGCTGGGAGCCAACGGCGCCGGCAAGACCACGACGTTTCGCATGCTCTGCGGTCTGCTGCCGCCCAGTGCCGGTAAGCTGTATGTCGCCGGAGTGGATGTGCGCCGTACGGCGGCGGCCGCACGGGCGAAAATCGGCTATATGTCACAAAAATTTTCGCTTTACGGCAGCCTCAGCGTGGCGCAGAATCTGCAGTTTTTCAGCAGTGCCTACGGCCTCAAGGGCCGCCGCAGATCTGAACGTATTGCGTGGGCGTTCCAGGAATTCGAGCTTGCGCCGGTGGCCGACGCGGTCAGTGCGACCCTGCCGCTGGGCTACAAACAGCGCCTGGCCCTGGCCTGTGCGCTGATGCATCAGCCGGACATCCTGTTTCTGGATGAGCCCACCTCCGGTGTGGATCCCCTGGCGCGCCGCGAGTTCTGGCAGCGGATCAACCTCCTGGCCGCCCGGCAGGTGACGGTGATGGTCACCACCCATTTCATGGAAGAAGCCGAGTATTGCGACCGCCTGGCCATCATGGTGGCCGGCGAAATCCTGGCGTTGGGAACCCCCTCGGCCGTCAAACGACGGGCACGTTCCGATGGCTGCCGCAAACCGACCATGGAAGATGCCTTCATCCATGTCATCCAGTCGCGGGAGATGAGGCCGGGGATATGACTGCAGGTGGCCGCCAGACCGATTCCACCCGGCTGCCGGACGCCGTCCGGGTCCTGATGCGCCTGCGCGGCCTGATCCGCAAGGAATTTCTGCAGGCGCTGCGCGATCCCAGCAGCCTGGGTATCGCTTTCGTGCTGCCCGTGGTGCTGCTGCTGATTTTCGGGTACGGTGTGTCCCTGGATGCCGAACAAGTGCCGGTGGCCCTGGTGATTGAAAAGGCCACGCCGGAGGCTGCCGGCTTCTGTGGCGCCTTTGCGCATTCCCGCTATTTCAAGCCGGTTTACCTGCACGGGATGCACGCTGCCCTGCAGGCCCTGGCGACCCACCGTATCCAGGCCATTGTCCACCTGCGTCAGGATTTTTCCCGGAAGCTGCACGCCTTCAACTCCGCCGCCATCCAGCTGGTCGTAAACGGCGTCGACGCGAATACCGCCCGCATCATCGAAGGGTACGTGGAAGGCGTGTACGGCAACTGGCTGCAAAGCCATGCCGCGGACCGGGGTCTGGCCCTGAAAATTCCGGTACGCATCGAACAGCGCATCTGGTTCAACAGCAATATGCGCAGCCGCAATTTTCTGGTGCCCGGACTGGTGGCGGTGATCATGACGCTGATCGGCGCGCTGCTGACTGCTTTGCTGATGGCGCGGGAGTGGGAGCGCGGCACCATGGAAGCCCTGATGGTCACCCCCGTGAGCGTGCATGAAATTCTGGTCGGGAAAATCGTACCTTACTTTATCCTGGGCATGGGCGGCATGGCCCTGTCCGTGATCATGGCGGTCTGGCAGTTCGACGTTCCGCTGCGCGGCTCCGCATGGGTTCTTTTCCTGGCCACAGCCCTTTTTCTGCTGACCGCGCTGGGAATGGGCCTGCTGATTTCGACTGCGGCCCGAAACCAGTTCGTTGCCGGCCAGGTGGCCATCATCACCACTTTTCTGCCGGCCTTTATCCTCTCCGGGTTCATTTTCGACATCGGCAGCATACCGCCGGCCATCCGGGCCATGACCTATCTCATTCCGGCACGCTATTTCGTCGCCATCCTGCAGACCGTGTTTCTGGCGGGAGATGTCTGGCCGGTCATTTTGCCCAACTGCCTGGCCCTGGCCGTCATGGGGGGGATTTTCATCGGTACAACCCGCTTAAAGACCCATAAGCGCTTGGACTAGGAGATGCCCATGATTTCGCGCATCATCGCCCTGGTCATCAAAGAGTTTCTGGCGCTGCTCAAGGATCCCAAGAGCCGCTTTGTGATCATCGGCCCGCCGGTCGCCCAGCTGATCGTTTTCGGCTATGCGGCCACCTATGACCTCACCCATGTACCCTATGCGATATACAACGAAAGCCCCTGTGCAGAGGCCCGCGCGTTGGCAGCACGCTTTCGTGGTTCGACGAATTTCAGCGAGGTTGCACGTATCACCCGCGACGGACAGATTGCGCCGCTGATCGACAACCGAAAGGTTCTGCTGGTGGTGCACATCGGCCCCCGCTTTGGCCGTGACCTGCAGCAACGCGCCGATGCCCGCGTGCAGATTATCCTCGACGGCCGCGATTCCAACACGGCCCTGCTGGCCATGGGATATGTCCGCAAGATCGTTAACGACTTCAATCTGAAGTGGGCCACACAGCACGGGCTGCCCAGACCGTTCGCCCGTCTGGTGGTGCGTTCGTGGTTCAATCCGAACCTGCTCAGCCGCTGGTTTATCGTGCCGGGGATCGTGGGGCTGCTGACCCTGGTGGTGACTATGCTGGTCACGGCTCTCTCCGTGGCCCGCGAACGTGAGCAGGGTACGTTCGACCAGTTGCTTGTCACCCCTTACCGGCCTTGGGAGATCCTGATCGCCAAAGCCGTGCCGGGCTTTGCCATCGGTATGCTGGAAGCGACCCTGATTATCCTGGTGGCGATTTTCTGGTTTCAGGTGCCGTTGATGGGAAGTCTGCCGGCCCTGTATACCGGCCTTTTCCTGTTCCTGCTTTCGGGCATCGGTGTCGGGCTGATGATCTCCTCGCTGTCGGTTACCCAGCAGCAGGGACTGCTGGGGGCCTTCATGTTCCTGGTTCCGGCCATCATCCTCTCCGGTTTCGCCACCCCGATTCTCAACATGCCGCCGATCGTGCAGAAAATAACGCTGGTCAATCCCATGCGCTACTTCATGGTGATCGTACGCGGCGTTTTCCTGGAGGGCACACCGTTTCACCTGCTCGTCAGCCAGTTCTGGCCGCTGGCCGTCATCGGGATCGCCGCTTTGGCCGTTGCGGCCTGGCTTTTTCGCCGCCGCCTGTACTGACGGGCCAAATACGGCGGGGCCAATGCCCCGGGACGCAATTGGCCGGCGGCGATGTTGCCGCGGCTTGTGTTTTGTTGCGTGAAGTGGCATTCTGAAGATCACCGCATCTGAACCCGGCGAAAGGAGCCGCGACATGCCCGATCTGTTCGAGTCCACGACGATCAATGGAATGACCCTCGAAAACCGTTTCGTGCGTTCGGCCACCTGGGAAGCCATGGCGGCAGAAGACGGTACGGTAACCCCTGAACTTTGCAATTTTGTAGCGCAGCTGGCCGCAGGGTCGGTGGGCCTGATTATTTCGGGACATGCCTACGTATCGCCGGAGGGACGGGCCGGGATCCGCCAGATGGGCGCTGACCGCAAGGCGTGCATTGCCGGCCTGGCCGAAATGGCGGCGGCCGTGCATGCGGCGGGCGGAAAGATCGTTTTGCAGCTGGCGCACGCCGGCTGTCAGGCGCCGGCTGAGCTGACCGGGCTGGACGTCATCGGCCCGTCGGCATTTCAAAGCCCAACGGGAATAACGGCACGCGCCATGACCGCCGATGAAATTGCCGACACCATCGAGGCTTTCGGCAAGGCTGCCCGGCGCGCCCGGGAGGCCGGCTTCGACGGGGTGCAGATCCATGCCGCCCACGGCTATCTGCTCAGCCAGTTCCTCTCGCCGTTTTTCAACAAGCGCGATGACGATTTCGGCGGCAGCCCCGACAATCGCTTTCGCATAATACTCGAGGTGTTAGAGAGCATTCGGCATCATACGGGGCCGGATTACCCGGTGTTGATCAAGATCAACTCCGAGGATTTCCTGGAAGGCGGGTTCAGCCAGGATGACATGCTGGCACTGGCCAAGCGCCTGCAGATGTCCGGTATCGACGCCATTGAACTGTCCGGCGGCACGGGGCTTTCCGGAAAATACACGCCCGTGCGCAGCGGCGATCCCAAGAGTGCAAAAGACGAGGCCTTCTACCGCCGGGCCGCTGAGCGCTGCCGGGACGCCATCGAGGTGCCCCTGATCATGGTGGGTGGAATCCGCTCGCTGGAGGTGGCCGAAGCTCTGGTTAAAGACCGCTTGGCGGACTACATCGCGCTGTCTCGCCCCTTGATCTGCGAGCCCGATCTGATCCGGCGCTGGCGGGCCGGCGACCGCCGGCGCTCCCGCTGCCTGTCGGACAACCTGTGCTTCAAGCCGGCGCTGCGCGGCGAGGGGATCTACTGCGTGACCGAAGCGTTGCGCAAAACAGAAACGCCCGGTCATTAACCTATGTATCTGCAGCTCGGTATCGACAAGCCTGTTCCGGTGGCAAAGCTTCCCGCCGCCCGTATTGTTGGGGCTGCGGCTTGTGATGCCCGGGAAGCCGCCGGCCGATGAAAACCACGGCGGCAGGGAGATGATTTTGAAAAATCCAAAGTCAGGGCGCGGTATGGTTCCGTTGATGGCAGTGCTCATGCTGTTGGCCGGCTGTGCAAGCAGTCTGCCTCCAAAACAGACGCTTAGCCGTCCGCCGGCGCAAAACAACCTGTCGGCAGCGTCCGGATGGTGGCATGCGCGCTTTAAGATCAGCTGGGCGCAAAATAGCGATCCGCGCTGGCCGGTGGATCTTTTGCTGGCGCAGCGTGTCATCGCGCCGGTCCTGGATCGTTTCGGCGGTCAGATCCGGCTGTGGCGTTTTCACCGCCGGGCGGCGCGCGACGCGGCCGGGCACCAGTTCAGTTTTATTTTCTACAGCAGCGCCGCGACGGCGCGACAGGTTTACCAGGCCATCGGCGCGCAAAAAATGCTGGCGGATCTGAACCGGGAAAAAATTTTAGAGCGCGTGATTTTCGACACCCCCGGCAAGCCCGCGCAGCCCGGTATCGGCGACACCAGCGACAAGCACTGGTCCCGCGCCGTGCAGGACACCTGGCCGTATTATATCATGGGAGTCAGCCGCATGTGGCTGGGCCTGATCGACAGTTACGTGCGCCACCAGGAGAAGCAGCCGCGGCCCGCCAGCTTGTCGGAAACTCTGGCGCTGTACAGCCGTGCCAACGATGCCATCACGCATATCTGGCAGGAAGAGGGACGGCACGCCTTTTTGCACCACCTGAACGCCATTTTCGGATACAAATCCCTGGCCATCTACGAAAAACGCTGGGTGACGTTTTGAGCTCGGCGTCGCTTCCCCGTGCAGCGTGACGTTCACCCATACGGCGGCCTGAACAGTACGGTGAGCCGGGAGCCGGCCATTCCGTATTGATCGAGCGCGATGAAGACGGCATGGTCCTCGTCGAGGCCCGCAGGGAAAGGAACCGCCAGGGGTATTTCGGCGGTAACCACTCCCCGGCCGTTGCAGCGCGGGCATGCATACCATCCTCTTGCGCCGCCACCGTCGCAAGCCGGGCAAACACTACGGGTCGGCAGCAGGATTCTGGCGGTGCCGCCGCGCCGGGCCTGTTGCGCAGTGAGCGCAATCTCGATGACCGGGTTTTCGAAGTGTACAGGTTCGGCTCGGGAATACGGTGAGAAACCGGGCTGCGGGCGGGCCAGGAGATCCTCGGGGGTGCGCGTAAAGGGCCGCCGGAAACGCGGCGGGAACATGTCTGTTCGGGGGATCAGCGGTTCGGGGTGGGAGCCGGAGCCGGCGACGGTCCGATGGACGGACATCGGGCGTGTTTGGCGGATGCTCTGCTCGTATTCGCGGCGTTTGCGGCGGTCTGCAAGCACCGCGTAGGCTTCCTGGATCTGGCGGAACCGTTCGTTGCCGCCCGCATAGTGGTCCGGGTGGAACTCTTTGGCCAGTTTGCGAAAAGCGCTTTTGACTTCCTCTCCGGTCGCATCCGGCGAAATACCGAGAATGGCGAAGTAGCTCTTGGCCATGGTCGATCTCCTCGGCGGTTAGAAGCCCTGAAAGCGAAATGTGGCGAATACTCCGCTGCCGGAGGTTATTGGCGTTTTCCCCGGCGGATTTGAATATATGATAAAAATAAAACGGGCGTTGTCAAATCCACCGGGCATGGTCGTTGGATAAAGTATATGCAGCCTGTGGCGGCCGGCGTCTTCAGCCTCCGGGCTGTCGATGACACCACGGGTGGGGGCGGCGTGGAAAACATGGAACGGCATGACTGCCGTCGAAGGCCTTCGGCGTACTTGCGCAACGGGGCATTCTGATATATAAAAAATACAGGCATGAAATAATTCGGATGCCGCGATAAAGCCCCGCTGCCGGTCGCTCTGGGTGGATTCGTAGCGGATACCTGATCGGAAAGCCAGTGGACGGGTGCGCATGAAGAAAGCCGCCGCCATCGGTATGGCCCTGCTGCTTTGGGCCGTGAGCGCTGCGTGTGCGTCCGCCGGCCGCATCCGGCCGGCGGTGTGGGCCGGCAGGTTTTACCCGGCGGACCGCCGGACGCTCGAAGCAACCATCGCCGGGCTGCTCAGGCAGGCGCGGCACAGCGCCATCCGGCTTCCCGCCCGCGGCTCGCTGAAGGCCCTGATCATGCCGCATGCCGGGTATATCTACTCGGGGCTGACGGCGGCCCACGGCCTGCTGGCCGTCGACCGCAACCGATTTCAGCGCATCGTGCTGCTGGGGCCCGATCACCGCGTGGGATTTTCCGGCTGCGCCGTCAGTGATGTCAGCGCCTATCAGACGCCGCTGGGGACGGTGCCGGTGGACAAACATGCCCGCTACCTGCGGCGGCATTTCCCTATTTTCAAATCCGTCCCGGCCTCCGACGCTGGCGAACACAGCCTGGAAGTGGAGCTGCCGCTTCTGCAGTACCGGCTCAAAGCCTTTACCATCGTGCCTGTTGTCATGGGGCAGGTCGATACCGGCATGGTCAGCCGTGCCATAGACCCGCTGCTGGACGCGCACACGCTGTTGCTGGTCAGCTCGGACCTTTCCCACTATCTGCCCTATGCCCGGGCGGTTGCCAGGGACCGGCGCACCATCCACAGCATTTTGGCGCTGGATGCCGAAAAGATCGCGGCCTGCCGCAACTGCGCCTGCGGTCGGGGACCCATCGCGGTTGCCATCCGCCTGGCGCGTCGGCACCACTGGCGGCCCTATCTTTTAAACTACACCAACAGCGGCGATACCGCCGGCGGCAGGGCCGGCGTGGTGGGGTATGCCGCCATTGCTTTTGTGGGGGGAAAAACCATGGCCGACGAAGCGCAGACCCGACTGACCGATGAACAGGGGCAAGCCCTGGTGAAACTGGCGCGTTCGACGCTCATGCACAGGCTGGGGGTCAGCGTGCCGGCCGGCGAGGTGGAATCGCTGGCGCCGAAGCTGAAGGATCCGGCGCTGCAGCGCCACAGCGGAACCTTTGTTACGCTTAAAATCGGCGGCCGCCTGCGCGGCTGTATCGGCAGTCTGAGCGCTGCCGAATCGATTGTGGACGGTGTGCGCCAAAACGCCGTCAATGCCGCCATGCGGGATCCGCGCTTTGCACCGCTTTCCGCCGATGAACTCGAGAATGTGGACATTGAAGTCTCCGTGCTGACCCAACCCCGGCCGCTGAACTTTGACGGCCCCCGCGACCTGATTTCTAAACTGCAGGTCGGAAAAGACGGCGTCATCATCCGCAAGGACATGGCCAGCGCCACATTCTTGCCCCAGGTGTGGGAACAGCTTCCGCGCCCGGAGGATTTTCTTTCGCAGCTGTGCCTGAAAGCCGGCCTGTCCGCACATGCCTGGAAAGAACCCGGCCTGGAAGTGATGACCTACCGCGTACAGTACTTTGAAGAAAAGAGATGAAAAGGCTGTTATCGCACTGGTTGTTGCCACGGGCATTTCGTCGGTGGCCGGCCAGCTGGCGCTCATCCGTGAATTCTTGACCCAGTTTCAGGGCAATGAGTTCGTCATCGCCCTGATCCTGTTCAACTGGCTGGTGCTGGGCGCCGCCGGCACGCTGCTGGCCCAAGCGGCCGCCGGACGCGGGTTGCGGGCCGGCAGCCGGGGCCTGGCGGTAATTTCGCTGCTGCTGGCGGCCATACCCACAACGCTGATCGTGGTCATCCGGGAACTGCACGCGGCCCTTTTTGTGCAGGGCGCTTCGGTGGGATTTGGGGCCACGCTGGCGTTTACCTTTTTGACCCTGCTGCCTTACTGCCTGCTGGTGGGTTTCGCGCTGCCCTATGCGCTCTTTGTGCTGCGCAGCGCCATCTACGATTTTCCCGGGGCCCGGATCTACATTTGCGACAACCTGGGCGATATCGGTGGCGGGGTGCTCTTTGCGGTCCTGCTGGTTTTTGCGCTGCGGCCCATGAGCGCGCTGTTTGCGGCCAACCTGCCCCTGCTGGCGGCGGTGCTGTTCTATACATGCGGCCGGCAGCGCCGCATGCTCCTGTACGGTGGTGCTGTGCTGGTGCTGGGTCTGCTGGCGGCCGGCATGGGGGCCGAAGGCCTTTTTCTGCGGCACGTGCCGGGCCGCCTGGTGGACTGGCGCGAAACCCGTTACGGCCGTCTGACCGTGTATCGACAAGAGGAACAGGTGACGCTGTTTGAAGACGGCCGGCCGCTGGCCGGCAGCCAGCGGGTGAGCCTGGCCGAAGAACTGATTCACTACCCCCTGGTGCAGATCGACCGGCCGCGCCGGCTGCTCTTGATCGCCGCTCCCGGCGGCGTTATGACGCAGATCGCCAAGTATCACCTGGAACGTATCGATTACGTTGAAATCAACCCGGATATCAGCGATCTCCAGGTGAAATTCGGCCTGATCCGGCGGATTGCAGGTCTGCACATCATCCACGCAGACGGCCGCGCCTTTCTGAAACACACCCGCCGGCGTTACGATGCCGTGATTGTCTGTCTACCAGAACCCTCGACGTACCGTCTCAACCGCTACTTTACGCGCCGCTTTTTTCAACAGGTCAAGCAGCACCTGACCGCCGGCGGGGTTTTCTCTTTTTCCATGCCGGGTTTTGAAAACTACCTGTCGGAACTCCAGCGGCGCGAGCTGTCGGTGCTCTACAGTACGGCGCAGGGGATCTTTTCGCATCTGCTCCTGCTGCCGGGTCAGAAAATCGTCTGTGTGTGCCGCAACGGATCCCTAAAGACGGATATCCCGGCCCTTTTGCGTCGGCGGCACATCGCCACCGACTACATCAGCCGCTACTTTTACGGAAACCTGTCCGGGCAGCGCATCGCCGAGCTGAACCGCCTGGTGACAGCCCACGCCCCCTGGAATACGGATTTTGCGCCCCGGCTCATGCGGCTGGTGCTCTCGCGCTGGTTTGCCAAATTTGCCACGTCACCGGCCATTTTTTTTGTTCCGGCGGCCGTTCTGATGGCGTTGTACCTCTGGTTTGTTTCCAGCTGCGAGTTCGTCCTGCTGACTTCCGGCTGGTTCGACATGGGCAGCGAAATCCTGGTGATCTTTGCTTTTCAGATCATTTTCGGCTATATTTACTTTCAGATTGCGCTGATCGTGACCGTTTTTCTGGCCGGCCTGCTGCCGGGCGCCTGGGTGGCGCTCAAAAGAGAACGGCGGGCCACGCGCGGCCTGCTGGTGGCCGGTGACGGGCTGCTGGCGCTGCTGGCGGTGCTCTTTGTGGTTTGTCTGAAGTACGCCGGAGACAGGCTTCCGGCAGGGTTCTTCCTGGCTTTTGGCTTTGCGGTTTCCATGGTGTCACCGGCAACCTGAAAATGCCTTTAAACGGGCGGCTTGAAAATGTTGTTTTCTTCCCCTGAATTTTCTTTGCAAAGATTCCATTTTTAAACTTTTCTTCTGGTTTTATTCCCGTCCTTTTTGTTTCGCATTTTATTCCCTCGGCA
>JALSRD010000055.1 GCA_026984935.1 Desulfobacterales bacterium
ACCGCCTCTACTGTGTCGCAGGGCATTTGCGTCTGTATACGACAGCTGCATGCCCTGCGCCTTGTATAGGCGGCAAACGCGACGCTTGCAAAATTCAGGTATCAAAGAACGCTCATCTTTTTGCGCTGAAGCGGCCAGGCGTTGCGACCGGATGGCGCCGAGACCGGGGCTGTCTTGCCGATGGCGGGATTGGTGCGGAGTAGCCGGAGCTTATCGGGCTTACGATTTCGCTTGCCAAAATACCCCGGCGGGTATAATTACAGGCCATGCAAGCTGCTGGTATGCCTTCACCGGCGCACCGGCCGCCCGCGGGAAATGCCATGCCGGTTTACGACTACACAGCCCTGAATGCCAGGGGCAGGAAGATCACGGGCATCATCGATGCCGACAACCCCATGCTGGCCCGCCAGCGCCTGCGCGAAAAAGACGTCTTTCCCGTTTCGCTCAGCGAAGTGTCTGTCCAGCAGGCCACCCGGCCGGGAAAACGCCGCTTCGGCTGGCTGCGTTTCGGGACGCGCGTGCGTGCCGCCGACATCACCATGCTCACGCGGCAGCTGGCGACCCTGGTGGGCGCCGGCTTCCCACTGGTTTCGGCCATGGACGTGCTCATTCCGCAGACCAAAGCCGCCCACCTGCAGAAAACACTGGCCCGGATCCGCGAGTCCGTGCTGGAGGGACTCAGCCTGGCCAACGCGCTGGGCGCCTACCCGAAGATCTTTTCACCCCTGTACATCAATATGGTGCGCGCCGGCGAGACTTCGGGCACCCTCGAAATTGTACTGGAGCGCCTGGCCGAAATCAATGAACGCCGCCAGGCCCTGAAAAACCGTATCCGCACCGCCCTGGCCTACCCGATTTTCATGTCTTTCATCGGCATGCTGGTGCTGTTTCTGCTGATGACCTTCATCGTCCCCACGATCACCGGGATCTTTTCGGACATGCACCAGGCACTGCCCACCCCCACCCGCATCCTGATTGCCACCAGTGCGTTCCTCAAACACTACTGGTGGGTGCTGCTGGTGCTCCTTTTGGCGATGCTGGCGCTTTTACGGCGCATCAAGCGCACCCGCAGGGGCGCCTACTTTTTCGACCGTCTGGCCCTGAAAACGCCCGGCGCCGGGATGCTGATCTGCAAGCTCGCGGTGGCGCGCTTTGCCCGCACCCTGGGCTCGCTTCTGGAAAACGGCGTTCCCATGATCCGTGCGCTGGACATCGTCAGGAACATCACCGCCAACCGGCTGATTTCCGAAACCATCGAAAAGGGCGCGGTAGAAGTCGGCCGCGGCCAGACCCTGTCCAAATCCCTCGAGATGCGTGAAATATTCCCGCCCCTGGCGATTCAAATGATCCAGGTGGGCGAGCAGAGCGGCGACCTAGAGGGCATGCTGAAAAAGGTTGCCGACGTATACGAAAACGAGGTAGAGTCCAAGGTACTGGCCATGACATCGCTGCTGGAACCTATGATGATCCTGGTCATGGGGGTGGTGGTCGGCTTTATCGTGCTGTCGATCTGCCTGCCGATTTTCGAAATGAACCAACTGGTCAAATAACAACCGGCGCGGCGGGCATTTTCGCCGGCCGCTGTTTTTTGGAGGAAACATGCCCCTGAAACGCAAAAGAATCTGCGCCGGCCATGCCGGCTTTACCCTCATCGAGCTGATGGTGGTCATTGTCATTCTGGGTATTCTGGCCGGCTTTATCGTTCCCAAGCTGATGGGCCGGCCCGAAGAGGCCAAAAAAGTAAAGGCCAAAATGCAGATCGAAAGCCTGGAAACCGCCATCCGGCTTTACAAGCTGGACAACGGCAGCTACCCGACCACCGAGCAGGGCCTCCAGGCCCTGGTTGAAAAGCCGGATTCGCCGCCGGTCCCCAAAAACTGGCGCCAGGGCGGCTACGTTGAAAAAGGCAAAATCCCCAAGGACCCCTGGGGAAACGACTTCATCTATCTGAGCCCCGGCGCCCACGGCGATTACGACATTATCTCCTACGGCGCTGACGGTGTGCCCGGCGGCGAGGGCAACAACCAGGACATCAACAGCTGGGAAATTGAATAGACACACCGAGCCCGGGCGGCCAGTTACCATGAACGGCCTGGCTCCCACCCCGCAGCCGGGGGCCCGATCGCTGCCGCGTTTAAGCCAGCCGGATGGCTTTACCCTGATCGAGTTGGTAGTGGTCACCACGCTCATCGCACTGATGCTGTTTGTCGCCATCCCCCGCTTCCGCAGCCTTCTGGCCACCGACGACATCCGCACGGTCTCCCGCTGGCTGCTGGCCGAAGTACCGCTGCTGAAGAACACGGCCGTCTCCCTGCAGCAGGATGTGGCCCTGAATATCGATTTGGACACCGGGCGCATGTGGGCGACCCATGCGGAAATGAACGATGAACAGCGCCGGGCCGCCGCCGAAAAGGGTTACAAACCGCCGGAAGCGGTACAGATCCGTGACGTGGAATTTGCCCGCGGCGACACGCGCACAAGCGGCCAGGTGGCCGTTTCCTTCTACCGGCAGGGCTATTCGGACCAAGTCATCATCCATCTGGCGGATGCAGACGGACGGATTTTTTCGCTCAAAATCGAACCGTTTCAGCCCAATGCGATCCTTTTCACCCATGAGACGGAATTCGGAAAGGGGGACAACGCGTGAAAGCGTCACCTGAAAAGGCCCGGCCAGCTCCTGCCGGGACCACGGACGGTTCCGGCTTTACCTTCCTGGAGATCATGGTGGCCTTGTCCGTTATCGCCATCGTACTGGTATCGGTCTACAAAATGCAGTCCCAAACGCTTGCCATGAGCGCTGAAAAGCGTTTTTACACCACGGCCCCGCTGCTGGCGGCCGGCAAACTGGCCCAACTCGAAGTCCGGCCGCTTTCTGAAACCGGCCCCCGGGAAGGTGATTTCGGAGAAAATTTTCCGGATTACCGCTGGTCCGTCGACGTCCAGCAGGTCGAATCGGAGTTTCTCAGCGACGACGCCAGCAAACTTGTGCGCATCGATATGGATGTGGCTTTTCACGAAAACCAGTTCGTCTACCACCTGCGGACCTACCGTTTCCTGCAACCATGAAACCTCGTAGCACTCCTTTCAGCCGACCCTGCCAGAAGGGATTTACGCTGCTTGAAATTCTGGTGGCCATCTTGATATTCGGCATCGTGATGGCCACCATCTTCGGGTCGTTTAACACGGTTTTCTCAAACAGCGCCAAGCTCTCGCAGGCCAATGCCGATGACGAAATCGCGGCCGGCTGCTTTGCACGCATTACGGCGGACCTGGCATCAATCTACGTGCCGCAGCCTCCCTATTTCAAGCCGCCGGGCATAAACGATCCTCCGACGGCCTATCGCGTGGTGCTCGACACCTTTTCAGCTGGCGGGCAGGAGTTTCCGAGGCTGCGGTTCACGTCGCTGGCGCATACCCCTTTAAATGGCGATCAGCGCACCGGAATCGCCGAAATCGTGTACTATGTCATGGCCGACAACGACCGGATGATCCTCAAACGTGCCGACACGCTGTTTCCCTACCACGATTTCGAGGCGCGCAGCGCCGATCCGGTGCTGTGTCCGCACATCACGGCGCTGACCATTGAACTGTACGATGCCGAAGGTGAAGTGCACGACGCTTGGAATTCGGATTCGCCGGACTTCGGCCGCGCAACGCCGCGGGCCGTCCACCTGGCACTGGCCATGGGCAGCGGTGACGATGCACGCAAGTTTGAAACCACCGTAAAGCTGCAGGTATACAGAGACCGGGAACGCCCATGAACAGGCCGCACGCATACACCAACCCCCTGTCCTGCCGACGCGGCATCGCCCTGCTGGTTACGCTGGCGATCATCACGCTGCTGATCGCCAGCGTGCTGGAGATGAACCGCCGGGTGCGCGCCCAGATCACGGCCGCCGCCCTGCTGCGCGACCGCACGACACGCGTCCAGATGGCTGAATCCGGTACACAGATGGCCATGGCCCTGCTGATCGAAGACAAAAAAAACTCCCAGGTGGACACCTTGCAGGAAGACTGGGCCAACCCCGAAAAACTGGCCCAGGCTGTGGCCCAGATGCCCTTCGAGCGCGGCAGGCTGGTCATCGTGATCCGCGATGCGCTGGCGAAAATCCAGGTCAACGCGCTGGTCGATGCGCCCTATGGGCGGCAGTTCAACGTCCACCAGCAACTGCTCTGGGAACGCTTCATAGACATTATGAACACACGCCTGAAGCCTGACGAGGCCTTCGACGCAACGGCCATTATCAACGCCTTGAAAGACTGGCTGGATGCCGGCGACGACGATGCCATAACGGGCTTAAGCGGCGCGGAGTCAGACTACTACCAGTCGCTGAAGACGCCCTATGCCTGCCGCAACGGCCCCATTTTCTGGCTGCCCGAACTGCTGCGGGTCAAGGGGGTTTCAGCCCTTTTGTACCACGGCCGCCCCAAAACCCCGGGTATCGCCGCGTATACAACCGTGCAGGGCGCCGCAGGAAACGATAATGCCTTGACATTTGAGGGAAAAATAAATATAAATACCGCTGCATTACCCGTACTGGCAGCAATTTTGCCGACCGAGAATCAGGACCTGGCGCAGGCTATTTTCGACTTTCGCAGTGAAACTTCCAACGGCGCGTATGTCAACGATCTGACCGCACCCGACTGGTACAAAAACGTCCCCGGCGCTGCAAATCTGAAAATCGACTCCAAACTGATAACCACGGCCAGCGATATTTTCGAAATTGAATCCAGCGCCGAATTAAACGGCGTCAAATTCAGCACTGTGAGCATCGTGCGCCGCCTGCGGGATAAAAAAAGCGGCCAGACGATCTGCCGTGTCCTGAGCCGCCGGACCCAATAGCGTCGAAAGCCTGCGCGGCGCGCACGGCGCACCGGCACCGCCGTGGCGCGACGGCGGGCACATCTTCCACAGGGGCAAAAGGTTCATGAGCCGCAAGATATTGGGAATCGACATCTGTACGCACGCGGTTTCAGCAGTACTGCTGAAAGCCGGGTTGCGGGATGCTGCCGTAGACAGCTGCATGTTCCTGAAGCTGCCGGAAAACAAAGATTTTCACGATGCCCTGGCGGAAATACTGCCGAAGATCACGGCGCACATGGATGTGGACAAGGCCAGCTGCATGGCCGCTTTTCCTCCTGAACGCATATCCTACCGCAACCTGAAACTGCCCTTTAAAAACAGGCGCAAAATCCGCCAGGTGCTGCCATTCGAACTGGAGCTGCTGTTACCCTTTGCCATGCAGGAAATGGCATTGAGCCACCTGCACCTGCCCGCCGACGGCGATGCCAACATCCTGGCCGCCGCCGTGGTGCGCTCCGAACTACAGGGCTTTACGGGACTTTTGGCCGAACATGCCCTGGATCCGGCATCGGTTTCACCGGCCGGTTGCGCCCTGGCCGTGCAGTTGGCCGCCGTCGAAGGCATGCCGCAGGACTGGCTGCTGCTGGACATCAGCCCGCAAACCGGCACGCTTTTTATCACCGCCGGAGGAAATTTACGCCTCATACGGGCTTTTCCCTTAAGCCACGGTGATTTGCCGGCCGGCAAGACCATCGCGGCCGCCGTGCGCCGCACGGTAGCCGCCTTCGAGGACCGATCCGCCACCGATTTTACACCCCGGCAGGTATTGCTGACCGGCAGCGGACTATACGACCTGAACCTGGAAGCCGAACTGGCTGAAAGGCTCGACGTGCCGGTCAGCCGCGCCGACCTTTTGAAGCGGTCTGCCGCACGGTTTGCGGGAAAGCCCGTTGACGGGTGGGTGTCCTACCAGATGGACAAGGCCCTGGCCCTGGCCATGGCAGGTGCCGGCATGGGAAAGCGCGAGCTTTTGAATTTCCGCCCGCGCGGGGCCGCCCAGAGCCGATTCTGGCAACAGAACCGGAAACCGCTGACGGTTACCGCTGCGCTGGCGGCCATCCTGCTGATCCTGCTCGCAACCCAGGCGGTGGTGAAAACCCGCGTGCTCAGGCAGCGCCTGGACCATCTGGACCGGCAGATAACCACGATCTTCAAAGCGACCTTCCCGGATGTCAGACGCATCGTCGACCCGCTGCAGCAGATGCGTGTCAAGCTGCGGGATATCGACCGCGGCCCCCTGCTTTCCACCGGCAATCCGGTCCGCGCCCTTGAAATTTTAAACGACATCAGCCGGCGTATCCCGGCACGCATCGATGTCACCTTTTCGCGCCTGGTCATCTCCAGCCAGGCTGTCCAGATTTCGGCGGTAACGGACACCTTCAACACAGTGGATGAAATTAAGAACCGTCTGATCCAGTCCAATACCTTTGAAAAAGTGGACATCACTTCGGCCAACCTGGACAAAAGCGGCAAACACGTGCGTTTCAAGCTGAGGCTGCAGTTTCCACAAAAGTCGTAACGCAACGAACGAAAGGATTGACACACGCCATGCAACTAGGGCGGCGCGAGAAACGTCTGGTGATTGCAGCAGCAGGGGCCGTTGCCCTGTTGGCGGCGGTTCTGCTGCTGGTGGGCCCCCTGATCCGGTCCCAGAGACTGCTCGAAACGCAAATCGCATCCAAACAAAAGACACTGGCCGACATGCTCGCACTGCGGTTGAAATACGTTCAGGCGCGGGCGCGCGGCGAAGCGGCCCGTTCGTACCTGAGTCACCGCCGCAAGGGATTTACCCTGTTCTCCTTTCTGGATAATCTGGCCGGCCGGGCCGGCGTCAAGCAGAATATCAGTTACATGAAACCGGCCATCAAAAAATTCAAGGACGTGCCGTTTAAGACTTCGCGCGTGGAGATGAAGCTGAAGGCCGTCACCTTGAACCAGCTGGTTTCTTACCTCAAACTCGTGGAAACGGCGAAGCAGAGCGTTTTTGTCAAACGCCTGGCCTTGATCCGCAAGGGCAAGGCACAAAAACGCCTGGACGCTGTTATGCTGATTGAAACTTACATCTTATGATATCCGGCCGATTCACAAAACCGTTGCTCTACACGCTCTATTTTGCGGCCCTGTGCGTCTTTTTCCTGTACGTCCTGTTTCCGGCGCAAAGTGTAAAAGGCTATATCCAGCGGCAGGTGCAGGAGGCAAACCCGGCATACAGGCTGACCATCGCACGGCTGCAGCCCGCCCTGCCGTGGCACCTGTCGATGAGCGATATCGCGCTTTACCTGCACGGCCGAAAACTCTTGGCAGCTCCGCAGGGAACGCTTTCGCCGCGCCTGCTCTCGCTGTTGGGCCCCCAGAAGCGTTTTGACTTCGCAGCAGCGGCTATGGGCGGCCACATACGGGTATATGTCAAGCACCCGCCCCCGCAACTGGCGGCCGAGATCCATCTCGAAAAGATCAAACTGCAGAAGATACCGGCGCTGAAGGCATTCGGCGGGCGCAGCGCCGCAGGGGTGCTCAGCAGCGCTTTTCAATACCGCCGGGACAAGGGCTTTTCAAGGGCCGACGGCAGTTTTTCCCTGTCGGATGTGCGCATCGCGCTGGTCAACCCTTTCATGGGCCTGAAAAATGTTCTCTTGCGGTCCATGAGCGGAAAGTTTACACTTCGCCAGGACAACTTGCGATTCAGCCAATGCACCTTCAGCGGAAGGCAGGCCGACGGTTCGCTGGCGGGGCGCATCCTGCTCAGGCAGCCGCCGGGCGACAGCCGCCTGAACATGGAAACCGTCATTCGGCCGCAGGCCGAGCTGCTGGCGGCCCTGAAAAACAGCCCCACCACCAGGTGGCTCGCGGCAAAGACCGCACCCAATGCCAAGTTCACGCTGAAGCTGGGCGGGACCATTGCAAAACCCTCGCTGAATCTGCGGTGACGCGCACGATGCAGCGCAACGAAACCCCATGAAACGCCTTTTTATCCTCATAAACCTGGTATTGCTGGCCGGCATCGCCTTTTCCGCCGTAAAGATTTTTTACCAGATCACAACCGCATCCCTGGACCGTTTTGCGGCGCCACGGCCGCAAAAGGTATCATCCGACAACCTGAAAGAAGCAAAACCCGCTAAGACATCCCTCGACACAGGCGCCATTTTGGCGCGCAACCTTTTTCAGGTCGACGTTTCCGCCAAGGCGAAGCAGACGCCGCAAACCGTCGACATTGACTCGCTGGCACAGACGCGCCTGGACCTGAGGCTCTGGGGCACGGTGGCCGCACCGGGCGACAGCGCATACGCCGTCATTGAGGACATCAAAAAGAAGCGCCAGCGCCTTTTGCGGGTCAACGACCGAATCGAGAATGCCACCCTCAAGATGATCCTGCGCGAAAAAGTGATCCTGGAAGTCGGCGGCAAGGATGAAGTTCTGGAAATGGAAAAGTTCAGCCGGGCGTCCCGCCGGCCGCTTAAAACCGCGGTACGCGCACCGGCAACCGCCGGTACGGGCGAACAGCACGTGCGTGTACAGCGGCGGGAAATCGAAAATGCCGTTAAAAACGTCAACCAGCTGATGCGCCAGGTCCGCATCCGACCGCACTTCACCAATGGCCGCGCCGACGGGCTGCGGCTGACCGGTATCCGCAGCGGCTCGATTTTCAGCCGCATGGGCCTGCGCAGCGGCGACGTGCTGGTGGGGGTCGACGGCGAGCGCATCCAGTCGGTGGACGATGCGCTGAAGTTTTACCAAAGCCTCAAATCGGGAGGCAGCGTCAAGCTTCAGGTCAAGCGCGGCAATCGTGAAAAAACCATCGATTATCAGGTCGAATAATGGTATGCTTCGTTGTTTGAATTCAAAAGACTCGGCAGGTGAAATGACACCCAGACATCATGCTGTGCGGCTTGCAGGAACCCGGTTCGTGCTGCTGATGCTTTTGCTGTGCATCTTCGAGCTGCACGGCCTGAGCATGCCGGCAAATGCCGCCAAAGACAGCAACGCCGGCGCATCGCGTTTCGTCACCATCGATTTCAACGATGTGGATATCGGTGTCTTTATCAAGTTCATCAGCGAACTCACCGGCCGGAACTTCATCATCGACCGCCGCGTCCGCGGCAAGGTGACTGTCATCTCACCGTCCAAAATATCGGTCGCCGAGGCCTACCGGGTTTTCGAGTCTGTACTGGAAGTGCACGGCTACACAACGGTAAAAGCCGGCAAGGTCATCAAAATCGTTCCGGCGCCCGAGGCACGCACCAAGGACATCGAAACGCGCCTCAGAGAGGAGAGCGGCCTCCCGGAAGATAAGGTCGTCACCCAGCTTATCCAGCTCAAATACGCCGATCCTTCCGAAATCCGCCGGCTTTTCACGCCGCTGGTCTCCAAAAGCAGCGTCGTGCTGGCCTATCCACCCACCAATACGCTGATTGTAACCGACGTCTCCTCCAACATCTCCCGGCTTCTGAAGATTCTCAAAACCATCGACACTCCCGGCATCGGGCGTGAACTGACCGTTTTGCCCCTCAAATACGCGGATCCCGGCGATCTGGTTAAAATCCTGGAATCGATTTTTCGCCGGCGGACCAAACCCAAACGCGGCGAGCCGGCCGAAGCGGCCCGTTTCGTGCCCGACGAACGCACCGGCAGCATTATCCTGCTGGCCAGCGAGGTGCAAACCGCCAAGATCAAGAGCCTGGTCGCGCTGCTCGATAAAGAAGCTCCCCAGGGTAACGAACGCATCCGGGTCTATTACCTGGAAAATGCATCCGCCGAAGATCTGGCCAAGGTGCTGCAGGACGTGCCCAAGAAAAAGGCCGGCCGCACCAAGGGAAAACGCCCGGCCGCCGTATCCGGAGATGTGAAGATCATCGCCGACAAGGCCACCAACAGCCTCATCATCACGGCCAAGAAGGAAGACTACCTCGTTTTGGAGGACATTATCCGCAAGCTGGACATTCCGCGGGCCATGGTCTACATTGAAGCGTTGATCATGGAGGTCAACGTGGACAAGGACTTTCGTCTGGGCACGGAGTGGATCGTAGGCGACACCGTGAACGTGGCCGGCCGCAAGGCCGTGGCCGGCAGCGGCTTTGCCGGCGGTGCCATCGGCGGCGACCCCGGCTTCCAGGGCATCACCTCCGGATCGCAGGCTGCGACGGTGCCGCTGCCGCCGGGCTTTTCCATGGGCGTTTTCGGCCAGGCCCTGAAGATCGGCGACATCGTATTTCCCAATATCGCCGCCATCGTGCAGGCCTACCAGAAGGACCGCGATGTCAACATTCTTTCGACACCCCAGATCCTGACCACCGACAACCAGGAAGCCAGCATCACGGTGGGCAAGAACATCCCCTTCCAGACCAAATCCACCACGACCAACAACGAAACCTTCAGCTCCTTTGAATACCGTGACGTCGGCAAGACCCTGAAGGTCACGCCGATCATCAGCAAGGGCAACATGGTGCGCCTCAACATCTCGCTGGAAGTTACGGCCCTGGAGTCGACCACGGATTTCCGCCCCACCACTTTAAAACGCACCATCGATACGACCGTGATCGTCAAAAACGGCGGCAGCGTGGTGCTGGGGGGCTTGATTGAAAATACCGGCACGACCATTGACTACAAGGTCCCATGCCTGGGGGAAGTGCCGGGCCTGGGCTGGCTGTTCCGATCGCAATCCAGGGGCGGCAGCAGGCAGAACCTGTACATTTTCATGACTCCGCACGTGATCAACAACCCCAAGGAGGCCATGCAGGTCTACCGTGAAAAAAAAGAAGATATCGACCGCATCAAGTCGGGGCATATCAGGCTCTACCCCCAGCCGCAAAAACCCGCCGGAAAGGATGCCGGAAAACCCTGAAACCCGCACGCATGCCGCAGGCTTCCCGATAAATCCATGATCACGCCGTTGTCACAAATCCTTCAAGAACGCTTCAAGCTGCCCGCAGACGCGCTGGACGACGCCTTGAAAATCCAGGCTGAAAAGGGCGGCCGCTTGGATCATATTCTGCTGCGGCGCAAGGTCATCACCGAAACGCAGCTCCTGGAAGCGCGCAGCATCCGCTACGATCTGCCCATCCGGCAGAACCTGCCCATCGAAAACCTCAGTGCCGATTTTACCCAGAAAGTTCCGATCCAGTTCCTTAAAAAACACACCATGGTGCCGCTGCTGAAACAGCATGGCGGGGCACGGGCCGCGACCATCGCGGTCAACGACCCGGCCGATTTCCAGATGATCGACGACCTCGGGCGGCTCCTCGAACAGGAGCGTTACGAGGTGGTCCTTTCCAGCAAAAGCGCCATTTCGTATGCCATCAACCTGGCTTACGACCTGAACCGCGATTCGGCTGAACAACTGGTGCAGGACATGGAGGAAGACGGCAGCGATATTCTGGATGAAATCGAGGAGTCCGCCGACCTGCTGGACGATACCAGCGATGCGCCCATCATCAAACTCGTCAACCACATCATCTCGCAGTCCGTCAAGGCCCGCGCCAGCGACATACACATCGAGCCCTACCAGGACAGTTTCAAGGTGCGCTACCGCGTGGACGGCATCCTGTACGACCTGCTGTCGCCGCCCAAGTGGATCCAGCCGGCGTTGACCTCGCGCATCAAGGTGATGGCCAAGCTGAACATCGCCGAAAAACGCCTGCCCCAGGACGGCCGCATCAACGTCAAAATCGGGGACCAGGAAATCGACATCCGCGTATCCACCGTGCCCACTTCCTTCGGTGAACGGGTGGTGCTGCGGCTGCTCAACAAGTCCGGCTCCATTCTCGAACTGACCGACCTCGGCCTACCCGCGGAAAAACAGCGGCTGCTGGAAAGGCTCATCAAGTCGCCCAACGGCATTTTCCTGGTGACGGGACCCACTGGCAGCGGCAAGACCACGACGCTGTATGCGATCCTGTCCTCCATCAACAAGCCCGACATCAACATCATCACCGTGGAAGATCCCATCGAATACCAGATCAAGGGAATCAGCCAAATCCAGGTCAACCCCAAGATCGAGCTGACCTTTGCCAAGGGCCTGCGCTCCATCGTACGCCAGGACCCCGACGTGATCCTGATCGGCGAAATCCGGGACCGTGAAACCGCGGAAATTGCCGTGCAGTCCGCGCTGACTGGGCACCTGGTCTTTTCAACGTTGCACACCAACGATTCGGCGTCCGCCATCACGCGCCTGGTCGACATCGGCGTCGAACCTTTCCTGATCTCCTCATCGGTAATGGCCGTCGCCGCCCAGCGCCTGGTACGCAAGCTTTGCGATCACTGCAAGCAGCCCTTCGATCCCAGTCCGGCGGCACTTAAGAGCGTCGGCATGTCCCCCGACATGCTGAACGGGGCGACCCTCTACCAGGCCAAGGGCTGCCCGGAATGCTTTCACACGGGATACCGCGGCCGGATCGCCATTTTCGAAATCATGGTGCTGGACGACTCCCTGAAAAACTTGATTCTGGAAACCTACGATTCCAACCAGATCAAGAACGAAGCCCTGCGGCTGGGCATGGTCACCCTGCGCCAGGACGGCATTGCCAAGGTGCTGCAGGGCGTTTCCACCATCGAGGAGATCATGCGGGTGACCCGCCTATGAGACGGCCCATGCCCCCGGTGGTTTTTACGCTCGCCTTGCTGCTGGTTGTGGGGGGATTTGGGCGGCCCTGCCGGGCCGCATCGGACGGCCACGCCATCCTGGTCATCGACAGCGACATGCAGTTTGCATTTGCCGAGACGCTCTTGGCACAGAAAAAATACGACCAGGCCGCCGCCGAGTACGAGCGTTTCATCCACTTTTTCCCCCACGACCGGCGTGTGCTGACGGCGCGCTTTAACCAGGCCAGGGCGCAATTCGAAGGGCGGCACTGGCAGGCGGCCATACGGTCATTTTACCGGGTGGCCCGCACAGATCCGGCCGCCCCGCTGGGCGTACGCGCCCTTTTCATGATCAGCCGCTGCCACCTGCAGCTGAAAAATCCGGCGGCGGCCCTGTCCGTCCTTTCACGTCTGGCCGCCGAAACCGGCGATCCGGCCGTCGCCGACAAGGCCCGCTACCGCATGGGGTGGATCCAGCTGGAACAGTTCGACTGGCAGCCGGCACGCCAGAGCTTCGGGCGTATCGGCCCGCCGCACCGCGCACGCTACCGGATCGGCGATCTCCTCGCGGCACTGGATGAAAGCCGGACCATCGATTCCAGAAGCCCGCGCACAGCCGGCCTGCTGGCCGTGGTGCCGGGGGCGGGATACGTTTACTGCCGGCGCTATCACGACGCCCTCATCGCACTGGTGATCAACGGTGCCATGATCCTGGCCACCGCCGAAGCCATCGACAACGGGAATCCGGCTCTGGGGGGTCTGCTGGCCGCCGTGGAGCTGGGATTTTACAGCGGCAGCATCTACGGGTCGGTTTCCAGCGCCCACAAGTACAACCGACGCCAGAAGCACCGGTTCGTCGACCGTTTGAAAGACCGGCTGAAGATCAATCTGTCCGCCCTGCCGCGGCAGCACGGCGGCCTGCTGACCTTTACCTACCGCTTCTGAAAACGGCCTTTCCGGCCTGCTGCGGAGCGCACACGGCTGCAGCGCCTCCCAACTCACCGGCCACCGAACGGGCGAAGGGTACGACGTCCTGCAGCACGCAATCAAGATCCATGTCTGTCAAGCGGCCGTCCCGGACCCGGAACTCGCCGGCCACCATGACGTACCTTACGTCCGAGGCCTTGGCCGCATAGACGACTTGTGAGACCGCATCGTACAGCGGGACCATGTGCGGCCGGCGCGTATCGACGACCACGAGATCGGCGGCCTTGCCCACCTCCAGCGACCCGGTCTCGTCACCGAGCCCCAGGCAGCGGGCGCCGCCGATGGTGGCCAGCTTCAAGACGCCGGCGGCGTCCATGGCCGTGGGGTCCAGCGATTTGACCTTGTGCACCTTGGCCGTGGTGTCCATCTCCGAAAACAGGTCCAGCGTGTTGTTGCTGGCGCAGCCGTCGGTCCCCAAACCGACCTTCAGTCCGGCCTCCAGCATGGCCGGCAGCGGGGCGATGCCCGATGCCAGCTTCATGTTGCTATGCGGGCAGTGTACCACGGCGGCGCGGCGCCGGGCGACGGTCTGCATGTCCGCCGCTGCCATCCAGACGCCGTGCACCAGCAGGGTGTCGGCATCCAGCAGTTCCAGACGGTCGAGATAGGCCACGGGCGAAAGGCCGCCCTGCTGCTGCCGGATCTGCGCGACTTCGGCCGCTGTTTCCGCCACGTGGATCTGGAACAACACACCCAGGCGGCGGGCCGCCTGCTTGGCGGCCGTGAGGGTGCGTGCCGAGCAGGTGTAGGCGGAATGGCAGAAAATCGAAGGCCGGACGGTTGCACAGCGCGCGCGCCACTTTTCGACGAATTCAACCGCATGGCCGACATTCTGCGCCGCATCGGGAACCCCCGGCGCCGGGAAATCGATCACGCCCTGGGCGGCTACCGCGCGCAGGCCGCAGTCGCGCAGCACCTCGGCCACCTGGTCTTCGAAAAAATAGCCGTCACAGCAGGTGGTGGTTCCGGACAAAAGCATTTCGGCACAGGCCAGCCGGGTGGCCGCCCGCACGCAGGACGGCGACAGGAATTTCTGTTCGGCGGGAAAGATGAATTCATTGAGCCAGCGGTCCAGCGGCAGATCGTCGGCCAGTCCGCGAAACAGCACCATGGGCAGGTGCGTATGCGCATTGACCAAACCGGGCATGATGATCCCACCTCCGGCATCCACCTGCACCGCCGCGGCACGTTCCAGCTCGGGCGGCAGGTGTGCACCGACGGCGGTGATGCGTCCGCCAGCCACAGCCACAAAGCCATCTTCGATGACGTCAAAGGCGTCGTTTACCGTAATCACGATGCCGTTGCGGATCAGCGTGACGGCCATCAGCGCAGCTCCCTGGCGATGGCGGCCACCGTCCGAGCGGCCGTCGCCACATCGATGGTCTCTATCGCACGGTCCTGCATCACCACACGTCCGTGGATGACGCTGGTCGTCACATCGCTTCCCCGGGCCGCATAGACCAGGTGCGAAAACGGGTGGTACATGGGGGCCAGGTGAGGCTGGGCGGTATCAACCACAATGATGTCCGCATACTTCCCGGGGGTGAGCGATCCGGTTCGGCCCTCCAGCCCCAGCACCCGCGCCGCATCGATGGTGGCCATGCGCAGCGTGGCTTGCGCATCCAGCACGGTGGGGTCCAGGCAGCCGGCCTTGTGCAGCCGGGCCGCCGAACCCATCTCCAGCAACATGTCCAGATCGTTGTTGCTGGCGCAGCCGTCGGTTCCCAGCCCCACGCAGATACCGGCGGAAAGCAGCGCCGGCACGGGGGCGATGCCGGAGGCCAGTTTCATATTGCTCTCCGGATTGTGGGCCACCTTGACATCAAAGTGTTGGAGCTGCGCGATGTCCTCTTCGCTCAGCACCACGCAGTGACAGGCAACCACGTTGGCGCCCAGCACCTGCAGGTCGGCCATGAGCCCCACCGGCGTACGGCCGCTCTTCGCGCGGATACGTTCGATTTCACTTCTGGTTTCGGCCAGATGGATCACCATGGGGACCTGGCACGATGCCGCCAGTTCAAAGGCTTCCTGGAGCAGATCGGGGCTGCACAGGTATGCCGAATGCGGCTCTACGGCCACCGATACCAACGCATCGCCCTGCCAGCGTGCAATCATCTCGCGGGTGTAGGCAAAACCATCGGCGATGTCCCCGTAATTGGGGGAGGGAAAATCGTAAAGCACCTCGCCGACAACCGCCCGCATGCCGGCATCGCGGGCGGCTTCGGCCACGGATTCTTCGAAAAGGTACATGTCGCAAAAGCAGGTCGTGCCGGACTGGATCATTTCCGCGCAGGCCAGCAGTGCTCCCCAGTAAACCTTGTCTGCATCCAGTCGGGCTTCGGCGGGAAAGATGTGGTCGTTGAGCCAGCGGTCCAGCGGCAGATCGTCGGCCAGTCCGCGCAGGCAGGTCATGGCCGCATGCGTATGGCAGTTGATCAAACCGGGCATGATCAGCCCGCCGCGGGCGTCAATGGTGCGCCGGGCCGCTGGCGCGGACTCGGCCTCCAGGCTGCCGACCCGCACGATTTCGGCCCCTTTGACGGCCACGTAGCCATTGGGAATCAAAAGCCTGTCGCCGTCCATGGGCAGCACGCAGCCGTTTTGCAAAAGCAGATCACAGTTTTTTTCAGGTGCCATGCAGCGCTCCTGCAAGTTTTTCGCAAAGCAACGCCATCTGCGGTGCCGTACGGTCGGCGGTTTCGATGATGGCGCCCACCTTAGCCGCGGCCGGATGGTCCGGATCATGAACATTGGTAATGGCCGACAGCCCCACGACACGCATACCGGCCTGGACGGCTGCGATGGTCTCCTGGACCGTGGAAAATCCAACGGCATCGGCGCCGGCGCGCTTCAGGAAGCGCACTTCGGCAGGGGTTTCCAGGGAAGGCCCCAGCAGCCCGGCGTAGACCCCCTCCTGCAGCGTGATCCCCAGCCCGGCGGCCCGGCGTCGGGCCAGCGCACGAAGTTCGCGGTCGTAGGCAAAGGCCATGTCCGGAAAGCGGTCACCCCACAGTTCACCTTCAGGGCCCACCAGCGGGTTCCGCCCCGTCAGGTTGATATGATCTCCGATCAGCATGACATCTCCGGGGCGAAACCGGTCATTGAGGCCGCCGGCGGCATTCAGCAGCATCAGCACCTCGATCCCCAATGCCTGCATGACGCGCACGGGGAAGGCCACCTGGCCGGGGGAATATCCTTCGTAGAGGTGGAACCTGCCCTGCAGTGCCATGACGGCTGCGCCCTGCCAGCGGCCGACCACCAGCCGTCCGGCATGACTTTGTACCGTGGTGCGCGGAAAGTGCGGAATCTCTTCGTAAGACAGCGTCCGGCGGTCTTCCAGCGTGTCGGGGACCGCTCCCAAGCCGGTCCCGCTAAGCACTCCCAGCCGGATACCGCTACCGAAGCGGGCCTCGAGAAATTCAGCAGCACGGTCTACTTTTGTCTGCATGTCGCACATGCCGGCCTCCAACCTGGGTGGTATCGGCCTGCGGCCCGGAAATCCACAAGAATTCGAGCACAGGGCCGTCCTTAATCTGAAGAGACACAATCGCCTTGACGCTGCATCGCAGGCGCCTGACTTTAAGACATCCACGGTTGCGAGTCAATCGCTTATCACCACCTTCCGGCAACAGACGCATTGACAGCCCTGCGGAATTGTGCGAAAATAATAAAGATTCGACAGCGTATCGCACTGGCAGGCAGACCTTCATATCCATACCAACCCAACGGTCAGCCGTGAGATGAGACTTTCAGAAATCCAGGATACTTTAAAGGCGCAGGTGTTGACCGGCGGAGATCTGCTGGAGAAGAGCATCATGGCCGGCGGCGGCGCGGATCTGATGGAGGACATCCTGGCCGCCGTGGCCCAGGGGTCTGTCCTGCTGACCGGCCTGACCACCGAAAACGTTCTGCAGACGGCCATCGTGGCCGGCGTGGGCGCCGTGGTTTTCGTCCGCGGCAAACGTCCCGGCCAGGATATCATTGAATTGGCCAAATCCTATGAAATCCCCCTGTTGGTGACCAACTATTCCCTTTTCGTGGCCAGCGGCCGGCTTTACATGAACGGATTGCGGGGCCTGGACGGCTCCTGGTGATTCTCAAAAACCATCCGTTGCAGGAGGGAAAGACACCGTCATGGCCACCGAAGAAGGCATCGTCACCGCAGTCAAGCCGCACACGGCATGGGTCAAAACCACGCGTAGCAGTGCGTGCAAGCACTGTTCCGCCAAGGCTTCCTGCCACACCGAAAACGAGGAAATGCATGTCGAAGCCATCAATCTGGCAGGCGCCGAATCCGGCGACCGGGTGGTGATCAGCTTCGAAACCGCGTCGTTGATGAAAGCGACTTTCCTGCTCTACGTTTTCCCGGTTCTGTGCATGATTGCCGGGGCCGTCATCGGCCAGGTCCTGGCACCGCCGTCCGACCGCGGCGGCTCCCTGTCTTCCGCACTGTCGGCCTTCGCATTTCTAGCGGCAGCCATCCTTTTCATAAAGGTGCGCGGAAACCGCATGGCCGCAAAAAGCGCCTACCAGCCCAAAATCGTGCGGGTCATCCGCCGGCAGCCGGTGCCTCCGGGCGAAAATCCCTTGACGGCCAAGTGACCCGATTCATAAATACGCCGGCCTGCATCCGTCAATGGATCCCATCCGGCTGTGTTGCGCAAACCACGACATGTTCCCGGTATGCCGAAGTTTGCGCTGCTTGCCGGAGGGGCGCCTTGACGGCTTCGGTGCGTCACCGTATTTCCGAATCTGACCACTAAGCCATAAAAACCGCCAGGCGGTCCTTGCGGGCGCTGGCCTGCTGAACGGTAACCCGAACCAGGTCCTCGGCCTTGAGATCGCAGCCGCCCGCGATGGGCAGGGCGCACTCCAGCATATAGTCGGTCAGCAGAATCTGGTACGCGCTGCGCTTCTTGTACAGCACGATGGCCTCCAGCCTTTCGCCGGCCCTGCCCTCCAGATGCTTCAGCAGCCAGTAGCGCAGGCGGCGGTACTGCAGCCTGCCGACCTGCCCCATGGGCATCTCCAGCACCTGAATGAACCGCTCGATCTCTTCCGCCGTATAGGGCGTTTCCAGCCCGAGAGCCGCCCGGATCTGACGCTGGGTCACCAGGTCGAAGCTTTTCCGAATGGGCGAGGTTGCCGTGACATAGGCATCCAGCCCCAGGCCGGAATGGCGTTCAGGCGCAGGGCCGAGCACGAAACGGCTCAGCAGGCGCCGCTGCATCCAGTTTTGAAACAGCGTCCCCTGCATGCCGCGGTACAGCCGTTCGCGCGGTTCCGGCTGGGACCTGAAAATCGCCGGCAGCCCACGTTCGGCCAGAAACCGGGCCATGAGCCAGTTGGCCATGATCATCAGCTCGGCAACCAGCATGCGGGAGGGGCTCTCGCGGTTGACACGGTTGACGGTGAGCCGCCCCTGTTCATCAAACCACACGTTGATGTCCGGCAGGCTGATCTGGACAGCCCCATCGTCCAGGCGCTTTTGGCGGAACGCCGCACCAATTTCGGCCAGAACGGCGATCTCGTCGTCATCCGTGCACATCTGGTTGGCATCAAAGTAGCTCAACTGGCGCTGCACGCGCACGCAGCTGGGCGTGATTTCGTAGTCGACAACCCGTCCGGAAACCGGTTTGGGCAGCTTGATCAGCAGGCTGATGGCCGGCCGCAGTTCCCCGATTCTCAGGCTGCAGCAGTCCTCGGCCAAGGGCACCGGCAGCATGGGGATCTTCAGATCGGGCATATAAATCGAGCTCGCCCGGCGCAGGGCCTCGACATCAATGGCGGATCCCTTCCGGATCACTTCCCCGACATCGGCGATATGGATCCCCAGGCGGTAATGATCGCCACGGTCCTCGATACTCAGGGCGTCGTCAAAATCCCGCGTACCCTGCCCGTCAATGGTGATAAGCGCCAGATCGCTCAGGTCGCGGCGGCCCCGCAGCAAATCGACGCCGTCCGGCAGTACGCCCGTCAAGGCCCCAACTTCCTCAACAACCGCCGCCGGAAAATCCACGGTGATTTCGTAGCGGCGGAGGTCGACATTTTCATCTTCGGAGAAAACGCCCAGCTTCACAAACAGGCCGAACAGGATATCCGGCGATTTGGCGCCGGCTTTTTTCAGGATCTTTTTGGCCAGATCCTGATGCTCGCTCTGGCCTTCGAAGATATAATAGGATTTCAGTATTTCGACATACAGCCGTTCATCTTCGGTCATCTGTGCGAAAGTCCTGCCGGCGCTCGTGGCCAGCACCTGCTGCAGCCAGCGGGCGGCGCCCAGGATGATGCGGTCGCGGCGCGCGGCTTCCTCTTCCCGCGCACTCTTGTCTTCCACCTGCCGGGCCGTATAGGGGAAAAAGCCATTCTGATTGTACTTGAAGTATCGCCGGTTGTCGAAAAACGCCCTGAACACCGCAGCTTCGTGATCCGCGCTGCGGTTGTTGGGAAAACAGAATTCCGTCATGGTGGCAAGGTCGATCCATTCCTGTTCGGTGTTGAGAACCTCCCAGAGCTGCCGTATGTCCACATCACCGGCCAGGGCCTTGCGGCGACGCACAATCTCGTTCAGCGCCGCCACCGCCCTGTCCCTGCCCAGGGCAAGGTCCGGACACCGCCCCCCCTTGTGCGACAGGCGGCCGGCCGACAGGTTGACTTCACGGTTGTTTTCGGTCAGCAGCCGCACGCGCCGGTCTTTAACTTCCTCAACGACCGCACAAGTGATTTTCTGGCGGTCGATAAACTCCACGACGGTTCCGGATTTCATAGCGGCTATGATACCAACCCGGCTGTTGAAAGTCAACGCGGCGAGGCACTCTGCAGCAATTGACATCGGGGGCAGGCGGAACTAGTTTAGATTAGGCGTACTAAAGTGAAATTACCGGGAAAATACGTATTTTGCCAACAACCTCCGGTAATGGGCCGCAAGAGAGGCCGGGCGTGTTGCGGTGAAGCGGCAGCGGCAGCCGAGGAGAAAAGCCGTCCGGTCGCCGGCGTCAAGAATTTCAAGCTGCCTGAGGAGCTTGCGACGAGTTCTTCAAATTTAACCGGTCGGCAGGATGGCGCCGAAGGCTGCACACCGGCGCGATGCCAAAGCACGGTCGGCACGGAGTCGCCGGAGCTTGTTGATAAAATACGAAAATTCCACCAAACCGCATTTCACAGGGAGGCAAGCGATGAAAACCAAAGCCCGCTCCATCAACCAGATCGTGGAAGAACAGGTCAATCGCTGGCGCCTGCTGAAAACCGCAGAAAAGCCGGAAGCATCGGTTCCCCCGGTGATCACGATTTCCAGGGAGCCGGGCAGCGGCGGCAGGATCGTGGCCCAAAAAGTGGCCGCCGCCGTCGGGTTCGACCTTTTTCACCAGGAGGTGATCCACCAGATGGCACAAAGCGCCCGGGTCAGCCGGCTGCTCGTGGAAACACTGGATGAAAGAGGGCTGACCATCCTGGAAGACTGGGTGGCCTCCCTGGTTGAAGACCATCACCTCTGGCCCGACGAATATCTGCAGCACCTCATGAAGGTCATCGGCACCATCGGCGAGCACGGTGCGGCGGTCATCGTGGGCCGGGGCGCCAATTTCGTGCTCCCGCCGGAACAGCGTTTCAGTGTCCGCATCGTGGCGCCCCAAAAGACCCGCATCGAAAATGTGGCCCGCGAATTTTCCGTTTCCCCGAAAGAAGCCAAACGCCGGGTGATCCGCACGGAATCGGACCGTAAAGCCTTCGTGCGCAAGTACTACAACGCCGATATCAGCGATCCGCTGAACTACGACCTGGTCCTCAACACCGGCACCTTGCGCATTGAAGAGGCCGCCGATGCCATCTGCAGTCTGGTCAAAGGCCGCCTGGACTGACGGCGGCTTCATCGTCACGGTACCGGGATATCACCACCGTGCACGAAATGCCGGCATTCATTCCCATAGCCGGCAGTCTGCCGCAAGCCCGGACTCCGGTTAGGGCGGGGAGAATCCGCCGGCACACCCTGGCGGACAGGGCGGTTTCCACATTCCGGTTGAACCCGACGGGACAACGATGATAATGGTGGGCTTTCGACACGCATTCGCCCATCGAACCCATTGTCATCGGAAGGCCCTGCGTTATGACGCCCATAGAACCGATGCCCGCCAGTCCTTCCGCGCGGCTGATATGGCCCTTTTTCAGGGAGCGGGCCGCCTTCATCCTTTTGGGGCTGCTGGCGCTGATGATCGTGGATGTGCTGCAGCTCTTCATCCCGCGCATCATCAAACGTGCCGTGGACGGACTCACCGGCGCCACCACCAACGCGCACCAACTGCTGCAATACGCCCTGGCCATAACGCTGCTGGCAATTCTAATCGCCCTGTTCCGCTATTTCTGGCGGCGGCTCCTGCTGGGGACTTCGCGGCGCATCGAGGAAGGGCTGCGCAACCGCCTCTTCGCCCATATCCAGACGCTTTCGGCCGCCTATTTCGACCACACCACGGTGGGCAGCCTGATGGCCCATGCCACCAACGACATCAAGCAGATCCGCATGGCCTGCGGCATGGGCCTGGTCGCTTTGAACGATGCCCTGGTGCTGGGCACGGCGGCCGTCGCCTTCATGGTCTATATCAGCCCCCGACTGACGGCCTTCGTACTGATTCCCATGCCGCTCATCGTTTTCGGCACACGCTTTTTCAGCCGCAAGATGCACCGCCGCTACCAGAACGTGCAGCGCAACTTCGCGGAATTGACTGAAATCGTCCGGGAACGCTTTGCCGGCATCCGCATCATCAAGGCCTACACCCAGGAGCAGGCCGCCGCGCAACAGGTCGAACAGGCCTCCAAAGGCTATGTGGCAGCCAATCTCAAGCTGGTCAGGGTGGTGGGCGCGTTTCTGCCCATGATGGTGCTGCTGACCAACATGAGCCTGGCCATCGTCCTGTTTCTGGGTGGGCGCATGACCATTGCGGGCACCATCACGCCCGGTGATTTCGTCGCCTTCATCGCCTACCTCGGCCTGCTGACCTGGCCCATGATGGCCATGGGCTGGGTAACCAACCTCATTCAGCGCGGGCGGGCTTCGCTGGACCGGATCGATGTCATTTTTCAGACCCGTCCCCAGGTGACCAGCCGGCCGGACGCCCGCTGTCTGGAATCCGTCGAAGGCGAAATCCGTTTCGAGCAGGTTGCCTTTGCTTACGGCGGCCGCGAAGACGGGGCACGTACAGCGCCGGTGCTGCGGGACCTGAGCTTCGATTTGCCGGCCGGCCGTACGCTGGGCATCGTCGGCCCGCCGGGCAGCGGCAAAAGCACGCTGCTTTCCCTGATTGCGCGCATTTACGATGTCACCGACGGGTGTATCCGCATAGACGGACTCGACATCCGCGGCATCCGGGTGCCGGACCTGCGCCGGGCCATCGCTTTCGTTCCCCAGGAGCCTTTCCTCTTCGCCACTTCCATCCGGGAAAACATCACCCTGGGAAATCCGCGCATCGACACAACGCAGGTTGTCGCGGCGGCACGCCAGGCGGCCATTTACGACACCATCGCGGCCCTGCCGGCCGGATTCGATACCCTGGTTGGCGAAAAGGGCATCGTTCTTTCCGGGGGCCAGAAGCAGCGCATCGCCCTGGCCCGGGCGCTGCTGCAGGACCGCCCGTTGCTGCTCCTGGACGACCCCATCAGCCAGGTCGACGTGCATACCGGCCGGCGCATTATCGATCATGTCCGCTCGCTGGCCGGCCGCCGGACCGTCATCATCGTGTCCCACCGCCTGACGGCACTGCAGCATGCCGACCGCATTTTCACCCTCGACCACGGCCGCATCATCGAATCGGGCACCCACCACGAACTCATGCAGGCCGGCGGATATTACGCCGGTACGTTCGCGCTGCAACAGATTGAAGGCACGCTGGATGCGCACTGACTACGGCTACTTCGAAGAAAAGCAGCTGGGCAAAGCCTACGACACCCGGCTGCTGCGGCGCCTGGCGCCCTACCTGGCGCCCTACCGCTGGCTGCTGGTGGTATCCGTTGCACTGGTCGTGCTGATCACCGTCATCGATCTTTCGCTGCCGCTGGTAACCAAAACCGCCATCGACCGCTACATCGTTCCGACCCGTAAAACCAGCCGGTCCGCTACGCGCCACCGCCCGCTGCTCTTGCACCCCGGATTGTCGGCACCCGCCCCCCGGGAGCCTATACCCCACCGCGCCCGCTACAACGGGCTGGCCCGCATGTGCCTTCTGTTTGCGGGGCTCATCGCCATCGGTTTTGCGCTTAATTTTGCCCAGAAGATCATCATGGAATATGCCGGGCATATGATGATGCACGACTTGCGCCTGGCGCTGTTTTCCCACATCCAGGAACTGCCCATGGCATTTTTTGCACGCAATCCGGTGGGCCGGTTGACCACCCGGGTTACCAATGACGTGCAGAACATGCACGAACTGTTTACCTCCGTCATGTCGATGATCTTCAAAGACATCTTTCTGCTGGCCGGTATTGCCGCCGTGCTGCTGGTACTGAACTGGAAGCTGGCCCTGGCCGCTTTCAGCGTGCTGCCGGCCGTGGTCTACGCGGCTTTCGTCTTTTCACGGCAGGTACGCGAAATCTTCCGCACCCTGCGGCTCAAAATCGCGGAAATCAATACGCGTTTCGCCGAAACCATCGGCGGCCTCAGGGTGATCCAGCTCTTTTTGCAGGAGGAAAACAACCTTGCACGCTTCGCACGCCTGAACCACGATGTCTACCGCGCCGGCATCCGCCAGATCCACGTGCTGGGGGTCTTTCTGCCGCTGATCGAACTGCTGGGGACGGTCATGGTGGCGATCCTGGTCTACTACGGCGGCAGCGCCGTCCTGGCGGGCGCAATCACTCTGGGCAGCTTGGTGGCCTTTCTGACTTACGTGCGCATGTTCTTCCGGCCGATCCGCGACCTGGCGGACAAGTACAATATCCTGCAAAACGCCATGGCATCGGCGGAAAGGCTGTTTCTGATCATGGACAGCGGCGGCGCCGACGGACAGATGCCGGCGGCAGGCGGCGCGCAACCGCCGTCGCGCTTCATCGAAACCATCGACACCATTTGCTTCGAGGATGTTTCCTTTGCCTACGAATCGTCAAATCCGGTTCTGAGGCACGTTTCCCTGGACATCCGCCGGGGGCAGACCGTGGCCCTTGTGGGCCCCACCGGGTCGGGGAAAACCACCCTGGTCAATCTGGTGACGCGCTTTTACGACCCCACCTCGGGCCGGATCACCATCAACGGCCTGGATATCCGTAAGATCCCGCCGCACATGCTGAGATCCAAAATCGCCATCGTCACCCAGGATCCCTTTTTATTCTCCGGCACACTGCGCGACAACATTCTGCAGGGAAACCCGCGCCTGACGGATGACCAAATCCGGGACATCCTGGAGGCGGCCGAGTGCCGGGAGCTGGCCGAACATCTGCCGCAGGGCCTGGATACGCATCTGTCCAGGGAGGGCGCTTCCATCTCCAGCGGCGAGCGCCAGTTGATTTCCATCGCGCGGGCATTCGCGCGCAATCCCGAGCTGATCATTCTGGATGAAGCCACCTCCTACATCGACAGCCGCACTGAAAACCGCGTGCAGCGGGCGATGTTCAAGCTGATCGCCGGACGTACGGCCCTGGTGGTCGCCCACCGCCTGTCGACGGCCAGCCGCGCTGACCTCATCGTCGTTATGCACCGTGGACGGATCGTTGAAGCGGGCTTTTTCGAAGACCTGCTGCGCGCCCGCGGATATTACTACCGCATGACCCGCGTCCAGGATTGCACGGCCCCCGCCTGTACCACCTCCGGCGAGTGATACATTGTATCCACAATAGACCTAAACGCACAAAATTGCTTGCCAACTTCATCGACACATGGTACTGGGTCTATCTTGATTTTGGTGCGTCGCGGTCCCGGTGCCCCGGCCCGGATGCGGACCGCAACGCATAAAGAGGCATGCGCACAAAAGGCCTGCAAGACGGCCTTGAGTCCAAAGCACGTGGTTTTTTCTTTAAATCCCTTTTGGCGCAAAGGAGGAGTGAATCAATGGCTTACAATGCAGTGGAGATGGCTGACTGGCAGATTTCCGAGGCGGCTGAAAAGAACATGCCGACCCCGGATGAATGGCGTGAACGATTGGGTCTTGAAAAAGACGAAATGCTTCCCATGGGGAGGCTGGCCAAGCTCGATTTCCTGAAAATCATCGACCGCCTCAAAGACAAACCGGACGGGAAGTACATTGAAGTGACCGCCATTACCCCCACCCCGCTGGGCGAGGGCAAGAGCACCACCTCCTGCGGCCTGATGGAAGGTCTGGGAAAACGCGGCGTCAACGTGGGCGGCTGCCTGCGCCAGCCCTCGGGCGGACCCACCATGAACATCAAGGGTACCGCGGCCGGCGGCGGCAACTCGCTGTTGATCCCCATGACCGAGTTTTCCCTTGGCCTGACCGGTGACATCAACGATATCGTCAATGCCCACAACCTGGCCATGGTGGCGCTGACCGCCCGCATGCAGCACGAGCGCAACTACAACGACGAGCAGCTGCAGCGCCTGACCGGCATGCGGCGCCTGGACATCAACCCCACCCGCGTGGAAATGGGCTGGGTAGTGGACCTGTGCGCCCAGTCGCTGCGCAACATCGTTATCGGCCTGGGCGGACGCTACGACGGTTTTACCATGCAGTCCAGGTTCGGCATCGCGGTGGGTTCCGAGTGCATGGCCATCTTGTCCGTCGTCCGGGATCTGGCGGACCTGAAAGACCGGCTCAACAAGATCACCGTGGCCTTCGACAAGAGCGGCAAGGCCGTGACCACCGGCGACCTGGAAGTCGGCAACGCCATGACCGCCTGGATGCGCAACACCATCAACCCCACGTTGATGTGTACGGCCGAGTACAACCCCTGCATGGTGCACGCGGGCCCCTTTGCCAACATCGCCGTGGGCCAGTCCTCGATCATCGCCGACCGCATCGGCCTGAAGCTGTTCGACTACCATGTCACCGAAAGCGGGTTCGGCGCCGACATCGGCTTCGAGAAGTTCTGGAACGTCAAGTGCCGCTTCAGCGGCCTCAAACCGCACGTATCCGTGCTGACGACCACCATCCGCGCCCTGAAGATGCACGGCGGCGGACCCAAGGTGGTGGCCGGCATCGCCCTGGCCGACGAGTACACCAAAGAGAACCTGGAACTGGTGGAAAAGGGCTGCGCCAACATGGTGCATCACATCAACACCATCCGCAAGTCCGGCATCAACCCGGTGGTCTGCATCAACCGCTTCTTTACCGACACGGATGCCGAGGTGGCCGTCGTCCGCAAGGCCGCCGAGGCCGCCGGTGCGCGCTGCGCCGAATCCAAGCACTGGGAACTGGGCGGCGACGGGGCCCTTGAACTGGCGGATGCCGTCATCGATGCCTGCAACGAGGAAAATGAGTTCAAGTTCCTGTACCCCATCGAGATGAAGCTGCGCGACCGCGTGGACCTGATCGCCAGAGAGGTATACGGCGCCGACGGCGTATCCTGGTCACCTGAAGCCGAGGCCAAGGCCAAAATGCTGGAAGATGATCCCATGTATGCGGATTTCGCCACCATGATGGTCAAGACCCACCTGAGCCTGACCCATGATGTGGCCTTAAAGGGCGTGCCCACGGGCTGGACGCTGCCCATCCGCGACGTCCTCATTTATTCCGGCGCCAAGTTCCTGTGCCCCTGCGCCGGCACCATCAGCCTCATGCCGGGCACCAGCTCCAACCCGGCCTTCAGGCGGGTCGACGTGGACGTCGATACCGGCAAGGTCACCGGGCTGTTCTAGCCGACCTCAAACCCGGGCCAAAGGCCCGGTTGCATCTAAAAAAGGCCCGCAGTCTCAACTGCGGGCCTTTCGTTTGAACACCACGTCCGGTCCCATTCGCGGCCGGCGCCCCGGTTTTCAGGCGGCGAGGGTCAACACCTTGGCCCCCCGGATTTTTCGCGCTTTCAACTCCATCAGCGCCCGGTTGGCATCGCTTAAGGCATATGTCTGCACCACGGGCAGGATGGGAATTTCAGCCGCCAGATCCAAAAATTCGCTGACGTCCGTGCGGGCCACGTTGGCCACGCTTTTGATTTCCTTTTCCATCCAGAGATGGCGGGCGTAGTCCAGCGCCAGCAGGTTGTCCACATCACGGGTCTCTTTGCGGATGGCGTTGATCACCAGCCGTCCACCGGGCTTGAGCGCCGCCAGCGCGCTGACCACCGGCTTCCAGGCGGGTGTCGTATCGATGATGCTGTCCAGCGGCTCCGGCGGCATTTGCGCCGTGTCACCGGCCCATACCGCGCCCATCTCCACGGCAAAGCTACGCTCCCGCGCACTGCGTGCAAAAACATACACCCGGCTGCGCGGAAACCGGTGGGCGACCATCTTCAGCACCAGATGCGCCGAAGCCCCGAAGCCGGTCAAACCCAGGCACTGGCCGTCCTCAAGGCCGGTCAGACGCAGCGAGCGGTAGCCGATGGCGCCGGCGCACAGCAACGGCGCCGCCTGAACATCGGAAAAGACTTCCGGCAGGCGGTAGGTAAAATCTTCAAAAGCCGTCATATATTCGGCGTAGCCGCCGTCGGCATCGCGTCCTGTAGCCCGGAATGCGGGGCACAGATTTTCGCGGCCGGTCTGACAAAAGCGGCATTTCCCGCACGCCGAGAAGATCCATGCCACTCCCACGCGATCGCCGCTTTTAAACCGGGTCACCGCCTCCCCGGTACGCACCACCTCGCCCACCACCTGATGTCCGGGGATGACCGGAAGGCGCGGTTGGGTGCGGCCTTCGATTTCGTCCAGCTCGGTGTGGCAGACCCCGCAGGCCGTAACGGCAATCAGGACCTGGCGTGCCTGGGGCACGGGTATCGGAACATCGACAAAATCCAATGGGGCGTCGCGCTGCCCGAAATCGCGCACCCTTTTCAGAACCATGGCTTTCAAGCTTCAACACCCCCGCCGGAACCGGACTTGTGCAAACTGCGCAGGGTTAATAGGTGTCGGTGGTCTTTTTCCCCTCGCAGTGCTCCTCGACGGTCTCTTTCACGATCTTGCCCTTTTCCCAGATTCGGGTGGTTACCTTGCGGCACTTGGTCTGGGGATTCCGCGCCTGCGGGATGGCTTCGACTGCTGTGCCGTTGTTATCGTAGTACACCACACGTTTGTTCATGCGCGCGGCATCCCGCGCGGCCTGCTGGCTCTGATCGACGGCATTGCCGGCGATGGCGCCGACCAGCGTACCGATGCCGGCGCCGATCAGGGTGCTGGTCGTATTGCGACCGATGATCTGCCCCAGCAGGGCACCGGAACCGGCGCCGATGGCAGCCCCCTTCTGGGTGTTGTAGCGCCCCGGATCGGTCTGACAGGCAACCAGCGCCAGTACAGTCAGCATCATAGCGAAAATTGCAATTTTTTTCATGATCCCGTCTCCTTAAATAGAGTTCCCCCGATATCTGAACTGCCTCTCAGGACGACGCGGCCAGTGAAAAACGCCACGCGCAATACCACTCCGGCGGATGCTCATCCGGCGGGCAGGCAATCCGTTGGGTGCGGATGCGCTCATCGATGGCCCGTGCGAAGTAGGTATATTCCACGGTCCCGGCGGATTGGCAGGGATAATCCGCCAGCCCTTTGCGTTTCCTGGCCTCCTGTACCCGGCAGGCATTCATCTGAAATACAAAACTGTCATCGCCTTCGTCGTGAAAAGACTGCCTGTTGATTCTCGCGTACAACCTGAAGTTAAGCGCTTTTTTCAAGCCTTCAAGGCCCGGCCGCGTTCCCAGGTTTAAAAAATTTCGAATGCTCCAGGCTTCAAAGGGTGAAAAATGCGCCCAACAGGAATCGTTGCAGCGTTTGGCATCGTTCATCCCCTCCGTAAATTCAACGGCTTGGAACCAGATTCCGTCATTGGCCAGCCAGTTGGCGGCCACGGCCTTCATCAGGGCCAGCAGATCTTCTCTCGAGCGATCCAGCCACGCAGCGGGAAGGTTGTCGCGCACTTCGAACCCCAGGATACGGGACAGGCGGTTCAACTGCACCCCTAAACTTTTCGGCAGAACGGTGTCCAGCGTTTCCAGCGCCTTTGGGGCGCCCATCTGGTGCCGGACCTCGGCAAACCAGAGGCCATGGTGAATGACGATGCGGTGCAGCATGTCCATCAGCAGACGCGCCAGGTCCGCAGATTCGAGGTCTTCAACACGTTTTGCGTCAGCCGCCATCCTCGGGGCTCCTTTCCGTTCGAGTTGCCGGTTGCAGGGATTACCACTCACATGCTCTTGCCAGGGTATCGACGGCAAGGCCCAAAAAAATTCCGGCAAATGTCCATAGCCAAAGGCGGCCGGCCGGCGGCAAAGCACCACCCGCCGTCGAGAATTTCAAGCGCCCAGACGGGAAAAGCGGCCCCGGGCGTTTTCCGGAACCGCCCCGCAAGGCCCAGCGGCATATAAAAAATGCAAACCACGCGCATCCGCCGGATCGTTCGGCGGGTCGTCGACACAGCCGATACCGCAAAATCCACGGCACCAAAAAGACGGCGTTTAGGGCCGGCAGCGCGGCGGCAAGACCGCTTGGGCGGCCCACTCCGAGGGTAGTTTCTGGTCGGGCGCCTCTCCCAGTTTCTGCTTGCGGGCCCTTAAGCCCGGCCGCGCAAATTCCATGTGGCCTTCGGTCAGCGTACGGCCGTTGACCACCGCTTCGGAGCGCAAACGCATGCCGATGGTCTTTTCCATCATTTTCCCCAGCCACAGCACACGGTCCACGTCCCAGCCATGCGCAATCCCCATTTCGTCGATCTGCACCAGCGTATCTTCCAGACATACCAGGCCCACATAGCGCGGATCTTCATAGTAATATTCACCGGTGCCGCGCGTGGGGCAGTCATCCACGAAATTGGCCGGCTGGCCTCCCTGTCCACCCAGCGTGGCCTCAAAACGGGTGATACCGGCCTGCAGCGCCGCCAAGATGGATGCCGATGCCACACGCTTGGTCTCGTGAAAATGCGCAATGTGCAGTTCCGGGTCCGGAATTTCGTCTAGAATCATGGAGAAATAGCGGTAAACATCGGGTGCCGAGGCACTGCCGTCGTGATCGGCGTGCTCCACGTCATGGGCGCCGATCTCCAGCCAGCGCTTGGTAAACTCAACGGCATCTGCCAGCTCGGTGGCACCCCCGATGGGGCTGCCCCAGATGGTGCTGACCGTACCGCACATCACCATGCCGGCGGCATTGCACTTTTTGATGCAGCGTTCGGCCTCCCTCCAGTAGTCGGGAAGCGTGGTGCCGGAATTGGCGAAGTGATGCTCCTCCTCGGTGGAGACCATCATCAGCAGCCGGTCCGGGCCGATTCCCTTTTGCCGCAACCGGATGGCGCGGTCCACTGCCGACTCGCGGATGGTGATGGCGGTCAGGCAGAGTTCGTCGTAGGGAACCCCCTTCCTGGCGCAACGTTTTCTGAAGCGTTCGCTGCGCAGATGCGCCAGCAGCTCTTCGGCGTCTGAAAACTGCGGCATCAGGTACGGGTTTCCCAGGTTGGTCACCTCGATGTGGCGGCAGCCGGCAAAAATGAGCTCCTCCAGGTAAAACTTCTTGGCGGCCGTGGAGATGAACTTCTCCTGGTGCTGGAACCCGTCGCGCACCGTGATATCACCGATGGTGACTTTGCGCGGCATTTTCGGAAAGATTTTCCAGTAATCGTATTCGGTCATCTTGTGTTTTGCTCCCTGTTGAGTCGTTCTCCCGATGCGGGCCGCATGCCATTAAGGCTTTCCAAGTTCCGGCGGTACTGTTCGTCCGCATAGGCCCCTTTTGGCTGCAGCACCTGCGAAAGCCCCCGCGGCTTCACTCACCCTTGTAAACCGGTTTGCGTTTTTCACCAAAAGCCGCCAGCCCTTCCAGACGGTCCCTGGTGGGGATGGTTACCCAGTAGGCGGCGGATTCGATGGCCAGGCCGGTGGCCAGATCGGTTTCGCTGCCGAAATTGATGGCGTACTTGGCCTGTTCCAGGGCGATGGGCCCGCCCTCGGCGATGGTGGCGGCCATCTGGCGGCATTCGTCCAGCAGCGCGTCAGGTTGGCAGACCCGGTTGACCAGCCCGATCTGCAGCGCTTCCCCGGCGCCGATCCGGCGGCCGGTGAAAATGAGTTCCTTGGCCTTGCCGCGCCCGACCAGGCGCGGCAGCCGCTGGGTGCCGCCGGCCCCGGGGATGATGGCCAGGCGGGTTTCCGTCAACCCCATGGTGGCGCTCTCCGAAGCCAGGCGGATATCGCACGCCAGGGCCAGCTCGGTGCCGCCGCCCAGGGCCACGCCGTTGATGCCGGCGATGACCGGCTTGTTCAGCTGTTCGATGGCCGTGAACAGGTTGCGGATGGTAAAAATATATGTCTTGACTTCCTGCGGCGACAAGGTGGCACGCTCCTTGAGGTCGGCACCGGAGCAGAAAGCCCGCTGGCCGGCCCCGGTGATGATCACCACCCGCACATGGCGGTCGAAACGCAGCTTTTCGACTTCGGCCTTCAAGGCGTGCAGCAATTCGAAGTTAAAGGCATTCATGACCTGCGGACGGTTGAGCGTAAGCAGGCAAATGCCCTGATCTTTTTGGGTCAGCAGGATGTCTGATGGCATATTCCCCCCTTTTTGTGCGTCGGCCGGATTGCCAGCCGTTTTTTTCAAATCCGACCGGTTTTTAAAACCTGAATTTTGCAAGCGTCGCGTTTGCCGCCTATACAAGGCGCAGGGCATGCAGCTGTAGTATACAGACGCAAATGCCCTGCATCACAGTAGAGGCGGTAAAATCGGCGCTCCCGCAGGGCAGACAATTTTGAAGTCAAAATGGAAGGTTTCCGAACATTCCAATGACGCTAAAAAATATCGCGCTGCATCCATAGACAACCATGAGATAACATTACAATTTTATAAGTTTTCAAAATTGTCTGTGCAAGATTCAGGTAAAAAGCCGGTTTCGGATGAATTTCAAGACCTTTCGGCAAAAAGCGCTGTGCATGAGCGAGCGTTAAAACCCCAAAGCTGTATGAGGGGCAAAGCGACGCTTTTTGGGGCCTTGGCGCAGCCTACGCGCAGCTTCCGAAAAGGCTTTTCGGAAGCGAGAAATCCAGACTCTTTACAAAATCATCGAGTTTCAGCAGCCGATATAGCGGGATATGACGATACGCTGCACTTCGGAGGTGCCTTCGCCGATATCCAGCAGTTTCTGGTCCCTGTAAAAGCGCTCTACCTGGTATTCCTTCATCAGACCGTACCCTCCGTGGATCTGCACGGCATGATTGGCGACACGCCCCATAAGTTCCGAGCAGTACAGCTTGGCCATGGCCGCCAGCTTTTCAAAGGGGCGTTTGCGGTCCCGCAGCCAGCAAGCCTTGTAGAGCAGGTTGCGCCCACATTCGATCTCCATGGCGCAGTCGGCCAGTTTAAAAGACACGGCCTGAAACTTGGATATGGGCTGATTGAACTGAACGCGCTGCTTGGCATATTTCAATGCCAGATCATAGGCGCCCTGGGCGCCGCCCAGCCCCATGGCAGCGATGGACAGGCGGCCGCCATCCAGCGTTTTGAGCATCTGGTGAAAGCCGTCCCCCGGCCGGCCGAGCATGTTTTCGTGGGGCACGCGCACATCGTCGAAATAGAGTTCCGCCGTATTGGAAGCGCGCCACATCATTTTTTTGTGCATGGGTACCTGTTTAAATCCCGGCGTACCCGTTTCGACGATAAAGCAGGTATACTCCGGCTTGCCGTTGGGCCGTTTTCCGGTTACGGCCTGGACCGTCACGCCGTGTGTCATCTCGCAGGCTGCGTTGGTAATGAATATCTTGGAGCCGTTGATCACCCAGTGGTCGCCGTCTTTCACGGCCGTGGTCTTGCTGCCGCCGGCATCGGACCCGGCCGTCGGCTCGGTCAGCCCGAACCCCCAGAGACCCTCACCGCGGCAAAGCGCCGGCAGGTATTTTTTTTTCTGCTTCTCCGTTCCGAAATAGTATATCGGACCGATTCCCAGTGAATTGCCGGCGGCGATGGTGGCCGCCTGCGAGCCGTCGATGCGGGCCACCTCCTCCACGGCGATGATATAAGAGAGGTAATCCATCTGCTGACCGTCGTATGCTTCGTCCACGACCATCCCGAACAGGCCGATCTCCCCCATTTTGCGGGTCAGCTCCGCTGAAAAGGTTTCGCTTTCATCCAGATCGGCGGCCACAGGGGCGATTTCGCTGAGAGCAAACTTTCGGACTTCCCGGCGGATCATTTCCTGCTCTTTTGTCAGATCAAAGTCCAAAACAGCCTCCTTTTCAAACTTTCACCGTCTTGCGAACGAGCGCTCAATCAAATCTTTTATCTATCTCCAACATGCCGCGAAGTCAATCTTTTTTTCCCCTTCGCATGGCGCCGCCCTAAGCTCCGGCCCCTGTTTTCCATCCCGCCGCACTTGACAGACCTGCCATTAATCATACATATTAAAATCAGAAGCTATTTTTGCGAAAAAGTCCGCAAACCTGTGGACCGAAGGGCGGTGCACCATGCAATCAAAAGTTGCCCTGACCATCATGGCAGCGCTGCTGATGTGGGCGGCGCCGCTGAAGGCCGATATTTACCACTGGGTTGACACCGAAGGCGTCACTCATTATGCCAACACCAACCCGCCGGCGGATGCTGCACAGGTGTCCCGGTCAAACGAGATCTCCTACAACGCTGCCGCCGACCAGGAACGTAAAGCGGCTGATGCGGCATCTCTGAAGGCTTTCCTCGAAAGGGAAAGCCGCGACGAACGCGCCCGAATGGAGCTCGAAGCCCAGCGCCTGGCCGCGGAGACGGCCCGCCGCGAGCGCGCGGCGGCCGAAGCCCTGCTGCGCAGCGCTTCCGAAGCCCAGCCTGTTTACGAATACACCGGCATATACCGAAGACACGGCTATTACCACCGGCCCAGACCCTGCATTTATGGGACGGAAAACGGGTGCAAAGGTTCCCGGCCGTATTTTCATACCGAATCTGTCCGCAATCCGCAGGACCACTTTTTTCTGTCCACACCGGCGCATCTCAAGCCTCTTTTCAGCCGGCGCAGCCGTGTTTTCAGGCAACACCTGAATCACGGCGGCAACCTTGGACGTTCGTCACGCCACTTGCGCCACGGCGCCAACCGCACTGGAGGGCCGCTGCACCGGCATGGACATGGCAGCCGCCAGGGCCGCTTTCACCGCTGAAATTCTCCCGGGCCGTTGACCGCTGCCGCAAGTTTTTCCCGGCCTTTCCAGCCCGTGTGCACGCTACGACCCTGGGATTCGTAAAACCCGACCGCCGCCGGAGGCTTCCCCCGCCGCCGCCCGCTGCCAGCGGCCCTTGACAAATTTTTCCGGAATCGATGCGAAATCATTCGGATGACTTCGTAAAAAAGTAAAAAATCCGGGTTTTTCGCCTTCGAAAAGCCTTTTCGGAAGCTGTGCGCCGTGGCGCCAAATCCAAAAAGGTGGTCGCTTTGCCCCGCAAACAGCCCGGGATTTTTTAGCGCTCCCCTTAACAGCGCTTTTCGGCCAAAAGCCCTGCAATGCGCTCGAAACCGACTTTTTACGAGCCTGTCAATTTGCATCTCCCCTCCCGGTCCCCACCCGTGGCATATGCAACCAGACGCTTGACAAAAAAAAGATGCCTGTGCTAAACACATCCGAATGAGCGCTCGCTCAATTTTGGCAATTTCTTCTGCCCGGGATCGGAGAAACATCCGACTATGGACAACCACCTGAAAATTCGGCCGCTTAAAACCGATGGCATACCGACGCAGATCAAGGATCGCCTGTTGGTCGAGCGCCGGCGGCGCCAGATTGTAGATGCCGCCGTGCAGCTTTTTGTCAAACAGGGGTTCCACAAAACCACCACGCGCCAGATCGCCCGTGCGGCCGGCTTTTCCATCGGGTCACTCTATGAATACATCGCCTCAAAGGAAGATGTCCTCTACCTGGTTTGCGAATTCATTCATGCCGAAGTGGAGCGCGGCGTCACCGAAGCCTTAAAACGCACCGGCGGCACCCACAACGCCCTGGCCGAAGTCATCCGCGCCTACTTTCTGGTCTGCAACCGCATGAGTGATTTCATCCTGCTGATCTACCAGGAAACCCAGTGCCTGCCGGAACAGTGGAAGAAAAAGGTGCTGGAAAACGAACTGCGCATCACCGGGCTCTTCGTTGAAGTGCTGGCACGCCTGTCGTCCGAAGGCCATCTGCCGGAAATGGACGACCGCGCACTGGAACTGGCGGCCCACAACATCTCCGTTCTGGGGCACATGTGGACCTTCCGGCGCTGGTTCTTCAGCCGGCATTACGCCATCGAGGATTATATCCGGCTGCAGACCGATTTTATCTTAAGAACCGTGTGCGTGAAACCGGAAAAGACCGTCAAAAGGGCGTCGAACATCGAACGCCCGACATCGGGCCTTGAATGAGAAAAGGGAAAAGCCGCTTTATTTTATACTGACCATGACTGACGGGGGGAAGAGTATGGGGGTTGAAAGCGAAATCTACAAGCCCAAGCATCACATTCGGGTCGTCACCGCCACATCGCTTTTTGACGGCCATGACGCGGCGATCAATATCATGCGCAGGATCCTGCAGGACACGGGCGTCGAAGTGATTCACATGGGGCACAACCGCTCCGTTTCGGAAATCGTGGATGCCGCCATTGAAGAAGACGCCCAGGGCATCGCCGTTTCGAGCTACCAGGGCGGCCACATGGAATTCTTCAAATACATGATCGACCTGCTGCAGGAAAAGGACGCCGCCCATATCCGTGTTTTCGGCGGCGGCGGGGGCGTGATCGTGCCGGCCGAAATCAAGGAGCTGGAGGCCTACGGTGTCGCCAAAATATACTCCCCCGAGGACGGCGCGAAAATGGGCCTGCAGGGGATGATCAACGACCTGGTCAGGAGCGTCGATTTTGCGGTGGTTGCCGAAGATGCCGAATTCGACCTGGCCGATCTTTCGCCGCAGAACAAAAACCTGGTTGCGCGCCTGATTTCCGCCGTGGAAAACGCAGCCGGCAACGGCCGGCTGGCAGCCCTGCGAACCCGCCTGAAAGAAAAAGTCACGGACCATTCCACGCCGGTAGTCGGCATCACCGGCACCGGCGGCGCCGGAAAATCCTCTCTGACCGACGAACTGATCCTGCGCATGCTGCATGACATCCAAGACATCCGCATTGCGGTGATCTGCTGCGACCCCTCACGCCGCAAGACCGGCGGCGCGCTGCTGGGCGACCGCATCCGCATGAACGCCATCGGCAACCCGCGGGTCTACATGCGTTCGCTGGCCACGCGCAGGTCGCAGAGCGAAGTCCCCGAAACCCTGGCGGATGCCATCAACGTCACCAAAGCCGCCGGGTTCGACCTGGTCATCGCCGAAACCGCCGGCATCGGGCAGGGGGACTCCCGCATCGTCGACCTGGCCGATGTCTCCATCTATGTCATGACCAGTGAGTTCGGCGCCGCATCCCAGCTCGAAAAAATCGACATGCTCGACTACGCCGACCTGATGGTGGTCAACAAGTTCGAAAAGCGCGGCAGTGAAGACGCGGTCCGGGACGTGCGCAAGCAGGTGCAGCGCAACCGCAAAGCCTGGGACCTTGCGCCGGACGAAATGCCTGTTTTCGGCACGATCGCCTCGAAATTTCACGATGACGGGGTCAACGCCCTGTACCATGCGATTTTCGACCTGGTGGCCGATAAAAGCGGCCGGCGTTTTGCCACCACCCTGCCCCGGCCGAGCAGCCGGACATCCTCTTCCAAGACCATTATCATTCCGCCGGAACGTACCCGTTACCTGGCCGAAATCAATGACACCCTGAAGGCCTACCATCGGCAAACCGCCGCGCAGGCCGAAATCCTGCGCAACGCCTGGCACTTTGAGCAAAGTGCCGGAATGCTGGCGGACGGGGAAGACGACGACCGCCGGGCGCTCATCGACCGGCTGGCCCGCGAGGTCGAGCGTTGCCGCCGGAAGCTCGACCCACAGACGCTGCAGGTGCTGGACGAGTGGGAGGAGATCAAGGCCGCCTACGCCGGCGACGAACTGGTTTACAGCGTCAGGGGGCGTGAAATCCGGGTGCCGCTATACAGCGAATCGCTGGCCCACCAGAAAATCCCCAAGATCGTGCTGCCCAAGTTCGAAGACCCGGCCGAAATCTACCGCTGGATGCGCCAGGAAAATGTCCCCGGCCACTTCCCTTATACCGCCGGCGTTTTCCCTTTGAAACGGGTGGATGAAGCGCCCACGCGCATGTTCGCCGGCGAGGGCGACCCGGCGCGCACCAACCGGCGCTTCAAGCTGCTTTCGGCAAATTCCGCGGCCAAGCGCTTGTCCACGGCTTTCGACTCGGTCACGCTCTACGGATACGACCCCGAACGCCGCCCGGACATCTACGGCAAGGTGGGCACCTCCGGCGTCAGCGTCTGCACGCTGGATGACGTCAAGGTGCTCTACAGCGGTTTCGACCTGTGCGATCCGCACACTTCCGTATCCATGACCATCAACGGGCCGGCGCCCATCATGCTGGCCATGTTCTTAAACTGCGCCGTAGACCAGCAGGTGGAGCGCTTCCGGGCCGAAAACGGCAAGTATCCGGACAACGAGCAGTACGCCCAGATCCGCGAGCGCACACTGACCACTGTACGCGGCACGGTGCAGGCCGATATTCTCAAGGAGGACCAGGGCCAGAACACCTGCATTTTCTCCATCGAATTCGCCTTAAAGATGATGGGCGACATCCAGCAGTATTTCATCGACCACAACGTGCGCAACTTTTACTCGGTTTCCATCTCCGGCTACCACATCGCCGAAGCCGGTGCAAACCCCATCACCCAGCTGGCCCTGACGCTGTCCAACGGCTTTACCTATGTGGAGTACTACCTCTCGCGCGGGATGCCCATCGACAGTTTTGCGCCCAATCTCTCGTTTTTCTTCTCGAACGGTATGGACCCCGAGTACACGGTCATCGGACGCGTGGCCCGGCGCATCTGGTCCGTGGCCATGCGCGAAAAGTACGGTGCATCGCGCCGGTCCCAGATGCTCAAGTACCACGTCCAGACCTCTGGGCGCTCCCTGCACAGCCAGGATATCCAGTTCAACGACATCCGCACCACCCTGCAGGCCCTGTGCGCCATCTACGACAACTGCAACAGCCTGCACACCAACGCCTTCGACGAGGCCATCACCACGCCGAGCAACGAATCGGTGCGCCGGGCGCTGGCCATCCAGATGATCATCAACCGCGAATGGGGGCTGACCAAGAATGAAAATCCCTATCAGGGCAGCTTTATCGTGGAAGAGCTGACCCGCCTGGTGGAAGAGGCCGTGCTGATGGAGTTCGACCGCATCACCGCCCGCGGCGGTGTGCTGGGCGCCATGGAAACCGGGTACCAGCGCAGCAAGATCCAGGAAGAGTCCATCTACTATGAAACCCTCAAGGCCAACGGCCGGCTGCCATTGATCGGCGTCAACACCTTCCGCGACCCGGATGCCGACGACAGTGAACTGTCCGAGGAGATCGAACTGGCACGAGCCACCGAGGAGGAAAAAGAGTCCCAGTTAAAGCGCCTGGCTGATTTCCAGAAACGCCACGCCGAAGCCGCGCCCCAGGCCTTAAAACGTCTGCAGCAGGTCGCCCTGTCCGGCGAAAACATCTTCGCCGAACTGATGGAAACCGTCAAGGTCTGCAGCCTGGGCCAGATTACGCGCGCCCTCTACGATGTCGGCGGGCAGTACCGGCGGGGCATGTAGAAAAACAGCGATAGATAGCCGAGGCATCAACGAATAAGGAGAAAATCATGCAAGAAGCGGTTATTGTCAGTGCGGTGCGCACACCGCTGGGCAGTTTCAACGGTGCGCTGGGCACAACCGGCGCCACGCAGCTCGGGGCCACGGTGATCGCCGAGGCGGTCCGGCGGGCGGGCATCCAGAAAACAGACGTCAATGAAGTCATTATGGGGCAGGTGCTGCCCTGCGGTTACGGCCAGAACCCGGCCAAACAGGCGGCCGTGCTGGCGGGCCTGCCCTGGGAGGCCGAATGCCTGACGGTCAACAAGGTCTGCGGTTCGGCACTGAAGGCCGTCATGCTGGCCGCCCAGGCGGTGCAGCTGGGGGATGCCGAAACCGTGGTGGCCGGCGGCATGGAAAACATGAGCATGGCGCCTTATTACCTGGAAAAAGCGCGTTTCGGCTACCGCATGGGGCCGGGGACGCTGCAGGACCACATGGTGCACGACGGGCTGTGGGACATCGTCAACGATTTCCACATGGGCATCTCCAACGAACTGTGCTCCGCAAAATACGGCGTCAGCCGCCAGGACCAGGACCGCTACGCCGCTGCCAGCTATGAAAGGGCCCTTGCCGCCGTGCAAAGCGGCCGCTTTAAAGATGAAATCGTGCCGGTCGAAGTAAAGGGCCGCAAAGGAACCACGATGACGGTCGACACCGATGAATGTCCGCGTGCAACCAGTTTCGAAAAGCTCTCTGGCATGCGGCCGGCCTTTAAAAAAGACGGTCTGACGACCGCCGGCAACGCATCGATCATCAGCGACGGCGCCGCCGCCGTGGTGGTCATGTCGCGTTCGCGTGCCGAAGCCCTGGGCTGCCCGGTCATGGCCACCATCGGCGCCCAGGCGGCTTACGGCATCGACATGCGCTACGTACTGGTGGCGCCCATCTGGGCAATTCCCAAGTGCTTGAAAAAAGAAGGTATCAAGATAGACGATGTGGATCTCTTCGAAATCAACGAAGCCTTTTCCGGATCCACCGTGGCCGTCTTGCGCGAACTGGGCCTGGACACAGCGAAAGTCAACGTCAACGGCGGCAGTGTCGCCCTGGGCCACCCCATCGGGGCCAGCGGCTGCCGCCTGCTGGTTACCCTGCTGCATGAAATGCTCCGCCGGGACAAAAAAACCGGCCTGACGTCGCTGTGCCTGGGCGGCGGCGAAGCCGTGGCCCTGGTGGTCCGGAGATAGCCTTTAGCCTTCAACCCGTACACAAAACGAAATTGCGAAAGGAGAGCAAAATGCAGATCAATACCTTCGGTGTCATCGGCGCCGGCCAAATGGGAAACGGCATCGCCCAGGTGGCGGCTGCCAGCGGACTTACCGTAATCATGAACGACATCCAGGACGCCTTTGTGCAGAAAGGTCTGGCCGTCATCGGCAAGAACCTTTCCCGCGGCGTCGACAAGGGGAAAATGGAGGCCGCCGAAAAGGAGGCCATCCTGGCCCGCATCCAACCCAGCACCACGCTCAACGACATGGCCGCCGCCGACATGGTGGTGGAAGCGGCGACCGAAAACGAAAACATCAAGTTCCAGATCTTCCGGGATCTGGACCAGATCTGCCGGCCGGAAGTCATCCTGGCCAGCAACACCTCTTCGATTCCCATCGGACGCATCGCGGCGCAGACCAAGCGGCCGGGAAAAGTAATTGGCATGCACTTCATGAATCCCGTGCCGGTGATGAAGCTGGTGGAAATCATCCGCGGCCTGGCCACCTCGGACGAAACCTTTCAGACGACCTGGGATCTGGCGCAGAAATTCGGCAAAACGCCGGCCGAAGCCAAGGACTATCCGGGCTTTATCATCAACCGCATCCTGATGCCGATGATCAACGAGGCCGTGTACTGCCTCTACCACGGCGTCGGCTCGCTGGAAGACATCGACACCGTCATGAAACTGGGAGCCAACCACCCCATGGGACCGCTGGCGCTGGCCGACCTCATCGGCCTGGACACCTGCCTGGCCATCATGGAAACGCTGTACGCCGGCTTCAGCGATTCCAAGTACCGCCCCTGCCCCCTGCTGCGCAAGTATGTCGAAGCCGGCTGGCTGGGGCGCAAAACCGGCCGTGGGTTTTATAGCTATTAAACGACGGCCGGGCGGAAAAGCGGCCCAACAGTGGCGGCCGCCTCCACCGTAACACGCGGCCGACCGGATGCAACCATCAAGGGGAGGCGCACATGCCAAGGAAAAAAAAGGAGACCATCGTTCCCATCGGGAAAAAGATCAAGAAAGCCCGTACCGAGAAGAAGGTGTCCCTGGACAACCTGGCCAACGACACGGGTTTTTCGGAAAGCTATCTGAAAAAAATCGAGGCCGGCACGGAAACACCGGCCGTCGGCACGCTGCTCCAGATCTCGCGGGCGCTCAAGCTGGACTCCAGCTATTTTTTACGGGAACAGGAGACCAGTCTGAGCAGCCGCGTGCAGGAGTACACCAAGCGGACCGACAACTACGCCTACACAACCCTGACGCCCGGGGCCGAGAACAAGCACCTGAAAGCCTTTAAAGTCAGCGTCGACCCGCAGCAGGCGCACAAGGGTGTCGGCTACCACCACGAGGGTGAAGAGTTCGTCTATGTATTGCAGGGCGATATCGAAATAACGGTGGGCGAGCATGTCAACAAACTGCGGCAGGGGGATTCGCTGCACTTCAACTCGGGAATTTCGCATCACATGCAAAACGTCGGTGACACGCAGGCCGAGCTGATCGTCGTCATCTACGGGCCGTAACCGGCACCCACGTGTTAGAAAGGGACACCTATGCTTTTCAAACTGACCGATGAACAACTGATGATCCAGGCCATGGTCAGGGAATTCTCCCATAAAGTCGTGGCCCCCGGCGCCAGGGAGCGTGACCGCACCAAAGAGTTCCCCGGTGACATCCTGAAGCAGATGGGGGAACTCGGGCTGCTCGGCATGATGATTCCGGACAAGTACGGCGGCGAGGGTGCCGACACCATCAGCTACGTGCTGGCCCTTTCCGAAATTGCCTACGGCTGCGCCGCGACGGCCGTGGTCATGTCCGTCCACAATTCCATCGTGTGCGAGAGTATCCTGCGCTTCGGCAGCGAAGAGCAGAAGCAACGCTTCCTGCCGCGCATGGCCTCCGGTGAAATCATCGGCTCCTTCGGCCTTACCGAACCCGATGCCGGCTCCGACCCCGTACGGCAGGTCACCGCCGCGGTGCGCGACGGCGGCCATTACATTTTAAACGGGACCAAACGCTTTACGACCACCGGCAAAAACAGCGGCCTGACGATCGTGACCGCCAAAACCGACGAAAGCCTGCGACACAAAGGCATCAGCGCTTTTATCGTGGAAAAGGGAACTCCGGGCTTCATCGTGGGTCACGAAGAAGACAAAATGGGCCTGCGGGCTTCGGACACCACCGACCTGATTTTCGAAAACTGCCGGGTACCGGCGGCGAACCTGCTGGGCAACGAAGGCGACGGATTCAAGATCGCCATGACGGCGCTGGACGGCGGCCGCATCGGTATCGCCGCCCAGTCCGTGGGCGTGGCCCGGGCGGCCTTCGACGCCGCCGTCAAATACGCCAAGAAAAGGGAACAGTTCGGGCAGAAGATATCGAAATTCCAGGGACTGCGCTGGATCATCGCCGACATGGCCACCGAAATCGAGGCTGCCACGCAGCTGATGCTCTCGGCAGCCGCCATGAAAGACCGCGGGGAAAAGTTCACCGCGCAGGCTTCCATGGCCAAACTCTTTGCCTCCGAAATGGTCAACCGCGTCACGGCCAGGGCCATTCAGATGCACGGCGGATACGGCTTCACCAAAGACTACGACGTGGAGCGCTTCTACCGCGATGCGCGCGTCTTTACCATCTACGAGGGCACTTCCGAAATCCAGCGCATCGTCATCTCCAACCACATCCTGAAGGACAAACGCAAGCCCTGAACCGGCATCCCGCGACATGCCGCAAGGATGCGCAAGACACAAACCCGGTACCGACAGGATTTTCAGCATGCAGGTCCTGTCGGCCCCGAAGAACCCAACCGCCGATCGCGCCACTCCCCCCATGTTTCCACCGGCATCATCAAACCCACACCTGCCGGCAACCCGGCCGGCAAAGGCCATCGATTGACACTTTGTGATATCTGTCTTACCTTTCAGCAAAATCAGCCCGGCGGCCGGTCTCGGTCTTTCCGCCTGTCAGCTCCTCCCAGACCGGCACGACGTCCGGCTTAGCCGCCCGGATGCCCTGCGCCGGGTGCAAAAAAACGATCCCGGGGTTCGTACCGCAGGCGCCAAATCTGCTGAAACCCGCGCAAATATAACTTGAATGCCATGAATTGGGAAAAGAAAGATATAGGTTCTGGAGAGCTCTTTACACATTCAGGCCGGCGGAAACATCATGTGTATTAAACGCAACGAATTGTTTTCTTACGCTAAACTATCCACACCGCTGGTGCTGGCAGGCGATTTGCTTACTCTGTTTGAAAGAAACGTATTCATCCAGCACCGTTAAAAAAGCGTTCCAGTGCCGAAAATCATGAAACAGTTACTGATCACCCTGCTCATATTCAGCGCACTCACCGCCGCATGGCCCGGGCGGCTCGAAAGCAGCAGCTACACCTATCGTGCGCAGCGGGCATTTGTCGACGAAACCATGAAAATCGCGCGCGACTACCGCCTGCGGCAAAAACTGAAAAGCCTCGAGGCCGCAATGCACAGGGAAGCCGCACGGCAGCTGGCCGCCAGGCTCGGCCTGGCTCCGGGCCCGGAGCAGGCCGCACCCGCGCCGCCAGCCGCCAGCAGGTTCCAGGCCAACGCCGCCAGGCTAGTTCCGTCGGCGGCCGGCAGCAGCTGAGCGCCTGCCCCAAGGCAGCCGCGGCACAGGCCAGAGGGCGCCTATTTGCTGAAAATCTTGCTGGCCAGCTCGATGTCTTCCGGACAGAAAACGAACAGGCAGGTATCGTCCGCTGATGAGACCGAGCCGTAAACGTAGTTGATGTTGACACCTTCCTCGCCGAACTTGGCGGCGATTTTGGCCATCTCCCCCGGCCGGTTTTCAAGCCGAAGCGCAATCACCGGCATGATGTCAAAGATGTAGTCGTTCTGCGACAGCAGGTCGATGGCCTTGTCGGTCTGATCCACCAGGATACGAATCAGGGCAAAATCGGCCGAGTCCTTGCGCATGGAGTTGTAGCTGGCCACCGAAGCGATGCGCTTCAGCGACTTGCCCCTGGCCTGGAACAACTGCCTGACATACGCCGAGGCGTCCTGGATCGTGAGGGCATCGATATTGATGCCCTCTGCAGACAGCAGCGTGGTAAATTTTCCCAGCTCGCCGGGAACGTTCGGCATAAACAGCGATATTTCGGTTCTGACCATTTTGATTTCTCCCCCTTGTTAAAAAAAACCGGGATCCGCAGGCACGGTTACCTACAGCCGGCTGCGCGCCGCCGGAACCACCCGGCATTTATCCTACGGGATCGCGGACCGCCGGTCAAGCGCCGCGTCACGCCGACGGCGGCGGAAAAAAAAGCCGTGCCCGCCGATTCTCGCGGCAGGCACGACCTCTTCTCGTCAATTCCGGAACGCTGCTGACGGCACATCCACACAAAAAAATGCGCCCCGCGGTGTTGGAAAGTTTTCCGGCCTATTCCGGGAATTTGGCCTTGAAGGTCACCACTTTGTCCAGGCCGTCCGCCTTGAAAACAGCCGACCCCTCCTTAACGAAAATGGGGAAACCGAATTCAGGCGCCTTTTTCCACCAAGTGGCCAGCTGTTTCAACGCCGCTCCCGGTCCGGCCTTGCCGGTTTTGGCCTTGAGTTTAAAGCCGCCGGTGACCAGCAGGCTGAGCAGCGACTGGCGGCCGTCGAACATGGCATGTACACGGATCTGGTTGGTCTTGCCCGCCGGTATCCATTGGGTTTCGGTGGAGCTGACCGTATTTAAGTCAAAATTCTCGAAGGCCACCGTAAATTTCAGCTCTTCCATCTTCACCGGGTAAGAGTTCGGATTTTTGACGTTGAAGATAAACGCCAGATCCAGCGGCGCACCGTAGTTTCCGGCGGTGCCCACGGTGGGCTTGACTTTTTTGGAGAAATACCACCAACCCCAGTAATGGGCCACTTCCACTGAATCGAGGCTGACTGTCGGCGCTTTGAAATTTTGCTGAGTCGGTTTTGTCATCATGCCGGCACACCCTGAAAGCAGGGCAACTGCCGCCGCAACGGCCAAACAGGTCAACAGCTTTGACGTTTTGTGCATCTTTTCCTCCCCTCTGCAATTATGCGGCACACAGCGGTTGTTGCCGGGACATCGCCGGCGCAACCTCACGTGAGCCATCTTTTTCGGCGCTTGTAATGTTTGACGTCCCTGAAGCTCTTGCGGCCGCCAAAATCAGTCATCCCCAGGTAAAAATCCTTGATGTCCGGATTTTCACGAAGCTTGTCGGCGCTGTCGTCCATGACAATACGGCCGTTTTCCATGACATAGGCATGCGGGGCCACATTCAGCGCCAGCTTGGCGTTCTGTTCCACCAGCAGCATGGAGATTTTCTCTTCCCGGTTGAGCCGGGTGATAATGTTGAAAATTTCCTGGATCAGCAGCGGCGCCAGTCCCATGGAGGGCTCATCCAGCAGGATCAGTTTGGGGCTGGTCATCAGGGCACGGCCCACCACGGTCATCTGCTGTTCCCCGCCGCTGATAAAGCCCGCCGTCTCGTGGCGTTTCTGTTTCAGGCGCGGAAAGTAGTGGTAGACCATCTCGAGCCCGTCCTTGAGTGAACGGCCGTACTTGCGCATGTGGGCGCCGACCTTGAGGTTCTGCTCGACGGTCAGGTGTTCGAACACCCGGCGCCCCTCGATGACCTGCACAATACCCATTTTGGCGATTTTCTCGGGGGCCATGCGGTCGATGCGCTGGCCCATGAACTCGATGGAGCCGTCGGTAACCTGCCCGTCTTCGTGTTTCAGCAGTCCGGACACGGCTTTCAGTGTCGTGCTCTTGCCGGCGCCGTTGGCACCCAGCAGGGCCACGATACCGCCATCGGGGACCTCGATGGAAACCCCCTTGATCACCAGGATGACCTCGTGGTATTTTACTTCGATGTTGTTGATTTTCAAGATCGGTTCTGACGTCGCCAAGCTTTAGACCTCCTTTGGGGGTTGGAATCGCTTACCACCCCAGCCACGCGCCGGCCCACTTCTTGGGCCAGCGAGCCTGCAGGTCAACGACCTCGACAATCTTGAACTTCCCGTTGGCCACTTCGTAAATGGGCACTTTCCCGGAAATGCGGTGATCCGTGGCCGTATAGGTCACCGGCGCACCCCCCAGGCCGAGATCAAATTTGCGCATGGTCTCGAACCCCTTTTTCAGAATGTTTTCTCCGCTCAGCCCGCCGGCCTTATCGGCGCGTTTGAGCGCCTCCCACAACACCAGTGTATTGGCCCAGGCCTGGATGGTATGCACCGACCGTTTCGCGGCCGGAATACCGGGATTGTATTTTTTGCCGTAGGCCAGCACTTTGGCCATGAGGGGGGTTTTCTCGCCGTAGAAGGCGCAGACCCCGACGCCCATGGCGCCCTCGCTGGCCTTGCCGGCCAGGCGCGGCAGGTTCTCGTCAAACCCCCAGTTGTCGATGATATGATCCGCCTTCAGACCCAGTGAATAGGCGTCGCGCAGCGTGGCCGCCACGGACATCACCGTGTTGCCGTGCCAGACCACATCCGGCTTGAACTTCTTCATGGCCAGCACCTGGCTTTTGGTATCGATGGCAAACAGTGACACATCCTGATCCGGTCCGATATCGAAACCCAGCAGTTTGGCCTGGTCCTTGATGGCTTTGATGGGTGCGCTGGAATAAGGCGAAGCGAACATATAGGCACACTGGAAACGTGGTTTACGCTTGCCGTAAGCCGGATTCTTGGGCCACTTCTTGTCAAACCAGGCCGTCAGGGCTGCACGTGCATTGGAGGAATAGTCCGTGGCCGCAAAGAGGTTGTAAGGCGTCTTTTTGGGATTCGTCAGGTGCGCGGAATAGGAAGCCGAGACATAGGGCATCTTTTCCTTGGTCACCGTGGGGGAAAGCGCCTCGGTATCACCGGTGCCCCACCCCAGAACCGATACGCATTTCAAGCGCTTGAAGAGCTTGTACTTGGTCAGCGCTTCGGGAATCCGGTAGCCGTAATCGAACTGGTAGAGCTTAATGGGTTTGCCGTTGATCCCGCCGTTGTCATTGGCGTAGTGAATGGCTTCGGCGATGCCCAGCGCATAATCCTTGCCCACGTCGGAAGTCGCTCCGGTCATGTCGTTGAGGGCCCCGATCTTGACACTGGCGGCGCCCGCCACACCGGCAAGCCCGGCGGCCAAAAGCACTGCCGAAACCAACAGAAACAGCTTAAACCACAAATTCTTGCTTCGCATAATCTCCCCCCTTTTCTCGCCGCAGGTTGAAGGCTCTGAGGCCTGCATAAAAGAAACATGGAACAAAATGTTGTTGCGTCCGGCTGATGAAGCCAAAAAACCGCAGCACCACCGGGAATCCGCACGTTTTCGCAATGCTGCCGGGCATATGAACGGGTGCCTGAATGCCCATGCTATTTTAAAACGCCCCTTACCGCTCTTGCCGGATATCGAATGCGCATCACCTCCTCACGTGCGCCGGGTACGCAAGTTCAATGCACTTGCCGGTAGAAACCACAAGTTAGTCCGTTTTCAGGCACAAGCGCTCCTGCAGGCCCCACCCGCCCGGCTAGTAGGAAAAGGGCCACAGGTTGAAGTAGTTTTTCATCTGCCACCAGCGGTAGGCCAGGCCGTTGGGTTCGAAAATCATGAAAGCGCAGATGGCCAGGCCAAAGGTGCCCTCCTTGATAAAGAGAAAGTCCATCAACAATTTCGGATAGATGTCGGCGAGTGGCAGGATCGCCAGTTGCAACGCCTCGATCACCACCACCATGAAAATGGATCCGAAAATGGTGCCGTGGATGGATCCCACGCCGCCGATCAGGATGACACCCACCAGCCACAGCGACCAGAACCAGGGAAAGTGCTCGGGGCTGATGGCCGCCAGGTTGCTGATCCAGAAAGCGCCGGCGATGCCGCCGATAAAGCCGGCCACGAAAAAGGCCAGCAGCTTGTACTTAACCACGTTGATCCCCATCACTTCGGCGGAAATGTCGTTGTCCCGGATGGCGACCCAGGCCCGGCCGACCTTGGAACGCAGCAGGTTGGCCAGCACGGCAACCGCAAGGATAACCAGCACGATCATCATGAAATAGACTTTCAGGTCGCTGTCGATGACCCAGGGGCCGACGCGGATGGTGCCCGGCGGCAGCGAAAAGGCCTGCCCGCGGCCGCCGATCTGGCTGACATACTGGGTCAGGATAAAATCAACGGTAATGAATTGGGCGGCCATGGTGGTCAGAATCAGGTAAAAACCCTTGACCCTGGCCGACGGCAGGCCGAAAAGGACGCTCCAGACCCCGGCCACGAAAGCCGCCGCAATGATGCTGATGGGGTAGGCCAGGCCCCAGTGGACCAGCACGGCGGGCCACGGGAACTCCAGCACTAGTAGTGTGCTGGTGTATGCGCCCACCGCCAGAAAAGCGGCATGCCCCAGCGTGATCTGGCCACAGTACCCGATCAGCAGCTGCACCCCCAGCGCACCCAGGATGGTGTAGCCGATCTGGTTGCAGATGCTGAGGCCGTACGAGTCCGCAAACAGCGGGATAACCACGAAAAGGATAACGAACAGGAGAATCATTTTCCCCTTGATAAAACGCGTCTGCCACCAGCTGTGGTCTTCAGCATAGCTCTGGTGATACTGTCCGCAGGGAAGCCAGGTGGTTGACATACAGTAACTCCGCCTTTCAGTTCATTGTGCTGATTGAAAAGTCGACTGCCGGCCGCATCCGCCGATTACACGCGCTCAATCCGTTCCCAGCCCCACAGCCCGTATGGCTTGAAGAGCAGGAAAACCGCCATGAACACAAACGGCGCAATCTGCTTGACGCCGCCGGGGAAAAAGCGGTCCAGATAGGCACCGCACAGATTCTGCAAGATACCGATGATGATGCCGCCGACGATGGCACCCGGTACGGAGTTGAGTCCACCGAGCACCACGGCGGGCAGCACCAAAAGCCCCAGGTAGCCCACCGAAATATTCAGTCCGTTGATATTGCCCAGCAGTGTGCCGCCGACGCCGGCCGCCATGAAGGCAATGGCCCAGGCGATGGCATAGACGAAACGCGCGCTGACCCCCAGAGAGAGCGCGGCCATCTCATCATCGGCCGTGGCCTGCATGGCCAGTCCCCAGCGCGTATACTTGAAAAAGGAGACAAAGATGACCAGCAGGACAATTGCAGCCACGAAGCTCCACAGATACACCCGCCCGATCACCAGCGGTCCCAGATGGATCGGTTCCAGCGCGAAAACGGGCGGCTTGAAAACCCGCGTGTCCGTGCCCCAGATAAATTCCACACAGCCCTTGAAGAAAAAAGACAGACCCACGGTCACCATGATGACCGTCAGCACGGGCTCGCCGATCAGGCGGTCCAAGAATATCCTTTCGGTCAGCACGCCCAGGATAAAGCCGATGATCAAAGAGAAGAGCAGCGCCAGCAGAAACGGAATCCCCATGGAGTAAAAACTCAGACAGACATAGGCCCCGATGAGAGTCATCTCCCCCATGGCCAGATTCAGCACGCCCGAGCACTTGTAAATCAGCACCCAGCCCAGCGCCACCAGTGCATAGATGCCGCCTACCATCACACCCGTTGTCAGGGTTTCCAGAAACAGGTCCATATGCCAACTCCCCGGGTATTATCGTATTTCATGCAGCCGCCATTTCTAAGCGGCCATCAGCCGCGAACCGGCCGTAGCAAACACGCACGCCGTTGTCGGGTTCCATGCCTGCGTATCGATCAGTCCACCACTTTGCGGATGCAAAGGTCGGTGTTGATCTTCGACACCCGCCCGTCTTCGTATGTAATCGTCGTGTCGATGTGAACGGTATCCACGTCCGCGTACAGCGCATCCAGAATCTCCTTGTAGCGCTTTTCCACAAAGGCACGGCGCAGCTTGCGGGTGCGCGTCAGTTCATCGTCATCCGGGTCGAGTTCCTTGTACAGGTTGGTAAACTTGTGCACCCGCGCCGCCTCGGGCAGGTCCTCGTTGGCCTTGCGGATCTGGGTTTCCACCAGGTCATAGACTTCCGCCATCTGCGACAGTTCCGGATAACCGGTGTAGTTGAGTTTCTTCTCGTCGGCCCACTTGCCCACCACAGCATAGTCGATGCACATCACGGCCGTGATATAGGGCTTCTGGTGGCCGATCACCCAGGCATCCTTGATGTATGGGCTGAACTTCAGGCGTGTTTCCAGGTACTGGGGTGAAAAGAGGCTGCCGTCGTTTAAGGTGAACACGTCCTTGGTGCGGTCGAACACCACCAGGTGCCCGTCATCGTCGATGAAGCCCTTGTCGTCGGAATGCAGCCAGCCGTCCCTGAGGGCCTTTTTGGTGGCCTCCGGGTTTTTGTAGTAGCCCAGGAAAACCGAAGAGCTGCGGGTGATGATTTCACCCTCGGCGGTGATTTTGATCTCGGTCCCGGGAATGGGCTTTCCCACCGTGTCGAACTTGATGTCCCCGCTGCGGTGCACGACCGATATGCCGGCCACTTCGGTTTGGCCGTAGATCTGTTTCAGGTTGACACCCATGGAGTGAAAAAACCGGAAATGATCCGGCCCCATGGCGGCCCCACCGGTATAGGCATTGCGCACACGCGAGAGCCCCAAGTGGTCCTTGAGCTTTTTCTGAACACTGATATAGGCCAGCCACTCCAGCAACTTCCAGTGCCAGGGGACTTTCTGCTTGGCGAATTTCATGTCCGCCACGCGGTATCCGACGGCGTGTGAAAATTCGTAGAACTTGCGTTTGATCCAGGTGGCGTCCAGGTACTTGACCTGCACCGAGCGGGTCATCTGTTCGTACATGCGCGGCGGCGCGAACATCACGTGCGGCCCGATTTCGCGGATGTTCTCCTGGGCGGTTTCGGGTTCCTCGGGAAAGTTGATGGTGTAGCCCACCTGCAGGCCGCAGGATATGGACATCATCTGCTCGCCGATCCAGGCAAAGGGGAGGTAGGAAACGTAGTCGTCGCTGCTTTCGCACGGATCGACGTCCATGAGGTGCTTGCCCATGGTGAGCATGTTGTTGTGGGACAACAGCGCGCCCTTGGGCAACGAAGTGGTGCCCGAGGTGTAAAAGAGCAGCGCGACTTCATCACCGTGTCCCTTTTGCACCAGTTCTTCAAAAAGGTGCGGCTGACGTTTGTCCAGATCCCGCCCAAGGTCCTGGAGCTCCCGGAGGCTGATCAGGCAGTCCTGGTGGTAGTTGCGCATGCCTTTGGGATCGTCCCAGATAATTTTTTCCAGCTTGGGGCACTCATCGAAGATGGATAGGGCCTTGTCCACTTCCTCCTGCCCCTCGCCGAACAGGAAGCGGGTATCCGAGTGATCCACGATATAGCGCACCTCTTCGATGAGGCAGTCCTGGAACAGCCACACACCGACACCACCGGCACACAGGGCGGCCATCTCCGCCCACAGCCCTTCCGGGCGGTTGTCGCCGATCATGGAGACCTTGTCCCCATCCTTCAGGCCCAGCGAGACGAGCCCCAGGGCGATGTATTTGACATTCTCGAAATAATCATGCCAACTGATCGGGCGCCAGATGCCGAATTCCTTTTCACGCATGGCCACCCGGCTTTCCCCGTACTGTACGGCCTTCTGATAGAAGAGTTTGGGAATGGTCAGATCTTCGGTGACTTCGAAACGGTTTGAGCCGCGGCTATCCACGTGTTGCATACAGTTCCTCTTCCCCCAGATACGCCTTGATCACCTCAGGGTTGTTCTGAACTTCCTCAGGGGTGCCGTCCATGATCATGTTGCCGAAATTGAGCACAAAGATCCGGTCGGACAGGTCCATCACCACCCCCATGTCGTGCTCCACCAGCAGACAGGTTACCCTCCAGCGCTCTTCTTCATTGATGTCGAGGATAAAGCGCGCCATATCTTCAACCTCCTCGAGGTTCAGGCCTGCCAGCGGCTCGTCGAGAATCAGCAGGTCCGGCTCCAGCGCCAGTGCGCGTCCCAGCTCCACCCGCTTCTGCAGACCGTAAGGGAGCATGCCCACCGGTTTGTTGCGGATCTGTTCAATCTCCAGCAGGTCGATGATCTCCTCTTCGATAAACTGGCGGTGCTCGATCTCCTCGCGCTTGGTCTTGCCCATATACCAGGCGCCACTGAGAACGCCCGATTTGAAATGCACATGCCGCCCCAGGCGGATGTTGTCCAGAACGGTCATGCCCCCGAACACTTCAACCTTCTGGAACGTCCGCGCCATGCCCAGGCCGGCCCGCTGATAGGGCCGGAGGTGGTTGATGCGCTGCCCCTTGAAAAACACATCACCCTTCTGCGGCCGGTAAAGGCCGTTGATGCAGTTCATCATCACGGTCTTGCCGGCGCCGTTGGGCCCGATGACCGAGTGGATTTCACCCTTTCTGATCTTCAGGGAAACACCGGCCAGGGCGTTGACCTTGCCAAAACGCATGTCGATATCTTTTAATTCCAGAAGCACTTCGGCTTCGCTCTGTTCACCGGAAAGGGCCACTTCCGCAAGCTCTCCTTAGAGTCCGACTGCATTTAATCCGGACGCGGCCGCCGTGTCGTGCGGCAGCCGCGCCCAACGATGAATACAATTCATTTCTTTGATCCGGGAATATAAGATGGAAGGCATTTCGTCAAGCAAAAAAAGCCTCCCGCAACCACAATTGCGGCTGAAATCCGTGTATTTTCACGCCCCGCCGGCCAACCGCGGCCAGGGCGGTCCGCCTTGGGCCGCGGCTTCGGCGGCGGCCTGCAGCCTCTTGGCATAAATACAATGTAGCCATATTATGACGGATCCCGCCCGCCGTTTTCCACCTGTGGCCCTGTATGGCCGAAAACTCGGGTATGGACAGTACCGCGGACGGCATTTCTCTGAACCGCCGGCAGCCTTTCCCGAACACCGGCGCATTTCATCATAATGTCCACAAAGACCGCTGTTAGGTCGGATTGCGGGTAAAGCGCAGGGAGCGGCCCGCACCTTTGCGGCTCAGGCGGCAAAAATTCTTGTCGACTTTTCGGTAAAAAATGCTTATTTTTGTAAAATTTAGGATAGCAACGGTTTTTGCGCAGCCACGGCCCCAAGGGGCAGCCAGGACACGGGGCCGATCCCTTTAACGCGATACAGGCACATGCATGGCAAAGGCGGAACATGGCCGCAGCGTGCAGGCAACCATCGTCAACCCACTGGGCCTGCACGCCCGGTCGGCGGCCAAAATCGCACAAATCGCCCGGCAGGCAAAGGGCAAAGTGCGTGTTGAGTGCAATAGATCGCAGGTCGACGCCAAGGACATGCTCGACCTGCTCACCATCGCCTGCCCCAGGGGCACCACCATCACCGTGAAAATCGATGACCTCCGGGATACCGAAATTTTAGAGGCCCTTGTCGAGCTCATCGGCAGTGGGTTTGGAGAGACTTTCTAACATGGCAGAGCAAACTACAGGCGAAAAGGTCCTGCGCGGAATCGGCGCTTCCCCGGGCATTTGCATCGGCAAGGCCTACCTGGTGGACACCGAGGGCGTGGATATCGTCGGCAAGTTTTTCATCCCCAAGGAAAACCTGGAAAAAGAGGTCAAACGGTTCAAGCGTGCCGTTCAGCATGTCATCGACGAAATGGAAACGATCATTGCCGAACGCCCGACCGAGTTGAAAGACAAGGCCGAAATCCTGGAAGCGCACTCGCAGCTGTTAAAAGACAAACGACTCTATGACAAAACCATCGCGACCATTGAAAGCGAGGCCATCAATGCCGAGTGGGCGCTGAACAAAGTCACCACGGCCTTGAGGCGCATGTTCAAGAACATGAACGACGACTATCTGCGGGCCCGTGCCGATGACATCGCCCAGGTTTCAGAGCGCATTTTGCGAAGACTGGCGGGCGCCGAAACGGTGAATATCGCCACCATCGACAAGCGCGTGGTGCTCGTGGCCCACGACCTTTCGCCGGCCGAGACCAGCCAGATTCACCTCGAGCGTATCAAGGGGTTTATCACGGACCGCGGCGGACGGGCCTCGCACACCAGCATCATTGCCCGCACCCTGGAGATTCCGGCCGTGACCGGCCTGGGAAACGCATCCAAAATCATCCGCCAAGACGACCTGCTGATCGTCGACGGCAACACGGGCACGGTGATCGTTCAGCCATCGGAACAAACCCTGATGGAATTTGAAGAAAAAAAGATGGGCTACGAGCGTTACCGATCGGCGATTACAAAGTACTGCCACCTGCCGGCACGTACGAAAGACGGCCATGAACTCAAAATCATGGGCAACATCGAACTCCCGGAAGAAGTTGTGCCGGTAATCGACAACGGCGGCGACGGCATCGGTCTTTACCGTACCGAATTTCAATACATGGCCAAGGGCCGCTTCCCCACCGAAGAAGAGCTCTTCGACCGCTACCGGGATGTCGTCGAGGTCATGCACCCCAGACCGGTGACCTTCCGCACCCTCGACATCAACGGCGACAAAACCGTCCGGCAAATCGTCGAGAGCGGCGAACCCAACCCGGCCCTGGGGCTGCGCGCCATTCGCTACTGCCTGAAAAACCCGTCGGTGTTTCAACCCCAGCTGCGCGCCATCCTGCGGGCGTCCGCGTTCGGAAACGTGCGCATCCTGCTGCCCATGATTTCATCCTGCCAGGAAATCCTGCAGGCCAGGGCAGCCATAAAAGAAGCGGTTGACGCCTTGCAAGCCGAAGGCATCCGCTCGGCGGACAATGTCGAAATAGGCATCATGATCGAAGTGCCGGCGGCGGTCGTGATGGCGGATGTCATGGCCAAGATGGTGGATTTTTTCAGCATCGGGACCAACGACCTGATCCAGTATACCCTGGCCATCGACCGCGACAACAAGGACGTGGCCCACCTCTATCACCCGCTGCAGCCGGCGATTCTGCGCATGCTCAAACGCACGGCCGAGGCTGCCAAGGACAACGGCATCAAGGTGTTCATGTGCGGTGAAATGGCCGGCAACCCGCTGCACGCACCGATCCTGCTGGGCCTTGGCCTGGATGAACTCAGCATGAACCCGCAGTCGATTCCGGCGGTGAAAAACATGATCCGCTCGCTGGATACCCACGATGCCGAAAACGTGCTTGACGAGGTTTTGCAGCACACCTCGGTCGAAGCTGCCCTGAAACTCCTGCGGCAACGATACGGTGACCTCGTCGCCGCCATGCTCTACGATCAATAGCCAATCCCAAACCAGCCGCGACCCGGCCGGAAAGCGCTAAAGATGGAACCAGCTGCACCGAAAATCGTCGCCCAGAACCGCAAGGCACGGCACAACTATTTCATCGAGGACACAATTGAGGCCGGAATCGTGCTGCTGGGCACCGAGGTCAAATCGCTGCGCCTGGGCCGCGTCAACCTGAAGGACGCTTACGCCCAGATACGCAACGGCGAGGTCTTCGTGCACCAGATGCACATCGGGCCGTACCCTTTCGCCTATTACGGCAACCACGACCCGCTGCGGCCGCGAAAGCTGCTTTTGCACAGGCGCGAAATCGACAAGCTGTACGGCAAGGTCAACGAAAAAGGCTTTTCACTGATCCCGCTGCAGGTCTACTTCAAAGGCAGCCATGTCAAAATAAGCCTTGCCATTGCCCGCGGCAAACGCAAGTACGACAAACGTGAATCCATCCGCCGCCGTGACGAACAGCGCGAATTGCAGCGCACCCGCAAGCAGTACACCAGCCGATATTGATTTCGGCGCCTGCGGTTTTATCAGATGCAGCCACCCACGCCGTTCCGGAGAGTATCGACAATTTCGGATTTGGCCGCGAATTCTTCCAGAACCCGACCGGCGGCATCAAAACGCCTTGACAGGCTCTGCAGCATCGCTTATTTTTGAGCTACAACCGCTCTTTTAAATAGCCCTGCCATGTAAATCCGGGGGCGAAACGGCTTCGACGGGGATAGAGAAGCATGGGCTGCATGCCGAGCTTTCCTGCCTGCTCGTTAAACGGCGGGAGACTAAATATAATCGCAGACGATTATAACTACGCCCTGGCTGCTTAAGCCAGCGTCCTTCCAGGCTGCGCCTGCGGGCCTGGAAAGGGCGTCGATCAGCAGGATAGCCGCCGTCAAGGCCTGATGTGACGGCAGCGAAACATCTATCAGGATAAGCCCGAAGGGACCCGGCCCGAAGGGGCCCTTCACGGCTGACAACCAAATTTCGGGATAAGCATGTAGACGTCCGTGTGGAATATTTCCGGACGCGGGTTCGACTCCCGCCGCCTCCACCATTTTGAAAAAGACAACCCGTCTCTCCGGGAGGTTTCTCCGGGGCGACGGGTTTTCTATTTCCCCTTGTTTTCAAAGGATTTGCGCCCGTTTCATATCTTTTACGACCCGTTCACCACCCGCCGGATTCTCCCGCTTTTCTTAGCCTTAATTCTCTGTTTGCCCCCAGATTCTCTGGCATCGAAGGACGAAGCCGAAGTTTACCTGCATAATCAATTCCTTTTATAGCCAGGACCTAAGCCGACCGACCCGCGGTCATCCGGATTGCCGTGGAACTCGGCTTTCCCGAGG
>JALSRD010000056.1 GCA_026984935.1 Desulfobacterales bacterium
GATCCGAGATGCCGATAACTATGGCACTGCCCGGATGGTTTGGCAAGGGGATGTTGTGGGAAAACAGCCGGAGGGGGAAACCACCCGTATCGAAGGCGCCGGGGGCTTAAGCCGCGGTTCGCGCCGGTTTGGTTTACGGCCGGCAAAGGAGGAGACCCAGCCATTTCAAAAAACAGCGCTTAAAACAGATTGTACGCGCTTTTTACCTGCAGGGCCCCCGGCTTTTTGGTGTGCTATGCAAAAACCCGCTTCACTTCACCGGTTTGCCGCCATAGGTCATATGCAGGTGCGGTGTCAGCGGACGTTGCGCTTTGCGCGCAGCCAGTTTGGCGCACGAGGGGCACATCTGGCCCGATTTTCGGGCATCGGGGTGCTCGCTTTCAAGCTCCCCCACGTGCTCCAAAAATTTGGTCGTCGCAAACCGGGTGCCGCACAGATCGCATATCTCCAGGGCGTGCCGGCCGATGATCTCGTCGCGAATCATGATGCTGCGCACATTGCCCTTGTCTTCCACGCGGATGGCATTCGTGGGACAGATGTTGGCACAGGTCCCACATCCGATACAGGAGCCTTTCTCCGATGGCATGACATAGTTCATCCCCCTGATCTTCATCATTTTCAGGGCACTGGCGTGGATGATGTCCTTGCAGACCCGGACGCACAGGCGGCAGCGGATGCAGCCGTCGGGTTTCACGCCGGTGGTCAGCCCGAACTCCTCACCGATCTGGTGAATCACGTCGGATCGCGGTGCCATCTTCAGCAGATTGCCGATGGCATTGCTCCGCATTTGCTGAATCATGGCGCTTTCGGTGATGACCTCCAGGCCTTCTCTGACTTTGAGCGAACAGGACAACCGCGTAACCGGCGGTTTATCCTGCTCCCGGATTTCCACCACGCAGAGCTTGCAGGCCGCCGCCGGTGTCAGAGCATGATGAAAGCAGACATGCGGGATGCGGATGCCGTTTTCTTCCAGCACCAGAAGGAGCCGCTTACCCTCCTGGGCCTGATAATCCGTTCCATCGATTTTGATTGTGACCATGTCGGTATTTCCTTGTCTATCCATGGGAAACAGCCCTTCGGCCTTCTCTGCAGCCGCCGCTGCAACTCCGGCGGGCGGCCACACAGGCCGTGTATCGGTCCCTTACCAGGCAGGAAAAGCGCCGTTGCCGAACGGCACCTTGGCAGGAGCCGGGCGCTCTGTTTTGCGCAGGCACTCCGGGCAGATCAAATCGATCAGTTCAATTCCCTTGGGCTTGAATGCCTTTCTGCGCATCCAGTCAATGTATTTCCTGGGTGCAAAATAGCGGCCGCATTTTTCACATTTCTCGAGCTCGAAGCGCGCCACGACCTGGCCCCAGGTGTAAATGCGGCGCTGATTGCCCCGGTCTTCCATCTTAATAGCGCCGGTAGGACATACCTGGGCGCACGACCCGCACCCGATGCAGTACTCGGATAGCCGCTCGAAGTCGGTGGCCACTTTGCGGTTGTAGCCGCGGTTCACCCAACACAGCGCATAGGCACCGATCTTGTCCCGGCAGACGCGTACGCAGCGGCCGCAGCGGATACAGTCGTCGTCTTCACCGGTCAGAAACCGGCTGGTCATGACCCCGCATTTTCCCGCCAGGTCCAACAGTTCCCGGCAGTAGGGCGAACGCCCCAGCAGCAGTTCCAGTATCAGCCGCCGGTTTTTGATGATGCGCTCGGTCTCGGTTTCGACGACGAGCCCTTCCTTGACCTCCTGAATACAGGAAACCCGGATGCAGGGCCGGATCGACCCGCTCAGTTCAACGATGCACAAACGGCAGGTTCCCTCGGGCTCCAGCGCCTCATAATCGCACAGGGTGGGAATAAAAATACCCGCCTGACGGGCGGCTTGAAGCACACTGGTACCCTCCGGTGCGGCAATTTTTTCCCCGTTGATGGTCAGATTAATCATGGTGGGCATGAATCCTTCCCCCTATCCCTTCTGTACCGCGCCGAACTTGCAGTTTTCATAGCAGATGCGGCAGACGATGCATTTATCCTGATCGATGACATGGGGTTCTTTCTTCTCCCCCGTAATGGCGCCGGCCGGACAGTTGCGCGCACACAGCGTACAGCCCGTGCACTTGTCGGCATCGATATAAAAGTGTGTCAGTGCTTTACATACACCGGCCGGGCAGTGCTTGTCGAAAATGTGCGCCTCGTATTCGTCGCGGAAGTAGCGCAGCGTGGAGATCACCGGGTTGGGCGCGCTGGTACCCAGCGCGCAGAGGGAGGTGTCCTTGATCGTAGCGGCGAGCTCTTCCAGCAGGCCGATGTGCTTCTCCGTCCCCTTGCCCTCCGTGATTTCATTGAGCAGCCGCACCATCTGGAAAACGCCTTCCCGGCACGGCGTACACTGCCCGCAGCCTTCATCCACACAGAACTGCAGAAAGTACTTGGAGACATCCACCATGCAGGTGTCTTCGTCCATGACGATCATGCCGCCCGATCCCATCATGGAGCCGGCTTCTGAGAGGTGCTCGTAATCCAGCGGCATGTCCAGCAGGCTGGCCGGAATGCACCCGCCCGAAGGCCCACCGGTCTGAACGGCTTTAAACTGCTTTTTCTTGGGGATCCCGCCGCCGATCTTGAAAATCACGTCCCGCAGGGGGATGCCCATGGGGACCTCCACCAGACCGGTGTTGTTGATTTTTCCCACCAGGGAAAAAATCTTGGTGCCCTTGCTGCGCTCCGAACCGATGCCGGCGTACCACTTGGCCCCTTTTTCAATGATCATGGGCACATTGGCCCAGGTTTCGACGTTGTTCAGATTGCTGGGCTTGCCCCACAGCCCGCGGTCGGTGGTATGCACGTACTTGGGCCGCGGTTCGCCGGCCTTGTCCTCGATGGAGGTCATCAGCGCCGTGGATTCGCCGCACACGAAAGCCCCGGCGCCCAGCACGATTTTTATGTCGAAGTCCATCTCGGTGCCGAAAATCTTCTTGCCCAAAAAATGTTTTTCGCGGGCCTGCTCCAGGGCCCGCCGGAGCCGTTCGACGGCCAGTGGGTATTCGGCCCGGATGTAGACGAACCCCTCTACCGAACCGATGGCGTGCGCCCCGATAATCATGCCCTCGATGACCGCATGCGGATTGCCCTCGATGATCGAGCGGTCCATGAACGCGCCGGGGTCGCCTTCATCCGCGTTGCACAAAACATACTTGACCACCCCGCTGGCACGCCGGCAGCTCTCCCACTTGATCCCGGTGGGAAATCCTCCGCCGCCGCGCCCGCGCAGCCCCGAGGCTTTGATGATCTCGATGATCTCATCGGGCCCCATGCCCAGCGCCTTGGAAGCCGCCCGGTAGCCGCCGGCGGCGATGTACTCCTCGATGGATTCGGGATCAATCTGCCCGCAGTTGGCCAGCACCAGTTTCTGCTGTTTGTCGTGAAAAATGTGGTAGTCTTTTTTCACCAGCCACTTTTTGACGGGCTTTCCGCCGACAATGTGCTCGGAAACGATCGGCGCGACCTTTTCCGGTGTGACGAACTGGTATGTCTCGGTTTTTCCGTCGACCTGCACGTCCACCAGGACATCCTTGGCGCAAAATCCCCGGCAGCCCACTTTGTGAACCCGCGGCTGGTAATTGGCGCTCAACCCGTTTTTGTCCAGTTCGGCCTTGAAAGCTTCGATGACGTTAAAGCCGCCGGCGGCCACCCCCCCTGTGCCGGCACAGACACTGATGACGATTTCTTTTGCAGTCGTAGATCCCATAGTTCTGCCTTTGGTTGCCGGCAGGTTCGTTCAGCGCTTGGACACCGTTTTCAGCCCGTACCTTCGACCGCAAAGCCGCTATGCGCCTAGATGAAAGGCGCTTCAGCCCCGCACCGTCTGCAAGCCCGGTGTTGGGTCCCCGCTGTCCGCCTGTCGGCGACTATTTTTTGAATTTTTGCAGTATGCCGTGAATCTGCTTGGGCGCCACCTGCCCGTATGTCTCCTCGTTGACCACCACTGCCGGCGCCAGGCTGCAGGCGCCGATGCAGCGGACCTCTTCCAGAGAAAATTGCATGTCGTCGGTGCTCTCACCGACATCCACCTTCAACTGCGCCTTGATTTCATCCATCACCCGCTCGGCGCCCTTTACATGGCAGGCGGTGCCCAGGCACACGCAAACGGTGTTTTTTCCCTTGGGCTTGAGGCTGAAGCGATTGTAGAAATTTGCGATGCTGTAAATCTGCGTGATCGGAATTTGCGTTTTCTTGGACAGATACCGCAGGTCTTCTTCCGGCAGATAGTTGAAGTGGCTCTGCATCTCGTGAAGAATACCGATCAGGTTGCCCCTTATGGTGGGGAATTTGGCCAGAATCGCGTCCATTGCAGCGACATCCATAAAAAACTCCTTATCTGCAGGCCGCCGGGGGGCATGGAAAACAAAGCTGCCTTCCGGGCTGTTGCGGCGCCTGCCTGTACACGCTGGGCCCGACCGGACATCCGGCCGGTTGCAGGTCCGCCCACAGCCTTCACCGCGGCGTAATCGGCCGCCCCGGGCACAAACACTGTTTTCCGACGGCCCCTGCGGCCCTTTGAGCACACCGGACCGGTCACGTTCGGCCGCAGGCCGCCGGACTTCATCAGCAGCCCGCGGTCAATCACGCGGCTTTCGGCATTTATTCCAGCAGAGCCGCCCCCTTGGTCGATGCCATGGCCATGGCGTAGCGTTTGCGCTTGATGCTGGGCATTTTTTCGGTGACATTGAACTGCAGGCAGTGGGTGGTGCATATGGTGACACAGGCGGGCTTGAGGCCCTCATCGATGCGGTCCATGCAGTAGTCGCACTTGACCACCTTGCCGGTTTCCGGGTTCCACTGCGGCGCGCCCCAGGGGCAGGCGGAAATGCAGGTCTTGCAGCCCACACACAGGTTCTGGTCCACAAAAACGATGCCGTCATCCGCTCTTCGCTGCATGGCGCCCGTGGGGCAGGCGGAGATGCACCACGGGTTTTCGCAGTGAAAACAGGGCATGAAAATATAAGACGCCCGCGGTTTGCCGTCGAAGAACTTGGGGCCCACCGTGATGATCTGGCAGGGCCGGGATGCCGGCGGCAGGGACTTGTTGCTCTTGCAGGCGATCTCGCAGCTGTGGCAGCCGATGCATTTCTGTTGGTCCTGCAGCATGAAATATTTGCTCATTCTAACCTCCATGAAACCGTTTTACGTTTTTTCAATTCCATTTCAAAATTGCACATCTGACATTCGATACGATGCCTTAGGCTGCCTTTACGGTCACCACGGTTTCGTGCAGCGCCGGGCTGCCGCCGATCATGTCGGAGATGTTCTCCTGGATGAGCGCATCGCTCAAGCCCTTTTGGTAGGACCGGGCGGCCTTTTCGGCCGTATGCCCGAATCCGTGCAGCATGAAAACGGCCTCCGGATGAATGAGCTCGGTTACTTTGGCTTTGATCTTGCCTTCACCGGCCTTGGACGTCACGTAGACCCAGTCGCCGTCGGCGATGCCCAACTCTTTGGCCCGCTGATCGTTGATCCAGAGTTCGTTCTCCGGGCACAGCTCGTTGAGGTAGGGGTTGTTCTGGGTGGAGATGTGCGTATGCAGTGCGTTTCTTCCCACGATCAGGCGGAACTGGTCGCCCTCGATTTTCGGCATGGCCTCGTAGGGAGGAAAAGACTGGAAACCGGCATTTTCCATCAGCGAGGATTTGAATTCGATCTTGCCCGACGGCGTCTTGAATTTGATGGCGTCCCTGCGGTCCCAGAAAATGGGCTTCTTGCCGTAGGCCACAAACCCCTTGGATTCGAAATCCTCCATGGTAAAGCCGGTGCCCTCCAGCTGCCAGCGCACCAGATCGTCCATGCTCTCGTAAGGGAAATACTCGCCGATGCCGATGCGCTCGCCGATCTGCTTTAAAATCATGGCCCCGTCGCGGGTGTCGTAGCGCGGCGGTACGACCTGCCTGCGCAAAAACATCTGCGGCTTGAGGCCGTTGGCCTGCATGATGCAGTCGGTGCGTTCAAAGTAGCAGGATTCCGGCAGGATCACGTCCGCATACCAGGCGATGTCGCTGTAGTTGATGTCGATGGCCACGATCAGGTCCAGCTTGTCCAGGGCCTTGCGGGTCAGGTTGGTGTCCGGGATGGACATCAGCGGATCGAAACGGTAGGCGATCATTGCCTTGAGGGGATAGGGATCCTGGTTCAAAATGGCAAAGGGCAGCATCTGGCCCACGCCGTGGTTGGGATCGGGCAGGGGAAAGTCCGGCGTGCCCACCTTGTCAAAACGCGGCACGTCGATTTTCGGAAAATCCTGGCCGGTGAGCTTGCGCGCCGCCTTGCCGCCTTCCTCGGCCGGACCCTTCTTGAAAAAGAACCCGCCCTTGGCCTCCACGCTGCCCATGAGCGAGTTTAAGATCATGATGGACCGGCGTGTGTAAATCTCGTTGGGGTGGTTGGCGCCGCGGTAGCCGAAGTGGAAAATGACCTGCGGCTTGTCCTTGCTGACCCGGCGCGCCAGGTCCACGATGGCGCCGGCGGGGATGCCGGTTTCCTTTTCGGCCCATTCGGGCGTGTAGGGCTGGATAAACTCCTGCAGCTCGGGCAGGCCCAGCACCCAACGGTCAACGTAAGCGGCATCGTAGAGCCGTTCCTTCAAAACGACATGGATCAGCGCGTAGTTCAGCGCCAGGTCGGTGCCCGGCCGAATCTGAAAGTAGCGGTGGGCCTTGGTGGCCGTGACCGTCACGCGCGGATCGATGTAGGTCAGTTCGGCCCCGCTCTCCAGGCCGGCCATCAGGTTGTTGACCGGTTTGACCTCGATGGATTCAAACAGGTTGCGGCCGTACATGATGATGTGTTTGGCGTTTTTCATGTCCACGCTCATCTGGGAGTCGACATAGCCGAACAGCGAACGGCAGGCCGTATTCACCGATCCCTTGCAGATGGCATCGTGGGTGAAGTGGTTGGGCGACTTGATGGCTTTCAAAAATGTCTTGCTGACGTGCGTGGCCAGCTGGGTGCGCTCGCCCAGCACCACGCTGTGCCCGCCATACTCATCGATGATTCCCTTGAGCTTTTCGCCCACATAATCCAGGGCTTTTTCCCAGCTCACCTTTTTCCAGTGGCCCTCGCCCCTTTCGCCCACGCGCATCATGGGCGACTGCACGCGCTGGTCGTCGTAAAGCAGGCTGATGCCGGCGGACCCGCGCGGACACAGGCTGCCCTCCATGCCGGCCACATGCGGGTTGCCCTCGACCCACTTGACATGGCCGTCTTTGACCACGACCCGAATCGGACAGCGTATAGAACACATGAAACAGATCGAATAGACTTCTTTTTCCATAATTTCTCCTCCGGGTTAAAAAAATTAGCGAGGCTGGGCCTCTTTAGTGCCCATACTATGAATACAAAATTATGTAAAGGGCCTGCCTTTTTGCTTGGCAGCGGTCCGGGCCCGGCAAAAAAGCTTATGATGAGTCGGCAGATCGTTGAACCTTCAAGCAATATTCATACCACCCTTGTGGACACCCCACCTGCCGCAGACATGCGCCAAACCATGCCCGTATACGTCGGCATAAAAACCTCCGGCCTGCATTTTCAGCCAGTTATTCCGCACGGCAAGGGCTTCGCCGAAGCCGGCGGGCCGCCGATAATGGCGCAAACTCAGCTGCATGAGCAATATTTTTATTGCGCCGACAGATTTTTATTGCGAAATATATCTTATTTAAAATACAGTCGATCATCCATATCCTTTTCAGGTGAATCTTTTTTTATGCAGTCGGATGATCTCAGCAAAGCACACGGCCGGGGTGTCTGCCAAAGCCGGCAACAGGATCGGTACATTCCTATTTAACTGTTTTTTTTATAAAAATAACATTCGCCCGACTTCCGGTCGCAATACCCCGGCCCCATATGCGGCCATGGCATACAGCTTGCTTTATTTCTTGAGATTACGGTTCGTGAGCTTCTGTTTGCCGGCGGGTCTGAACCATGGCCAAAACAAGACGTGTATTGACATTGCAACCCGACTTAGCCAAAAAGAGCGCATACAGCGTCCTGGCCGGCGCCTTGGGCACCGTGATTCTGGCGGGTTTTACCGCCAGTCTGGTGCCCATGGTGCGCGCCGGCAGGTACCTGCCGTGGATCATTGGATTCAATGCCATGCTGTCCGGCTACATGCTGCTGGAGAAAACCCGTCGGGGATTCAGGCATAAACGCCTCTGTGCCGCCGGGGCCGGCTTTTCCGCCGCGGTGCTGGCCTGTGGGATTTTAAATGCCGTCTTTTTATCGGCCACGGGAATGCTTTTGACGCCGCCGGCCGCGCTTTTCCAGCTGCTGTCCGTGGCCGCCGGCTGCGGCCTGCTGGGCGGGCTGCTGGCCGTCCAATATTTCGATCTGAAATAAGCGGCTTGGTATGGGCATTGGAACATACACTTGCGTATCAGATCATGAAGAAAGGGGGGAGGCAAAAAACAACATTTTTACTGCTGCTGATGAAGATGGAGGTCTTCTGTTATCGCTAACCTGTGGAGGAGGATCATGAAAAAAATCGTATATCCGTTGATGTTGGCCGCTCTGGCGCTGGTCCTGGTAACCCCGGCCATGTCCCATGCTGCCGCAAAGATTTCGACAACCCAGTTAAAGGCCGGCGACACCGTGACCATCGAGGGCAGCATTGCCCCCGGCCAGGATCTCTACATCGCCGTTGCCGACCAGAAAATGTTCGCCCCCAAAGACACCAAGGGCGTCAACGAATCCAAGCACTTTAAAAAGGACGAGAAAAAGTTCGGCTTTACTGCCGACAGCAGCGTTCCGGTCTTGTTCTACATGCTGACGACCAAACCGGACACCTTCGGCAAAGTCAAAAAGAAAAAATTCGGCGGACCCTCCTTTTTCACCCAGGGCGGAAAACGCGGCCTGTACAGCACCACCATGTTCAACCTGGCGAAATTCAGCCAGTTGAGCGATGAAGCCAAAAGCTCGCTGGGGCCCATCAAAACCGAAGACCAGTGGAACTTTTTCAAATACACCCACCAGAAAAAATTCGGCATCTACACCGTCACCAAGGAACAGACCAAGGTGGGCAAGGTGGTCATCTTTTCGCGCAGCGTGCTGACCGACTACGCCACCAGCCACAACTACTGGGACAAGGGCACGGTCATCAAGCTGGACAAGGCCACCGGCAAGTTCACGGCGACCTTCAAGACCTTCCGCCACACCCCGCCGGACACAAAATTCGACGTTTTCGTCAACGGCAGCAAAATCGGCAGCTACAACGTGGCCGGCAACGGATACTGGATGTCCCTGGGCGGCCGCTATATGAACCCCATCTGGATTATCATCGGCGCCATTCTGGTGGGCACCTACTTTTCCATGATCGGCGCGGCCGGCGGCATGCTGATGGCCGCTTTTCAGGTCATGATCGTACAGACCGCCGGGCCGGTAGGCATCAACGCCGCCAACGTGCTGCGGCCCTCCAACATGGCGTTGACCCTGTTCTCGCCGCTGGGGTCCTTCTATCGGTATGCGGTGGTGGAGAAACGCGTGGCCTGGCCGGTGGGGATTTCCTTCGGTGTGGGAATCTTCATCGGCTCCATCTGGCTGGGCAAATACGCCACCCAGTACCTGCCCATGAAATCGTACAAGGAGTGGCTGGCCGTCCTGGTGGTGATCATGGGTATCCGTACGCTCTATGAACTGTCGCCCAAGGTCATGGAGAAGCGCAAGAACATCAAGGCCATGGTGAAAAAGTTCAACGAAGCCGTGGCCAAGGCCAAGGCCGAGGGCACGGCCGTCGAAATGGGCCGCATCGAACCGGTCAAGTCCGGCATGACCGACTACCGCTTCACCTTCTGGGGCGAAGAGTTCAAGATCAACCCGCTGCTCTTCGGCATCCTGGGCCTGCTCATCGGTGTCGTGTCGCGAAGTTTCGGCATCGGCGGCGGCTTTCTGCTGGTGCCCGCCATGACCACCCTGGGGGCCCTGCCCATGTACGTGGCCGTACCGGTTTCGCTGATCGGCACCTGTTTTTCAAGCATCGGTTCCTTCATCGGCTACCTGATCAACGGCTACCTGCCGGACATGACCCTGATGATCGCCATCATCATCGGCGGCTTTGTGGGCGGCATGCTGGGCAGCCGGGCTCAGAAGCTCTTCAGCGAAAAGGCACTCAAGATCATTCTGGCGGCAACCTTGTTCTTCCTGTTCTTCCGGTTCTTCAAAATCGAAGTCTGGATCTAACCGCCGATTGACACGGATAAAACAGGGTTCGGGTGCATCCGAGCACCCGGACCCTTCCTGAAAACAAGCGAAAGGACGACGGAGAAATGGATGCCCTGCTGGATCGGCTGTGGGCCTGGATTCTGGTGACCGTACAGCACATCGTCACAGGGATAGACGTTGTCGTTGCGCCCCTCAACCACCTGGGACCGGCGGCGGCCATCACGCTCATCGCGCTGGCAACGGTGGCTTTTTCCAAGTTTTTCAGCCGCCATTACCGAACTTCGCGTTACGTGAAACTCGAAAAGGCTTTTCGCTACTGGTTCGACGTGCGCCAGGAAGCGCTGAAGTGCGCCGACGGCGAAAAGGCCAAGCTGCTGGCGAAAAACATCGACCAGGCCGAGCTCAACCGGGTGTACTACGACTATTTTTTCGAAGGACTGCTGAACAGCCTGCTGACACGCTACCTGCCGCTGATATCCATGCTGGCCTATGTCAACAACGCGTACCGGCCGGAGCGTCTCAAGGAACTGTTCGGCCGCAGCTTTATCTTCAGCATCCCATGGGATGCGGGCAAGGATCCCATCGCCCTGGGGGCCGCATTCTGGTTTGTGGCCTCGGTGGTACTGGTCTATCTGGCCTGGCCCGTGATGACGCGGATACGCCCCGCCCGAAAAAGCCGATCGACGGACAAAATTTCATACGCCGCCGCCCTGAAACTGCGCCGCGACATGCGATCGAACAGCATATAACCTGCCGAAGATACCGGACATAGCCGGGCACAGACTGAAAAACCTCTTTGCACCCACTGGACCATCTGCCGGGCGGCCGTTTTTCCCCGCACCGGCACCCCCTCTTTGAAACGGATCCAACGCGCCCTGCACTGCGCTGAAAAAAATGGCGGCCGGCACCCGCGGACACCCCATTGACAGCCTTTTCGGAGTGTGCTTCAATTCCGGGGAAGTTTGACCCTACAACGACTCAATCCGGACTAGCGAGCCGATGAAAATTATTCTTGCCTACAGTGTTGCGCTGATTTTATCCCTGATCAACGGCAAGCTGGTGGCCGGGACCATCAGCGGCATCATTCTATCGCCTTTCGCCAGGCCGCTGGCTCATCTGAAAAGCATTGAGCGTTACGGGATCCCCTTTCTGCAGGGAATCGCCATGGGAGGTGTGGCGGTTTTCACCGCCCAGTGGGTACTGGCATGGTTCGGTTTTCCCATCGCCTGGCTGACGATCGGCCTGCTGCTCATCGGATTTGTCGTCATTTGCAGCTATCTTTCAAAAAACGCCGCCGAAAGGCATTTTCACATTTCCGCCGGTATCGGCGAGGTGCTGGGCATCTGTCTTGCCGGCAGCTACTTTCTGCATCTTGTCTGAAAATTGAAAGCCTCCGGCGTGTTCATCACAGCGCCGCTTCTCACCAGATGATGAAGTTTTGCCGCATATACCAACGGGCCTGTAAAACCGCTTCCCTACGCCTGTTTTGCGTTGCGGCGGTCCTTGGGTGGCAGCTCCTGAACCCTTCTGCGGCCGCGGCCACCCAGGGGCACGGCGGTATCGAGGGCGTCTATGTACATCAGATGGCCCACCTGCTGTTTCTTCTGTCCATGGTTATTCTGATTTTCCGCCTGCGCAGAAATGGGCTGACCGGGCAGAAAGGCTGGCGCCTGATTCAGTATGCGGCCCTGTTTTTTATCCTCTGGAATATTGACGCCATGGCCGTACACCTGCTGGACGACCAGTTCAAAGTGATCCAGGCCCGCACCATGGGCCCCTGGATGATGCGCATCACCTCTCTGCCGCCTTCGACCGGTCTGCAGATGTTCTACTATGTCGCAAGGCTGGACCATTTTCTCTGCGTGCCGGCCATGTTCTTTTTATACACGGGATTGAAACAGCTGCTGCAGGCAGCGGGCAGCAACCCGCCGGGACCGCCGAACCCATGACACTGCCCGCTTTTCCCATCCGGTTCGTCGACCTGATCGGCGCCGTGCTGATGATCGTTTTTTCCCTGCTGAGCCTGTTCTTTGTTTTCCGGCTGCGCCAGCGGGACCGCAAAAATATCGTCTGGACCTACCTGTTGTGGGTTTGCATGTCACTGGTCATTTTCTCCGTTTCGCGCTCGGCCGGACACATTCTCAAACAGGTCCTCATTTTTTCGGGGCGCACGCAGCTGTGGGACCCCATTCGACCCGTCAGCGGTGCCATCAATACGGTCATGTTCATGGTGGTGGCCTCGGTCACGATTTTTTTCGGCCGCATCTGGCGCATTTACCAGGCGATATTGAAAGACCGCCAGGCCCTGCAAGTCGCCCACGAAGAGCTCTCCTATCTCAACCAGAACCTCGAAAGGCTGGTGGCACAGCGCACCGAGGCGCTGGCGTTCTCGGAGTACAAGTACCGGCGCATCTTCGAAGTATCCAAGGACATGATTCTGGTGGCCACCGATGACGGCCGCATCGTGGACTTAAACCCGGTGGGATACGAAATGCTCGGCTGCCCGCAGGGTGATGAATCGCTGGTAAATCACCGCCGTCTGCAGGATTTTTTGGCGGACGAAAACGTGTGGCCCAAAATCCGCACGGCCATCGCTTCCGACGGTTTCATCGCCAACGTTGAAATCGAAATGAAGCGCATGGACGGCAGCCGCATGATGTCGCTGGTCAGCGGGAGCATGGATGAGGGGCCCGCCGAAGGCGCACACACGATCCACTTCCTGGTCAAAGACATCGAACAGCGCAAGTCCATGGAACAGCAAATGGCCCAGGCCGACAAACTGGCATCCATCGGCCAGCTGGCCGCCGGCATCGCCCACGAAATCAACAACCCGCTGGGCATCATTCTGGGGTACGCCCAACTGCTGCAGCGCAACGAAAAGCCGGACAGCGAACGCTTCGCGGACCTGAAAACCATTGAAAAACACGTGCGCAACTGCAAGCTGATCGTCGAAGACCTGCTCAATTTCGCCCGCAGCTCGGATCCCAAGAATGTGTCAATGGATATCCACACGGCCATGGACGATGCCTTAAACTTCATCCGCCATCATGCCGACCTGGGCGGCATCGAAGTGGTCCGGCAGTATGCGGCGGGGCTCCCGCTGCTGAAACTCGACGAAAAGAAAATCAAACAGGTCCTGATCAACCTGATCATGAATGCCAAAGACGCCGTGGGTACCTCCGGCACCATCACGCTCACCACAGACTGGGACACTGCCAAACGGCAGGTGCGCATCCAGGTGGCAGACAGCGGATACGGTATCGAGCCCCGACACCTGTCACGCATTTTCGACCCTTTTTTCACCACCAAGCCCGCCGGCAATGCCACCGGCCTGGGGCTGTCGGTCAGCTATGCCATCGTCAAGAATCACGGCGGCTCTATTGCCGTCAACAGCCGGCCGGGCCAGGGCGCCTGCTTTACCATTCTGCTGCCGGACCGCCCCAGGGGTGCGGTCCCAACGAAAGTGCACCTGCATGTCACCGATGAAAAAGGTCCCCTAGTCCCCGGTACAGGACCCTACCCGGCGGAGGTTGAACGATAAATCATGGGAAACGCTTCATGGCTGATAAAATTCTGATTATCGACGACGAACAGGATATGCTGCAGCTTTTAAAGCGCAGCCTGGAGCCGGATCTGAACTGCCGGGTGGAGACGGCCGCATCCGCTGAAGCCGCGTTGAAGATGCTCTCGGTGCAGCCCTACGACCTGATCCTGGCGGACATCAAAATGCCGGGCATGGACGGTCTGGAGCTGCTGGAGCTCATCAAGCGCGAACATGCGGATTTGACCGTGGTCATGATGACCGCCTACGGCCGCATCGAAATGGCGGTGGAAGCCATGAAGCGCGGCGCCTACGATTTCATCACCAAGCCTTTTGACCACGATGCCCTGCTGCTGCGGCTGGAAAAGGCGCTGGAGCGCAGCAAGCTGCTCAAGGAAAACATCAAGTACCAGCGGGAATTTCAGAACCAGCATGTATTCCAGAAGCTGGTTGGCAAAAGCGCCGCCATGCAGCGTGTCTACGAAGCCATCCAGATGGTGGCCAAGACCGACCTGACCGTTCTGATCACCGGCGAATCGGGTACCGGTAAGGATCTCACGGCCCGCGCCATTCATGCCATGAGCCAGCGCAGCAAAAATGCATTTGTGGCCGTCAACTGCCCCTCAGTGCCCGAACAAATTTTGGAAAGTGAACTCTTCGGCTACCGCAAAGGGGCTTTTACGCATGCCACGCAAAACAAAATCGGCCTGTTTCAGGAAGCCCAGCACGGCACCATTTTCTTAGACGAAATCGGTGACATCAGCCCGACCATCCAGACCAAGCTGCTGCGGGTACTGCAGGAAAAGGAGATCAAACCGCTGGGCGATCCCAAGTCCATTGAAGTGGATGTACGGATCATCGCCTCGACCAACCAGAAACTGAAAGAAAAGATCAAAAAGGCCGAATTCCGTGAAGATTTTTTCTATCGCATCAACGTGCTGCCCATCCGACTGCCGGCCCTGCGCGAGCACCGCGAGGACATCCCGCTGATTGCCAACCACCTGACCAAGATGCACTGCGCCAAACTCAACAAACCCCCGAAGCGCATATCCACCGAACTGATGGAAATCTTCATGCAGCGCCGCTGGGAGGGCAACGTTCGCGAAATGGAAAACGTCGTGATGCGCGGGATTCTCTTTTCAACGGGCGACGAGATCCGGCCTTCGGATGTCGGCCTGAAAAAGAGCTCCATGCCCGAGTGCCTGGTTGAAAATGCCGTGCAGGAGCTGCCCTACAAAGAGGCCAAAGAAAAGACCCTGCAGCTGTTCAACTCCCGCTATATCGGGCGCCTGCTGACGCTTTCGAAGGGCAACGTTTCACAGGCTGCCAGGCAGTGCGGCCTGGAACGTCAGGCCCTGCAGCAGATCATGCGCCGCTACGGCGTCAACGCGGCAGGATACCGCAAGCAGTCCTGATGCGTTGTTTTTCAAGAACGGCCGTTGCGGCATCGCCCGCAGCCGGCTGAAAAGGGCGGCCCCGGGACTATCGGCCCTTCCCAATAGATTCCGGAAACTTCGGGTTATACGTGTTGCGGATGTGCTCCTGTGCCCATGGGGAGCAGAACCGACGTGCATCCGGCGCGCTGTGCTGCCTATGGTGCCCGTATGGCGCACCTGCCAGGGCCCTGAAGATTACCCTTGACAAGATGTTGTTTCGGTTGCTAAATGAATGAGTATTCATTCAGTTTTTGTCCTGAGTTTGTGCACGAGCCTTGGCTCATCAGAACAAGGAGGTTGCCATGATCAAGCGAATCAAACAAGCTGCCGTGATCGGCTCCGGGGTGATGGGCGGCGGTATCGCCGCGCTGCTGGCCAGCGCCGGAGTGCGCACCCTTTTGCTGGATATCGTACCGCCGGATCTCAAAGACGAAGAAAAAAGCGACCCCGCGGCGCGCAACCGCATCGTCGCATCCGGTTTCGGGCGCCTGCGCAGGGCCAAGCCCCCGCTGCTGATGCACCCGGACGATGCCTTGCGAATTTCCATCGGAAACCTGGAGGACGACTTTCAGCGCCTGCGCGACTGCGACTGGATTATCGAGGTCGTCGTCGAACATCCCAAAATCAAGCAGGCGCTTTTCGAGCGCATCGAGAGCGTGCGCCGGCCGGACGCGATCGTCTCTTCCAACACCTCCGGCATTCCGCTCAAACTTCTATCCCAGGGCCGCAGCAACGGCTTCAAACAGCACTTTTTGGGCACTCACTTTTTCAACCCCGTGCGCTACATGAAACTGCTGGAAGTCACCCGCGGCGAACAGACCCTGCCGGAGGTAATGGCGTGCATTACGGATTTTGGGGAGCGCATCCTGGGCAAGGGCATCGTGCATGCCAAGGACACGCCCAATTTCGTGGCCAACCGCATCGGGGTGCACGGCATGCTCAAGGCGATTTCCCTGATGAAAGAATACGGGCTCGGCATCGTGGAAGTCGACGCCCTTTTCGGCCCGCTGATGGGGCGGCCCAAGACCGCCGTTTTCAAGACCTCGGACCTGGTGGGGCTCGACGTCCTGCAGCTGGTGGCCGAAAACACCTATCAGATGGTCAAAGACGACGAACAGCGGGACACCTTCCGGGTGCCGGATTTCATCGAAAAGATGGTGGCGCGCAAACTGCTGGGCAAAAAAAGCGGCAGCGGATTCTACAAAACCGTCCGGGATGAAAAGGGCAGACGCACGCGGCTGGTCATCAACCCGGACACCCTGGAGTATGAACCGGCCCAGCCCCCGGCGTTGCCCTGCCTGGCGGCGGCGCAAAAAGCCGCAGGCCTGGCCGAAAAAATCAAGGCCATCGTCTACGGCGAAGACCGGGGCGCGGCTTTTGCCTGGCAGGCTGTAGCGGCCAATCTGGTTTACGCGGCCAACCGCATCCCGGAAATCGCCGACAGTGTGGTGGAGATCGACAACGCCGTCAAATGGGGGTTCAACTTTGAACTGGGGCCTTTCGAAACCTGGGATGCCATCGGCGTTAAAACCGCTGCCGCGCGTATGCAAAAAACGGGGATCGCGGTACCTGAGAAGGTCCAGGCCATGCTGTCCGCCGGCCACGATAGTTTTTATACATACCGAGACGGCCGCCGTTTCTACTACGACTTTGCCGCCGGTGACTACCGGCCCGTGGCGCTCAGCGAAAACATCGTCCTGCTGACGTCTCTGAAAACCGCCGGCCGGCAGGTCCGAACCTGCCCTTCGGCATCTTTGATCGATCTGGGCGATGATGTTTTCTGCTGCGAGTTCCACACCAAGATGAATGCCTTAAACGACGAGATCATGGATTTTTTCGCCCGGTCGCTGGACTACGTGGATGAAAACGGTGCGGCTTTGGTGATCGGGAACCAGGCCGGCGGCATGCCGGGCGCCTTTTCAGCCGGCGCCGACCTGGTGATGCTGCTGACCCTGGCACGGCAAAAGCAGTATGCCGCGCTGGAATCTGCGGCCGAATCCCTGCAAGGCCTTTTGCAGCGGGCACACTACGCCCCTTTCCCGGTGGTGGCCGCACCTTTCGGCATGGCATTGGGCGGCGGCTGCGAGATCTGCCTGGCGGCCGACCGCATCGTGGCCCACGCCGATTTGTACCTGGGCCTAGTGGAAGTGGGGGTCGGCCTGCTGCCGGCCGGCGGCGGCTGCCTGAACCTGTGGAAAAAGGTCACTGGTGCCCTGCCCAGAGCCGTCGTTGGATGGGATCTGGGCCCCATTTTCGTCCATGTTTTCAAGTCCATCGCCCTGGCCAGGGTTTCCTCTTCGGCCGCCGACGCGCGCGCCAATGGATACCTGAACGCCGCCGACCGCATCGTTTTCAACCGCGACTACCTCATCGGCGAAGCCAAAAAGGAGGCGCTCAAAATGGCCCGCGAGGGCTATGCACCGCCGCTGAAAACCCCGCTCACCGTCATGGGCGAAGCCGGACGGGCCATGGTCAACGTGGAGTTGTTCAACATGCAGCAGGGCGGTTTTGCCAGTGGCCACGACGCGCTCATCGCCGGAAAAATCGCCTACGCGCTCTCCGGCGGCGATGCCCGCAGCGGCGGACAGGTCGACGAAGACGTCATTCTCAAACTGGAAAGGCAGGCCTTTGCCGAGCTCTGGCGTGAAGAGAAAACCATCGCCCGGGTGGAGCACATGCTCAAGACCGGCAAACCGCTGCGCAACTAGTGCCCAAAGCAGGTGCAGGAGGATTCAACCATGGAAGATGCATACATCGTCACATCGGTCAGGACACCCGGCTGCCGCCGGAACAAAGGCGCCTTTAAAGATACGCGCCCCGACGATCTGCTGGCCCACATCCTTGCCGCGGTGGTGCAACAGACCCCGCAGATCGAGAAAGAGGACATCGAGGACATCATGGTGGGCTGCGCCTTTCCCGAAGCCGAACAGGGGCTCAACGTGGGCCGTGTGGCGGCGCAGGTGGCGGGCTTCCCGCATCAGGTCTCGGGCGCCACGGTCAACCGTTTCTGCGCCTCGGGGCTGGAAGCCATCGCCCAGGCGGCCCTGCGGGTGATGGCCGGCTGGTCGGACGTGGTGATCGCCGGCGGCGTGGAGTCCATGACCTGCGTTCCCATGGGCGGGCACATGTTCCGCCCCAATCCCTCCCTAACAGACCGTGACGCACGCCTCTACACATCCATGGGCATTACGGCCGAGATCGTGGCCCGCAAATACGGCATTTCACGCCAGGCCCAGGATGAATTCGCCTACCACTCTCACATGAAGGCCGCCCGGGCCCGTGCGGAAGGCGCCTTTGTGGAAATCGTACCCACCCCGGCGATGCGCTTCGTGCGCCAGGCCGACGGCCGCCTGCAGCGTGAAACCGTCATCCAGGAGACCGACGACGGCATCCGCGAAGACACCAGCATGGAAGTGCTGGCCGGCCTGAAACCGGTATTTGCCGCAAACGGTACCGTAACGGCGGGCAACTCCTCGCAGACCACCGACGGCGCGGCCGCCACGCTGATCATGAGCGGCGAGCGTGTCAAGGCCCTGGGACTGACGCCCCTGGCGCGGTTCAAAACCTACACCACGGTGGGCTGCAAGCCGGAGGAAATGGGGGTCGGCCCGCGCTACGCCATCCCCAAACTGCTGGACATGGCCGGGCTTGCCCTGCAGGACATCGGCCTGTTTGAAATCAACGAGGCTTTTGCCGCCCAGACCCTCTTCTGCCTCCGCGAACTGGGCCTGGATAAACAGATGGACAAGGTCAATATCCACGGCGGCGCCATCGCGCTGGGCCATCCGCTGGGCTGCACCGGTGCCAAGCTGTGCGCCACGCTGCTGGCCAACATGCGCCGGAAAGGTGTCCAATACGGTGTGGAGTCCATGTGCGTCGGCGGCGGCATGGGTGCCGCCGCGCTCTTCGAGCTGTGTGAATAGACCTGCTTGAAAAGAGGTGGGCACCAGGTGCGGATTCCCGTGCCCGGTGCCAACCGGATCGCCCTCAGTAACGAAGCGTACCCTATGCACATTGCCGGCGGCCGAGCCGGGAACGCCATCTGCCCCACCGCGTCATATCTGCAACCGGCCGCTGCCGGCGCAAAGACTATCCACCGGCAATCATGGGGATCAGCCGGATTTCGGCTTCGTCGGGAATCCGGGTGGCGGCAAAATGCGGCCGCGAGACGTAGTGCCCGTTGACACGCACCACCGCGTAGCGCTCCGCTTTTTCAACACTTTCGAGCAGATCGGCCACGGTCATGCCGCTACGCCAGGGAATTTCGCGGTCGTCCAGACGGATCACGCGGTCACCCCGTGTTTGGCGAGCACCGCCAGCACTTCGGGAAAATCGATGCCCAGACGCCGGACGGTTGCGATGGTGGGAATCCCGTCGGCGGTCCAGCCCCGGCGCCGGTAGACGGCGTCGGTCAGCTCCTCGTACTGCTGTTCACGAAAACGCCGCAGCAGGGCCAGCTTCTCAGCCGTCGACTTGCCGGTGATGTCCACCCCGTGCTTTTCGCGCAACTGTTTGTCGTAGCGTTCCTGGCGCGAGGTGTATTCATCCTCGGTGACCGGACCCATGGCGCGGTAGGGCAGTTTGTCGTGCGCGCGCGTGCCGTAGCCCATGCGCAGGTTGAAGATGCGCTGGAAATTGTAGACCGCCTCACTCATGGCAATGAGATCATCCGGCGCGGCCTTACGCCCCGTCACGGCCGTGAAATACTGCGCATACCACCTGACGTGTTTCATAACCTTGGCCGGCTCGGGCGTGTCCGCGTTGTCTTCGGGCACGATGTCGTTCCAGGGCAGCTTGCACAGCCCGCAGAGCCCGAACCAGGTGCGGAACATGGGAAACCAGTGCAGCGCCTCGGCTTTCTGCTCGAAGGTCGGCATGAAGTTGTGCACCATGTCGAGAAAGATCAGCCATGCCTCGTCATGCTGGGGGCCCTTGAGCGCCAGGCCGTAGCCACCCTGCTGGGCCAGGGACTCCTTGGTCATGTACTCCGAAAATTCCAGGCCCTTGGCTTCCATACCGATGTCCTGCAGGGCTAAAGCATCCACACCGAACTTTTCGGCAAACAACGCTTTCATACGGCGCACCCCCTGGCCCACAATACGGCCAAAGCCCTCGCCGGCGGCCATCTGGTGCACCAGCTCCAGGGCCGCCAGGCGGTTGCCGAAGCGCAGTTCCATACCGCCGGTGTGCTGCGCGTCGATCAACCCCAGTTCAAAGCACTCCATGACAAAGGCGATGCTGGTGCCCACGGAGATGGTGTCCAGGCCATAGGCGTCGCAGTAGAAGTTGAGTTCCATGATGGTAAAAGGGTCAAATACGCCGATGTTGGACCCGCAGCCGGCAATGGTCTCGTATTCCGGCCCGTCCACAAACACCTTCTGCCCCTTGTAGGGGCCGGTCAACGGCACGAAGTCCCGTACGCCGTGAGAACAGGCCACCGTGCATCCCATCCAGCAGCCGTCAAAACCGGGGTCAAACAGTTTTTTAAAGACATCGCGGCCGATCAGGCTGGCGCGGGAATCCTGGCCGTAGCGGAAATTGTGCGTCGGCAGCAGATCAAAATCGTTCATGATGGGTACCAGGTGGGTGGTGCCCACCCGGGCCATTTCGTTTTGTTTGGGGTCCAGTTGGACCACCTCCTGGGAATGCAGTCTGGCGACTTTTTTTAAAGTCTGCTTGTCCGCCGGCCGGTTGCTGTCCAGCGCCACGGGCTCCCACCGGGCCACGATGGCGCGCAGGCCCTTGTCGGCGAACACCGTTCCCACGCCGCCACGGCCGGCCTGCTTGTAGCGGGCGCATTTGCGTTTGGCGTCATACCAGGAAAAGTTGAGACAACCAAAGCGCGTGTTTTTGGCGCCGGGTCCGGTGGTAACCACCGAAATGCTGCGCGGCTTGCCAGCGGCAAAGTGCTGTGTCAGCATATTGGTCAGGGCGTAGGCATTGTTCGGCAGGCCGGCGGTTTCCAGCAGCTGGATTTTCGCGTCGATGCCGTCGATGAACAAAACGGTGTCCGTCGCCCGTTTACCCTGAATCTCCAGGGAATCGAAGCCCGAAAACTTCAGGTAAGGACCGAAATAGCCCCCCACGTTGGAATCCATGACCGATCCGGTCAAGGGCGAAAGTGTGGCGACCTCGCTTTTACCGGATCCCGGGTAAGCCGGCGTACCGCCCATGGGCCCCGAGGAAATGCAGAGGGCATTTTCCGGATCCGACCAACGCGTGGTCTCGTCTACGGCCTGCCAGAGCAGCCACAGGTCGAAGCCGCGCCCGCCCACGAAGATCCTTTGCATCTCTTCCGTGACCGGTTTTACGGACAATGCCAGCTCGGAGAGATTTACGTACAGGGTCTGATTGGCATACCCTTTTTCGATTTCCGGGCGCCGATAATCCAGAGACGCCAGTTCGCTGAAAGATAAAGACGGCATTTAATTTCCCCTTTCCATGGCTTTCGATTCGGGCTGGTCTGCTGTGGCTTCATGGGTCTGCATGTGGCGGTGAAAACGCAGCACGTGGTTTTGCACCAGCATGCGGGCACTTTTCGCATCCTTGTTGCCGACCGCTTCCAGGATATCGCAGAGATCCCGGTAGTTTTCCAGGATCTCCCGCCGGTGCATGGGCAAAAAGCGGTCGTAGTAGCGCTGAATGTTGTCGTGTACGGAGTGAAACACGAAGACATAGACCGGATTGCGGCTGATTTCGGCCAGCGCCAGGTGAAAGCGCCGGTCCACATCGATAAATGCATCCCGATCGAGTGGTTTGCGGTCGATGCACTGTCCGGCCTCGTCCACCAGTTCCTGCAGAATCCTGAGATCGTCCTCGGCGGCACGGCGGGCCGCCAGCGCCGCCACGCTGCCCTCCAGGCCCTCGCGGAACTCGGCCAGGTGTTTTAAGGACACCTGCCGCGAACGGATCAGCAGCGCCAGGCTTTCGGTGGCCCTTTCGGCGGTAATGCCCTTGACCACCGCACCGCCGCGCACGCCCAGCTTGATTTCGATCAGCCCCCGCTCCTCCAGCACGCGCAGGGCTTCCCGCAGGGTTCCGCGGCTGGTGTGAAACATCCCCCTGAGGTCCCGTTCGGCCGGCAGAACATCCCCGGTTTCCAGGCTGCCCTTTAGAATCGCCTCCTGGATCTGGTTGACGACATCTTCAAAAACCCGGCTCTGGGAAGCTTCGCGAAACATGGGCGTTGGCGCACCTTTCCGAAAAACAGCTATCGGTTCAACACGGGCAAATGGTCAAACCATTTGTAAGCCGGGTACGCCTTCCTGTCAACCCCAAAGTCACCTTACTTTGCCAATGCCGGCAGCGCTCCATCCGATACCCGCTCACCCGGAGTTTTGGGGACGCGATGCCGATAATGTCTGCCAAAGGCACCCGGCCCGTATAAAAAAGAATTGACAAATCCGTTGGGGATTTATAATGGTCAAACCATTCGCGGAGGAGAGACGACATGGCCCAAAATCGCATTACCCGACACCCCATCCTGGATATTGCACCGGGTGAAGAGGTCGCCTTCAGCTGGAACGGACGGCCGCTTACCGGTTTTGCCGGTGAAATGATCGCTTCAGCGCTTATCGCCAACGGCATTGCGGTTTTCGGACATCATCCCAAAGACCACAGCCCCCAGGGCATCTTCTGCGCCAACGGCCAGTGCGCCCAGTGCATGGTCATGGCAGACGGCCTGCCGGTCAAATCCTGCATGACGCCCTTGGCGGCGGGCATGCGCCTCGAGAGCCTCGACGGGCTGCCCAAACTGCCGGCTGCTGACCGCGTGGTGCAGACCGCCGACATCCCGGTCATCGACATCCCGGTGCTGATCATCGGTGCCGGGCCGGCGGGCCTGACCGCCGCCATCGAGTTGGGCAGGCAAGGTGTACACACCCTGCTCATCGACGACAAGGACCGCCTGGGCGGCAAACTGGTCCTGCAGACCCACAAGTTCTTCGGTTCCGTCCAAGACTCGTACGCCGGCAGGCGCGGATTCGAAATCGCCGCCCTGCTGGCGCACGAAGTCCGCCGGCATTCCAGCATCGAGATCTGGCTCGACAGCACGGCCGTGGGCGTCTTTGCGGACAAGATCGTGGGAATCGTCAAAGATGGCGGCTACCGCCGCGTGCGCCCTCAAAAACTGCTGGTGGCCACCGGTGCCCGTGAAAAGATGCTCTCTTTTGACGGCAATACCCTGCCCGGGGTTTACGGCGCCGGCGCTTTTCAGACCCTGGTCAACCGCGACCGCGTTAAATCCGCCTCCCGCGTGCTCATCGTGGGCGGCGGCAACGTGGGCCTCATCGCCGGTTATCACGCCATCCAGGCCGGCATCGCGGTGGTGGCCCTGATCGAGGCCCTGCCGCAAATCGGCGGCTACCGGGTGCACGCCGACAAGCTGCGTCGGCTGGGTGTTCCCATTTATACCGGCCACACCATCTTGGCCGCCCATGGAAAAGACCGGGTGGCATCCGCCACCATAGCCCGGCTGGACAAGAACTGGCACGCCATCGCCGGCACCGAAAAGACCTGGGCGGTGGACACGGTGCTGGTGGCCGTGGGCCTGGCTGAAGTCAACGAGTTCATATTCAAGGCCCGGCAATTCGGCATGCATGTTTTTGCGGCCGGAGACGCCCGGGAAATCGCCGAAGCCTCGGCGGCCATGTTCACCGGCCGCATCGCGGGGCTCAAAATCGCCAAAGCGCTGGGCATGCACGCAAAAGACATTCCGCAGGAATGGATTGACAAGGCACAGGTGCTGAAATCCAGGCCCGGCAGGACGCAAGCGGCCGCGCCGCCAGCGGCCGAAGAAGGGGTTTTCCCCGTCTTCCACTGCACCCAGGAAGTGCCCTGCAACCCCTGCACTTCGGTCTGTCCCATCGGCGCCATCCACACCGAAGGCGACACCATCACCGGCATTCCCTACCGCGAAGAGGACAAAGACTGCAGCGGCTGCCTGAACTGCGTGGCCATCTGTCCGGGCCTGGCCATCACCCTGGTGGATTACCGCAGGGACCCCGAGCATCCCACAGTAACCCTGCCATGGGAAATCCGGCGCGAAGCGCTGGAAGTGGGCCGGTCCATCGCCGTCACAGACCCCGCGGGCACGGCTCTGGGCCATTTCCCGGTGCTGCGGGTGCGGACCAAAAAAGACTATCCGCACACCCTGCTGGTGCAGGTGCGCATGCCGAAGGAGCTGGCCAAAGCCGCCGCCGGCATCCGGATGCCGGCGACGGCGGCCGACGCGCTGGAAATCTACCAGCGCGAAGCGGCCGCAAACACAGCCGTGGTCTGCCGCTGCGAGCGCATCACGGCCGGTGAAATCCGGGATGCCATCCGCAGCGGGGTCCGCGACATGAACCAGCTCAAAGCCCTGACCCGGGCCGGCATGGGCGCGTGCGGCTCCAAAACCTGCCGGCCATTGATCTGGCGTATTTTCCAGGAAGAAGGCGTCGACCTGGGCAGTGTCACCGACCGCGTCGACCGACCGCTTTTCGTGGAGGTGCCCATGGGATACTTTGCCGGCATCCGGAAAGGCGGCCGTCATGCATAGTTACGACGTCATCATCGTGGGTGCCGGATCAACAGGTGTTCCCACGGCCCTGGCCTGCAGCCGGGAAAAACTGAAAACACTGGTCATCGACAAGCGCCCCTCTCCCGGGCAGGGGGAAAACAAGCATGCCATCGGCGGCATCCGGGCCACGCATTCCGATCCGGCTAAAATCATCGCCTGCCACCGCTCGCTGGAAATCTTCTCCACCTGGAAGGAGCGCTATGAGGAGGACATCGAATGGGAAAAAGGCGGGTACGTTTTTCCGGTCTTTCGCCGGCAGGAGGAAAAGATCCTGAAATCTTTTCTGCCCGTTCAGAAAAAATTCGGCCTGAATATCGATTTCGTGGATGCCCGCACCATCGCCAAAACGGTCCCGGGCATCAACCGCCACGGGCTTCTGGGCGGCACCCTGTCGCCGGACGACGGATCGGCCTCGCCGCTTTTGGCCATCAATGCCTTTTTCCGGCGTGCCCGCGAGCTGGGCGCCGATTTCCGGTTCAACACCGAAGTCCACACGCTCCTTAAAAGCAACGGCCGGGTTTGCGGCGTCAAAACCACGGACGGCGATTTCGCATCAGGCGTGGTGGTAGACGCCGCCGGCGCCAGTGCCGCAGATCTGACGGCTGCCACGGGCTGCCGCCTGCCGGTGATTCCGGAATCCCACGAGGCCGGCATCACCGAGCCGGTGCAGATGTTCTGCCCCGCCATGGTGGTCGACCTGCGGCCGGCACCGGGCTCGCGCAACTACTACTTCTACCAGAACCGGCACGGGCAGGTGGTCTTCTGCATCACCCCGGATCCACCGCTGACGGGCAGCGACTACCGCGAAACTTCCATTTTCCTGCCCCAGGTCTGCCGCCGCATGGTGGACCTGGTGCCACGGCTGCAGAACCTGCGCGTGCGCCGGGTCTGGCGGGGCCTGTACCCTATGACCAGCGACGGCTCCCCGCTCATGGGATGGGACCGGGATGTCCCCGGCCTTTTGCACGTGGCCGGCATGTGCGGCCAGGGATTCATGCTCGGTCCGGGCCTGGGTGAAGTCGTTGCGCGCATGGTCACGCGCAGCACCACCGAACAGGACCGGATCATCCTGGAGCGCTTTTCGCCTTACCGCGACCTGAGCTGCCGGATGGAAGCCTTGAAATAAAGCGGCCACCGATTGCCTGCAACCCGGCAGTCCGGCACCTCCTTACGTCAAAAGCGCTTCGAACTGCTTCAAATTTTCCCGCCGCGTCCCTGCAAAAAATCATTCGCCGGCTGCACATCGATACGAATATCCACCGCAAATAGCGGCTGGCCGCCTAAGCGCCGCTGAAAGGCGGCCATCAGCATTGAATGGATTTTAGCACATCCGGCGGTGCGCTGTTTCCGGAATGGGCTTCAATGGTGATCAGCCCCTTTTGCAGCGCATAACGTGTCAGGCCGGCGATATCGTGGATGTCCAGTTTGCGCATCAGGGCGTTGCGGTGCGTCTTTACGGTCTTGGGGCTGATACAGGCGATTTCGGCAATTTCGTTGGTGGTTCTGCCTTCGGCAATCATCTGCAGCATCTGTTTTTCCCGGGCCGTCAGCGAATCATAGGCATCGAACGGACTTTTCTGTTGCAACAGGTGGCAGTAATCGTCAATCACGTACTTTGCCACCGGCGGACTGATATAAATATGTCCATGCAGAACGCTATCGATGCTCTCCAGCAGTTCATCGACCGCCGCATCTTTCAGTAAATACCCCATGGCTCCGGCGACAAAGGCGTTCAAGACATACTGCTTTTCCCGGTACATGGACAAAATAATGATCTGGGTGTGCTCCAGCTGTTTTTTAATTTCTTCGGTGGCCAGAATCCCGTTGATGTGAGGCATCAGAATGTCCATGATGACGATTTCGGGCGTCAATTGCAATGATTTGTCGATGGCTTCTCTGCCGTTTTCGGCCTCGCCGACGATCTGGTAGTCTTGCTTCTGGGAGATGATGGCTTTAAACCCTTGGCGTACCAGGTTGTGATCGTCGGCAAGCAGGATGCGCGCATGCATATCTGTCAGACTCCTGAAAAGAAAAATTCATATCGGCGGTGCGCATACTGCGCTGTATAGCTTTCTGTTTACGGAAAAAAGCCAATGTCAGCCCGTGGCGGCATTTTGCAGATACGGATCAACAGCGCCCGCGCTTAGTTTTTTCAACGGCAGCGACAATTTCACGGTCGTACCGCCCCCGGGACGGCTGGAAATCCTGACCGACCCACCCAGATAATCCATTCTCTCCCGGATGATGTGCAGGCCCATGTTGCCGTTGTATTCCAGGGTGTCAAAACGGCCCAGATCGAAGCCGCATCCGTTGTCCCGGATTTCAATATCCAGCCCGGATGCAGCGGCCTGCAATGCAACGGAAACGTGGGTCGCCTGCGCGTGTTTGGCACAGTTGAGCAGTGCTTCCTGAACCAGCCGGAAGAGCAGGGCCTCCACCGGCAACGGCAGCCGCTGAACGCCGCCGTTCTCTTTCAGCGAACTTGCGATGTGAAATTTTTCGGAAAAGTTTTCCAGGTACCACTTGACCGCCGGCACCAGGCCCAGGTTGTCCAGGATCGTCGGATACATTTCCGATGTCAAATCCCGGGTGATCGAAATCACCTTGTCCAGCAGCTCCTGGACATTGCCTAAATCCCTGTGGAGTTTATCCTGCCGCGCCTGCATCTTCTTGGCCAGCATGCCGATGTTGATCTTGATGGCGGCCAGGTCCTGCCCGAGCTGGTCATGCAGGACGCCGGCAAATTTCCTTCTCGTATTTTCCTCGACCTGCGAAAGCCGGATGGTCAAATCGCGCAGGGCCCGATTCCGCTTTTTAAGCTCAAAATTCGTTCTGATAATTTTTTCTTCCAATTTTTTTCTCAACGTCGTGTCACGGATGATGCTCATCACGTACGATTTGTTGTTCATCGAGAAGGAACTTGAAATCAGCTCCACAAAAATCCTGTCCTCCCCCTGAGTGACCATTTCCAGCGTGCAGGCCGCCGACTGACTCTTTTTCAGGCATTTTTCGGCACAGGATCCGTCACGCGGGACAAGAAATTTTGAAAAGGGCCGTCCCACGATCTCCCGCCGTTCGGTACCCGAAAGCTTCAGCCAGCGGGGATTGGCATCGATGATTTGCAGCGTTTCCGAATCAAGAAAAACGATGGCATCATTGGCATTTTCAAACAATTCCCTGTAGCGCAATTCCGATTCCCGCAGGCGGGACACCTTTTCATCGATTAAAGACTCCAGCTCCATTGCGTAGCGGTTCAATTCGTCATGCAGCATTTTCATTTCGGATATGTCGATAAAATTGACCACCAGCGAAAACGGCGCGGCCTGCTCAGCGGCAATCACGGCACTATTGACCAATACATGCACCGCCTGGCCCGCTGTGGATGTAAAGTGATGCTCAAACATGTGCAGGTGCTTCGCATTCATCGACTGAATCTCCACGGGAATGGGCAACTCGACCTCACCCAGTTTTCTGCCGATAACCCGCTCAGAAGAAACCCCGGTAATCTGCGCGGCCGCAGAATTCCAGAACGTAATCCGCTGCGTACCATCGATGATCAAAAAACCAATGGGCGCCGTGGCAATGACGGTTTCCAGAAACTTCCGATTTTGATTCAGCTCCCGGGTACGCTGTTTCACCAGCGATTCCAGACCCTCCGAATAGCTTTTCAACTCCTGCTGGGTTTCCCGCAGGTGCCCCATGAGCTCGTAAAAAGAAAGCGTGACTTCTCCGATTTCATCCCGGGAATCCATCTTGACCGGGTCGTTCAGGCTTCTTTCGCCATGCACCACACTTTTACAAAAACTGCTCAGATTTTTTAAGGGGCGATGGACGAACTTTTCAAAAAAAACGCCCACCAGTACGAACAAAAACAGGAGGGAGAGAATACCCGCCCCCAGGATAAAGAGAAAGGTCCGGTGAATCTGCGCCAGTGCCCGATCCACCGGTATGGCCACGACATCCAGGCCGGCAACCCGCCCGACTTTCCGGTAAAAACCGGCCTGGTTGCCGTACCGGCTCAACAAATCGGACGGTGCATCCCCGGGCTTTCCGTGACAGCGCAGGCAGCTTTTCTCCGTGTAAACCGGCTGCAGAGCGACAAACCAGTTGCGGTCATCCCGTTTAATAATGCCCTGCCACTCCTTGCTGCTGCGGGAGCGGTTGTAAGCCGCGATCATTTTTCTCTCGAAGCGGTCCGCACGATTGGACGGATTGCGGGGGTTCAGGGATGCCCGTTTGTACACCATCTGCTTGAACACGGAGGCCACTTCGCCCATCATATTGCGGCTCACAAAAGATGTGGACATGGCCTCGACAATAAAAACGTCACGCGGCAGTATGGCGTACATTTTGGGGCGCAGGATGTCTTTGACGTACTTGCGGGCAGCCTGCACTTCAGCCATCAGAAGGCTTGTCTTCTCGTACGATTTGTTCATCAATTCGCGTTTGAACTGGAAATAGACGAGCGATGAAATCAGCAGCACAAAGACGACAAAGACAGAGGCGGTTGCGAAGAAAAATTTCTGCTGCAGCGACAGGTCGCGCCCCGATGGGGGAAAATGAAAATGCCACATGATCCACTAAACCAAGCCCGCCACGGTGCGGCCGGCTTCCCGGTTGCATCCAAAATATCGAAGAGCCATACCGCCATCGGTATAGCTGCATGATCTTTTTGCCCGTATGCGGCCACTAACGGCCGTGGCCTCTCCCGCATGGGGAGCACGCGCCCGATCCTTTGCCAAACAAGACCCCAGGCCCGTTAAAACGGAGGCATTGCACTATTTCGGGAACCTCGCGGTGCGTGGCTTGTGACCGCCCCATGGCGGTTATGCGGCCTGACGCTTCATGGAACGGTGATTTGCGGTTCGGTCCTGAAACGCTTCACATGTCCCGCGTGGGAACAGATAAACATCATGCAGGCTGCAGAGTCCTGCATCACCTCTAACACATCCCCAGGCTGAACTCAAGGCGTTGAGCCCGGCGTAACTGTCTTCAAGAAATTGCGACCCATTGTTAAAAAAAGAGCATTGACTGCAGGTTTTCTCTTTCATCTGCTTACCTCTGCCGGATTGGAATCCAACGGTTTGCATCCCCTTTTCCCGTACCCGGGGACAGCTCCAGCGGAAAAATCCGGGCGGGTGGCGGTCCCCCCCCGGATTTTCCATACGGGACGCTGTCAAAGGTTATTTGACGACATTCAAGGCGGTCGACCAGTAATGGCCGAAAATGAGCACCGAGAATATGAACCCCAGAATCACGTTGACCACAACTCCCATGGTAAAAGATTTCAGCGCCGGTCCTCCGGCAGCCGTCAGTTCACGGAATCGCGTCGTCAGGCCGATGCTCAAAAAGCAGAAGATAAAAGCCCACGTGCGCATGGCCTTGATGGGGTTCACCAGGGCCGGCTTCACCACCTTGAGATACTGCTGCATGGGAATCGCATGCACCACGACGGTGATGATGATGGATGCCAGAAAGAAACCCAGCACGAACTTCGGGAACCGCCACCAGATTTCCATGGCATTGGGTTTCTGGCCCAGGTTGTCGGCTTTTTCCCATTTGGTCACCGAAATGATGGCAAACACGAAGGCCCAGATGCCGATCCAGATATCCCGGCCGATAACCTTCATCAGGGTAAAGGCGCGCACCGCGATTTCCTCCATGCCCACCATGAGGCCGTAAGCCTGGGCCGCGGCAAACCCGGCGGCGTCGGCGAACTCCGAAGTCCCCACCCAGGCACCCACGATACCGGCATGCAGGTTCAGCAATTTTCCCATGAACGGCAGGAAGAAGATCATCACGATGGCCCAGCAGATCACCAGGGTGATGGCCACCACCGGAAATTCCTTTTTCGCCCGCACCGCACCGGCCACGGCAATGGTGCCCGAAACCCCGCATACCGAAGCGCCGGCGCCCAGACAGGCTGCCAGGCGCGGATCCAGTTTGAAAATCCGCGTGGCGGCAAAATACACCACCAGGCAGGTCGTCACGGCGATCACCGTCGCCTGGATCATGGCCACCGGTCCGGCGTAGATGATCAGTGTAAACGGCAGGGTGGCACCCAGCAGGACGATGCCGGTCTTGATGTAATACTCGACCCTGAAGCCGGTATCCATCCATTTCGGCAGCCGGAAAAAATTGGCGATGATCAAACCGATGACCAGGGCCACCAGCGGCGGTTCCAGATTGTAATGGTGTGCCTGATCCCAGGCACCGATCGCAAAGATGATGATGGAAATAACATAGACAAAGACAAACGACGGCAGGAATTCCGAAGTCTTAAACCCCATGATCTTGGTCGAGATGCTGAAAACCGCCGCCCAGAAGACAAACTGTAGGATATACCAGTGAACATGTGCTCCGAGATCGTGGAACAACTGGCCGAAATTCGACCACCGGGCCGGTGTCACGGCCAGCGGCTTTAAGCTGCTGCCGCTGAAATATAATGCCATGGCCGAAAAAATAATTAACAGCGACAGCCAGATGGCCCACCAGTCCTCCTTTTTGTAAATTTCGCGCCACCCAAAATTTTCAACTTTCGGTTTAACGTATTCCTCTTGCTTTTCTGCCATTTTCCCCTCCCTTTGCTCTCAATTCACACCTCCGGCGACAATTGCCCTGCGTTTTTCGCCTCCAGCCGTACCAAAACAGATAGCTGATTATGAGTAGCATGGACAAATTTTCAAGAACATCGGCGCATGGGCGTATTTGTATCCACCCAAGGGTGTATTTTCGCCGGAATTTGGGAGTATTACCGTTTTGCCCATGCCCGTTCGTCCCCAGGATGGCAACGGTGTGGATTTTCAGTTGCACTCCCTTGCAAATACCGCTATAATTATAATTGGTTTCAATAATCCAGTGGGGAGACAGGAATTTTGAACGCGTACCGCAGGAAAGTGATCGATGTTCAGGATGAGCGCCGGAAACACCCGCGGCTGGACTTTGACTGTCCGGTGGTCATTCCCGGTGTTGAAGGACCCAAGAAGGTAACCGACCTGAGTTGCGGCGGGGTATTTATCGAGCTGCAGTCCTCAACGGCGCTGCGAATCGGCCAGATGCTCAACCTGGTCTTCAAGCTCCCGACACGCAAGGATTCCCTGCGCGTCAAGGCCCAGGTGAAAAACCTGCAGAAAAGGGGCATTGGCTGCCAGTTCGTCGATCCCAGCGCCACCGTCCTGCAAGCCATCCGCGATTACGTGGACACGTTCAAAGATACGCTGCTGCTGCGATAGCCCGAATTCCGCCGCTATCCGATGCCTCGCCTTCGCCACTACCGACTCTGCCCCGGCGCCGGTTTCGCCCCCGGCCGCCATTCTGATTGAAAGCACCGCCGAGCGCCCTTGGTGAATCCAACCGCTGTCCGACGGCAAAACATCTGCCGGAATTTACCGAGAACAACCTTGCAGATACCGAGAGGCCTGCCGGATTGGCGGGTGGCGGCAGGTAAAAAACCCCTTTTCCAGGTGCAACGGACGCAAAAGGGGTGAGGGAAGAGTTTATTACCTGAATCTTGCACAGACAATTTTGAAAACTTATAAAATTGTAATGTTATCTCATGGTTGTCTATGGATGAAGCGCGATAATTTTTAGCGTCATTGGTATGTTCGGAAACCTTCCATTTTGACTTCAAAATTGTCTGCCCTGCGGGAGCGCCGATTTTACCGCCTCTACTGTATTGCAGGGCATTTGCGGTAGTATACTACAGCTGCATGCCCTGCGCCTTGTATAGGCGGCAAACGCAACGCTTGCAAAATTCAGGTATTATATGTGATGTTCAGATCGTTGACGCCGGGCCGGGATCTGCCGTCATAGCCACCGCCACCGGTGTGGGGGATACTCCGGCGGTTCCGGTGACCATCCCGCCGTAGGAGGAAACCTCGAAGTCGGGATAGGCATTGCCGCCGTGTTCGGTGATATCCAGGCCTTCCAGCTCTTCTTCGGGAGAAACCCTTAGGCCGATGGTCTTGTCGATGAATTTGAAAAGCACGAAGGCCGTTGGAAAAACCCACAGGAAACAGGCCGCGATTCCCAGGATCTGGACACCGATCAATTTCGCCGATGTTCCCCCGATATTGAAAATGCCGGCCGCCAGTGTGCCCCACGCACCGTTTACTCCGTGAACCGATACGGCACCCACGGGATCGTCGACTTTGATCCGGTCGAAAAACAGGACGGACAGCACCACCAAAACGCCGGCGATGGCACCGATGATAACGGCGCTAAACGGTGTAACAGTCGCGCAGGGACTGGTGATGGCCACCAGGCCGGCCAGGGCGCCGTTCAGGCTCATCCCGATTTCCGGCTTGCCAAACTTGATCCAGGAGGTAAACATGGCCAGCACGCAGCCGGCAGCTGCCGCCAGGTTGGTGTTGACGAAAATCATGGCGGTGTCCTTGTTGGCCGCTGTGGTGGAGCCCGGGTTGAAGCCGAACCAGCCCAGCCAGAGGATGAACACGCCCAGAGCGGCAAGCGGCATGCTGTGACCGAGAATGGGACGAATGGCGCCGTCTTTACCGTACTTGCCCAGACGCGGGCCCAGCACGATGGCGCCGGCAAGCGCTGCCCAGCCCCCCACCGAGTGCACCACGGTGGAGCCGGCAAAATCGATGAACCCCAGGTTTTCCAGCCAGCCGCTGCCCTTGTAAAGGCTGCCCCAAGCCCAGGAGCCGAATATGGGGTAGATCAGCGCGCTGATCGCCACACTGTAGATGAGATATCCCGTAAATTTAGTGCGCTCGGCCATGGCGCCGGAGACGATGGTGGCGGCCGTGGCGGCAAACACCACCTGAAACATCCAGAACGCCAGCACCCAGGGGTCGCCGCCGGGCTGGAAGTCGCTCAAGAAGAATCCCGACGTGCCGAACCAGCCCGATGCAGAGACGCCGAACATCAGGCCGAAGCCCAGCGCCCAGAACGCCAGTGAGCCGAAAGCAAAGTCCATCAGGTTTTTCATCATGATGTTGATGGCATTCTTGGCGCGCGTAAAGCCTGTTTCCACCAGGGCGAAACCGGCCTGCATAAAAAATACCAGGGCAGCGGCCACCAAGGTCCAGACGTAGTCCGCATGGGTTTGGACCAGGTCGATGGCCGCCTTGTTGGAAAGCGGTGTCGGCGGATTGTCACCGGCCCAGGCCGGGCTTGTGAAACATACGAACATTAACAGCAGGGGAAATAGCCTTTTCATCACGAAATGCCTCCTTATGCGCAAAATGTTGCTTAAATCGCGTTGCGACCGGTCTCGCCGGTGCGGATCCTGACGGCCTGTTCGAGGTTTGTCACAAAAATCTTGCCATCCCCGATTTTTCCGGTTTTGGCCGATCGCACAATAGCCTCAACCACTTGTTCATACATGGCGGTTTCCACGACGACATCGATTTTGGCCTTGGGAACGAAATCCACACGGTACTCCTCTCCTCGGTAGACTTCCTTGTGCCCCCGCTGGCGCCCGAACCCTTTAACCTCGCTCAATGTCATGCCGGCGACACCGAGAGCATTCAAGGCTTCTTTGACGTCATCGAGTTTGAACGGTTTGATAACAGCTTCAATTTTTTTCATGACCAACGCTCCTTTGTCACGGTGATGCGGTTTTACCGGACGAAGAGCAAGCCGCATGCCAGTTGCTATAAAATTGCACTATAAACTCCATAACCGATTGTAAATAAAAACTATTATAAAGCGCCACGAAAATCGCCAATACATGTTTAAAATTACATTATTGTATTTATATAACTTATATATAACATTTATGTGTCTTTAATGATGAAAATAGACTTTTTTGTCGGATTTGGGGTCTGAAATGGGCGCCGACTGCATGAAAAGTTTGCGCCCAATGCCTTTTGAGCCTCCTGAAAACCTCCGGCAGCCGATCGCCACCGCAGCCAAAACAGGCGTTTCAGGGAAGCGTCATTGTCCATGCACAACGGACAATGGTAGATGAGAGCGGCGGATGTCAGCCGGCGGGCGTTGGATAAAAAACGTTTACGCCCGGTGGGGATTGGTGTATCCTGCGTTAAATGCCTGCGGTGCATGCTTGCAACACGCGAAACGCCTGAGAGAACAGACATCCAAGGATCCCGGGAGAGCCCAGGCCCATGGCCGGTGGACTGAAAAACAAGCTCAAACTGCTGCGCGGACGCCTGCCCCGAAAAATCGTCTTCTGGGTTTTTCTCAGTGTCATCGTCATCGAAACCATTATTTTCATCCCGTCATTTCGCAAACGCCAGCAAGAGCTGTTGGCGCAGCTCAAAGCCGTCTCGGCAGCCAAGGTCGCCATGGTACTGCAGCTGTCACCGCCGCAGATCAGCCACACCGACCTGCTTGCCCAGCTCAGGAAGCTTCAGATGCACCGGGGTATTCTGGGGGGGGCCCTTTACGGCCGGGACGGCCGTCTGCTCGGCACTTTTGGTGAAGCACCCGAACTGGCGTTCAAACCCATGCGCCCCGGCCAGATGGGCGGGCAGATTTTCGAAGACGGCCAGCGTTACGATGTGATCTGCTCCCCGGCATGGCATGATGCCGACTACACCATTATTTTGCGCCACGATACGGCGCCGGTCCGGGCGGAGCTCTACGCTTTTTTCCGGCGCATCGCCGGCCTGGTGATCATCATTTCGGTATTCGTGACCATCGGCGCCTGGCTGGCCCTGGATCCCATTGTGGTGACGCCGATCCTGCGGCTGCGCCAAGACCTGATTGCCGCCGGCGAGGCCATCAGCCAGAATCGGTCGGCACCCGAGTTCTATGCGGCCTCCGTGCAGCGCAAAGACGAGCTTGGGGAGGTGATTGCGGCCTTCCGCGAGATGTACAGCCGCATCACCGACGCCATCAGCAAGCGCAACGCCGCCGAAAAGGCGCTGCAGGAAAGCTTTGAAAAAGTGGCCAGCTATTCACGGGCTCTGAACAAAGAGCTCGAGCAGGGGCGTGAAATGCAGAAAAATTTTCTGCCCGCGCGGCTGGCGTCACCGCCGGGATGGGAAATCGAGGCCTTTTTCAGGCCGGCAAGACAAGTGTCCGGTGATTTTTACGATGTCTTTTCCCTGCCGGATGGTTCGTTTTGCCTGGTGATCGCCGACGTCTGCGACAAGGGCGTGGGCGCCGCGCTGTTCATGGCCCTGTTCCGCAGTCTCATCCGCGTGTATACCGACCAGGTCTGCCGGGAGGTTTTAAACCAGGCGGAATCCGCCGCAAGCGGCATACACGGCCGTCAGGTCAACGCCTGTATTCTGCACGACCACGTTTTGAAGCCCATTGAACTGACCAACAACTACATCGCGCGCCACCACGGGGATCTGGGCATGTTCGCCACGATTTTTTTCGGTGTGCTCGATCCTGTCAGCGGCCGCCTGACCTATGTCAATGGCGGCCATCTGCCACTGTTCATTACAAGTCCCGGTGAAGGGGTGCGCCAGCAGCTCAGGGCAACGGCGCCGGCAGTCGGCATTCTGCCCGATCTGGACTTTGCGCCCCGTACGACCCACATTAAACCCGGCGAATTTCTGTTCGGCTGTACCGACGGCGTAACCGAAGCCAGCTCAGCGGACGGAAAGTTCTTTAGCCTGAAACGGCTCATCCGTATTCTGGACACTCCGCCCGCGTCGGCAAAGCAGCTGGTGGAAACCGTTGCGGCCCAGGTAACGCAGCATAGCGGCGAAAACGATCAGTTCGATGACATCACCATGATCGCCCTCAGATACCTGCCTTAGTCCGTAGCAGCGCTCCTTATTCAAGAAGCATGATCTACCCCGTTGGCCTTGGAAATGATTTCCCAGGCTTCCTCGGCCGTTTCCACGAACTGGAAAATATCCAGGTCCCGTGCTGAAACCGTCCCTTCCTCCACCAGGGCATCGAAATTGATGATGCGCGTCCAGAAGGCCTTGCTGAACAAGAGGATGGGAAACGGTTTGACCTTGCCGGTCTGAACCAGCGTCAGGGTTTCGAAAAGCTCGTCCAGCGTCCCGAACCCTCCGGGAAACACCACCAGACTGCGCGCCCGCATCAGGAAATGCATCTTGCGGATGGCGAAATAGTGGAACTGGAAACACAGTGACGGCGTGATATACGGATTGGGTGCCTGCTCGAAGGGCAGCACGATATTCATGCCGATGCTCAAAGCGCCGACATCATGAGCACCGCGGTTGGCCGCCTCCATGATGCCCGGGCCGCCGCCGGTGACCACTACCAGCTGGTGCTTTCCGGTATGGCTCGAAATCAGGCGTCCCAGCTTGCGGGCTTCGGCGTAGTAACGGCTCTTCTTCACCGCCTGCCGCGCCTTTTTCAACCGCCCGGCAAATGCCGGGTCATTGCCATGCCGGCCGGCCTCGCTTTCCAGGTCCGCCAGCTGCCGGCGGGCCGTTTCGGGATCCGGCAGACGGGCGCTGCCGAAAACGACCACCGTGGACGCGATGTTCTGCTCATCCTGTACGATCTCGGGCTTGAGCGCCTCCAGCTGCAGGCGCACCGGGCGCAGTTCATCGCGTAAAATAAACTCCGTATCCTGATAAGCCAGGGCGTAAGAAGACGATTTACATTGCGGCGAATCGACGTGCAGGCGGGCCGATGTGGCGCCTTCGTGGGCAGATGGGTACAGTCGCCGCTTGTGGCGGTATTTGGCCGTCATGGGTTTCTCCCTTCGCAGAAGCTGAAATTGCCCGCAGGTGCCGAGACGCCTGCGGCTGGCTCAGGCGCACAAAGCCGGAATGCATTCTGTGCGTTGCCGCTGAAATCTGTTGCAGACATGGGCAGGCGCGCTAGAATACCAGTGGCGCGTAGCCTTCTTCAAGATAGCCCGAGATCAGGGATCCGACATAGTCGACGTTGACCCCCAGATCTTCCAGCCTGGCGCTGATGCCGTCCCGGTCCGACAGGAACTTGCAGGCGGTGGGCGGCTGATAGGCCAGGAGCTGCGAAGCCGCCTCGGCCACTTGAGCGTCTTCGGCCAGCAGATTTTCAAAGGGGCCGAAAAAAATGACCTTTAAATCATCAACCCACTTGTTTTTCTGCGCGTTGACGGCATACATGATGCCGGTCAGGGCCTTTTGCTTTTCCGCCGTGGCGACGACAACTAGCACTTTAGATGCCATGTAAACCTCCCATTGTCTCGGATTTTTGCGCCTGCCGCAATGATCCCGGCGCTTATCGACCTTGTTCTGTTACTGCCAAACGAGGCTTTCTGTCAATCAGGATTTTGATCGGGCAGATGGCGGGAATTGTTCCTGCAAGGCTGCTTTTTCGGTTTACATTCCTCATGGATTGGAATAAAATAATTACCTTTTGATAGAGGCAAGTGATATTTTGGCTGGACCCGCACACTCGTTTTCATCTTCAAAGCAAGGAGTCCTGTTATGGCAAAAGAAATGAAGACCATCGATGGCAACACGGCAGCCGCGCATGTTGCCTATGCCATGAGCGACGTGGCGGCGATTTATCCGATCACGCCCTCTTCGCCCATGGCGGAAATCGCGGATGAATGGTCGGCTAACGGCCGCAAGAACATTTTCGGACAGACCATGACGGTGCGGCAGCTGCAGTCTGAAGCCGGCGCGGCCGGCGCGGTTCATGGCTCCCTGGCCGCCGGCGCCCTGACGACCACCTTCACCGCCTCCCAGGGACTGTTGCTGATGATCCCCAATATGTATAAAATATCCGGCGAGCTCCTGCCGGGTGTTTTCCATGTGACGGCGCGTGCCGTCGCCGGGCATGCGCTGTCGATTTTCGGTGACCACCAGGATGTCATGGCCGTCCGCCAGACCGGGTTTGCCATGCTGGCATCCGCATCGGTGCAGGAAGTCATGGATCTGGCCCTGGTAGCCCACCTTGCAGCCATAGAATCGCGGGTACCTTTCGTACATTTTTTCGACGGTTTTCGTACTTCCCATGAAATCCAGAAAATCGAACTGATCGACTACGACGACATGGCGGCGCTGGTCAACCACGAAGCCGTGGCGTCCTTTCGCGCCCGCAGCGTCAACCCCGAACGGCCCGAGCTGCGGGGTACGGCCCAGAATCCGGACATCTACTTCCAGGGTCGTGAAGCGGCCAATCCCTATTACCTGAAAACGCCCCGGATCGTCGTCGACTACCTGGGAAAAGTCGCCAAGCTCACAGGACGCCGCTACAAACCGTTCGATTACGTGGGCCACCCCGAGGCGCAGCGGGTCGTGGTTTCCATGGGGTCCTCCTGCGAGACCATCGAAGAAGTCGTCAACCACCTGGTCGCCGGAGGCGAAAAAGTCGGTCTGGTCAAGGTGCGGCTCTACCGGCCGTTTTCGAGCCGGTATCTGTTCGACGTCATGCCGGCTTCGGCCGAGCGCATCACGGTGCTGGACCGCACCAAGGAGCCCGGCGCTCCCGGAGATCCGCTTTTTCTGGACGTCAGCATGGCTTTCATGGAACGTGGCCTGACACCGGCCCTGTACAACGGCCGTTACGGCCTGGGCTCCAAGGAGTTCAATCCCAGCATGGTCAAGGCCGTCTTCGACAACATGGATGCCGCGGACGGCAAGAAACACTTCACCGTCGGCATCATCGACGACGTCACCCATGCCTCGCTGGAAGTGGGCAGCGGGCTGGATGTCACCCCGCCCGGCACCGTACAGTGCAAGTTCTGGGGCCTGGGCGCCGACGGCACGGTGGGCGCCAACAAAAGCGCCATTAAAATCATCGGCGACAACACCGACATGTACGCCCAGGCGTATTTTGCCTATGACTCCAAAAAATCCGGCGGGGTCACCATCTCGCACCTGCGCTTCGGCAAGAGTCCCATTCAGTCCACTTACTGCATCGACGCCGCCGACTACATCGCCTGCCACAATCACAGCTACGTGCACATCTACGACGTGCTTGAAGGCATTAAGACCGGCGGCACCTTTGTCCTCAACTCGCCATGGGACAGCGCCCAGATGGAAAAAAAGCTGCCGGCCGCAATGCGGCGCACCATCGCGCAGAAAAAACTCAATTTCTACAACATCGACGCCGTTAAAATTGCTTCGGAAATCGGTCTGGGCGGTCGCATCAACATGATCATGCAGACCGCGTTTTTCAAGCTGGCCAATGTCATTGCCGTGGACGACGCCATCGCCTACCTGAAAGAACAGATCAAGAAGATGTTTTCCAGAAAAGGCGACAAAATCGTCAACATGAACATCGCCGCCGTCGACAATACCCTGGACAAGCTCGTTAAAATCGACTACCCGGATAACTGGGCGGATGTCACCGCCCCTGCGGCCCAGCCGGCCGACGAACCCGAATTCGTGGCCAAGGTGGCGCGTCCCATCCTGGCCCAGCAGGGTGACAAAGTGCCGGTCAGCGCCTTCCGCCCCGACGGCATCTTCCCTTTGGGCACCAGCCGCTACGAAAAACGCGGCGTGGCCATTATGGTACCCGAATGGATTATGGACAACTGCATCCAGTGCAACCAGTGCGCCATGGTCTGCCCGCATGCTTCCATCCGTCCGGTACTTTTAAATGACGCCGAGCTGGCGGCGGCCCCGCAGGGCTTTGACGCCAAAAAGGCGCTGGGAAAGGAACTCAAGGGGTATCACTTCCGCGTCCAGGTCAATACGCTGGACTGCCTGGGATGCGGCAACTGCGCCGATATCTGCCCGGCCAAGCAAAAAGCCCTGGTCATGCGACCGCTGGCCAGCCAGACCGAAGTCCAGGTCCCCAATCACGCCTATGCCGTTGCACTGCCGGTACGCGGTGACCTCACCAAACGCAACACCGTCAAGGGCAGCCAGTTCTGCCAACCGTTGCTGGAGTTCTCGGGCGCCTGCGCAGGCTGCGGGGAGACCCCCTATGCCAAACTCATCACGCAGCTGTTCGGCGAGCGCATGGTGATCGGCAACGCCACGGGCTGCACGTCGATCTGGGGCGGCTCGGCGCCCACCATCCCATACTGCACCAACGAAGACGGCCACGGCCCGGCCTGGGGCAACTCGCTGTTTGAAGACCCGGCGGAATTCGCCTACGGCATGTTTCTGGGGGCCTTCCACCAGCGCAACCGCCTGGTGGAACTTGCCCGTCAAGCCGTGACCGGCGACATTCCAGAGGAAATCAGGACGGCCCTTTCAGGCTGGCTGGAAAACCGTCAGGACCCGGCGGCATCGCGCAAATTCGGAGACACCCTCAAGCAACTGCTGCCGGCCCACAAGGAGCACCCACCGCTGGGCGACATTCTCGAACTGTCCAGCCATTTCACCAAACGCTCCTACTGGGTCTTTGCCGGTGACGGGTCCGCCTACGATATTTCATACGGCGGCATCGACCACGTGCTGGCCAGCGGCGAGGACATCAATATGTTCGTCTTCGACACCGAAGTTTACTCCAACACCGGCGGCCAGTCCTCCAAGGCCACCCCCACGGGCTCGGTGGCCAAATTCGCGGCCTCGGGCAAAAAGACCGCCAAAAAGGATCTGGGGGCCATGGCCATGACCTACGGCTATGTGTACGTGGCCAGCGTGGCCATGGGCGCCAACAAGCAGCAGCTTGTAAAGGCCCTCACCGAAGCCGAGAGCTACCCGGGGCCTGCGCTGATCATCGGATACGCGCCCTGCATCAACCACGGCATCAAGCGCGGCATGGGGAAAAGCCAGGAGGAGGAAAAACTCGCCGTGCAGTGCGGCTACTGGCCGCTGTACCGGTACAACCCCGAGCTCAAGCAAAAAGGGCAAAACCCCTTTATCCTGGACTCCAAGAAACCGGACGGCAGCCTGAGGCAGTTTCTGGCCGGGGAAGTGCGCTACGCATCGCTGCAGATGACCTTCCCGGAGGAGTCCAAGGTGCTGACTGCACATCTGGAAAAGGAAGTCATGGAACGCTACGAACGCATGAAACGGCTTGCCGAGCAGGAAGTCATTCTGCACCTGGCTGAAAGCGACGATGCAGCGGGAGGATCGGACGGCACCGACACAGACGCCTGCACGCTGTCGGGTACGGCCGAGCATTCACGCTTCGGCGATGAAAGCGGCCCCTGTGACGACGGCCGATCAGGGAAAATTTAACCGCTGACCCACACGAGAGCGGGCCGCCAGTTCGCAGAGCGGATGGCCCGCTCTTAAAAATCCCACCCCGAAGGCCGCCGCGTGAGACGTCAACCCATGAGCACACCCCAATCCCCCCCGGCGATACCGCCCGCCGACGAGCGGCCGGCAGATTCCCGGTCCGGCGCCCAAACCACCTGCCGGCGCTGCGGCACCTGCTGCCAAAAAGGCGGCCCGGCCCTGCACATCGAAGATGCCGCCCGGGTCGAACAGGGAAAAATCCCGCTGCGCAGCCTGCTCACCCTGCGCACCGGTGAACGGGTGTACGACAACGTACGCGCCGCCGTGACGGTTCTCGACCGCGAGGTTATCCGCATCAAGGGACGGGGCCGGCTGCCGGTCTGCCGGTTTTACGACGCCGACGACCGCAGCTGCCGCATCTATGCCCAGCGCCCGCTGGAATGCCGCGTGCTGACCTGCTGGGACACGTCCGCCATTGAACGCATTTATGACCACAACCGCCTGGTGCGCAAAGATCTGCTGGGTGGTGTCGAGGGACTCTGGGAGCTGATCGAAGTCCATGAATCGCGCTGCAACCATGTTAAACTGGCCGCACGCATCGCACAGCTGAAGCAAAGCACGCCGAACCGCACGCTGGAAACCGCCATCTGCGAAAGCATCGCCTATGACCGGCAGATGCGTATGCTGTGCGTCGAAAAAAGCGGCGTGGATGCGCGCCTGCTCGATTTTCTGTTCGGCCGCCCGCTGATCGAAACCATCGGTGCATACGGTATTGCGGTCCGCCAGGCGGAAAACGGCATCCGTCTGCGCCTACGCACCTGATGATGCTTTCCTGAAAGCGCGCTAGGCGAACAGATCATCACGCCGATGGGGCAGAAAGAAGCGCATGCGGTGGCTGCGCACCGCTTCGAAATCCGCTGCCTTGAGATCCGCCAGCAGCACGCCCTCTTCGTCCTCAACACGGCTGGCGATAACTTCCCCCGATGGGTCGATGGCCACTGCCACCCCCGGAAAAGACAGTCCGGCGGCGTTGTCCCCGCTCTGGTTGCAGGCCACTACGAAACAGCTGTTGTCGAAAGCCCTGGCCGGCAGGTGCCGCAGCCAGGATTTGTATTTGCCGGCCGGAGTTCCGCGCGGCGAAGCGTGGGGCATGAAGAGGATCTCGGCACCGGCCAGCGCCATACGTGTGGAAAGCTCCGGGAAATGCGTATCATAGCACAGCTGAATGCCGAAAGCCGCACCGGCGGCGTTGAAAACGGGAATCGTGTCGCCGGCGGTGAAAAAGGGTTGCTCCGGCGGGGCGATGTGCAGTTTGCGGTAGACCCGCGGCGGACTGCCCGGCATCAGAACCAGGTGGGCGGCGAAAATCTGGCGGTCATCTTTTTTCTCGGCCAGTCCCGCCAGAATGACCACCTCTTCGCCATCGGCCAGGCGCTGGAGCGCACGGCAGACCGGACCTGCCGGCGTTTCCGCGATTTGGCGGGTGCGCGCCGACAGCTGATACCCGCTGATGTTCATTTCGGGCAGGCAGACGATGTCAGCGCCCCGTTTGCGGGCATAAGACGTCCAGTGCGCGGTACGCTCCAGATTATATGCCAGCTGCCCGACTGGGCACCGACAGACAACGGCGGCAATGCGGGTGTCCTGCATGCGGGCATATTCCCTTTCGGCGGGGGTCGCGCGACGTGCGCGAACCACAACTGCGGCCGGACAACATGGTTACAGCTTGAAATGCGCCCGGATCTTGAATACTTTGGTGGCCGGCAGGTTTAAAATCGTGGGCACACCTGTTTCGCGGGATATGCTTTCGAGATTTCGGCTGATTTCATCCATGGAAGGTGCGATGAAGGTAAACCAGATGTTGAAGTCGTTGTCACGCTGATAGTTGTGCGTGACCCCGGCATACCGGTTGACCACTTCGGCGAAGGCGTCAACGTGCTCTGCGGGGACCCTGGCGGCGCAGAGCGTGCTGACGAAACCAAGCTTTTCGGGTACGAAATTGCCACCGATGCGGCGAATGAATCCCCGCTTCTTCAGTCGGCGCAGGCGTGCCAGCAGTTCGTTTTCCGAAAGGCCGAACTCCCGCGCAATGCTCAAATAGGGCCTGGCGGCAATCGGAAAATCGGACTGTATGCGGTTTAGTATGGCCCGGTCGACATCGTCCATATCAGGTTCGCTGCTCCGCGCGGTAAAGCCGGATGTGCACCTTGCGCGTGCGCGGCCCGTCGAATTCGCAGAAAAAGATACCCTGCCAGGTCCCCAGCACCAGCCGGCCGGCCTCGACCGCCACGCACTGCGAGGCACCCATGAGCGACGACTTGATGTGCGCGGCCGAATTCCCCTCCGCATGACGGTAACCGGCCCGCCAGGGGACCAGCGCGTCCAGGCGCTCGATGATGTCCGCGCATACGCTGGGGTCGGCACTCTCGTTGATCGTCACGGCAGCTGTGGTGTGGGGCACGTACACCAGGCACCAGCCCTCCTGAAAAGCCGGCGTATCGCTGACGGCCTGCTGAATTTGCCGCGTGATATCGATAAACTGCGTACGCTGATTGGTTTTGACGCTGATCACCATGATGGGCCATCCGGCAAATATAAAAGGCCCCATGCAAACCGGGGCCTTTTATCGAATCGATTGGAAGCGATCACCACATCAAGGTGCTACACGCATCCCGTCGGTTTGGGAAGTCCGGCCATCTTACAGGCTCCCTTGCCGGGTCCTGACGGAAAGAGTTCGTATATGTGCTTGAGTTTGAAACCGGTCACTTTGGACAGCACCCGCACCATCGGTGCAATGCCGTTTTTCTCGTAGTATTCCCGCAACATACTGATGATCTTGCGGTGTTCTTCGTTCAGTTCATCGATGCCCTCTTCCTTTTTCACGTACTGCACCCACTCTTCGGACCAGTTTTCATAACTGTCGATGAACCCATCCTCGTCAACTTCAAATGTTTTTCCCATGAACTCAACTGTTGGCATTTAATTTCCTCCTTAAAATAATATAATTATTTCTTAGGCTTACCGCCCTTTTCGCCGCACTGGCCGAGAATATGGCTTTGTTATACGATTCGGTCGCGGTTGTCAATACAAAATGCGGCCTGGCTTGAAATCCCCGCAGCCGCATACCGTCCCATTGAGGATTTATGGCCTCGCCACCCCGCCGGTATATCAGTACTCCTTGGGCATGCCGTTTAATTGCGCCAGGGTAAAGACCGGCCCGTCCTTGCAGACGAAATGCCGGCCGATGTTGCAGCGGCCGCACATGCCGATACCGCATTTCATGCGGTTTTCCAAGGACATGATGATATGGTCATGGCCGTAGCCCAGGTTGTCCAGCACCGGCTGGGTAAACTTGATCATGATGGGCGGGCCGCAGATAATGGCGTAGGTTTCCGCATCGGCCTGGGGGGCCTTCTTTTCGGTGATGGTGGGTACGAAACCCACGTTGTACTTCCAATGCGGGTCATCGGTGGCATCCACGGTGATGTGCATGTGGATGTCGTCGCGCGCTTCCCAGCCGGCCAGTTCATCCCGGTAGAGCAGCATTCCCGGTGAACGCGCGCCGTAGATCACGTGAATGTCGCCGAACCGCGAACGGTTGGCCGGATCGAGCATGTAGACGATAGAAGCGCGCAGGGTGGTAAAGGCGAACCCACCGCCGATAATGACCACGTTCTTGCCCTCCAGCAGTTCCCAAGGGTAGCTGTTGCCCAGGGGGCCGCGGATGCCCATCAGATCCCCGGGCTGCATGGTGTGCAGATGCGAGGAAACCAGTCCCACCTTGTTCACCGTGAACATGACGAAACCCTTTTCGGTGGGGGAAGAGGCGATGCCGATGGGGATTTCACCTTTGCCGGTCACCGAAAGCTCGGCGAACTGGCCGGCGGCATAAGCGAATTTTTCCTCATCCGCAGGGTTCTCGAATGCCAGCTTGAATGTCTTTAAGTTTTTATCTTCTGTCTCGGTGATGATGTCTTCAATGCGAACCGCGTACGGCAGATATGGATTTTGCACGTCTCGACCCCTCGTCTAGGATACTACGGCACAGCTGTCGCCGGCAAGCGTGTAACTGTTCATCAACTCACAGACCTTGCGGATATCAATATTCACCGGACAGTGGCGCACGCAGCGTCCACATCCCACGCACTGAATGCCGTTTTCATACTTGTCCACATAGTACTTCAGCTTGTGCATGAAGCGCTGGCGCACCCGCTGCACCTTCTGCCCCCTGGGGTTGTGTCCCGAACCGTGCAGGGTAAACAGCGGAAACATGCAGCTGTCCCAGTTACGCAGACGCACCCCCTGCCTGCCGTGAGTTTCATCCTGAATGTCGAAGCACCAGCAGGTGGGGCACAGGTAGGTGCAGGTGCCGCAGTTGATGCAGGCAAAGGCCACGTCATCCCAGAAAGGCGCGGCATGCAGGGTCAGGGTGTCCTGCTGCCGCAACCGTTCGGTGGCTACATGCGAGTCGATGCGGGCTTCGGCCACTTGCCGCTGCCTGTCGATTTCGGCCGCCGCCGCGTCGTCGGCCGGCTGCCGCCAACCGGCGGCCTGTGCAAAAGCCTCCCCCTTGGGAGTTGCCACCTGCGCCAAAAAATTCCCGCCGCTGTCCACCAGCAGAATGTCCAGCCCTTTGGTGCTGAAGGGTCCGGAACCGGCCGAGGTGCAGAAGCAGGTGCTGCAGGGTGCCGCACAGGCCAGTCCCACCAGCGTGACGGCCTCACGGGCACGCAGCCAGTAGGGGTCCTGGTATTCCGGCGTGTCGAAATTGCGCGCAACCAGTTCAAAGGCATCGGCATCGCAGGGCCGGATGCCCAAGACCGCCCGGGGGCTGTAGTCCTTTTGAGCCTCTTTGAGCAGGTCATGATCCGGCTGCCCGGGATCCAGCGTATATTCGAACATCTTTTCGGACTGCGGATAGACCAGCCCCTTGGCCGAAAGGCGTGTGTTGCGAAAGTCCAGCGCCGGAACCTGGCCGCCGGCCAGCTCTTCAAACGCGTAAAACTGTCCCCGCCTGACGGGTCCCCACAGGCGGAAACTGTCGCCGGCCTTCTCCAGTCCAGATGCCCATTGCGCCTTTTCGATGTAAATGACCTTCATGTGTTTACCCTTTTTAAAGCCGCCGTGTTTTGCATTGCAGCCTCGCCGGAGAAACCGGCGGTTGGAGGCACCGGTTTCAGCGGATAAAGTCGTCCGGGTCGTCCGGCCGGTAGGCATCCAGCGGCGGCCGCGCCTCCAGGCTCAGGCCGGCTTCCCAGCCAAACTTTTCCAGGCAGTCTTTCTCCAGTTTCTTGGTGAACACGCGCATGTTGATCCCCACCGGGCAGGCGCGCTCACAGGCGCCGCAGTCCGTACAGCGCCCGGCGCAGTGGTAGGCCCGCAGAAAATGAAAGGTGCGCACATCCACAGGATCCTGACTCTTGCCCACCCACTGGGGGCGTGACTCGTCCACGAAGCAGGTGGGGCAGTAGCACAGCGGACAGGCATTGCGGCAGGCGTAACAGCGAATGCAGTCGTGCAGCAGGTCATCGAAAAAATCCCATTTCCCCTCTGCAGACAGGGCCTCGATCTCGCGCACATCCCGGTAGCGGTCCACGTCCCCTGGTTCTTCTACCAGATCTGCAACCAGCTCGTCGTATATTACCGGGTTGCGGTGCGTACACACGGCGCAGTTGGCCTGCAGCACATCGTGGCGGTTATGCACTTTTTTGAACCCGTCGCCCTGAACGATTATGTTGTTTTCATCCTCAACAACTTCCCGAATCTCGCCGTCGGCCATGGCGGCGATCCTGTGCCGGTCGATCATCCCGTGGCAGGGCACCCCGATAATCACCAGCTGTTCCCGCCGGATCTTGTTTTCGATGATATGCGTGACGATGTTGCGCGAATCGCACCCCTTGGCAAAAATGCCGATTTTTTCGCTGCGGCTGGTCAGGTAATTGGCCAGGTTGATTCCGCAGTTGCTGTCCCAGACCAGGTTGGCCGCCTCTGCGGGTGTTTTCACGAAACAGGGCGCGTTCATCATCGGCACGCTGCCGCGGCGAAAACCGAGCACCCTTTCCACCGTGCACGCCTCCAGGAGTCTGCGGGCAATTTCTCTGATCTTTTCGGTATAGGCGCGCATATCAGGCCACCTTGGCTTCGTGTTTGACAAAGTGTGTGTTGGGTCCCAGGGCTTTGACTGTTTCGGTAACCGCCTGGGCCACTTCAACGAATTTCGTCGCTTCGGCCGACGAGATCCAGGAAAACTGGAGCCGTCCGGGTTCGATCCCCATATGTTCCATTAAATTCTGAAACAGCACGAATTTGCGTCTGGCATAGTAATTACCTTCCAGGTAATGGCATTCGCCGGGATGTCACCCCGAAACCCAGACGGCATCGGCGCCTTCACGCAACGCTGCCAGAAAAAACTTGGGGCTCATCCGGCCCGTGCAGGGAATGCGCACCACGCGGATGTGCGGCGGGTATTCCATGCGGCTGACGCCGGCCAGATCGGCGGCACCGTAGCTGCACCAGTTACACAGAAAACTGACGATTTTCGGTTCCCATGGGGCCATGTTGCGTTTCTCCTTGCATGCCGGCAGGCTGTACGTTACAGAGCCTCTTCGTTCAAAGCGAAGAGCTGGGCAAAAATCTGGTCGTTGTCGAATCCCCTCAAATGAATGGCCCCCGAGCGGCAGGAGGCCACGCACAGGCCGCAACCCTTGCACAGCACCGGGTTGATTTCGGCCTTGCCGCTGTTGGGCCCCTCCTTTATGAACGTCGCCGCCGCATACGGGCAGATGGCCACACAGACACCGCAGCTGCTGCAGTAGAAGGGATCGCTGCGTGCCACGTTGCCGGAAGTGTGGATCTTTTCACGCGCCAGCAGCGTCACAGCGCGCGAGGCTGCCGCCCGTCCCTGGGCCACGGCTTCGTCGATGGGTTTGGGGTAATGGGCCAGACCGCACAGAAAAACGCCGTCGGTGGCAAATTCCGAGGGCCCCAGCTTGGCATGCTTTTCGACGAAAAAGCCGTCGTCATTTAAAGGCACCTTGAACATCTGGGCCAAACCCTCGACGGCCGTCGGCACCACAGCCGACGACAGGCAGAGCAGGTCGGTCTCGATTTCCAACGGACGCCCCAGCACGTGGTCGGTCACCGCAACCACCACTTTCCTGCTGCCGGCGCGCACCTGCGGCTTGTTCCCCAGGCTGTAGCGGATAAAAATCACTCCGGCCTCGCGCGCCTTGCTGTACAGGTACTCACGCTCACCGTAGGTCCGGATATCGCGGTACAGGATGTAGACATTCATTTCGGGACGGCGCCGCTTAAGTTCCAGTGCGTTGTCGATGGCGTGCGTACAGCAGACCCGTGAACAGTAAGGCCGCTGGGGTTCCCGGGAACCCACGCACTGGATGAACACCGCGGTTTCAAGATGGTTCAGGCCGGCGTCATCGTCGATGAACCTGCGGTCCAGCTCCAGGCTGGTGACGATACGTGGGTCGCTGCCGTAACCGTATTCCTCCGGTTCCAGGGGTGCGGCGCCGGTGGCCAGAACGACCACCCCGTGCTCAAGCAGGGTTCCATCGCCGTTACAGACCAGGGTGGATTTGAAATTGCCCACGAACCCCTCCACTTGCTTCAGCTCCGTCTCCAGGTGCAGGTGGATGTTCGGCGCCTGCTGGACATCGGCGATTAGCGCCGACAGCCGGGGCGCAATGCGCTCACCGTCCGGGGTGCGGTACAGGTTGCGGGCATTGCCGCCCAGATGGGCGCTCTTTTCGATAACGTGGGTTTCATAGCCCTGGCGGGCCAGGCTCTGGGCCGCGGACAGACCGGAAACCCCGCCGCCGACCACCATGGCCACAGGGTTGACCGCCAGTTCAGCTTCCTTGAGCGGTTCGGTCAAGGCAACCTTGGAAACCGCCATGCGCACCAGGTCTTTGGCCTTTGCGGTGGCCAGCTGCGGGTTGTTTTTGTGAACCCACGAGTCCTGGTTGCGGATATTGGCCATCTCGAACAGGTACTTGTTCAGGCCGGCGTTCATCAGGGTTTCCTGAAACAGCGGTTCATGGGTCTTGGGCGTGCAGGCCGCCACCACCACCCGGTTCAAACCCTTCTCGCGGATAATGCGGGCCATGGTGTCCTGGGTGTCCTGGGAGCAGCTGTAGAGGTTGTCGGTCACGTACTCCACGTAGGGCAGCGTAGCCGCATAGTCCCGTACCGCCGGCACATCCACCACGCCGGCGATGTTGATGCCGCAGTTGCAGACGAACACGCCGATGCGCGGACGCTCCCCGGCGACGTCGGTTTCGGGGACCACCTCTTCGGTGCGCGTGAGCGTATTGCGGGCGTTGCTGAGGATCTCGCCTGCCGCCGCGGCGGCGGCGCTGGCGTCGACCACGGCCTGGGGAATATCCCGCGGACCCTGAAACGCGCCGCAGGTGAAGATTCCCTCCACCGAGGTGCTGACCGGCGCAAAGGCGTCGGTTTTGGCAAAATTTCCAGGTGTTAGGGCCACATCCAGCCGCTCGGCCAGTGCAATCCCGTCAGGGGGCGTCTCCAGGCCCACCGAAAGCACGATCATGTCGAAAACTTCGGTCTGCATGCGGCCGTCATTGTCGAGGTAGCGCACCGCAAGATCATCGCTGCCCGCCACCGGATCGATGGTGTGCACCCGGCTGCGGATGAAACGTACCCCGGTTTTTTCCCTGGCATTGTCGTAGAAGCGTTCAAAATCCTTGCCGTGGGTACGCATATCCATGAAAAAAACCGCGCAGTCCAGCGCGTCGCCGGCATGTTCCTTGGCGATCACGGCCTCCTTGATGGCGTACATGCAGCAGACCGACGAGCAATAGGCATTGTCACAGCGATTCAGATCTCGCGATCCCACGCACTGAAACCAGGCGATTTTTTTCGGTTCCCCGTGGTCGGAGGGGCGCACCAGGTGCCCCTGGGTGGGGCCCGACGCCGACAGGATGCGCTCCATCTCCATGGAGGTGATCACATTGGGGTGGCCGGCATAGTTGTAGCTGTCAAAACGCGAGGGATCGAAAGGCGAAAAGCCCGGCGCCAGGATGACGGAGCCGATTTCAAGCTCCACGGTCTCCGGCTTCTGGGCATGGGTTTCCAGGGTGACAGCCTGTACGCCGCAGGCTTCGACGCACTGAAAACACTCGCAGCAATAGGCGCAGTTCAGGCAGCGGTGCGCTTCCGCGCGACCCGCCTCGGTTTCGTAACCCAGCTCCACTTCGTCGAAGTTGCCCCGGCGCGCGGCTGCTGACAACGTGGGCATGGCCGCCCGCGGCTGCCTGGGGATATCCTCCGTGATGGGGCGATAATCCGGATTTTCATTGACGACGGCCGTCCGCCCGGCCGCCATGTCGCGGCCGTCCAGGTACCGTTCGATGGACTCGGCCGCCTCGCGGCCAGCGGCGATGGCGCCGATGGCCACCCAGGGGCCGGTCTGCAGGTCACCGCCTGCAAAAACACCCGCGCGGCCGGTGGCATATGTCAGCGGGTCGACTTCGGTGGTTCCCCAGCGTGAAAATTCCAGGCCGTCCACATTCTCGATGGCCGACAGGTCAGGCTGCTGACCGATGGCCGGAATCACCTGATCCACCTCGATATCGTACTCGCTGCCCGGAATCGGAATGGGCCGCCTGCGGCCCGATGAGTCGGCTGCGCCCAGTTCCATGCGGATGCACCGCAGGCCCACGACCCGGCCGTCCTGGGTGAGGATTTCCTGGGGCGCCGACAGGTAGGTCAGCCGGGCGCCCTCGTCTTCGGCAGCCGCAATCTCCTCTTCCCAGGCCGGCATCTCCGAGCGCGTACGCCGGTAGATGATCTGCACTTCCCCGGCACCCAGGCGCACGGCAGAGCGTGCCACATCGATGGCCACATTGCCGCCGCCGATGATGGCCACCCGCCGGCCGACCGCGGCCTTACCGCTCAGATTGACTTCCCGCAAGAAATCAACCCCCTGGCGTACGCCCTCGGCTTTCTCGCCCGGAATCCCCAGCTTGATCCCCCGGTGAGCGCCCAGCGCCAGATAGACGGCGGCAAATCCCTGCGCAAACAGGTCGTCGATACCCAGGTCCGGCCCCAGCGGTGTGGAGGTCTTGATCGTCACGCCCAGGTTGGTGATCAGTTCGATCTCGCGGTCCAGCACCTCGGGCGGCAGGCGGTGGTCGGGGATACCGACCCTGAGCATTCCGCCGGCCTGGGGCAGGGCCTCGAAAATCGTCGATCGGATTCCCCGGCGGGCCAGGTGGTAGGCCGCCGCCAGGCCGGCCGGCCCGGAGCCCACGATGGCCACTTTTTCCCTTCTCGCCGGCAGGCAGTCGATCTTGATATCGCGCGGATCGAATTCATCGGCCGCCAGGCGCTTCAGATCGCGGATGGCAATGGGGTCGTCCACCTGGCAGCGGCGGCAGGCATCCTCGCAGCCGTGGGGGCAGATCCGGCCCAGCACCCCCGGCAGGGGCAGCTCCTGCATGATGATTTCGAGGGCCTCCTTATACTTGCCGGCCCCCACCATCTGCACGTAGCCCTGGACATTGAGGCCGGCCGGGCAGGCCAGCTTGCAGGGTGCCACATCGCTTTTCTGGATGGCGAAAGCCCCCGGAATGGCCTGGGCGTATTTTTTGTAGGTCGCCTTGCGGAGGCTCATACCCTGATCGTACGCATCGGGCAGCACCACGGGGCACACTTCGGCGCAATCGCCGCAGGACGTGCACTTGTCGGGATCGATGTAGCGCGGGGATTTGCGCACCGTGGCCTTGAAACGGCCCCGGGCGCCCTCGATTTTTTCGACCTGGGCGCAGGTGATCAGGTTGATGTTCAAATGCCGGCCGAACTCGACCAGTTTCGGTGAAATGATTCACATGGCGCAGTCGTTGGTGGGAAAGGTTTTGTCCAGTTCGCTCATCACGCCGCCGATAGCCGATGATTTTTCGACCACATGGACAAAATACCCGGAATCCGCCAAATCCAAGGCCGCCTGCATGCCGGCAATGCCGCCGCCGACCACCATTACGGAACCGATGACGCCGTCTCCCATGAAATACCCCTTTGACTTTAGCCTGAGTTAAGGATGCCCTTTTGCCGTCCGGTATGTACCGGCTATTGCATAATTCGCATCATTCAATCGGTATAAAAGGCTATCAACTAACCAGTTTTACGTATCTTTGTCAACCCCAAATGGCCCCGCGGCAACGGATGCCGGCACCTGTCCTGGAACCGTGAACATCCGTCGGACACACCCGGCCGGAATGGCCGCGCAAGTGGAAAACCACCTTGAATCCTGGTAAAGCACATGTTATCATTTATAATTGTTTCTGTGCTTCGCACGGCCACTGAAACCCGGCAATATCTGAACCCGCCACGGCAACCGCGCGCGGCCGGTATTGAGGATCTTCGACATGCAGCAGACCCTGCTTTCAAACATCCGTATCGGGCTTGTCGGCGCAGGTGAATTCTGCCGCAAGGTCCTGCAGAAGACGACCCTGGAGTTCGATGATGAAGGCATGCGCGCCCACATCGCGGCGGTAGCCGACCCAGACCCCAAAGCTGCCGGCATGCTGCTCGCCGCCGAGCTCGGACTGATCACCCTTTCCAATCCTCACGACCTGTACCTGCCGGAACACCGCATCGACCTGATCATCCTGCTGACCGCCGACCCGCACCTGCTCAGCGACATCCTGTCCACCAAGCCGGGGCACATCCGCCTCATCAGCTATCAGACCTTTCTGCTGGTATGGAAGGCCATCGCCGCCGAGGAAGACAAGCTGCGCAAACGCAACCGTGAGATCCAGATGATCCTGGACGGCATTGCCGATTTCATTCTGGTGATCACGCCGGATCACGAAATCGTCGAGGCCAACCAGGCTTTTTTAAAACAGATGGGCTATTCGCGCGACGAAGTGATCGGCAAGAAATGCCACCAGATTTTCCAGAAACTCAACCGCATGTGCGATGTGGAAGTGACCTGTCCGCTGGAAGAGGTCATCCACAACCGGCGCCGCAGCGAAAGCGTGCTGACACGCATCGACCGCCGGGGTCAGCTGCGCTATATCGAGGTCATCATCTATCCGGTATGGGAGTCTCCGGGCAAGATCTCCAAGTTCATCGAAATCAGCCGCGATATCACCCAGCGCGTCAAGACCGAAGAAGAGATTACCCGCCGCCTGGAAAAAATGGTGGAAAAACGCACCCGCCAACTGCGGGAAACACAGGACAAGCTGATTCACCAGGACAAGATGGCCTCTTTGGGTAAGCTGTCCGCATCGGTGGTGCACGAGATCAACAACCCCGTGGCCGGCATTTTAAACCTGAACCTGCTGATGCAGCGCATCGTGGCCGAAGGCGACTTGAACGCCAAAACGCTTAAGCAGTTTAACACCTACCTGCGCTTGATGGAGACCGAAACCCGCCGCGTGAGCCGCATCATCTCCAACCTGCTCGGTTTTTCGCGCCAGTCCAGCATGGAACTGAAGAAATTTGATCTGCGTCGGTTGATCGCAAAAACGCTTCTCTTAAACCAGAACCTCCTCAAAATCAGCCGTGTGCATGTCGAAAAACACCTGGCGGCAGACCTGCCTCAAATCGTCGGTTCCCAGGACCTTTTGCAGCAGGTTTTTGTCAACATGATCTCCAATGCCGCCGAAGCCATGCAGCCGGGCGGCGGCGGCATACTGAAGATTTCAGCACAGCCGGCGGGAAAACAAGCGATACGCATTGTGTTTGAAGATACCGGCAGCGGCATCCCCAAAGAAAACCTGCCCCACCTGTTCGAGCCGTTTTTCACCACCAAGAAAAAAGGCAAGGGCGTCGGTCTGGGCCTCTCTGTGGCTTACGGCATCGTCGAAGAGCACGGCGGCCATATCGGGGTCAAAAGCCGTGAAGGGACAGGGACCGTCATCAGCATCGAACTGCCCGTCAAACCGGCTGTTGACGCCACTGCAACCAACCCTGGAGAATCCCGTGGACCGCATTAAGATCCTGATCGTTGACGACGAACTGATCATGCGCGAATCCCTGGGCGCATGGCTGGAACGCGACGGCTACGCCGTGACGACCGCCGAAAGCGGTGAATCGGCGCTGGCCCTGCTCAAGGACACGCTGTTTGACATCGTATTTCTGGACATCAAAATGGAGGGCATGAGCGGACTCGAGGTGCTCGAACAGGTCAAACAGAGCGACCCCGAAGTCGAAGTGGTCATGATCACCGCTTACGGCTCGATTTCAACGGCCATCGAGGCCATGAAGAAAGGGGCGTTCGACTACCTGTTGAAACCCTTCGACCCGGATGCCCTGGGCGTGCTGATCGACCGTATCATCTCGCATCGCCGGCAGACGCGCGAAAACCAGTTCCTGAGACAGCAGGCCCGTGAGCACGCCCGCTTTGAGAGCCTGATCGGCCAATCCGCGCCCATGCAGCAGGTTTTCAGCCTCATCCGGGACGTGGCGCCCACCGGCTCCACGGTGCTGATCAGCGGCGAAACCGGAACCGGCAAGGGCTTGGTGGCCAAAGCCATCCACACCCACAGCGACCGCTGCGAGGGACCTTTCGTCGTGGTCAACTGCGGCGCCATTCCCGAACACCTCATGGAAAGCGAGTTGTTCGGATACGAAAAAGGCGCCTTTACCGATGCCAAGGAAACCAAGAAAGGGCGCCTGGAGCTCGCCCATGGCGGCACGCTTTTCCTGGACGAAATCGGCGAAATCAGCATGCGCATGCAGATCGACCTGCTGCGTATCCTCGAGGACCGCATCTTCTACCGGGTGGGCGGCACCCGGCCCATCGAAGCCGAATTCCGTGTCATCGCCGCCACCAACCGGGATCTCGGGGAGGCCATCCGTCAGCGCCGTTTCCGCGAGGACCTGTACTACCGCCTGAATGTCGTGGCCTTTAAAATGCCGCCTTTGCGCGAACGCAAAGAGGATATCCCGCTTCTGGCGGACCACTTCCTGCAACAGTTCGCCCGCGAAACCAACCGTGCCGTCAATCGCATCAGCCGCGCGGCCATCGACGAAATGATGCTCTATGAATGGCCCGGAAACGTGCGCGAACTGGAGAACGCCATCGAACGGGCGGTGGTGGTGGGAAAGGGCACTTCCATCGAACCGCACGATCTGCCGATCTCTTCTGCGGTCTGCGCGGAGGTCGCAGCGGACAAATCGCTGGCCGAAATGGAACGGATGCACATTGTTGCCGTGCTTTCCGAAAACGCCTGGAATATTGCCAGAAGCGCCCGCATACTGGGCATCGACCGTTCGACACTTTACAGCAAAATCAAACGCTACCAGATCCGGAAGTAAGATGGGCTGTGCGGCAGCCCATACCGTCGCGGTTTCACCCATCGGAAACCTGCAGCCGGAACTGACCGCGGCGGTCTGCGGGGCCGTGGAGCGCATCTTCAATCTGCCCACCGCGGTGCTGCCGCTCATGGACAGTGTCGATTTCGCCTTCGATCACACCCGCGAACAGTACCACTCGACCCTGATCCTGGAGAAGCTGGCTTCCCTGGCGCCGCCGGAGGCGTTCAAGGTGCTGGCGCTGGTCGGCGTCGACCTGTTCATCCCGATTTTGACCTATGTTTACGGGGAAGCGCAGCTGGGCGGGCGCGCCTGCGTGGTTTCGGTGCACCGGCTGGACGAGGGCCTGGCGACGGCGGTGCAAAAGGCCTTGCTGCCCGCCCGCGTGGCCAAGGAAGCCGCCCATGAACTGGCGCATACCTTCGACCTGCGGCACTGCAAGGACCCGGCCTGTATCATGCACTACTGCCGCAGCATCCGCGACGTGGACCGCAAAAGCGACCGTCTGTGCCGCTACTGCCGTACGCTGCTGAACGATGAGCTGAAGCGCACCGGCCGCTGAGACCATCGGCGGATCACATTTTGGGGCCTTTTTCACATTTTGGGGCCTTTTATAGTTCATTGTCTCCCACAAAAACCATTTCGGTTCCGCCCCTGTATCCATCCGGGACAGCTTTCAGTTGACCGGCCAAATTCAAGCACTCGTCGCTGCGCGCCTTA
>JALSRD010000057.1 GCA_026984935.1 Desulfobacterales bacterium
GGACGGCAATGACGTCCTGGCGGTTTACACCGCGGCCGTCGCGGCCGCCGAACGTGCACGCCAGGGCAAGGGGCCCACGCTGATCGAGTGCGTGACCTACCGCCTGATCATGCACACCACCGCCGACGACCCCAGGCGGTACCGCAGCGACGAAGAAGTCGGCATATGGAAGCGGCGCGACCCGCTGATCCGTTTCGGCAAGTACCTGCTGCGCCGCGGCGTGTTCACCCCACAGCAGATCGAAGCACTGGAAACTTCTGTCAAAGAGGAAATCCAGACGGCCGTCGAGCGCGCCGAGGCGCGCATGCAGACCCTGGCCGACCCGCTTAGCATGTTTGATCACACCTATGCCAAAATGCCGCCGCACATAGAAGCCCAGAAAAATGAACTGGCCCGTGAACTGGAAGCGGGACAGAAAGGAGGCGTGCATGGCTAAACTGACCATGGTGCAGGCCTTGAACCTGGCGCTCGCGCAGGAGATGCAGAAAGACGACGCCGTGATCGTGCTGGGAGAGGATGTGGGCGTGGACGGTGGTGTTTTCCGTGTCACCGAGGGGCTCATTGAGAAATTCGGCGCCGAACGTGTCGTCGACACCCCGCTGGCCGAGTCCGGCATCGTGGGCATGTCCATCGGCATGGCGGTATACGGGTTGAAACCGGTTTGCGAAATCCAGTTTTCAGGTTTTACCTACCAGGCTTTCCACCAGATCGAAAACCACGCCGCCCGCCTGCGCTGGCGCTCCCAGGGACGCCTGCATGTCCCCATGGTGCTGCGTACGCCCTATGGCGGCGGGGTGCGCGCTCTGGAGCACCACTCCGAGAGCCGCGAAGCCTTCTGGGCCCACATTCCGGGTTTGAAAATGGTCATTCCCTCCGGTCCGCGCAATGCCCGCGCACTGCTGGTTTCCGCTATTAGGGACCCGGACCCGGTGATCTTTTACGAATCCAAGGCCCTCTACCGGGCCTTTCGCGAAGAGGTTCCTGAAGCCGAAGAAAGCCTGCCGCTGGGCGCCTCTCAGGTGGTGCGCAAAGGGAAAGACATTACCCTGATCAGCTACGGCGCCATGCTGCGGCCGACGCTGGAAGCCGCCGAGCGGCTGGCTGCAGAAGACGGCATGGAAGCCGAAGTCATCGACCTTTTGACCCTTGCGCCGCTGGATGACACGCAATTTTGCGCCTCGGTGCAAAAAACCGGACATGCCGTACTGGTCAACGAAGCTCCGCGCAGTTTCGGCCCCGGCGCCGAGATCGCCGCCCGCATCATGGAAAAGAGTTTTTTCTATCTGGAAGCGCCCATTGCCCGGGTGACGGGGTTCGATGTGACCATTCCCTATTTCAGCCTGGAGCACAGCTATCTTCCCGGTGTGCAGCGCATCCTCACGGCGGCCAGAAAAACACTTGAGCATTGAAACGGAGAAATTCCATGGCCCGATCTTTCAAACTGCCCGATCTGGGAGAAGGCATCCGCGAGGGCGAAGTCCTCGCCGTTATGGTTTCGGTGGGAGACGCCGTTGCCGAGGGTGACACCCTGCTTGAAATTGAAACCGACAAGGCCACCGTCGAACTGCCGTCGCCGTACACGGGCACGGTCACGGAAATCCGCGTCAAAGCCGGTGATCAGATCGAAGTCGGTGAAATCCTGGTGGTCTTCGACGGTACCGGCAAAACGCATGCCGAGGCGCCTCCGGCTCGCGAAAAACCGTCGCCGGCGCCAGAGCGGCCACCGGCTCCTGAAGCGGCGCAGGGCGGCGGTGGGCTTTCGGGTCCGGTGCCGGCCTCACCGGCCACCCGCCGCCTGGCCCGCGAACTGGGTGTCGACCTTGGCCGGGTGACGCCCAGCGGACCGTCCGGCCAGGTGACCGCTGAAGACGTGCGCGCTTTCGCCGGGCAGACCCCGACACCGGACGCCCCGCCGCCGGCCGCAGCTGCGCCGTCACAACCGCAGGACACCGCGGCCGGTCCGACGACCGCCCTGCCCGACTTTTCCAGGTGGGGCATGGTGGAATCCGTCCCGCTGCGCTCCATTCGCCGCGCCACGGCGCGCCGCATGGCGCAGGCCTGGTCACAGATTCCGCACGTCACCAGTGAAGATGCCGTGGACATCACCGCACTGGAATCCCTGCGGCAACGCCACAAAGCCGACATCGCGGCTGCGGGCGGCAGGCTGACCCTGACCGTCTTTGCCTTAAAGGCCGTCACCGCTGCGCTCAGGGCCCACCCGCGCTTTAACGCCAGCCTGGATGCGCAAAACGAGCAGATCATCCTCAAGCAGTACTACCACATCGGGGTGGCCGTGGATACCCCTGACGGGCTGATCGTACCCGTTCTGCGCGACGTCGACCGCAAGAGCATCACGGATCTGGCCGTGGAGCTCAACACGGTCATTAAACTAACGCGCGAACGCAAAATTTCCATCGACCAGCTGCAGGGGGGCACATTCACGGTTACCAACATCGGCAGCCTGGGGGCCACCCATTTCAGCGCCATCATCAATACACCTGAAGTCGCCATTTTCGGAATGGGCGCCGCACGCCTGCAGCCGGTGGTGGTGACGGCGGACGACGGCACGCCGCGCATCGAAGCGCGCCTGATGCTGCCCATCGGGATTACCATCGACCACCGTGTGTTAGACGGTGCGGATGCCGTTCGATTCCTGCGGCAGGTGGCCGGTGTGCTGGGAGACCCGGAAAAACTGCTGCTGGCGATGAACTGAAAGCTCCTGGTCAACGACCGCAATTTGCGTCCGGGACGAAAAACGGCGCGGGACAGGGGAAAGGGAATACACATGGTCATGGGCGAGCTGTCCATAGAAACCGAGCTGCTGGTCATCGGCGGCGGGCCGGCCGGTTACGCCGCCGCCTTCCGTGCCGCCGACCTGGGGCTGGACGTCACCCTGGTGGAACTCGGACAGGCCCCCGGCGGGGTATGCCTGTTCCGCGGCTGCATCCCCTCCAAGACCTACCTGCATCTGGCGCAGCTCATCGAAGACGCCCGGCACGCCGATGCCATGGGAATCCGCTTCGAGCCTCCGGACATCGATGTCCGGGGGCTGCGCGACTGGAAACAACAGGTGGTCGCGCGCCTCTCCAGGGGCCTTGCCAGCCTGTGCCGCCAGCGCAACGTGCAGCTGATCCGGGGGCGTGCCGTGTTCGAAGATTCGCGCCGGGTACGCCTCATGGAATCGGAGATCCGCCGCATCCAGTTTCAGCACGCCATCCTGGCCACAGGCTCCCGCCCGGTGACGCTGCCGGACGTTCCCGTCCGCAAAAACGGCCGCGTCATGACCTCCACCGGCGCCCTGGAACTGGCCGACATCCCCCGGACGCTGCTGGTCATCGGCGGCGGCTATGTGGGCCTGGAGCTGGGCAGCGTCTACGCGGCCCTGGGCAGCCGCGTCACGGTGGTTGAACAAAGCGGCCGCCTGCTGGCCGGCGCCGATGTCGATCTGGTGGAACCGCTGCGGCGCCGTCTGGAGAAAATCTTTGCACGCATCTTGTTGAAAACGGCCGTCTCCTCGCTGCAGGAAAGCCCGCACAACGTTAAAGTGACCCTTAAAGGCAGGGATGGTACTTTACAGGAAACATTCGAACGTGTGCTGATCGCCGTGGGCCGGACGCCCAACAGCCGGGGCCTCGGCCTGGAACATACGGGCGTTGCGCGCGATGCGCGCGGGTTTGTTATCGTCGACGCCGGTCAGCGCACCGGCGATGAGCATATCCTTGCCGCCGGCGACATCACCGGCGGGATGCTGCTGGCCCACAAGGCCACCCGCGAGGGCAAGGTGGCCGCCGAGGTGATCGCCGGCAAACCCTCGGCCTTTGACGTGCGCGCCATGCCGGCCGTGGTCTACACCAATCCGCAGATTGCCTGGTGCGGCCTGACCGAGGAAGCGGCCCGCGCACAGAAACGCGCGGTTTCCGTGCAGCGCTTCCCGTGGCGGTTTTCGGGGCGCGCCCTGAGCATGGACGCCGCCGACGGCCTGACCAAGATCATCGCCGATCCGGACAACGGCCGCATCCTGGGTGTCGGAATCGTGGGCCGCGAAACCGAAGGGCTGATCGCCGAAGGAGTGCTGGCGGTGGAGATGGGCGCCCTGGCGGAGGACCTGGCGCTGGTCATCCACGCCCACCCGACGCTGTCGGAAACCGAAGGTGAAGCCGCCGAGATCTTTCTCGGCAGTGCCACGCACATTCTGCCGTCCAAACGCAAAGCCTGAGTTCGGGACCGGCGCAACAAAAAACTTTTCAACTGGCACGTCCGGTGTCCCCGTCCGGATGCTTGGGCGTGTATCTCCAACATCAATAATCTCCCCCGCTTTTCGGGGAGTCGCAGCTGTTTCGATAATTTCGAAGCTTGCCTGCCAGATATATCCAGGAGGTGACCGCCATGAAACACAACGTCGCCCAGAAACTGATTGCTTCCCATCTGGTCAGCGGCCGTATGGCGACCGGAACGGAAATCGGCCTTAAAATCGACCAGACCCTGACCCAGGATGCCACCGGCACCATGGTCATGCTGGAATTCGAAGCCATGCGTGTCCCGCGCATCAAAACCGAACTGTCGGCGCAGTACGTGGACCACAACCTGCTGCAGACCGATTACAAGAACGCCGACGACCACCTCTTTTTGCGCAGTGCCTGCCAGAAGTTCGGCCTGTGGTACTCACGGCCCGGCAACGGCGTCAGCCACCCGGTGCACATGGAACGCTTCGGCGTGCCGGGAAAAACCCTGCTGGGATCGGACAGCCACACCTGCGCGGCCGGCTCGCTGGGCATGCTGGCCATGGGGGCCGGCGGCCTGGCCGTGGCCACGGCCATGGCGGGCGAGCCGTTTTTCGTTCAGATGCCGCAGATCTGGGGAATCCGCCTCAGCGGGCGGCTGCCGGACTGGGTCAGCGCCAAGGACGTCATCTTGGAGATGCTGCGCCGTCACGGTGTGGACGGCGGCCGCGGGCGCATCATCGAGTATTACGGTCCCGGGTTGCAGGCACTGTCGGCCATGGACCGGCACGTGATTGCCAACATGGGTGCCGAACTGGGGGCCACAACGACTGTTTTCCCGTCCGATGCGGCGGTCAAAAAATTCCTCTCCGCCCAGGGACGCGGCGGCAGCTGGCGCGAAATCGCAGCCGACCAGGGCGCCGGCTACGATGTCGAAGACGAAATCGACCTGTCCGGACTGGAGCCACTCATCGCCCTGCCCACCAGCCCCGGCAACGTGGTGCCGGTGCGCGAGGTGGCCGGACGCCGTATCTACCAGGCTTACATCGGCTCATCGGCCAATCCCGGTCTGCGCGATTTTGCCGTGCCCGCCATGATGGTGGACGGCCGCCTGATTCCGGCCAACGTCTCTTTCGACGTCAACCCCACCTCGCGACAGCTCATCGAAAACCTGATCGCCATGGGCTTGATGGACAAACTGATCCGCACCGGCGCCCGTTTTCACCAGGCCGGCTGCAACGGCTGCATCGGTATGGGGCAGGCGCCGGCCAGCGGTAAAATCAGCCTGCGCACGGTGCCGCGCAACTTCCCGGGCCGCTCGGGCACAGCGGAAGACCAGGTGTACCTGTGCAGTCCGGAAACCGCCACGGCCTCGGCGCTGACCGGCGTCATCACCGACCCGCGCACGCTGGGGATGCCCTATCCGTCCTTCCAGGAACCGGACCGAATACAGGTCAACACACACATGCTGCTGGCTCCCAACGGTGAGGGTGCCGGCATCCGCCTTGAAAAAGGCCCCAATATCCGGCCCTTGCCGGACTTTCCGGCGCTGCCCGACGGGGTCAGCGGCCCGGTGCTTTTGAAAGTGGGCGACAATGTCTCCACCGATGAAATCATGCCGGCGGGGTCCAAAATCCTGCCTTTGCGCAGCAACATCCCCGAGATCAGCAAATTCACGTTCAGCCGCATCGATGAAACCTACTACGCCCGTGCCGTCAAGTATCGCAAGCAGGGATCCTTTGTAGTTGGCGGCCACAACTACGGCCAGGGCTCCAGCCGCGAACACGCCGTGCTGGGGCCCAGATTTCTGGGGGTTCGGGCGGTGATCGCCAAGAGCTTTGCACGGATCCACTGGCAGAACCTGGTCAATTTCGGCATCCCGCCGCTGACCTTCGTCGACGCCAACGACTGGCAGGACATCGACCCTGGAGACATGCTGGTCATCGACGGCATCCGGGATCAGCTGCAGGCGGGTTTTTCCGTGAACGCGACCAACCGCAGCAAAAACCGCCATTACCGGCTGGCGCACGCCATGAGCCCGCGCCAGGTACAGGTGGTGCTGTCCGGCAGCCTGATCAACACCATCCGCTGCAAGCAGGCGGCCACGGCACAGTGAACCTGCAAGTCGGTTCCTTCCTGCCGCCGCCGCCCCGGCAGGGGCTTGACGAACGCCGAAGCCGACTTAGCTTACATGTCATCATGAGTCATTCCCCTGGCGCGGATTTTAATAACGAGGCAGGAAAAACGCATACTTTCAAAAGCCTCGGCCGGGGGATAGCCACCCGGCCAGAGACTTTGTCGCGGCTTTATCAATGTAAACAAGATGCAAGGAGGCTGTCATGAGCATACTGGTTGCCAAACAAGCACCGGACTTCACCGCCCCGGCGGTCATGCCCGGCGGCGTAATCGAGGAAAGTTTCAAGCTCTCCGATCTGCGGGGACGCTACGTGGTGCTCTTTTTCTGGCCACTGGATTTCACCTTTGTCTGTCCGACGGAAATTCTGGCGCACCATCATCGCATGGAAAAATTCAAGGCCATGGGCGTCGAGGTGGTGGGTGTCTCCATCGACTCCCAGTTCACCCACTTTGCCTGGCGCAATACGCCGGTCAACGATGGCGGCATCGGCGCGGTGGCTTTTCCCATGGTTGCCGACATCTCCCATGAGATCACGCGCGCATACGGCGTCGAGCACCCGGACGGCGTGGCGCTGCGGGCTTCTTTTCTCATCGACCGCGAAGGCGTGGTACAGCACCAGGTGGTCAACAACCTGCCCTTGGGGCGCAACGTCGACGAGATGCTGCGCATGGTGGCGGCCCTCCAGTTCCACGAGGAAAACGGCGAGGTCTGTCCGGCCGGCTGGACAAAAGGCGAAAGCGGTATGCAGCCCACTTCCGAAGGGGTGGCAAAGTACCTTTCGGAACATGAGCAAAAACTATAGCCCGCCGAGGCGCCCTGCCGGGGACTGCGGCGCACAGACACCTTGCGCGCCGCAAAGCCGCAGCGCCCGCCGGCGCCGGCCACCGACTCCAAAAACGCGTCATGAGAAAGGATACCCGCATGCAGCTGACCAACCGTCTGCACGCCTTTGTGTGGAACTCCCTGACCACCAACAACTGCAATACCTATTTCATCGACGGGCCCATGCGCGTACTGATCGACCCCGGGCACAGCAACCTTTTCGGGCATGTCGAGCGCGGGCTGGATCAGCTCGGCCTGACCATGGGCGATGTCGATCTGGTACTTTGCACCCACAGCCACCCGGACCACGTCGAGGCGGCCCAGCAATTTACCGACCGGCGCGCGCTGTTTACGCTCCACGAGGCCAGCTGGCAGTTTTTAAACGGGCCGGGACGTAGCCTGTGCGCGGTTTACGGCTTTGACCCGGCAACGCTGAACCCCGATTTTTTCCTGCAAGAGGGCACGTTCAGCACAGACGGGCTGGACCTGGAAATCCTGCACACGCCGGGCCACTCACCGGGCTCCATCTGCCTTTACTGGCCGTCCGAAAAAGCGCTGATTACGGGGGATCTGGTTTTCGAGGAGAGTTTCGGACGGACGGATCTTCCGGGCGGAAACGCGGATCAGCTCAAGGAGAGCATCCGGCGGGTCGCCGGCCTGGACGCCGAATGGCTGCTGCCGGGCCACGGCAACGTCATGCAGGGCGCCCGCAAAATTTCGGCAAATTTCGACTACCTGCAGGACGTTTTGTGCGCTTATCTATAAACGCCGTTTTTCACCGCAGCCGGTCCGACGTCAGGCGCTTGATCAACTCGCTGCGGAACTGTTCCTGTATCCTGCGCCGTGCGGCGCTCCATTCGTGGCTCCGGCCCAGGTTGGGTACCACCGCCGAACCTCGGATGCCGTATTCTGCCGCCAGTTCTTCACGCCTACGGGTCAGCAGGGTTTCTTTGAGTGTCTCGGATTGACGCCGGAAGGTCTGCAGCACTGCCGCTGCATCATCCTGTCCCACCCGGCAAAGGGCTTCCAGCAGTTCCAGCCAGTGCCGGTTATCGCCGCCAAGCGGCAGACGTGCGACAATCCGCCGGCAGAGGGTTTTCCGGTCATCGACGTCACATTCCGCACGCAATTGGTCCAGACGCGCTTTTAGCTGATCGAGACGGATGCGCCGGTCGTCAAACTGCTGCAGCAGCCCGCCGATTTTCTTTTCAAATTCGTCACGCTGCCGGGCGGCTTTTTCCCGGCTGTTCAACTTCAGGTGGCGTGTCTTTTCCATCACCAGATCGAGCGTGCTTTTGATTTCCGCCATTTCTGATGCCTCTTTTCTACTTGAGCAGCCGGACAATCTGCCAGAACTTTTCCCCTTCGGCCCGCCGCTGCATCTCAAACAGCGCCATTTCCACGCTGGAAATCACAGCGCCGGCGTCCTGCATGCGCGTAAGCGCCAGCGGTTTGTTGGCGGCGATCCGGCTGGCCACCGCATCGCCGATCACATGCACCAAATACCCCAGTTTCACCAGGTCGCGGGCGCTTTGATACACACAGACGTGCGCTTCGATGCCGGCAATCAGCACCTGGCGGCGCCCGGTGCGCAACAAAGCCTGCAGGCACGCCGGCTCATCGCAGCAGCTGAAATTCACTTTGGAAATGGGCTGCATGTCGGTCAGCAGGCTGCGCACCTCTTCGATGGATCCGCCCAGTTTGTGCGGCATCTGCTCCAGCCAGATGATGGGCAGGCCCAGGATCTGCGCACTTTTTATCAAGATCTGCAGATTCTTAAACAAAACCGCCTTTTCAGGCATCATCTGGGCAAGATTGCCCTGCACATCGACGATCATCAGCAGGCTGTCATCTACGGTGAGCATGGGGTGGTCCCCTTTTCCGGGCTAGCCCCGGTTTTACTTTTGGTGATTTCGCAAAAAGTCCAGGCCCAGCTTGTGCAAGCCTTTCCGGGAGCTGCGCGGCGGTGTGCCACATCCCGCAAACGCGCTGTTTCGCTCCTTAAAGGAGGTTGGGATTTTTAAACACCGCTTTTCGATGAGAAGGCCTGCAACGCTCGAAAACGACGCTTGACACGTCTGTCACTCTTGGAAGGCCGCCTTTCCAGCACGCTTGGCAACGCCATCATCGGCCATGTCTTGTCTAGCCGCCAAACGCCTTGGTTTCTTCCACCACGAAAGGCGCGCAGCGTACACCCAGGCTCTTTTTTTTCACCCAGATGCGCGCCATGGCAACGGTTTCCCCCTTTAGGTTGACCAGGCTGGGCAGCTCTTCGGCGTAGGAAATGTCGCGTGCATTGAACTCGAAGTAAAAGGCGCTGGTGCTGTAGGGATCCGGCACAATGATGACTTTGTGCGCATCGTAGGGATGCTTGCGCGGCGCGCCGGAAAAAGGAACGTGCGTTTTCACCAGCGTGTGCAGGTCCCGCGGTCGTTTGTAAGCCTGAATCTCGAACTTTTCAGCCAGCTGGGGAAAGGGGGTTTCGGCCATGGCGTCGTCCTTTCTCAAAGCGTCTCCAGCCACCCGGGGTCACTTCCGGGTTTTCTCCGGCTGGATCTTTTTGGGCGTCTTTTTCACGGTCAGGTCGGCGGGCTTGCGCATGATCTTTTCCGCCTGCCATTTGGACAGCCTGAAAGGGTAGGCACTTCCCGACGACACACCGGCATACTGCCCATTGCCCTTTTTCGGCGGTGCAAACAGGTCCAGGCGGTATTCGCTGTCCACCGTTTTCAGGCGCACCTCGAAGGCCGGATTCTTGAAATCGGCTTTGGCGCGCTTTTCAATATAGCCATCGCACTGCAATTTGTCCAGCGCAGCCAACAGGCGGTCGATCCCGGCCGTATCGGCTCTCTTCCCTTGCGGTCCCAACCAGACCGTACCGTGGCTGCCGGCCGGCGGCGCTTTTTCCCCGGCTCTGGCTTTTGCCTTTGCGGGCGCCTGGCGCTTAAAAACAGCGGTTTTCCCATCGCGGACCAATGCGATTTCGATGATCCGCTGTTTGTCGAAAGCCAGCACGGTTTTATCCCGCAGATCCGCCACCGGCTGGTCAAAACGCTCTCTCAGGTTGCCCTGGGCATGGTACACGCGTTCATCCCCCTTGAGCCGCACAAAGGTATGGATGAACGACGATGCCACCTTGCCCACATCGAACTGACGCAGCAGCTTGTTTTTGTCCGACCACGCCCGCACCGTGATCTTGTGGCCGTCATCCAGGTCGTAGTGCCGGTACTGGCCGGCTTCGGAAACCAGGGCGGTCAGTTTCAGCTTTCCCACGGCATCCAGTATCTGCCCGATTTTCTGTTTATCGACCCTGTAACCCTGGGGTAAAATCTGCCAGTAGGATCCTTTTTTTTTCAGCGTCACCTCCTTTTTGGGCGTCTTGATCACGATTTTTCCGATCCGCCCCCCTGAAACCTGCGCCAGAACCGGCAGGCGGTAATGCGTGCGGTCGCGCTGGTGCAGCACCAGATAGGCCGAAAGCACCACGATCAGCACCGCGAGAATGGCATACTCTTTCCTGATCTTCATGGCTTTCCCTTAAAGTTTGGTGATTTCGCAAAAGTTCGGACTCCCCGCCTCAGCAAGCCTCTTTGGCACTTGTGCACCGTTGCGCCGAATCCCGAAAACATTGTCGTTTGGCTCCTTTAAACAGCCTGGGATTTTCAACGTTCACGCATGCACTGCGCATTTTACCGAAAAGTCTTGAAATGCGTTCGAAACCGACTTTTTAGGTGTCTTCAAGTTTGTTGAAACATCTTGCGAATACGTTTCTTGCGGGCGTGTCGCCGGCTCCAGACCAAAAGTCCGCACAGCGATACCAGCAGCGGCAGCCCCGCGATGTTGAAAACCTTGATGGCGGTCTTTTCCGCCGCATCGGTTTCCGCCAGCGGGTTGAACCGCTGTACCTTGCTACGCAGGCGCGCAACACCGGTGCGGTGGTTCAAATCGTCCAGCAGATTCATCAGGAAAATGGCGTTGGGCGCCCTTCCCTGCTCGTCGATGAGCGCATCGCGCAACATTTCCGACGAGCCCACGATGAAGATGCGCCCGGGTTTTCCTTTCGCCAAAAACGGTGTGGAGCTCTTTATCTGCGCTGTTGCTGCCTTGCCAGGCGCACTTTTGTTTTTGCCTTTCTGCGCACCACCGGCGATCGGCTTCTCTTTGTGCGACACTTCGGATGACCCTTTTTTGGAAGATCCGTTTTTGTCCCCGGGCGTTTTTCGTTTAACCACTTTCTGCGGCAGGGTTTTGCCGGCAAAATAGCTGGTAAACCGTCCCTTGAGCAGATAGGCCAGCGCATAACTGTGCAGCTTGGCGGCATGCGGCGGCTGCAGAAACATGGGGTTCAGCCTTATGGGGGCGTGCATCTCCCAGGATTTCGCCGAGGATGCAAACAGGCGATAGGCTTTCAAACCGCTCTTTTTCACATGCCCGCGGTCCAGCACAACGGGCGAAGCCCTGAGTGCCACCAGTGCGTTGATATTTTTCATAAAGGGCAATGCGTGGTTGATATTCTTTTTCTTGATCAGCGGTGCGAAGTAGATTTTGCGTTCCCCGCCGCCAAACTGCTTGTCGACACGCTGCTTGAAGCAGTTTTCATCCAATACGTAGCTGCGGCTGACCTTTACCCCGTAGTGCGCCAGCAGTTTTTCCAAGCCGCTGTCGACGGGCAGGTAACCGGCGCCGCCCATGCCCATCTGCGGAGAGCGGACCTCTTTGAAGGCATCCAGAAAAACCGCCAGGTTTTTGCCCTGCATCAGGAACTGGTCGATCTGCAAAAGCTCGTAGTCCGAAAATTTTTCCGTCGGACGCGCAATGACCAGGCAATCCAGGCTGTCGGGCACACCGTCTGCCGGCTTGATGTCTTTGATACTGTATGTCTGTGAAATCAACCGACGGGCATTGCGCACATCGTCAGGCTGGCGGCCGGCAACAGCCGGGAGGTTGCTTCCCGAAACGTTGAGCGTGCCGTGGCCCGCCACAAAACCGATGGAAGCATTGATGTCGATCAACGCCGCCAGGTGGTCGGCCAGCATATCAGGCATGCGCTTGAGATCCGCCAGGACGTACTGGGTGCCGATAATCGGCACCTGGTATACCTGCAGCAGCGGGATACTGATCGCCTTCTGGCCGTATGTCATCACCAGACCGATAGCCCCGCTGCCGGCCTTGATACGGCCGTTTTTCAGATCCGGCCAGCTGAGCTGCACCAGGTTGTGCTTTTTGATGGCGGACATGGCCGTGGCATCCCGGCTGGGATCGATGTAGGAGAAGGTCAGCTTGCCGTAATTCTTGGCGCTTACCTTTTCCACGATGGTTTTGAGCTGCTGCGGCAAATCGAACAGGTTCTTCAGGCGCAAAAGCGGCGCTACGGGACGTAGAGAGCTGGAGAGGTAGAGCGTTACCCTGGCCGGCGCGGACATGCTCAGCAGCCGGCTGATCTTGCGGTTGAGTTTCTGCATGGCAGTGGTCAGCTTGTACTCCAGGCCGTCGACGGTGGTAAGCGACGGAATCTTTTCAATCACATCCCCCTGGATGAGCACCAGACCCATATAGGCCTGCTTGAACTTGACCTCATCTTTTTCGATCACCTGGATCTGGATGGGCAAGACACCGTAGTCGCGGGCCATTTTCTGGTTAGCGCGCACCGTGGGCGACAGCGCACCGTTTTCCGAACTGACATCGTAAAAACGGTAGTTGAAATATTTTCCGGCATAAATGCCGTACTCTTCCAGCAGGTCCTGCAGGTAGCGTTCGATGCTGTTGTATGGCGCAGGGAGACCGTGGCTGAAAAAAACATCGATGGTCAACGGTTCGGAAAGCTGCTGCACGACGCTGCGGCTCACAGGCGACAGCGAGTACATGCGGTTGCCCGTCAGGTCGATTCTGAAAAAAAGCGTCATGCCTGCCAGATTCAAGAGCACGATCACGACGATGTACATCAGAAACTTGACGTACTTCCCGGATCTTTTTTTTGCGTCCATACGGTCTCCTTTGAATTTCAGCAGCACCGGCAGGTTTGCCGTGTCGTCTTTTCTGTATCCCGTCCGTCTCGCCGGTCAGCCGTGCCTTCAGTACTTTTCCTGCATCACCAGCTGCGCCCCGTACAAGCCCAGGAAACCCACGCTTAAAAAATAGAGCAGATCCCGCGAATCGATAATACCCTTGGAAATATTTTTAAAATGCGCGCCGCAGGCCAGGTAGTTCAGTACGCCGGCCAGGGAGTCGGGCAGGAAAAAGAGGATGCGGTCCAGCAGCGTTAGGCCGAAGCAGATGATCGTGGCCACGATGAAGGCAATGATCTGGTTGCGCGTCAGGCAGGATGCGAACAGTCCGATGGCGGCAAAGGCGGCGCCCAGCAAAAGCGCGCCCAGGTAACCGCCGGCCACCGGACCCCAGTCGACACCGCCGAGCAGTGCGACGGTGACCGGGTAGGCCAGCGTCGGAATCAGCATGGCGCAGACCATGCCCAGGGCCGCGAGAAATTTTCCCACGATCACCTGGCGCAGCGACACCGGCAGTGTCAGCAGGATTTCATAGGAACCGCTGTGCATTTCTTCGGCAATCAGCCGCATGGTGATCGCCGGCACAACGAAAGAAAACACCAGCGGCAGCAGTGCGAAAAAGTTGCGCAGATCCGCCTGGTTGAAAATGAAAAAAGTCGAAAAGAAAAACCACCCGGTGATCAGCAGGAAAATGGAAATTACGATATAGGCAATGGGCGAAAAAAAATAGCTCTTCATTTCCCGGCTGAAAACATACAGCGTGGCGCGCATCTTAATTCTCCTGTGTCAGCTGCCGGAAAATATTTTCCAGCGTCTGCGTTTGCTGGCAAAACTCCAGCAGAATCCAGTCCTGTGCCTTGATGGCTTGGTAAATCCGGGCGCGCAGGTCACGGTCCGGGGCCGTTGTGATTTTCAGATCCACCTGGCCGGCGTGCTCCCGGACTTCCATCACCCGGACGCCGTCAATGGCCTGCAATGTATCTTGGACCGTCGCCGGCGCATCGGTTTCGAGTGTGATGTGTATGGTCTTTTCGCCGCCGGTTTTCTGCTTTAGATCCTCGGTGGCGCCATCGGCCACGATGCGCCCCTGGTGGATGATCACGATGCGGTCACAGGTGGCCTCGGCTTCACTGAGGATGTGGGTGGACAAAATCACGGTTTTCTGACGCCCGATCTCGCGGATGATCTCACGGATCTCGACGATCTGGTTGGGATCTAAGCCGGACGTGGGTTCGTCCAGCACCAGGATTTCAGGGTCACTCATCATGGCATGCGCCAGCCCCACGCGCTGCTTGTAGCCTTTGGAAATTTCGGCGATGGGTTTGTGCATCACCTCGGCCAGTCCGCAAAGCGCGGACAGCTCTACAATTCTCTGATGTACCTTAACGCCTTGCAGTCCACGCATATGTGCCACGTATGCCAGATAGTCATAGACCAGCATGTCCGCATACAAGGGGGCGGCTTCGGGCAGGTAGCCGAGCAGCCTGCGGATCTTGAGCGCATGTTCCTCGATACGGTAGTCTTTTACCGCGATGCTGCCTGCCGTGGGCTGCAAGAAACCGGTAAGCATGCGCAGTGTAGTGGTTTTGCCCGCTCCGTTGGGCCCCAGCAGCCCCATGACCTCTCCACGGGCCACATCGAAGCTGATGCCGTCCACGGCACACATGTCATGATAATACTTGGTCAGCGATGCCACATGAATCATCGGTTTTCTCCTCGTTATAACCTGGGCTTGGACCTGGGCCCATGCCGGGCAGGGGGAAATTCTTAGACCAATTGCGCGGGCTTGTCAAATCCAAATCCTGCCCCGCCGCGCGGTCCGCGGCCGTTGAAACACCTTGACAGACAGGGCCGGGGAAGCTATAGATAAAATCCAATAGAAAAGGGCAAACCACTTGAAAGGGTGGGGCGCAAAGCCACTGGTCGCTGCTTGCGCACAAGCGTGCAATGGGTGACGGCAGGGCTGCCTATTGACACTTCCTTCCATGTTTTCCAGGCGGGCCACCCTGCGCTTCCAAACGCCAACCTGCCCTGCAATCTTTTCAAACCAAAGGAGGGCCCGGCATGAACAAGACAGATTTAGTTGCAAAGGTCGCCGATGTGGTCTTGAGCAAAAACGAAGCCCGTGCCGCCGTGGAGTGCATGCTGTCATCCATCGGCGACGCCCTGGCGCGCGGCGAAACCGTCACGCTGTTGGGATTCGGCACCTTCAAAGTTGCGCAGCGCAAGGAGCGCAGGGGCCGAAACCCGCTTACCGGCGAGGAATTACGCATCCCGGCCCGCAACATTCCCAAATTCGTTCCGGGAAAAGCGCTGAAGGCGCAAGTCCGGTAAAGGCGTCATGCTTTTCGTTTTTTGTTACACCCGCTGACAATTTTTCGTCGTCAAAACCAACGGCGCGCCCATATTTTTCTTACGCAGGAACCATCTTTGCTGCCGATATCGTCTGTAATCACGGCCGCCTGGATATCTGCCGAACGGTTGCTCCATCCGAACGCATCCTAAAACATCCGGATCTGGTATATGTCTTGCAAGTATTCGGTTTCAAAGGATGGCGGCAGGGGAAAACGCCGGCCTCCGGTTGATCCAACCTTCAGGAATCGGAGCAAAGAATGGGGACGCCACAACATTGCGAAGAACTGGACCATCAGCTCGATCTTTTCCGGCAGAGAATCGAACTGTTGCAGGACTGCTGCCCCAGGCCGCAGACGGTGGCCAATGCGCCCGCGGAAAAGGATCTTGAGATGGCGTCCTTTTCCGCGCCCGCCGACCGGCTGGCCTCGGCACTGCTGGCCGGCATGCCCGACGCAGTGCCGCAAAGGGACCTGTACAGAGCGCTGGAAACCGCCGGTGCCCTGTGCCACCAGCTCAATCAACCCATTCAGTGCATTTCCGGATACGCCGAACTGCTGATGATGGACATGGACAAGGCGCATCCGGCTTACGACAAGCTGGAGCAGATCAGCACACAAGTGGACCGGGTGTCCGAGATCGTTCGCAACATCATGGAGCTTATCCGCAACAACATCGGCAGGCGGTGATTTCCGTCGGCACCGGCACCCGGTAATTTCCAGATCCCGGAGGAGATGCTGCGACTTCAACCAAAATCATGGCAAACGGTCACCGGTAAAGCCCGCTTTGCTTGACCGGAAGCGTCTCATCTGCTTTCAAAGGCCCCCACAAAATCTAAACTGCGTAAAGCGGTCCAGTCTGTCGGCAAGATCCGTAAAAAACGGTTGGCGCCGGGGGTGTTCGCCTGGCATCCGGCGCGCGTTTTGCAGGCGTGGGCCGCCGCAGGGCTGATGCCGTAAGCCCCTTCAGATTGTGCGCCCGATGCGGGCGCCTTCAAGAATGGCGGCCTTGGCATTGCGCGCCGACACGCAGTCGCCGATTTGGAAGACCTGCATGTCGAAGTCTTTTATCTGATCGTACAATTCGGTATCCGGCCGTGTGCCGATGGCGATCACCACGCGCTCGGCAGGCAGCGTGCGCTGCCGCCCGCCGGCGTCGGCCACCACCACCGTTTGCCTCTCGATGCGCAGCAGACGGGTTTCTGGCATCAGCCGCACTTCTTTCTCCCTCAATTTTGTCAAAAGCACCTTGCGGGTCATGGCTTCCAGGCGGTTTCCCATCTTGGGCAGCATCTCCACCACACTCACCCGGGACCCATGCGCACTCAGGTGATAGGCCAGTTCGCACCCCGTGGCGCCGCCGCCGATAATCACCGTCTGCCGGGCCTCAGGTTTGCGCCCGTCCAGCACGGTGTCGTAGCTGACGACCATCTCACTGCCAATGCCCGGAACCGACGGCATCAGCGGTTTGGATCCGGTGGCCACAACAATCACCGCCGGATTGTGCTCCAGAACCACCCGGGGTGTTACGAAAACACCCATATGGCAGTGGACACCGGCGCGCCTGAGTTGGTGGCGATGGAATTCAACCAGCGTTTTCAGCTCACTCTTGTAAGACGTGCAGCTTCCGGGAATCAGCAACCCGCCCAGCACCGGCTGTTTCTCAAAGAGATGCACGCTGTGCCCCCGCAAAGCAGCCACCCAGGCCGCCTGCATACCCGCCGGGCCGCCGCCGACCACCATTACGCGGCGCGCCTTCTCGGCCGGTCGCAGGACCATTTCCTCTTCCCGCCCGAATTCCGGGTTGACCAGGCACTCCACGCGCCCTTTTTTGAAAATCGATTCCATGCAGGTATTGCATGCTATGCAGCTGCGGATTTCCTGCAGTCTGCCCGTGCGCGCCTTGTTGGGCAGCTGGGGATCGGCGACCAATCCGCGGCCCATGCAGACCAGGTCCGCCTGGCCGCGGGCGACAATCTCCTCGGCGATCAACGGATGGTTGATGCGCCCCACGGCCATCACCGGGATGTTCAGGGCCCTGCGGATGGCGGCCGCCGAATCTACCAGGCAGCCGCGTTTCATGAACATGGGCTGGGCAATCCACTCCGGCGTGGCGTCGTTGCCGGCTGAAACCTGCACAAGATCGATGCCGGCGGCTTCCAGGATCTTCAGTATGCGGATGCTCTCAGGTGTGGTCAGCCCGCCCTCGACAAATTCCTGGGCGCTGATTTTAAACGACAGGGGAAACTGCGCTCCCAGGCGTGATCGGATCTCTGCGACGATCTCGCGTGCAAAGCGCGTTCGGCCTTCCAGACTGCCGCCGTAGGCATCACGGCGGACGTTGGAAAAAGGCGACAGGAACTGGTTGATCAGATACCCGTGGGCCCCGTGGATTTCGATGAGCGCGAAACCGGCGGCCTGGGCCCGCAGAGCGGCATCCCCGAACTTTCTGATCAGCAGGCGGATGCCGGATATGTCCAGCGGTTCCACTTCACCGCCGATGGCGGGACAGGGCAGCGACGACGGCGCCAGTGGCCGGCGCCCGATAACGCGCGCCGGCGTCTGCCGTCCACCGTGATGGATCTGCACCGCCGGCACGGCACCGCAGGATGCAATCGCCCGGGCAATGGCTGACAGGCCGTCAATGTAGCGGTCATGGTCGATGCGCGCCTGATGGGCCGAAACGATGCCTTCGGGTGACACGGCGCAGGCCTCCACGATCACCATGGCCGGTCCGCCGTCCGCCCGCCGCCGGTAATGTTCTATGGCGCGTTTGGTGATGCCGCCGCCGTTTTCGATGAGAAAAGAGGCCAGTGCCGGCATGACAATGCGGTTTTTTAAAGTCACCGCCTTGATGTGGAAAGGGCTAAACAGATGCTCCACGGTTGCTCCTTAAAGAAAAAGGCCGCCTTTTCAAGCGGCCCCTTTTGTTTTTGAAGGGTGGCTCTTTCTGACGTACGCCGTGCATTGCGCTGAATCGCTTTGATATGACCTTTGCTTTTTTTAACCCCGCCCATTAAAAAACAGCGGCCGATGGCTGTCAAGTGAAAAAGCGTCGCCAAAAAACTCTCAACAGCCGTCGAGGCGCCTGCCGAGCTGTTTTCCAATCCAGGCCATGATAAGGCCCTCAATGTAGTCGATCTCGGAGCCTTTAAGCGCCCTGCCCCTGGGGATTTTGTGCCACTTCTGCAAACAGCCGCGGCAGCAGGTGGCCGTGGCATGCTGGGCGATAAAAACCGGATGGTTCTTCATGGGCGTCTGGCGGCCGTCGTTTTTTGGGAATGCGGGCGCAATCCGGCTGCAGATGAAATCCCGGGCATGCCGCGCAATCGTGTCCAAACCTTTGTCAGCAATGTAGGCGCACTCTGTCGCGCGCAACTTGAACCGTGCCCGAAAAGCCGATTTTGAAAGCGCCTTAAGCGATTCTTCCACGGACCTGTTGATCATGGCACTACCCTTTCCACCCCATCAAAAGTTCTGCCTTGACAGGCGCGGCGGCTTTTTTCTATTCTCATTAAAACACCGCTAACAATTCCTACGGCATCATCGGCAGTCAGCCCTGATAATTAATGTAAAGCTTTAAAGAAAGGAAGCAACTACCAACATGCAAAACTTAAATCTTCTGATCGAGTCCCGGCCTTTTTGCGTTTATGACGACGAACCCATGGCGCAGCTTGCCGCCACGGCCGGCCTGAATATCACCGACATGCGTGGATCCGGTATGCATGTGCCCGAATTCGCAGCTGCCCTGAAAGATGCGGATGCCGTCTTGTGCGGCAATGACCTGGTCGTTAGTCGGGAACTGTTGGCGGCGTGCCCGAAGCTGAAAGTCATCGCCAAGCAGGGGGCCGGCCTGGACACCGTGGACATCGACGCCGCCACGCGGCACGGCGCACTGGTCTTTCACACACCCGGCGTCAACAACCAGGCCGTGGCCGATCACACCTTTGCCATGCTCCTGTGTTTGGCCCGCAGGATCCTTTACTGCGACCGCAGCCTGCGCCAGAAACGCTGGGAACATACCAAGATCATGGGCCTGGAAATTTTCCGCAAAACTCTGGGGCTGATCGGTTTGGGAGCCATCGGACGCTGTGTGGCCCAGCGCGCCGCCGGTTTCCAGATGCGCGTGGTGGCATACGATCCTTTCTGGCCGGAGGAATTCGCCGCCCGGCAACACATCGAACGTATGGAAATCGACGACCTGCTGGCCGCTTCGGATATCGTCAGTCTCCATGCGCCCTTAACGTCTGAAAACCGGGGGCTGATCGACAAACAGGCTCTTTTGCGCATGAAGCCCTCGGCGCTGCTGATCAACGCCGCCCGCGGTGAACTGGTCAAAGAGGCCGATCTTTACGAAGCGCTGCGGAACGGCATCATCGCCGGCGCCGCTCTGGATGTATTCGAAAAGGAGCCGCCCACCGATTCGCCCCTGCTGGGACTCGACAACGTGGTCCTAACGCCCCACACGGCCGCTTTTACCCACGAGGCCATGCACAAGATGAACGTCTCCATCGTGGAGCAGATCATCGACTATGCGGCCGGCAGAAAACCGGCGCACTGTGTCAACCCGCAAGTCTGGCAGGCGGGCTGACGTTGCCGCTGCCCAAAGACCGGCCATATGATTGCGTCCGGGACGCTTCGCCTGCTTCCGGCCTTGTCCGGTGCATTCCACTGCTATAACCGTTTGACCGATCCTGCGGCAACCAGGTAGAGCAGCGCCGAATCGGCATGCAGTCCGATCAGCTGGCGCGCTTCGCTGTCGTAAAAGGCGCCGATGCCGCAGGCGCCCAGTCCCAGCGCGGTGCACGCAAGATAAATCATCTGCCCGAAACGCCCGGCGCTCAGCATGGCATAGCGGTAGCCGCGTGCACCGAAGGTTTCATCCAACTGTTTCAGGTCGGTCAGAAAGATGAAGTGCACGGCCGCCTGCGCCAGCCATTCCTGGTTGAGGCAGACGGTGGCCATGCGTTTGGCAAAATTTCCGGCCGTCAGCATGCCGAAGCGCCGTTGGGCGTCATCCAGCAGATAGATACCGGGCGCCACATCTTCGATGTCCGCGCCTAAAAAGCCGATACACAGCAGTTTTTGGTTCTCACGGCCCGCGGGGTCGTCGACCCCGCGGGCCGTCCACAGCATGTCGAGCAGGCGTTCGAAACGCGCGTAGGGCAGCGCCCGGCGAACATAGTTCCTCCGCGAACGGCGCCTGAAAAGCACTTCCGGATAGGTGCCCTCGTCCGCCAGCGGACGGCTCCGGTCAAAGGACCGCCATGCCTTTACGGACAAGCCCATCCGTTCCTGCATAGCTGCCGCGCCTGTCACCGGCCGGACGGCCGTACCGGCCTTGTGGATTCGTTCGATTTTTTCGTAAGCCACTTCCACGCGCGCCACCCGGCTGGCGGCCTGCACGTCTTCCGCCAGCGGTCCGATTGGGGGCGCGTCGCGCGTTTCACTTTCTTCAGCAGCAGGTATCGCCACACAGGCCAGCAGCGCTTCCCTGCGGCCGTCCAGCCCCACGAGCGTGTTGGCCGTGAAGTCATCAAAGTCGTAGGTGCTTTCCAAAGGCAGCGACAGCGCCTTTATCGACAGCAGGATGTTTTGCAGCAAGTGACCGCCATCGAGCAGGACGTAACGATAGGCCCGCTCGCGGTACTTCCAGGCACTTCTGAAAAAAATGGCCGAGATCAGCAGCGCTGCGGCAGGCTCCCGGCCGCCCAAGCCGTGCACGGCCCCTCGCACGTACGCGCCAAAACTTCCCGGCCGCAGGGCATACAGGCACTGTCGATCGACGGCATAATGGCAGATGCCTGCCGTCAGATCGCTGGCCTGCCCCTGCACCAGGTAAATTTCATTGGGAAACAGGGCCCCGGCCGAGGCCACGCTGCGGTAGTAGAAGTCATTGCCGGCGTGGTGCGCCCTGGCCGTCAGGCTGCAGGAAAGACCCAAAATCGATGCCATGCGTTCGCGTAAAATACTGCGTGCCACGACCCCCCGGTGGTCCCTTGCGGTCAGCTCTGAAAGCGGTAATGAAAAGACCGCCGGCACCCGCGGCAGCTGTATGGCGCGCAAATTGGCGTATCGCTTGAATACGGCCGGCTGGTTTTCCCAGTCCAGGGTATGCGGCACCATGCGCTCCCGGAAATAGGCGGTCTGCATATGGTACTGCCGGGCGGACAACATAACCTTTCCCTCCGCGTCATGTGGAATCTTTAGCCAGTTTTGTTACCAGCACAACACCTCCCTGCCAACCCCCGAATCTTAAAGGCGGAACAGTGCGTGCGAACGCCGGCAATCCAGACGGCTGCAGCCACATGAGTAAAGCAGGCGCCGGCAAGTTGACAACCGGCGGTGCGTCTGTATAAAATTGTCGTACCATCGGAATCGGCAGCGCCTTATCCGGACTGCCGGGCAAACCATAAGAAAGGACACCGCCATGCAGGTTACATTCCACGGGGCCGTTCGTCAGGTTACCGGATCCATGCATCTTCTGGGCACTGCCAACGACCGCATCCTGCTCGATTGCGGCATGTTTCAGGGCCGCCGCAAAGAAAGCCAACAGAAAAACAAAACACTGCCCGTTGATCCCGCCACGCTGACCAACGTGGTGCTCTCCCACGCCCATATCGACCATTCCGGACGTATCCCCATGCTGACACGCAACGCTTTTCCCGGCCGCATCATTACCACACGCGCCACCCAGGACGCGTGCGCCTACCTGCTGGCCGACTCGGCCCACATTCAGGAATCGGATGCCGCCTATCTCAACTATAAGAGCCTGCGCGGCCACCTCAACGCACTGGACGCGGCATCCCTGAAACGTCTGGGCATCCGCAAAAACCACGGCGGCATTAAAAAGGCGCTCAAGAAAAACGGCCACCGTATCGACAGCGCGAAGATTCTCGAGCTGATGCGCCGGACCGGCATCGAAAGCGTCCAGCCGCTGTACAGCATAGAGGACGCCTTACAGGCTCTGGACAGCTTTGACGGCTATCCTTACGGTGAACCCGTAACCGTCGGGAAAGGCATTACCTGCACTTTTTACGAGGCCGGCCACATCCTGGGGTCGGCCATCAGCATCCTGCATGTCAAAGAAAACGGCCGGCGCTACACCATCGGCTTTACCGGCGACCTGGGACGCTTCGACAAGCCGATCATCAAAGACCCGGCGCTTGCTTTTGACCCGGTCGATGCCGACCTGGACCTGCTGATCATGGAGAGCACCTACGGTGACCGGCTGCATGAGCCCATCCGGGATTTAAAGCCGCGCGTAAAGGAGATCGTGCGTGAAACCTACGACCGCGGCGGCACCATACTGATTCCGGCTTTTGCCTTCGGCCGCACACAGGAACTGCTCTACATTCTGCACGCACTCTACGATGCCGGGGAAGTGCCGCGCATGCCGGTTTATGTGGACAGCCCGTTGGCCAGCAACATCACCAAGGTGTTCGCCGAACATCCCGAGGTCTACGACCGCGACACCCACCGCACGTTCCTGGAAAAAGGCGAAAACCCTTTTGCCTTCAGCCAGATTCGTTTCGTCCAGAGTGTCGAGGAGTCCATCGCCCTGAACCACGACGAAACCCCCCACATCGTGCTGTCCGCCTCGGGCATGTGCGAGTCGGGCCGCATTCTGCACCACCTGCGTTTCAAGATGCACAACCCCAAGAACACCATCCTCATCGTGGGGTACATGGCGCAACACACCCTGGGCCGCCGCATCCTGGAAGAAGGCGAAAAATACGCGCAGTCCGGCCGCCGCGGCCCGGCGCCGCTGCTGCGGCTGCTCAACAAGGAGTATCCGCTCAAGGCCCGCGTCGCCCGGCTGGGAGGCTTCAGCGCCCACGGCGACCGCAACGAAATGCTGCGTTTTTTAAAGACATCCAACCTGCGCATCAAACAGATCGCGGTGGTGCACGGCGAAGAAGACCAGTCGCTGTCCTTTGCACAGCTCCTGAGAAAAGAGGGCTTTGCCGCCCACGTGCCGCACCCGGGCGAGAGTTTGACGCTGTAGACGTGCCCATCGCGCCGCCGCCGTAATGGATGCCGGCGGTGGCCAGGCTGTTTTCAGGGGTTCTGATCGGCTGCCTCTCGCAAAGACCGCTCCACCTGTTCGTAAAGCATCAGGTCCAGCCGGTTGTGGTGCTCGATGGCCGCCCGGGTACGTTCGTCGATCAGGCGCGAGAGGGGGTTCAAGTTGACATTGCGCCGCGGGATGCGGTGGCGTTTACGAAACTCCAGCCGACGCCCCAGCCGTTTTACGGACGCCGCCAGATGCTCCACGACACCCACAAACAAAAAATGCTGCGCCATGTTGGCCGCCGCCTTTTCCAGCACCGCCGTATCGTACACGGGCGCAGTCCCCTGGTGCCCGCTGATGATGCGTACCATGTGGTTGTTGACCTGGTGGCAGATACCGGATTCCAGCATTTCGACCAGTGACATGCCCGCTCTGACCTGGCGGTGGAACTCGGCATCTCTTTTGCGCGCCTGATGATTGTAGAAAGAGAGCACCCGGCGCACCGGATGTCGCAGAAAGGTCACATACCGGGCTTCTACACCCAGAATCTCGTGAATGCCGTAAGAGATGTGCCCGTAAACCGCCCTGGCGCGCGGCAGCTTTCTGCGCGCTGCGGCCAGGTCCGCGGGGGTGTGCGAGTAGATGAACAGGCACTGTCCGCGGGGGTATTCTTTTTTAACGATCTGGCGCAGTGACGTGCCGGCTGTTTTGGGGATGTGCAAAAAAATGATTTTGGCATCTTCCCCATGCATCGCATTTTCGGACGCCGGTTTGTCCAAGGCCCGCCCCCAAAGGCTTTTGAACCCCTCCCATGCACCTCGCCGCCCTGCGGCCGTCATGCCTGCAAAAGCTGCAGATGAGCGCACAAATGCGTCCATGTCCGATTGCCCGCCCCTTGCGGTCTGTCATGAATACCCATCGTCTTGCGCCACGTCGCACCGCCCATGGCGCCGCCGTTTATGTACCGCTATCTGGCCGGATTGGCAAGAGTTCTGCAACGATTTCTGCATCCGGGCAACGTCGCGCCGGTAAAATTGTTTTCAAGTTCTGTCTGTATCGGCCGAATAAAATCTTGCGACTCAAAGCCGGGGCAGCCATCGCGATATGCGTTCAGGAATATGCGATGCATCTGCCACGGCCGCAATTGAAAAAATGCGCTCAACCATCGGCAGCATCACACCGGCATCCAAAGGCAGCAGCTGTCTCGGTACATCCGTCTCCCGGAGCCCCCGATGGCTGGAACCGGGCGCCAGAGCAAAGACATGCGGTGACCGTCGCATAGTCGGAAAAATATCCAAATTGCTCCATGCGACGCTGTTGGATCTATAATGTACAAAGGAGAATATGTTCATGCCCTTTTGTGTTCAATGTGGAATGGAAGTCAATCCCGCCGACCGGTTTTGTTCAAAATGCGGCGCACCGGCAAACCGGACTCCGCAAGACAGCACGGCAACCGGCGGGCCCACGCCGGCAGAGACCCCGCAAGAAACGGCCGGGGCGCAAAACGGCGGGCCTGAACCGAAGTACGTGGGCGTCGGCCTTCGATTTCTTGCACAGATTTTCGATGCCATCCCCATTTTGATCTTCTGGTTTATCGTCGGAAATCGCATCGCCGCCGCTACCGGAGGCCTGAAAGCCGACGGTTTTGACTTGAAGGGAATTCCTGCGCTTGTTCTGATGCTCCTGACATTGGCGTTTATCATCCTTTACTTCACCGTTCTCGAAACATGGTGGCATGGACAGTCATTGGGCAAAAAGATACTGGGCATCCGGGTGCTCACCGAAAACGGCGGCCAAGTAAGTCCCGGCCAATCCTTTTTGCGCAACGCTTTACGGCTGGTCGATGGCTTCATGGCCTACTTGGTCGCCGCCATTTTTATCTGGCGTTCCGGGAAAAAGCAGCGCCTCGGCGATCGCCTGGCCGGAACCGTTGTCGTCAGGAAAAACACCGCCTTCCCACGGTGAAAAGAGTCAGATCCGATCCTGGCCATGCGCGAACTTCTGACTTTGACAAGCCGCACAGGCAAGAAAGCGAATTTTCCCATGAACCTGATTAACCTGCTGCGAAAAATCGGCGTTTTGCGTTTCGGCACCCAAAAATACACCTTCACCAGCGGTCGGGACATGCCGGCTGAAGCGTTGTTTGATGATGTCTATGATCCTGACAAGGACCTGATAACACTTTGTAAACGAAGGTGATATCTTATAAAGCGCAATTCGCCGCCAAAGGGGGGAAAGTTCTGTGTGCATTGCGGTACCCGCCGGCGGCGCGGAGATTTCTTCTGTCGCCAATGTGCAACGAAACTCGACGGGTAAGCGCAAAGCCCATCTGCTGTTTTCTGAATCTGATCATTTCGAGGACGACACATGCCACATCATATCCGAAACCAAACTGAAGGCGCCGGTCATTATGTCGGCGGCAAAACCCTTATCTCCACCTGCACGGTATGGGTTTGGCTGCTTTTTCTGCTCTTTTCACAAACGCCGGCATATGCGGCCAGCGCCACTTTGACCAAAATGGGCATCGCCGCTGAAGTTGACATGAGGACGATGGCGCCGAAAAAACTCCAGACGCATTTTCCCGACACGGCTTCTGAAATCTGGGCGACGGCTTTTCTCAAACAGGCGCCCGCCGGAACCACCGTCAGTGCCAGATGGTATTTCCTGACACAGGGCAGTTATATCAAGATTGAGGACAACAAGGTAACAACAGATGGCAGCCGATGCATCGCTTTTCGCCTAAAACCCAATAAGGGGAAAAGGCTTCCTGTGGGCGAATACCACGTTGATTTTTATGTGAACAACGAAAAGGCCGACGGCCGCGAGTTCAAAGTCAGCAGGGCCTCCACCACGTCCGGGGAAAAAATATCGCCCTGCCCCCCCACCGACGCAGCGGATGAAAAACTGGTGGTGGCGCTTGCTTCGAAGCATCCCGAGATTCAGAAAAAGCTACGCCGGCTGAAACTGATGCGCTACACCGACTCGCAAAAGCGTTTCAGCCTGATCGTCCCCGGCGGCTGGTTCCAGCCTGAGCATAAAACCTCCGGCCAGGCCCTGTTTCTTTCCGAAAACAAGGAGAACAACCCCATTGCCTGGTTTAGTGTGTCCGTATTCAACGTTCATCTGTCAGCAAAATTCGGAGCGCTGGATGCCGTCCGAAAACTCCGTGATGTGCTGGTAAAAGAGGGCAAAGCACACGCGGCTGAAGTCGTGCCCGGTAAAACAGCAGGGCCGGAAAAAATCGGCAGCGGCATGGCGCGTGCCAATCTTTTCATGGTGTACAAGACGCCTGAGGGGAAGGAAGTCGCCCAGTTGCATACCCTGCTGGTGGACGGGCGGTATGCTTTTGACATTCAGCTCAACGCGCAAGAAGAGACGCTGAAAACGGCCCTTTTCCTTCTGAAACTGGCGACAAGGTCAATTCGGTCGGAAAACCTCTGCAGGGCTTTGTCCGGCGGAAATTAGCCGATGTCGGCAGGTCCTGCCTTTTTCCAGAAAGTCATTGACCGTTTTGATCCCGGCCGGCTGCAGCTTGGCAGCGTAAACTTCCCCGATACCCTCGATTTCCGCGATCTTGTAACTGGCCATGTTTTCATCCTGCCTTCATTGGCTGAAAATCCCCTAAAGATGACATTTATCCCTAAAAACCACCGCCACTGCTGAACCCGCCGCCGCCGAAACCACCGCCGCTGCCAAATCCACCGAAGCCCCCGAACCCCCCGCCTCCGGGCCCTCCGCCATCGGGAAAATCCCATTTCTGAGCGTGGTCGATGCGGTCCCAGGCGCTGCCCGCAGAGCGGCTGCCGCGCAGGACCTCGCCCAGCAGAATCCCCAACCCCAGGTTGGCGGGAAAGGACGAGTAACGGGCATCGTAGTTGCTGCGGCGAAACTTTCCGCGAACTTTGGCAATTTCTTCCAGTATCCGGCGCTGCCGCCGCTGTTCGTTGTCAAGTTCGACAATGCGGTCACCGGCGCTTTCCTGCGCCTGCTTAAGCGCCTGCAGACGCAATACGATGGCATCGTCCTCGGGCCGCGGCGTCGCCCGGGCCTGTTGCAGAAGCGCGCTGGCATCTTCATGCTCCAATCCGGCGGCCATCAAATCTATCGCCTTGCGCGTGTATTCATCTTTTCCGGCGGCAAAGTCGTTTCTTTGGCGCAGCAGTTCATGGTGGCGTTGCTCTTCGGCCTCGATTTCGTCGTTGACCCGTTGCAGCGCCTTTTCCGCTTCGTCCAGAGCAGCCTGCAGGGCGGGGATGCCGTCTTTTTCGGCCGCCTTTTTTTCCAGGGAAAGCAGCAGTTGACGCTGGCGTTCGGCTTCCTCGCCCTTTGCCGAGGCATGCGCCCGCAAACGCCGCGGAAGCGCGTTCAACATACGATAGTCGTCATGCAATGCTCTATAATGTATCAGGTGCGCCACCCATCCGTCCAGCATGCGGATAATCCCGATGTGGCCGTAGTCGGGTGTCAGGTAGCGCCGCTGCCACAGGTACATGAAAAGCACATCGTTTCGATACGGCCGGCCTTTTTCGTCAAGTTCGGATTCGGATTTCGACGCTTTCTCGACGGCACGCCGGGCGACGGCAGCGGCGGCGACCGCATTTTCCCGCTGCCGGCGATAGTCTTCAATCCGCTCCAGATCCTTTTTGCTCTCCGCGACCTGCTTTCCGAGCGCTTCCGCCGCCTTATCGCGCGCGTCGCGCCGGGATCGGCGCCGCTGTTCAAGGGCCTGCCGGCGCTGCTGTACCCGGCCGATGCTCTTTTCAAGGGCGGTAAAAGCCTGCCGGTGCTGATCAAGAAAGGCCGGTACCGCCAGATAAGCCTTCTTCAGCCGGGCTGTTAATTTCCCGGCGGCCATTTCATCCAATCTAAAGCGGGCAAGTTTCCGGTACTGCTTTGCGGTTTCGAGCTGCAGCCGGCTCACCTGTGCATTTAACCTTTCCAGCTCGCGGTCGGCGTCTTGGATCCGCGCCTGGGCATCTATCAGGTGGCCGTCGATTTCCTGCAGCGTGTCTCTGCCGGTGATCATCGTATTGTTACCTTAGTTTTGCAAATATTGTCTGTGCAGGGTTCAGGTGTTAACTCCGGGCTATGCGCGAAGGCCCGTGGACATGGACGCAGTCACCACCGGGTAATGGCGCCCCCGGTGGTTGGGATGGTATACTCGGGGGCGCGATAACCGCGTTTTTTAAACCCGACCATGTTGCGGTTGATGATGCCGTCGTCCATCTTGTCACGTTTGACCTGTTCAAACAGGTCAGGTCCCACCCGCAGCCCCCACTGCTCAACGATACGCGTCTTGCCGTCTTCTTCGCTGGTGACGGGAAGCGCCAGGCGTTTGCCGTCGGCATCGACGGCCTCGACGATAAGATAGTAATTGCGCGCCTTGGGATTGTTTGCAGGAACGCGCCATACCCCGCTGCGCTGGCCCGGGCGCGAAACGATGCGCAGCCGGTACTGCTGCGTAAGCTTGGCATAAAGCCGTCTCAACCCAGCGTAGCCCTTGTTGACGGCTGCGCCATCGCCGCGCGCCACCGCGGCCATGGCATCCCTGTACAGTGCCCCGGCTTTTCTTCTGGCTCCGTCTTCGCGCGCTTCGGAAAGGATGCGCGCCCGCTCGTTGGCCAGCTTGTCAGGCATGGCTTTCAATGCCTGCAGGGCCTGCGCCTGCTGCAGTATGGCCTGTTTCTTCGGCGCCAGCACGGCAAAACGGTAGATCAGGTATATGGTCAGCAGGGCCGCCACGGACAGCGCAGCGCGCTTGGCCCAGCGTCCGCGGTTGACGTACAGCCGGGCCAGGCGCAGCTGGAAGCTTTCCTGGGGAGGACGATAGCTGAAGCGATCTTTACGCAGCGCTTCAACGCCCGCGGCGATGACGTCATCGGTCACCGCGATCCCCTGCCCCGCATAGATCCTGCGCACCTTTTCGATCAGTGCCCGGTCGTGATCGTCGGCACCCAGTTCGCGCTCGAGAACAGCCTGATGGTGCCGCAGGGTGTCCACCACGTCCATGGCCAGCATGACTTCGTCAAGCTCGATTTTCGCGCCGTTTGCGGTTTCAGGCATGGTTCAATTGTTTCCCGGCGGTGGTCAGCTGTACCATACGCCGTTTGCCGTCTTCCACCGCTGCGCGGATCTCCTGCTCGTTGCGCGTGCCCAGTTCGCGCATTTCGGCAACCAGCGCATAGGACTTCTCCTGAAAGCTGATCACCGAGTCCAGCAGCTTCTTGACGCTTTCGGCCTTGAGCGTGGGCCCGTAGCCGGCCCGCAGGGCTTTTTCCTGCACGGCACTGCCCACGTCGGCCAGGGTCTCGAGGCTCTGGTTGATCCCCTCTTGCATGGCGTTCAGCGTTTCGGTGCCCTCGTGCAGCCCCTGCAGGCTGGTAAAAGAAGCGTTTAAGGCCGTGAACACGGTTTCGTTGGTGCCGAAAAATGAAACCGCCTGGGAGTAGACGCGCTCTTTGATGTCGCTGGTTTGAGCCAGGCGCGCCATGACGACTTCGGTGGTGTTGCAGCTCACCGACAGATTCTCGGCCAGGTCTTTGGCGATTTGGTAGCGCTTGTCCTCGTCCTGCAGCACCCGCAGCCGTTCGTCGCGGGCAAGCTCCAGTTTGGCGATCTGTTCGCGTTCCTTGCCCTTGTAGGATGCCAACGCCTTTGCGGCTTCTTCAAGGCGGCCTTTGGCCGCTGCAACGGCGGTTTCGGCTTTTTTGAGCACCTGGAAGGCCATTACCTGGGCCTCTTTCAGGGCACCGCGAAAGTTCCGGTAGGACTCCAGAATCCGGCGCTCGCGTTCCATCTGGTCTTTGGTGTCGGCCGAGACTTCCAGGTAGGTTTTCTTGATCTTGCGAAAGCGGCTGGGAATGTCGCCGCGGGTGACCTTCATCCAGAAGTTGGACATCCGCTCGAAGGTGTCGATCTTGCCGTCGTCCAGCTGTTCGACCATGGATTTGGCATCATCGCGGATGGAGTCAAAGGCTTTGGTGATGGTCTCGTAACGCTCGCCCACGTGCATGGCGGTGATCTGTTCGCGCACGACCTGGTTAAATACCGTGGTATTGCTCAGGGTGCGCGCGATGGCAATGGTCTTCTCCTCATCCAGGTCGCTGATCTGGTTGATCAGGGCAATCATCGGCATCTCATCCGGCTTTTCCGGCATCAGCCCCAGGTCGCGCAAACCGTTCAAGGCTTTGTCCAGATATTGCAGGGGGGTCGATACGATGTTGGGGGTGTTCATGGAGGTTCTCCTTTCAGTGCGGAGCGCGTGCGCGTGTTTGCTACAACGAAATGCCCGGCCACATGGATCACAGATTTAGGCGCTTGGCAATTTCAGTGCTGATACATATGAACGTCCTGTTGTGGATAGGGGATGCTGATGCCCTCGGTGTCAAACTGCTTTTTAACCTTTTCTAAAGTATCGAAGTACACATTCCAGAAATCGTCGACACTGCTCCAGACCCGCACCGCAAAGTTGACGCTACTGTCGGCCAGTTCAGAGACCATGACGGCCGGGGCCGGCTCTTTCAGGATGCGTTCATCGGCGGCGATGATCTGATGAATGACCTGACGTGCTTTGTCGATGTCGTCGCCGTATCCGATGCCGAAAGTAAAATCCACACGCCGGGTCCCCTTGGCGGTGTAGTTTATGATGTTATCGCCCATCAGCTTGGCGTTGGGGATAAAAATGGTCTTGTTGTCCGGAGTGGCCAACTGGGTGGTGAAGATCTGGATCTCTTCCACCGTGCCGGCCACACCGGCGCCTTCGATGTAATCACCCACCGCGATGGGCCGAAAGATGATCATCAGCACGCCGGCGGCAAAGTTGGACAACGATCCCTGCAGAGCCAGGCCCACGGCCAGGCCGGCGGCACCGATAACGGCCACGAAAGACGCTGTCTGCACACCCAATTGATTCAAAGCGGCGATAATGACGAAGGCCAGCAGGGCCACATAGCTCAAGCTGGTGATAAATTTGTTCAGGGTTTCGTCTACATCGCTTTTGGCCATCAGGCGGGAGATGAGGTTGCGCACGGCCTTGGCCACCCAGCGTCCGATGATGAAAATGGCGATGGCCGCAACGACTTTCAGGCCGTAAACGGTCAGCAAGCTGTAGATGGTAGCGGTCAGGTTCGAAATGTCCATTGTTTCAGAGCCCTTTCTTTTTCAGATCTGAATGATCAAAAACCGGTGAAAAATTCGGCCACGGGGGAGCAGTTGGAAGGGTATATATATAATATAATTTGTCCGTTATTTTGTTAATACAGTAACCACCTTTGCGGCCATGTAAAGTAAAAACCACGACCAGCCGACAAGATGCTCATAGACTTCACCTGTCCCGGCAGTGGGCGACCCGGCCGATGGGCAAAGGTGCGCGGCGCCTGCATGCGTGTCCCGCTTCAGGCGCGTATTGCCGGAGACGATACCGTTGCGGTCGGACAGATTTTCAAACAAAATGATTGGTGCGGCCAAAGCGCTGGAATCTGAATCGACGGTGCTTCAAAATGGCATGGGGCGAAAAACGCATGTGATCCGACCCTTTTTTACGAGTCCATCGAGAAAAATACCTTCATTAGCCTTTGATCCTGGGGCCGACATCCTCCTTTACCGTCCAGCCCAGTGCGGTCAGCTCCTTTTTGGCCCGCGGCGTCACGGCCCCGCGCACCCACAACAGACGTTTGCGGGCGGTTTTGAAATCCGGTCGATGGGCAAAGTGATCCAGTTTCCCATTCCATGAAACCGCGTCGGCCGGTGCGGGCACGACGATCCCGCTTTCGGTCCGCCCCATCACGGTGCCGGCGACCCACAGTGCCGTCAGCGGGGCGCGGGTCTTGTTGTACGCGGCGAGCATTTCCAGCGACTCGACGACAAAGCGTGCCTGGTCATAGGAGCGCACCGACAGCGCCAGCGGCAGTACCGTTTTGCGCCGGGCGGTTTTGGGCATGCGCTTCAGGGCGCGCACAAGGCGGCTCTGAAGCGTCAGTGTGTACCAGGGGTGACGCAGGAAACGGTCCACAGAATCCTGATCGGCACCCAAGGCCAGCAGGGTCCTTTCATTTTTCACTTTCAGGTCCCCCGGCGGCGTGTCCCAGACCCAGTCTGTGGCCTGGGTGGTCATGCTGATAAAAGTTGAACCCGGTGCCAGGCTTTTTACAGCCGTAAATCCCAGCCCGCCGGCAAAGGCGGCCCAGGCGATCGCGTCGAGCTTTTTTTCCAGCACCGCGTTGGTGGTATAAGGGTCGATGCGCAGCTTCTTGGCGAGTTTCCGGCGCTGGTCGTCGTAGCCGAAGGCATCTGCCGTTGTTTTTCCGGCCATGCGCACTGTCGCACTGGCCACTTGTGGTTTCTCGCCCTTGGCTGCCCTGGAAGCCGGACCACCGGGAAGCTTGCTGCCGGGACCGGGTATGACTGCTGCAGCCTGCGGCTCTTTGCTTTGCATGTCGCCGAGTTTCTGCAATCCGGTCTTGGCGCCACGGTAGGTACGCTGGAAAAAACGGCCGATGCCTTCCGGTACCCCCTCCAGCGTCTCTTTGGGGTGAGCCGCCATCTGTTTAACTTCACGGCTGAATTCACGTGCCGAGTGCTTGAGCCCTGCCACAAAAACATCGCTTTTTGAAAGCTGGTCCAGTTGGGCCAGGGCCTGTATTTCATTGATGCGGATGGCCGCCATCAGCGGGCCGGCGGCTCTGAATATGCCGAAATCCGAGCGGATGGTAAACCAGGCCAGAAACCCATCGGTGGGAACACGGGGCGCGACCCGGTAGTGCGCTCCCTGGAGCAGTTTGGCCGGCAGCTGATCCGCGGCCTTTAAAACAGGCGGCTTTTCATACGTACCGCCGGTAACGGTTGCAGCCCCGAGCAACAGCGCGGCCATGGCTGCCAAAAACAGGCTGCTTCCCTGTTTCAGATGTGTTTGGGCATTTTTTTTCTGCATGGCACGTTCTCCTGTAAGTTCCGATCTTCAAAGCGGTGAAGCTTTGCCGCCGGTCGGCAGGCAAATGCGCACGAAACCCTTTGGGTCTCCGCAAGCCCGCCTTCAGCCCCGGGCTGCATCCCTGAATGGCGGTTGATAAAATCTTCCAGCGCACGTGGAAAATCCGGATCGAGGGTTGCGCTGCTGTGGTCCGCACCGCGTGCGGCAAAAAGCTCTGCACGGCCGGGAGGAAAACCGGCCTGCAACACCCGGGCGTCCTGCAGCGGAAAATTCTGGTCTTTTTCGCCGTGGATGATCATCACGGGCAGATCCAGGTTTCCGGCCAATTCCACGGGGCTCACACGGTCCAGCCTGAAGCGGTGAAAAATATCCATCCACAGCACCATCACCGGCGCAAAAAGCGGGCCTATGACACGATGGCTGCTGCGATAGAGACTGGCAAGCGCACGGCGGGTGCGGGCGTAACACCCCTCTAAAAAGAGCATCCGGATGCGGTCCGGCTGGCGGTGGGCCGCGATGATCGCGCCGGCGGCCCCGGCGGAGTGTCCGTAAAGCAGCAGCGGCTCACCCACCCAGGCCATCACGGCCTCGATATCCTCGGCAAAGCGCAGCGCATTCATGAAAGTATAGGGTGAACTGCCGCCGTGATCGCGGGCACTGTGCATAACGACGGTAAAGCCCAAACGGGAAAAGATGCGCGCCCGGGAAACCATGCGGTCCCGGTTGCGGCTCCAGCCATGCGCAAGCACCACGACGCCTCGGGAGGGACCGTCGGGCGCCACCCGCCAGACTTCCAGGAAGCCGCCTCTGGCTGTCGGAATGCGGGTATCTGTCACACGGCCCCAGTCCGGAGGGTCGCTGACCGGTCTGCGCGGCAGACGGTGCGCAAGGTAGACGAAATACGCGCCCAACAGGCAGTAAACGCCTGCCGCCGCCGCAGTATAAGCACCGAACATAGAAAAATGCTTTCCAAAAGTTTTGCCGCCTTCGGAAATTCAAGGCAAATTCAAAGCAGATTGTATCGGAAAGGTGGGGATCTTGTCAATGCGGCGGCTTTTTGCTGGGACACATCAGGCGGCGGGTCACCGGCCAACGGGGATGAAAGCCGGGCCGGGGCAAGGGGGAAAAAGATCCCGGCCGGGAGGCGACGGCCGCAAAATCTTCTCCTGCCGAAGGTATCCCCCCTGCCCCGTGGGCGGGCCCTCTGCCGGTATCAGAGGACACAAAAAAAGCCCTTCCGACAAAAACTTGCCTGAAGGGCTGCACCCAGCTTTCTTGACCCTTTCAAAGGAGACACCGCAGACACCCCGTTTCCTCGCGGGAATATCGCCAAGCGGCCAAGGCAGGTCTTCTGACTCTCGGATCAGTCTACTTTCTGCGCCTTCCCGTCTTTCTTTCCGCCGGATTCTGGCGCCGGCCGAAAAACAGTGGCTTTGAGCAGATTTCGTCCCCGATAACAGCGGCGGGACCGTTCCCGATTTGCACGGGATTCCCTATTAAGCCCATACGGGCACCTTGGGCGTTTAAATATCGAAACTTTCGCCGGCTGTCAACCTGTTTTCATCTTGCCTAAAGCCCTGCCAGGGGCAACTGGCAATTTGAAATGCTTTTTCCTTGCATACCGCTTGTCCCGGCACTTGTTGCGCGTTGACAAAAACTGGCGGCCGCATTATGTTAAGCATCCGAAAAAAAATATCTTGCATGCTGCGAAACATACGCGCCGGGCTTTTTCATGGGACCTGTTCACCACACCGAAAAAGAACAATTTAAAAAGCTCTTTTGCCAGGAGAAAATCGATCATTTTGAAGAACGCTTCGATATTCTGAAAGTTTTTTTGCAGACGGAACGTCACCTTACGGCCAACGAACTGCACCAGATGCTCGTTGAGCAGGGTTTTTCCTTCGACATCGGCTTTGTACGCGAAACCCTGAAGCTCATGTGCGGCTTTGGCTTTGCCCGCAAAAACAGCTTCGACAACGGCAAGGTGCGCTACGAACACCTGCACCTGGGGCAGCACCACGACCACATGATCTGCACGAAGTGCCGGCGGATAATCGAATTTAAAAACGATGCCCTGGAAGCCCTGCAGGCTGAAACCGCCCGTTCCCTCGGCTTTCACATGCTGCAGCACAAAATGGAAATTTACGGCATCTGCGCCAGCTGTTTCAAGCAGCAGGTCCCGCTGATGCCGCTGTCGTCGGCCCGGCAGGGTGAACATGTCACCATCAAAGAAATCAGGGGCGGCGCCAAAGCCCGCCTGCGGCTGCTCTCCATGGGCCTTCGAACCGGAGACCGGCTCGAGATTCTGGCCAACAACGGCCAGGGCCAGATGGCGGTTGCCGCAGATTTTACACGCTATGTGCTCGGACGGGGCATGGCGCGGAAAGTGCTGGTGGCACCCTGCCTGGACTCCGGCCAGAAACCGGACAACATGTAACGGCGGGCAGTGGCTTTTCGGGTTGGCATCCAAGCACCGGCGATACCGACGGGATACCGACGGCCTATATATATAAAAAGGTTTTGCATGCTATTGAGCGAATTAAAAGAGGGGCAATCCGCCGTTGTCCGCCGCGTGGGCGGAAACAGTATCTTGCGCCGGCGGATTCTGGAAATGGGTATCGTCAAAGGAACGCGCATCTACGTGGAAAAGTACGCCCCTCTCAGGGACCCCGTCGAGCTGATCGTAAAGGGCTATCACATCTCACTGCGTGTAGAGGAGGCTTCCCAGATCACCATTGATCTGGAAGAATAGACACCGCATGCCCTCTCAGACGCTCACCATCGCACTGGCCGGGAACCCCAACTCCGGCAAGACCACCATCTTCAACGCCATCACCGGTACGCGCCAGAAAGTGGGCAACTGGCCGGGGGTCACCGTCGAGAAAAAAGAAGGCACGGTTGCGCGCGATGGTTTCACCCTGCGAATTGTTGACCTTCCCGGAACGTACAGTTTAACCCCTTTTTCCATCGAAGAAATCGTTTCGCGCGATTTTGTTCTGGATTCCCGGCCGGATGTCGTCATCGACATCATCGACGCCTCCAACCTGGAGCGCAGCCTGTACCTGGCCACCCAGCTCAGGGAACTGGATTGCAAGGTGCTCTTCGCTCTCAATATGGCCGACATGGCCCGCAGCCGCGGCATCAAGATCAATGCCGACAAGCTATCCAAGCTGCTGGCCGTGCCGGTGGTTTTTACGGTGGGCAACAAAAACGAGGGCATCGACGCCTTGCTGGAGCGTGCCGTCGAGCTGGCCCGGGCGGACCTGCCCCCATCCACCCGGCGGCGCGTAAAATACAACAAAGACATTGAAGCGGCCATCCAGCGCCTCGTTGCGCACATCGAATCCCAAAACGGGGGGAACCTGCTTTACGACCCCCGCTGGACGGCCATCAAGCTGCTGGAAGACGACCGCATCATCAAAGAGCGCCTGGCCCGCTCGGCCGGAGACCGGGGCAAGCAAATCCTGGAACTAGCCGACCGGGAACGTCATATCCTGATGGACCGCTTCGACGAGGATCCCGAAATCATCATGACCGATGAGCGCTACGGGTTCATCGCCGGCATCATGAAGGAAATCTGCACGACCTCCTCCAGGCAGCGCATCGACGTTTCACGCAACATCGACCGTGTGCTGACCAACCGCTTTGTCGGTTTCCCCATCTTCCTGCTCTTTATCTGGATCATGTTTCAGGTCACTTTCACTGCCGGCGACTACCCGGTACGCTGGATCGAAAGTGTTTTCGGAATGCTGTCCGCCGCTCTCGGACAGGTGCTCCCGTCGGGGCTCTTCAAGGATTTCCTCATCAACGGTGTCATTGCCGGTGTGGGCAGCGTGGCTGTTTTTTTTCCCAACATTCTGATTTTGTTTTTCTTCATCGCCTTGCTCGAAGACACCGGCTATATGGCCCGGGCGGCCTTCCTGATGGACAAGATCATGCATCTCATCGGCCTGCACGGAAAATCTTTCATCCCCATGCTGATGGGATTCGGCTGCAATGTACCGGCCATCATGTCCGCCCGCGCGCTGGAAAGTGAAAAAGACCGCATTCTGACCATCCTGATCACACCGTTCATGTCATGCTCCGCCAAACTGCCGGTCTACATCATTCTGGCCGGCGCCTTTTTCGGCCCGCAGGCCGGCAGCGTGATTTTTTCCATCTACCTGCTGGGCATTCTGCTCTCCATCGCCACCGGCCGGCTGATGCGCTCAACCCTGTTAAGAGGCGCGGATGCCCCCTTTGTCATGGAACTGCCTCCCTATCGCGTCCCCATGCTGAAGAGTCTCCTGATTCACATGTGGGACCGCGGCAAGATCTTCTTGCGCAAAATGAGCGGCATTATTCTCATCGGCTCCACCGTCATATGGATACTCTCCGCGTTCCCTCAGGAAATCCATCGTCCGCCGGCGGACCGGCCGGCACAGGCCGCGGCGGCACTCCAGGCCAAAGGCCACCCCGGGGCTGCCGATACCGGCACCAGCACCGCGCCGGAATCCTACCTGGGGCAGCTGGGAAAACTGCTGGAGCCGGCTTTCAGGCCCATGGGCATCGACTGGCGCGGCGGTGTGGCGCTGCTCTCGGGGTTTGCCGCCAAGGAGATCGTGGTCAGCACGCTGGGCGTGCTCTACGCCGCTGAATCCAATAACAATGCTCTGCAAAGTGCGCTGCGGCGCTCGTCCATGACGCCTTTATCCGCCCTGTCCATGATGATTTTCGTCCTGCTTTACGTGCCCTGCCTGTCCACGGTGGCGGCCATCCGGCGGGAAACCGGATCCACCCGCTGGATGCTCTTTAGCATTTTCTACTCCACAGGACTGGCCTGGGTGGTGTCTTTCTGCGTTTACCAGGGCGGCAGGTTGATCGGCTACCTGTAAGATGCGACGAACTCCGGGCGCTTTTGGCTACAATTGACGGGTGTTGGTTGAACATGCAAAGCTGTTTGTGTGATCGTTGAGGGAGGCCGGAGTTGCAAAAGCCGTCTCTGTCCCCGGATCAACTGGCGGACCAGTATATCAATTTCCTTCTCGTTGAAAAGGGGCTTTCGGCAAACACCCTCGCGGCTTACAGCCGCGACCTGGCGCGCTATTTCGATTTCCTGGCGCGCGCCGGCCGGCACCGTGTTTCGGAAAATGACACGCCACAGATCCTGAAGCATCTCATCGCGCTGCGTGCCCAGGGCCTGGGCACCCGCTCGAGGGCCCGCCATCTGGTGGCGCTGCGCGGATTCTACAAGTACCTGGCCCAGGAAAACATTCTGCCAAACGACCCTGCCCGCACCGTCGAGCTGCCCAAAAGCGGCTTGCGGCTGCCGGATGTACTCTCAGTCCAGGAGGTCGGCCGGCTGCTTGCATCCGTCAGCGGCCCCAAGCCGACGGACCGGCGCAACCGTGCCATGCTGGAACTGCTCTACGCGGCCGGCCTGCGTGTCTCGGAGCTGATAAATCTGAAGCTGGTCGATGTCAATCTCCAGGCCGGATTCGTGCATGTAATGGGAAAAGGCGCCAAAGAGCGCATTGTTCCCTTCGGCAGCTTGGCGCATCAGAAAATAGACGACTATCTGCAGCACTGCCGGCCGCTGCTGCTGAAAAACAATACCAGTGCCTTCCTGTTTGTCGCCCGGTCCGGCCGGCCCATGACCCGCCAGGCGTTTTGGAAAATTCTCAAGCTCTGCGCGCGCAAAGCAGGTCTGCAACAAGCGGTTTACCCGCACAGCCTGCGGCACTCCTTTGCCAGCCATCTGCTCGAGGGCGGCGCCGATCTGCGTGCGGTGCAGGTGATGCTTGGACACACCGATATTTCCACCACCCAGATCTACACGCACGTGGCGCGCGAACATCTGAAACAGGTGCATCAGGAACATCATCCCCGCGGATGATTCTGCCCGACCCGGACCCTTATTCAACCACCACGGCCGCTCATCTTGCAGGTTTTTTTGGGATCCGGTCACAGCTGTAATTTTATTTATGACTTCTTGACACAAATTGGCTTTTTTACTATGAGTTGCAATTTTAACGGGCCTGTACGTTAACATTTAAAGTCATCGCCGCCGGCGCGCAGCCGCTATATTTTTCGAGCAGCCGGAATGAACGTCGGACGGAGTTTGGCAGCACGTTTTTCCGTCCGGCGGCAGACACCTATCCAAAATGGCTCCGCATTGCAACAGCCGAGAGGGCTTCCCCTTTTTGTTGACACGTATTTCAACAGTTCCAGCCCATGAACCACCGGGTTACTGGGTACCGGACAGCCAACCGCCGGCCTGTGACAACCAGGCCCTGCACGGCGCTTTGCAGCACATCTGCCGGCCGGTTTTCCTGGTCGACGCCAACGGACGTCCGGCCGTTGCACGAAACGGCAGGATCGTTTGTGACCCACGGCCGGCATCCCCGGATCGGGCGCTGCCCATCTGCGCCCATATCCCTGCGCTGCATCCCGCCAGCCTGGGGTCACCGGATTTCAAACAGGATACCGGCTGCCGCTTTGCCTACGTGATCGGTGCCATGGCAAACGCCATCACCTCGGTGGAAATGGTTGCCAAAGCAGCGCAGGCCGGCTTGCTGGCGGTCTTCGGTGCCGGCGGCCTGACCTTTGACCAGATCGATGCCGCCATCGCCGCCCTGCAGCGAAGGCTTGGCAATCTGCCATATGGCTGCAACCTGATTCACAGCCCGGGGGATCCCGAACTGGAAGCTGCCACCGCACGCCTCTTCGTTGCAGCCGATGTTCCGCTGGTTTCTGCTTCCGCCTATCTCAATCTGACGGAACCGCTGGTTTACTGCCGTGTAAAGGGCATCCGCCGGTGCGCCGACGGCCGCATCTCGCTGCCCCGCCGCATGCTCGCCAAGGTTTCCCGGATCGAAGTGGCACGCAAGTTCCTGTCGCCGCCCCCCGAACGAATCCTCAGGCAGCTAACGGACCAGGGGCTGATCAGCCCGCAGGAAGCCGCACTGGCGTCGTCCGTCCCGCTGTGCGACTATCTGACCGCTGAAGCCGACTCCGGCGGGCATACCGACAATCGGCCGGCCATCACGCTGCTGCCGACCATGATCGCCCTGCGCAACGAATTGGCTGCCCGGTATCCCGCCACCGCACGCATCGGTGTGGGTCTCGCCGGCGGCATCGCCACGCCCCATGCAGCGGCCGCCGCCTTTGCCATGGGCGCCGCTTATGTGGTCGCCGGCAGCATTCACCAGGCCTGCATCGAAGCCGGCACATCAGAGACCGTACGCCGCATGCTGGCCGAGACCCGCCAGGCCGATGTTGCCATGGCACCGGCAGCTGACATGTTCGAGATGGGCGTCAAGGTTCAGGTATTGAAGCGCGGGACCATGTTTGCTCAAAGAGCTGCCAGACTGTATGATCTATATACGGCCCACGAATGCTGGGAGGACATCCCCGGCAAGCTTCGCAGGGAACTGGAAACGGAAATTTTCCATTGCCCTTTCGATCAGGCCTGGGAACAAACCCGTGACTTTTTCAGCCGACGTGATCCCCGTCAGATCCAGATGGCGGACAGGCAACCGAAGCACAAAATGGCGCTGGTTTTCCGGTCGTACCTGGGCCGGGCCAGCGCATGGGCTGTCGAAGGTGTGGCCCGGCGCAGAATCGACTACCAGATCTGGTGCGGGCCCGCCATGGGGGCCTTCAACCAGTGGACCCGGGGATCCTTTCTGGCGCACCCCGAAGCACGTGAGAGCGCGACGGTGGCCATGAACCTGCTGTTCGGCGCCGCCGTCCTCAACCGGGCCCACTTGGCAACCCTGCAGGGCGTGCATCTGCCGGCGGAAGCCTCAACCGTTGTTCCGCTGGAAATGCATGCCATTGAAGCCCTCTTGTCGGAACACACATCCGGACAGGCCGGATAGTACGCATGCTTTGCATGGCGAAGGAATCCAATTCGAACCCGTTCCTGTGAACGGCAATAACGAGAGTGAGTTACGAAACCCCATGGCAGACAGCAAAACCAAGTTATCCGGAACGCCCGCTGCTGAATCCGGCCACGATGCCGTGGCCATCATCGGCATGGACTGCCTCTTTCCCCGGTCACCCGGCCTGGCAGCTTACTGGCGCCTGATCCGAAACGGTCTGGACGCCATCGCTGCCGTACCGCCCTCCCACTGGTCTGTGGATGATTATTTCAGTGAAAAACCGGATGAAAAAGACCACGTCTACTGCCGGCGCGGCGGATTTCTGCCGGCGGTGGATTTCGACCCCGCCGAATTCGGTATTCCACCAGCATCGCTGGAGGCCACGGACACCTCGCAGCTGCTGGGGCTGATGGTCGCCAAAAAGGCTCTGGAAGATGCCGGTTACGGACCCCGGACGACTTTTGCGCGCCAGCGTACCAGCGTTATCCTGGGGGTTACCGGCACCCAGGAACTGGTCATCCCGCTGGGCGCGCGCCTGGGGTTTCCCAAATGGCGCCGGGCCCTCGAGGAGGCGGGCATCGCTGCCGAAAAGGCCGCCGAAGTCGTGAAGCGTATCTCCGAAAGTTATGTCGCCTGGCAGGAAAATTCCTTTCCGGGACTGCTGGGCAACGTGGTGGCCGGCCGCATATCCAACCGCCTGGATCTGGGCGGTACCAACTGCGTGGTGGACGCTGCCTGCGCCAGCTCGCTGGGTGCCCTGCATCTGGCCATCCTCGAACTGCAGGGCAATCGCTGCGACATGGCCGTAACCGGCGGTGTCGACACCTTGAACGATATTTTCATGCACATGTGCTTCTGCAGCACCGGCGTGCTTTCGCCCACAGAGGAGGTACGTCCCTTTTCCAGACACGCCGACGGCACCCTCTTGGGAGAAGGCGTCGGTCTGCTGGTTTTAAAGCGCCTGGCAGATGCCGAAAGGGACGACGACCGCATTTACGCAGTGATCCGCGCCGTCGGAACGTCCAGTGACGGGCGCAGCCAGAGCATTTACGCTCCGCGCATCGAAGGCCAGGTCCAGGCGCTTGAAAATGCCTATGACCAGGCAAATATAAACCCCGGCAGTATCGAACTGATCGAAGCCCACGGCACCGGTACCCGCGTGGGAGACCGCGTGGAAGTTCAGGCGCTGAAAGCGGTCTTTCAGAATGCAAACCCGTCACCGACACGCCGGGTGCGGCGCTGCGCGCTGGGTTCTGTCAAATCCATGATCGGCCACACCAAAGCCGCGGCCGGATCGGCCGGCCTGATCAAGACCGCCCTCTGCCTGCATTACAAAGCACTTCCGGCAACCATCAAGGCCGAAGAGCCGGACCCTGAGCTGGACCTCGAGAAAAGCCCGTTCTACCTGAATACTCGGACACGCCCCTGGTTTTCGCAGCCGGATCACCCCCGCCGGGCCGGCGTCAGCGCCTTCGGTTTCGGCGGCAGCAATTTCCATGCCGTACTGGAGGAGTATGGGGGCGACAAGAAGGTCACCGCCTGGGACGGGTCCGTTGAGATCGTCGCTTTGGGTGGAGATTCGGCAGCCGCGGTGGCAGACCAGGTCGACGACTGGAGAGCCTTCCTGCGCGAAAGCCACACCGAAATGCAGATCCGCCGCAAAGCCGCCGACGCGCGCCGGACCTTTGCGCCTAGCGCCGTTTTCCGCCTGCTGCTGGTGCTGGAACAGCCGGCCGAACAGCCCGGGGCAGCCGCCGCCCTCTTCGAGAAGGCAGCACGCAAACTTGCCGACAGCAAAGAGGCGCCGAACTGGTCGCTGCAGAACATTTTTTTCGGCGGTCCGGCCAAACCCGGCAAGCTCTGCTATGTTTTTCCCGGCCAGGGAAGCCAGTACGTCGACATGGGCCGCGAGCTGGCGGTGACATTTCCCGAGGCGCTGGCGCTTTTTGAAAGGGCCAACAAGGCTTGCGATCTTCCCCGGCGCCTGAGTGACTATGTTTACCCGCTGCCGTCAGCCGACAAGGATGTTATGCAGCAGCAGGAAGCGCAGCTGCGCAGCACGGACATCGCCCAGCCCGCCATCGGCGCGGTGAGCCTCATGATGCTGAAAATCCTCGAGCGGTTTGGTCTTTCACCCGATGCGGCTTGTGGGCACAGCTACGGTGAACTCTGTGCGCATCTGGCCGCCGGATGGATCGATCTCGACACCTTGTTTTATTTGTCGGTGATGCGCGGCCGCTTTATGGCGGCGGCGGGGAAGGACGGCCGGGAGGCCGGCACCATGCTGGCGGTCAAGGCGCCGCTTGGTGAACTGCAGGCTTTGATCGACGAAAGCGGCACCGACGTCATTCTGGCCAACCGCAACAGCCCCACCCAGGGCGTGCTCTCCGGCAATACGGCCGCCATTGCCGAAGCTGCCGAGCTGTGCCAGCGGCACGGCTTTCGCACTGTCCCGCTGCCGGTAGCCGCTGCCTTTCACAGCCGCCTGGTCAAAAGCGCCCAGCAGCCTTTTGCCCAGGTGCTGGAAGACGTCCGCCTGACCCCGTCCAAAATTCCGGTGTTTTCCAACACCACGGCCACGGCCTATTCCCGGGACCCTGAACAGGCCAAGCAGATTCTGGCGCGGCAGATCCTGCGCCCCGTCGATTTTGTAAATGAAATCGAAAATCTCTTCTCAGAGGGCGTGCGGACATTCGTCGAGATCGGACCCAAGGCGGTGCTGACCAGCCTGGTCAAGGCCATTCTCAAGGGCAAGGCCGCAAACACGCTGTGCGTGGACGCCTCCGGCGGCAGGAAATCCGGCATTGCCGATCTGGCACGCTGTCTCGCGCACCTGGCGGCGCTGGGCTATGGTGTTCAAATCGACCGCTGGGGCGGCACCACGCCACCGCCAAACCCGAAAAAGCCTGTCATGAACATCCCGATTTGCGGTGCCAACTACCGGAAACCCGGTCCAGCCGCTGCCGCCACCCCGACGAATCCGCCGCCGCAGACCAAACCCCGCCATGCACAAGACGTACGGCACGCCGGCACAACGCCTGCCGTGCCGTCCGGAACGGCCCGGGGCCAAAACCCTGCCGACAGACAGGCGATAGACGCCGTTAAGCAGGGCCTGGAGGCCATCCTCCAGCTTCAGCAGCAGACGGCCCAGGCTCACCAGCTGTTTCTGGAAACTCAGCACCAGGCCGCCCTGACCCTGCAACGGTTGCTCGACCAGTCGCGCCGGTTGAGCGGGATTGAGCAAAGCCCGGCGGATGCTCCCGTGCCGCTTCCGTCGATCCCGTTGCCCGGTGTGGCGGCGGACTCGCCGCCAGCGGTCTCCGCCGGTCCGGCGCATGTGCCGGACCGACCCGGCATGCCGGAAACAGCGGCGCACGGAATTGATCCGCTTGCGGTCAATACGGCGCCGGCACCGGCCGCGGAAACCAGGATCCAGCCGACGGACACATTCCGCCCGCAGAAACCGGCGGCCCCGCAAGACCACGCCACGGCATCTTCGGCAAAGGCCCCGGAACCCGTGGCGGACACCCTCATGCAGGTGGTTGCCGACCTGACCGGCTACCCCGTTGAAATGCTCAAACCGGCCATGGACATCGAGGCCGACCTGGGCATCGACTCCATCAAGCGCGTCGAAATCCTGTCCGCTTTCGAAGAAAAAATGCCCGGCCTGGGCGCAATCGCCCCCGAAAAAGTGGCGACGCTGCGCACCTTGGGCCAGATCATCGATGTTCTGGCAGCGGTCGATGCGGCCGGCGATCCGCCGCCGGCGATCCGCGGTAAAGTCAAAACGCCTGCACCGCACGTCGACGGCAACCTGATCCCCCTGCCGCACGCCCCGCGCTCCCTATCCGGGCATGGAACGGTGCCGCTGCCGAAAACCTGGCCCGAAGCCATCGACCGGCGCCGTGTGGTTGCACGTGAAACGCCTTTTAACGCCGGTGCACGGCTGGCGCTGTCCGGCGATTCAGAAATCTTCATCGTCGGCCAAAGTCAAGCGCTGGCCAGCGCGCTGGCGGCTGAATTCAGCCGCCAGGGCCTGACCTCGCATGCACTTTCGCTGAACGGTCTGCTCAAGGCACAAACAGACATCGGCAAAGCCGGCGGGCTGATCATCCTGGCGCCTGAAAAAACCCCGCCCTCCGACGATTTCATGGCAAAAGCCTTTGCCGTCAGCCGACGCCTGGCCCCGGCGCTGCTTTCCGCAGCACGCACCGGCGGCGCCTTTTTCGCCACGCTGGCACGCATGGACGGCCGTTTCGGCACAACCGGACAAGGCGACTGGTCCCCCCTGCAGGGCGGGCTGGCCGGGCTGCTCAAAACCGCCGCCCACGAATGGCCCAATGTACTCTGCCGGGCGCTGGATCTTTCGGCGAACTGGCGTGACTTCTCCGCCATGGCGCACACCGTGGTCTCCGAGTTGCTGACGCCCGACCGCCAGGCGATGCCCGAAGTCGGATACTTCCTGAAGAGCTCAAACCTCCATCGGATCACGCTCGCGCTCGAAGACCACCCTTTCCGGGCTGCAGACGACGACGCCATCGCGCTGGCTGAGGGCGATCTGGTCGTGGTCAGCGGCGGTGCCCGCGGCATTGCCGCCGCCGCCGCCCGGGCGCTGGCCGAACAAGCGCGCCCGCACCTGGTGCTGCTGGGGCGTTCCTCAGCGCCTTTCAGCGAACCGGCCTGGCTGCGGCCTGCCGCCGATGCAGCGGCCATGAAGCGCCTGATCTTCAAACATGATTTCAGCACCGGCCAGGCGAACCCGGCAGCGCTGGAGAAGGCCTACCTGCGCTACCAGGCCAACCGCGAAATTCAGGCCACGCTCGACGCGTTGCGCCGCACCGGTTGCCGGGCGGACTACTATGCGGTGGACATCCGCCATGCTGCGCGCGTCAAAAAACTGCTTGCAGAGGCTTGCCGGTCCCTCGGGCCTATCCGCGCCATCATCCACGCCGCCGGTGTGCTTAAAGACCGCTTTATCATCGACAAAACAGAAGCGCAGTTCCGCCAGGTTTTCGATACCAAGGTCGCCGGGCTGGAATCCCTGCTTGCGGCTGCCGAACCTACGCGGCTGCGCTACCTGGTGCTCTTTTCCTCAGTGGCCGCACGCATGGGCAATGCCGGCCAGGCGGATTATGCCGCCGCCAACGAAGTGCTGAACAAGATGGCCCAACGGCAGGCCCGGCGGCGAACCGGCTGCCGGGTGATTTCCATCAACTGGGGGCCCTGGGACGGCGGCATGGTGTCGGAAACCCTGAAAAAGGCCTTCACACAGCGCAATATCGCGCTCATTCCAGAAGCGCAAGGCGTTCGCTGCCTGCTGCTGGAGATGCAGAAACCGCCCGGACAGCCCTGTGAAGTCGTGATCGGTGCCGGCCTGACGCCACCGGCTGCCCAGGGGCGTTTCGAAACAGGGCCCGCAGCGGCGCCCGGCCTGTCGCTGACCTTTAAACGCGAAATCGACATGCAAAACCACCCGGTGTTGAATTCACACGTCCTGGACGGCAAGCCGGTGGTGCCTTTCGCGCTGATGGCCGAATGGTGCGGCCACGGTGCTCTGCATGCAAACCCGGGCCTGCAATTCTGCGGTCTTGAAGACATGCGCCTGCTCAAGGGTATTCGCATCGATGCGCAGGCCAAGGTCATCCGCCTGATGGCCGGAAAACTTGAAAAACGAAACCGGGCTTTTGCGGTGGATGTAGAGATCCGGGACGGTGTTTCGCAGGGCAGCGAAGTGATCCACACGCGTGCCAGAACCCTGCTGGCCGAAAACTATCCGCCGCCGCCGGCGTTCGACCTGTCCAGGCTTACCACGAGCGAGGACTATCCCCGCAGCATGCACGAAGTCTACGACCAGATCCTGTTTCACGGCCGCCAGCTGCAGGGAATCCGCCGCATCGTCAGCAGCACGCAACAGGCCATGGTGGCAGAGCTTGCTGCGGCACCACCACCCGCCCAGTGGATCCGCGAACCCATGCGCAACCATTGGCTCATCGACCCCCTGGTGCTGGATTCCGCCTTCCAGATGGCATCGCTCTGGTGCTACGACCATCTGGGCATGGTGTCGCTGCCAAGTTTCAGCCGCAGCTATCAGCAGTACCGCCGCAGATTCCCCCAAGAGGGCGTGACCGCCGTTTTCGAACTGCGCGCATCCTCGGACAGCCGCATACGGGCGGATTTTACCTTCCTGGATGCCGCCGGCACGGTTGTTGCGCGCATAAAAGGCTATGAAGCGGTGATGAGCGACACGCTTTTCAAGGCCTTTCGCGCCAATTCGGCGGCCTGACACGGCCGGCGTGGGGCCGCCGGATAAAACCCACGGAAACCGCAAATCAGCGCCGCCGCCGGGTTCGCTTCAATTCTACTGCCCGGCGTCCCGCTCCGTCCTGCCCTGCCGCGGCCTTTTCCGCCAGCTGTGTCCTGCCATCCGCCGACTGTTTCATGAAACCTGCACCCGTCCGTTCACCTGCCGTAAACGCTCTGCCGCGACCGGGCCGCGGCCTTAAGTGTTTCCACGCGCACATCGACATAGTCATAGACCACGGCCCTGCGTTTGCCGGGAGCCGGCCGCAGCACCCGCCCCAGGTACTGCACCAGGCGTCCGCTGAAACGGATGGGCGTGGTCAGAAACAGTGTGGTGAGGTTCTGGCAGTCAATGCCTTCCCCGATGAGTTGACCGGTGGCCACCAGCACTTTGACGCGGCCGTTCCGGACCCTTTCAAGCACCTGGCGGCGCTCACTTTCGACCAAATCGCCGGTCAACAGGTCCGACTTCAGTTTGAACTTGAACCGTAGAAGGGACTGCAGGGTTTCACAATGGCGTTTGCGGTCCGAAAGCACCAGGCAAACACCGCTGCCGGTGTGTGCTGCCGCCGCCACGTCCGCGGCGATCAGCTGGTTGCGCGCATCGTCGCATGTCAGCTCCGCCAGCATCTTGGAGTACTCGGCCACCGGGTCGTGGAAGGGTTCGAAGCACGTTTCGCGGTAGACGACCTCCGCTTCCAGTACATCGCCGCTTTCCAGCAGGCGGGTTTTGTGAATGCGATGGTGCATGTGCCCCAGGTGCCAGAAAATCAGGTCGTCCAGGTTGTCCCGCCGCCAGGGTGTCGCCGTCAAGCCCAGCATGTAACGGGCGTCAAAGGCCGTCACCGCCTCTGTGAAAAGACGGCTGGGGCAGCGGTGGCACTCATCCACCACCAGAAAACCAATATGCGGCGACACCTCCCGGGCACACTTGTACAGCGTCTGCACCAGGGCCACGCTGATTTTATCCCCCAGCCGCCGCCGTCCGCCGCCGAAGAAACCAACTTCCCGGGATGCGATACCGAGAAACGTCCCGATACGATCCACCCACTGGCGCGCCAGGTCGCGCGTGTGCACGATGACAAGGGCCGGCTGCCGCCTTCGAGCGACGGCCTGCAGCGCCATGACGGTCTTGCCGGAGCCGGTGGGTGCACACAGGGTACCGAAGTCCTTGGCACACATTGCATCCACGGCACGCCGCTGAAAGTGCTTCAGGTTGCCGTTGAAGCTAAAAGCGACTTCCGGCAGACTGCGGCGCTTGTCGACAAGCGCAAAGCCGATGCCCCGCCGCCGGCAGAGCTTGACCAGCTGGCGCATGTAGCCCCGCGGGATCTGCAGCCCGCCGTTGCGGCGATGTTCGTAAAACCGCAGCATCCGCGGCACACCGCGGTTCCAGCGCTGCATGCGGTGGTTTTCGACCCACTTGGGGTTGGCAAAGGCCAGGCGCTGCATCAGCGCCTTTTTCAGCTGCACCGGCAGGTTGTCCAGACGCAGATGGCTGTCCAACGTAATTTTCAGGGGGGCGGATGCCGGATTCATGACGCTTTTTCTCGCGGCCCCGCCGCTGCCTCCGAAAGGCTCTGCAGCATCAGCATGGCACCGACGGGTATCATGGGCAGGAAATATTTCTCCCAACACATCCAGGAAAGGGGCATCACAGCCAGGAAGGCGGGTACCATGAGGCCCAGAAAAAAGAAAAAGTCGATGCGGGCGCTTTTCCAGCGCTGCCAAGTCCTCTTGAACAGGAACCAGCACACCGGCAGACCGAGTGTAAACAGCAGGAAAAAGACACTGTGCACCAGCAGCTGTCTATCACTGAAAACGACATTGAGCATGCGGTGCACGAAACCTACAGTGTGGATATCGGCGGCCATCAGCACCCGCCCAGGGGTCACTGGAAACAACCCGTAAAGCGGTGTAATCAGAAGGCATCCGAGCAGTACACACTTGGAGCCATAGATCCGTTTGCGGGCCAGCCAGACGAAGGGCAGCAGGTAGAGAAAAAACAGCCCAATGTACAGGCTGTCGAAACTCGCGTGAAACCTGAAGGCACCGGTCAGATCGGACTGCCGCACGGCGTTTGCCGGACTCAGGCCTTTCCACAAAATCGCCAGCAGTGCTAAGGGGAGGAACGAGACCGCGGAGGCCAGCAGCATGTCCGCCGCGGCCTTTTCGCGCTTGCGGAATAACAGCGCTGCATGGTATCCCATGGCCGCCAGGGTGACAAAAACCATGTACTGGCGCGTGATCAGGGCACCGGCGGAAGCAACTGCCAGGCCCACAGCACTGTTGTTCTTCAACGCCAGCCAGCACAGCAGCATGAGCAGGATGGCGAGCATGTCGGTATAGACGAAAAATCCCAGGCCGATCATGTACGGGTTAAAAGCGAAAAAAAGCGTGGTCAGAATCGCGACTTTCGGGCGCCGAAACAGGTCGAACAACAGGCGGTGTAACAAAACGTAGGTCGCCACGGCCAGCAGTATGGACAGCAAACGCAGCACCGGGATCCGAAAGCCGAAGAGCCGGCCCCACAGGCCATACAGCATGAAGGTGAGCGGCCCCGGCATTTCGTTGTAGTGCTTAAGCGTATCCAACGTCGGATGATGCCCGAACTGGCGCACCGTCTGCACGAAATGGGTCTCGTCGCCCCACAGTGGGCGGTCCAACCCGACAAAAACGACCAAGCCGGCGTTGAAAGCGATCAGCACCGTGAACAACTGCCAGAAGGAACGTCTATACGCGGTCATCGCACGACTCTGTTGCGGCGTTTTCGGTTGCAAGCCAGAGACGGTTGCGAACCCCTGCCATGCTCTTGGCAGCTTTGCTATGGGCGTCATCGATAGCATAATCGCCTGCACAAGTAAAGGAAGGGCCGCACACGCCACACAGAATTTCGATGCAACATCCGACGGCGGGAAGGAGATCGATCCGCCGATGCGCCCGCTTGCGCCGAATTTCTTGCCTATCTGCAAGGACTGCTGTATAAGAAAGCCCTTTGTTCACCCGCAGAAAGGCGTCGGAACCACCCCTTATCGATGAAAGACAGACCCGTTATCGCCGTGGTCGGCATGGCCGGTATTTTTCCGGGCGCTCCGGACCTGGATACTTTCTGGCACAACATCATGTCCGGCGTGGATGCCTGTGCACCGGTGCGCCCTGAGCGCTGGCCGCTGGATCCACGCGAAATGGTGCGGACGGCACCCGCCCCGGACCGTGCCTATGGGGCCAACTGCTGCCTGCTCGACGATTTGGGCTTCGATCCCCATGATTTTGATCTGGACGACGATTTTTCCGGGGGTTTGGACCCGCTTCACCAGCTGGTGCTGCAAACCGGCCTGCAGCTGGCCGCAGACGGACAACGCCCGGTCTTCAGGCCCGAAACCACAGGACTGGTACTGGCGTCCATCGCGCTGCCCACCGACGGCGCCTCCCGGCTTTCACGCCAACTATACGGGCGGGCTTTTGCGGCCCGCCTGTTTGCAGAGCACCTGCCGAAAGAAGATCCGCCGGCCCTGACCGCCGGTGACTGCCGTGCCGCCCGCGTGACCGCCTTTCCGGCGGCTTTGTTGGCGCGCACCCTGGGACTGGGCGGCGGCAGCTACACGCTGGATGCCGCCTGCGCCTCCTCCCTGTTTGCAGTCCAGCTGGCCTGCGACGCACTGGCCGACGGGCACTGCGACAGCATGCTGGCCGGCGGGGTCTCCCGGCCTGACTGCCTCTACACACAGGTCGGTTTCAGCCAGCTGCGGGCGCTTTCGTCCACCGGGCGCTGCGCGGCTTTCGACCGGCAGGCCGACGGACTGGTGGTTGGAGAGGGATGCGGTCTGCTGCTTTTGAAGCGCCTGGACGACGCGCTGCACGACCACGATGAAATATACGGCCTGATTCGTGCCATCGGCCTTTCCAACGACATGCAGGGCAGCCTGCTGGCGCCCAGTGTCGAAGGGCAGTTGCGCGCCATGCGCAGGGCTTACGATCAGGCCGGATGGCGGCCTGCCGATGTGGATCTGATCGAATGCCACGGCGCCGGCACGCCGCGCGGCGATCTGGTCGAAGCGCGCAGTCTGGTTGACCTTTGGGGGCCCTCCGGCTGGCGCCGGGGCCAGTGTGCCATCGGATCGGTGAAAACCAATGTCGGGCACCTGCTGACGGCGGCCGGCGCGGCCGGTATGATCAAGAGCCTCCTGGCACTCAGGCACAAAACACTGCCGCCCACGGCCAATTTCAGTGCACTGCCCGCAGACAGCCCGCTGGCCGGCAGCCCTTTCCGGGTGCAGACCCTGCCGGCAAAATGGGAAACCCGCGGCGCCGGCACGCCACGCAGGGCGGCGGTCAGCGCGTTCGGCTTCGGCGGCACCAACGCACACCTGCTGCTGGAAGAATGGCAACCGGCAGCACGGACCTCCGGGGTTCGTGTGCCGGCCCGCCGGCCGCAGCGGACGCAACCCGCCGCCGACGTTGCGGCGGCTGTGGTCGGCATGGCCGCCTGCCTGGGGTCACTCGGCGACCTGCGGCAGTTCCAGGAAGCGGTTTTTCGCGGCCGCTCCATCATTGCCCGGCGGCCGCGGCAGCGCTGGAGGGGCTGCGACGCCCTGGCCGAACAGCTGCTGCAGGGGCGTGCGGCTTTCGGCGGCTACCTGCCCGATTTCACCTGCGACCCGCTGATGTTCAACATCCCGCCCAGTGAACTCCCCGACATTCTGGTGCAGCACCTGCTGATGCTCAAAACCGCTGCCGCCGCCCTGGCCGATGCCGGCATGCCCGCAAGGGCACAGCGGCCGGACATGGGGGCCGTCATCGGTATGGGCTTCGACATGCAGGCCGCCGATTTCCACGTACGCTGGTCCCTGGCCAACGAGGTTCGCCGCTGGAACCGGGAACGCGGTCTCGGCATGGACGACGAAGCGCTGCACCGCTGGCTTGCGCTGCTGCAGGACGCCTGCGCACCGCCGCTGACCGCCACGCGCACGCTGGGCGCGTTGGGATCCATGGTGGCCAGCCGCCTGGCCCGGCAGTTCGGCCTGGGGGGACCCAGCTTCGTGGTGTCTTCCGAAGCACTCTCCGGCTTGACGGCTCTCGACATCGGCGTGCAGGCCATCCGGCGCCGGACCATGGACAGCGTGCTGGTCGGTGCCGTCGATCTGGCGGGCGATGTCCGCAATGTGGTTCTGCAGGACCGCTTGCGCCGGCTCTCGGCCGGAAACCGCGTTTGTGCCTTCGACGTTGCAGCAGACGGCAGCCTGCCCGGTGAAGGGGCCGTGGCCCTGGTTTTAAAACCGCTCGAGACCGCCCTGGCCGACGGCAACCGCATTTATGCCGTTATCCGGGGCACGGGCTCCGCCAGTTCCGGCCGCAACATCGATTTCAACACCATGGCAGCGTCCTATCGCTCATCTTTGCGGCGGGCCGTCGATGCCGCCGGTATCCCACCGGCAGCCGTCGGATACGTCGAAACGCTCGGCTGCGGCGACCCCGATGGCGACCGCCTCGAAGCCCGCGCGCTGGAAGCGTTTTTCCACCCTGTGCCGGACCGTACGCGCCATGCCTGCGCCGTCGGGGCACTTGCCCCCAACATCGGCCACACGGGCTGCGTCGCCGGCCTGGCCGGCGTGGTCAAGGCCTGCCTGTGCCTCTATCAGCAAATCCTGCCGCCGCTGGTGAATTTCCAGCGCCCGGCACCGGGGCTGTGGCCTTCGAAACGCTTTCATTTCCCGCCTGCCGCACAGTACTGGCTGCACAACCGCAAGGCCGGACCCCGTCGAGCGCTGGCCGGCGCCTTTTCCACCGACGGCAACTGCGCGCATGTGCTGCTGGAGGAGCTGGACCGCGGCAAGCTCCCGGCGCTTTCCGGACCCCTCGAACGGTCCATTGAACAGGAACGCCGGCGGCCCTGCGGAGACGCGCCGGCGGCGCTCTTCGCGTTTTACGCCCGCAGCCGCGACGCACTGCCGCGGTTGCTGGACAACTTTTCCCGAAAAATTACATCCTGGCGCTCCGACGGCCTTTCTCTGGAGGCAGCCGCCGGGCGCTGGCACCGCGGAAATCGCAACCGGAAGCCCCCGGCCGCCCTGGTGCTGGTCAGCGAATCCTTCGAACGCCTGAACGCCCAGATCGAAACTGCACGGGCGGCCGTATGCGGCGGTGGTGCGCCGGCACCCGATGCGCTAAGCGGCATCTATCTGAACACACCGCATGAAATCCAAGGCGGGTCACTGGCGTTCGTCTATCCGGGATCGGGTAACACCTATCCGGGTATGGGCCGACGGCTGGGCGTCACATGGCCCGAGATTCTGCGGCAAATGGAACGCGAAACCCCATCGCTGAAAGACCAGTTCCAACCCCACCGCGTCATGCCCTGGCAGCGGTCCTGGACACAAGCCGCCGCCGCCCGTGCCGAAACGCGCCTGGCCGACGACCCACTGGCCGTTATCTGCGGCCAGATCACCTACGCCACGCTGATGACGGCACTGCTCAGGCGACTGGGCATCGCGCCCCGGGCCGCCATCGGCTACAGCCTCGGAGAATCGTCCGCCCTGTTCGCATTGGGCGCCTGGCCGGACCGCGAGGGCATGCTGGGCAGAATGCGCGCCAGCGACCTGTTCAGCCGCCAGCTGGCCGGCCCCTGCGCTGCAGCCCGCAAGGCATGGCGCATCGACGCCAAGGTCCCCTTCAACTGGGCCATGGCCATGGTCAAACGTCCGCGGCAGGCCGTTCGCGAGGCCATCGCCGCCTTTCCACTGACGCGCCTTTTGATCGTCAACAGCGCGGCAGAGTGTGTCATCGGCGGCGAACGCCGCCAGGTGCAGGCGGCCGTCCAGGCGCTTGCCGCCGATGCCGTCTACCTGCGAGGCACCACCACGGTACACTGCGACGCCGTGCAAAGTGTCCGCGACACCTACCGCAACCTGCACCGCACCGCCACACGGCCCGTCGCCGGCATACGCTTTTACAGCTGCGCCTGGGCGCGCGCCTACGACCTCAACCCGGACACGGCCGCCGACTCGATCCTCGCCCAGGCCCTGGACGGCTTCGACTTTCCCGCGCTCATCCAGCGGGCTTATGCGGACGGCGTGCGCATCTTTGTAGAAACCGGGCCGCGCGCCTCGTGCACGCGCATGATCGCGGACATTCTGGCAGACCGCCCG
>JALSRD010000058.1 GCA_026984935.1 Desulfobacterales bacterium
CGGTAGACGGCGAAACCGAGGCGGGCATCACCCCCCCCACAGCTTTCCATCGATCATCATCGCAGGATTTTAGAAAAAATCAAAGACAACGTGCCATCGACCGAATTACAATCGCAGATGTCAGACGACGATCTGCAAGCATATCTGCTGGCAGGTGTTTCGCGCACCTTCGCGCTGACCATCCCCCAGCTGCCGCCGGAGCTCAATTCCGTGGTGGCAAATGCCTACCTGCTCTGCCGCATCGTGGATACCATCGAGGACGAAACCGCCCTGACCGCAGATGAAAAGCGTTCCTTTGGCAGCGGTTTTATCGAAGTGCTGAAAAACGGCGCCGATGCCGGCAGATTCGCCCGCAGCCTTGCGCCGCGGCTTTCGGCCCAGACCATACCGGCCGAACACCAGATGGTGCGCAGCATTCCCCGCATCCTGGAGGTGACCCGGCGTTTCGATACCGATCAGCAGGCCGCCCTGGCGCGCTGTATCGACACCATGGCCACCGGCATGTCGCACTTCCAGACCCAGGATCTCAAGGGCGGGCTTGCAGACATCCGTGCCCTGGACCGTTACTGCTATCATGTCGCCGGATGTGTGGGAGAGATGCTCACCGCGCTCTTCTGCCACTACAGCCCACAAATCGAACGCCACGCCAAGGGGTTGTTCGCGCGTGCCGTTTCCTTCGGCCAGGGCCTGCAGATGACCAATATTCTAAAGGACATCTGGGACGATCACCAGCGCGGCGTGTGCTGGCTGCCCCGCGACGTTTTCGACCGCAGCGGCTACAACCTGGCCGATCTGGCGCCCGGCCGCACCGACGGCTCTTTCCAGGCCGGCCTGCTGCAGCTGGTCCACATCGCCCATGGACACCTGAAAGACGCCCTGGACTACACCCTGCTGATCCCGGCCACCGAAACCGGTATCCGCCATTTCTGCCTGTGGGCCCTGGGCATGGCCGTACTCACGCTGCAGAAAATCCGCCGGCATCCGGGGTTCAGCCGATCCGCACAGGTCAAGATTTCACGCCGCAGTGTGCAGGCCACCATCCTGGCCTCCAAGATAGGTGTTTCCCATGACAACCTGCTGCGCCTGTTTTTCAAAGCCGCCAGCCGCGGTCTGTAAAACCGACGTCTCCCGCATTGCCAGCATGTCCGCACGGCCGGTACCTACTGTGCTTCGGCCACCTTCAGGCACACCTCGGATCGTCTGGTCAGCAACGTGTTGAGTTTCCGGGCATCCACCGCCGCGCCGTTAAAAATTATCCGTCGACAGCCGGACCAGAAAGATGCCGGCAACGTGTCAAAAAATTCGGATAAACATGGCCCCGGCAGGCAGACACCCCGTTTCAGAAAAAAGGGCCCGATCTCACGGGCCACCAGGTTGAAAAGCTTGAGGGTCAGCCAGCCTGTTTTTTCTTCCTGTCTCGCTCCACCGGCAGCCGGAGAAACCCGGCAGCGCAACGGTGCGTAGCGCCCCCCCTTTCGGAAAATGGCCCCCACCACGCCGGGCATGGCCGCCGACAGCGCCAACGTGGCCCCGTCGCTGATGCAGGCGGTCTGCACGTCATCCACGGCCACGCCGTTTAAAAAAATGGTCTGTACCTTTTCTGTCAGATAGCCGGCCGGAAGCTCCGGGTAACGGTCATACCATTGGGCGATACTCACGCCGGTGGGCGTTGATATCGAAAAGCCGTAGCCCAGCAGCGGAAACAGCTTTGAAACCTGGCCCTTATCCAGTGCCATTTCCAGACCGGCGCTGTTTCTGGTTGTCATTTGACGCCCCCTTCAGAAAAACGGGGCGATCCGTCGCCGGATCCCCCCGTCACAGTATATCATCGCTGCGGCGGCGCTGCTACCAGTTGAATACCTGGTCCAGGTCTTCGTCGCTGACTGCAAAGGTCACGTTGTGCGGCGGCAGGGCCTCCTTTTTGAAGTAGGCCGGCAGCCGGTCGTCTTTGGCGGTGAAACCGGCGCGGGCGTTAAAATCACGCTCCTTTTCCAGAATCGCCTTGCCCAAAGCGTTGACATCGTCGGCCGAAAGGGGGCTTCCCGTGAAAGCGCCCAGCAGGTCGAGCAGCGCCTGGAAGGTCTCGGCCTGATCCAGGATGGCAAAGGCGATAAACAGGCACATGCCGGTGGAATCGATGGCCGCCGTCGCGATCTGCAGGTTCCGCGAAAGCTCGATCTGGCCCTCGGGCTTCAGGGGATCGACACTGCCGCCGACGCCCAGGATGTTGGCCGTCACCGCATAGCCGGCGGTGTGGTCGGCGCCCATGGGGCTGGTGGCATAGGTGACACCCTGCCCCTGCACCCCGCGGGGGTCATAGGCCGGCATGGACTGTCCCTTGACCACGGGCACGCGCTCGACACCGAACACCCTGCCGGTCACGGCAGCGCCGTTGCCGAGGATGCGGCCCAGCGGCGTGCCTTTGCCCACTTCCTTGAGCAGGTCGATGGCGGCCTGGGCATCGCCGAACTTGGCAAGTCCGGCCTCCATGGCAACGCCGATGGTGGCCCCCATCTCGATGGTGTCGAGACCGAAGTCATCATCTAAGCGGTCCAGTGTGGCGATGGCATCCAGATCGTCGATGCCGCAGTTGGGTCCGTGGGCCCAGACCGTCTCGTACTCGGGCTGCTTGGTCACATAGTTGCCGTCCTTGTCGTAATAGGTGCCCGAGCAGCGGATGACACAGCCGCGGTGGCATCCGCGCGTGGCCGAACCTTCACCGCCGCGCGTATTTTCCGTTTCGGCCTGGGTTTCGCCGCTGACCTTGGAAGCACCGTCGAAACGCCCCCAGGTAAAATTGTGGGTGGGCAGCGCCCCGGCCTCGTTGACGATGTTGGTCAGCACGTTGGTGCCGTATGCCGGCAGGCCCTGCCCGGTGACCGCGTGCTGCCGCAGTCCGGCCACAAAGGCCTTGTTGGCCGCCTTGAACTTTTCGACATCGGCGGGCGAACGCGTCTGGGTGCCACTGTCGTCGAGAACGATCACTTTGACCCCCTTGGCGCCCATGACAGCCCCCACACCGCCGCGGCCGGCATGCCGCGTGGGACGAAGCTCCGTATCACTGAAGGCAATCGATGCCGCCGCCAGTTTCATCTCCCCGGCAGGACCGATGGAGATGCAGGCGATCTTGTCCCCGTAAGAGGCTTTCATCTTTTCGACCAGATCGTAGTTTCCCAGCATCTTGAGGCTGTCATCCGCCGCGATCTGCACCCCCTGCCGGTTGATGAAAACGCGGTACAGGCTGTCGTTTTTGGGCTTTCCCTCCAGGATGATGGCGGCATACCCCAGCCGCGCCAAGACCTGCGAAGGCTGCCCGCCGGAATTGGCCTCTTTGATGCCGCCGGTCAGCGGACTCTTGCAACCCACCGAAATGCGGCCCGACATGGCGGCGGCCGATCCGCTCAAAAGGCCGGGTGCAATGACGAGTTTGTTCTCCCCGGAAAGCGGGTGGCACAGGGGCGGCACCTCCTTGGCGACGATGCTCGAGGTCAGCGCCCGTCCCCCCAGTCCGGCGTATTCCCCGATGGGCACTTCCGTCGCCTTGGGCCCGGGATCCGCACTCATATCGATCCTCAAGATCTTGTCCATTTCCGGCCTCCTTTTCTGTTTTGGTGTTTCCAAAAGCACCTCATCGACGTTTTTTGCTTCCATCTTCGGTTAATAATTGGTAAAAATCCGCCATGTCAAGAAAAACCGTATCGCCTACACCGGAGAAGGTTTGAAAATCGCCAGTTTCAACGCCAACGGCATCCGTGCCCGCATGCCGCTGCTTTTAAAATGGCTCGCGCAAAACCGGCCGGACGTACTCTGCATTCAGGAGACCAAGGTCCAGGACCCCGATTTTCCGGTCCCGCCGCTGGCCGATGCCGGCTATTTCTGCGCGTTCAAAGGAGAAAAAAGCTACAACGGGGTGGCGCTGCTGAGCCGGATGGAACCGCACCGGGTACGCATGGGCTTTGATGCGGCCGACGGCCCGGAAGACACCCGCCTGATCGCGGCGCGCTTCGGCGGCCTGCAGGTCGTCAACACCTACATCCCCCAGGGGCGGGATCCGGCATCGGAAAAATTCCGGTATAAGCTGGACTGGTTCCGGCGCCTGAAGCACTATTTCGAGGAGCACTTCGATCCGTGCGACCTGTTGTTGTGGGCCGGCGACTTCAATGTGGCGCCGGCCGCGGCCGATGTCTACGACCCCGTGCGTCTGGCCGGCCATGTGGGCTTCCACCCCGCCGAACACGAGGCCCTTGCAAGCGTCATGCAGTGGGGTTTCGTGGATCTCTACCGCCACCGGCATCCTGATGAAAAGGCCTACACCTTCTGGGACTACCGGCTGCCGAATGCTGTCGCCCGCGGCCTGGGCTGGCGCATCGACCACCTCTGCGGCACGCTCCCGCTGGCCGAGCGCTTAGCCGATATCTGGATCGATGTGGCCGCGCGCCGCGCGCCGCGTCCTTCGGACCACACCTTCATCGTGGCCGAATTCGATCTGCCGTAAAACTTGCGCTACCCGTAGGTGCGCTCGAACTCTTCCATGAAGGCGGTCAGGGCCTTTACCGCGTCCACGCCAGTGGCGTTGTAAATGGACGCCCGGCAGCCGCCCACCGAACGGTGCCCTTTGAGGCCGCCGAAACCGGCTGCCAGGGCCTCTTTCACAAAGCGCGCCTCGAGATCTTCGTCGGGAAGGCGGAAGGTCACGTTCATGCGGGAGCGGCTGCCGGGTTCCGCCGTGGCGCGGTAGAACCCGCTGCGCTCGATGCACCCGTAGAGAATCTGCGCCTTTTCGGCGTTGATCGCGGCCATGCGCTCCAGTCCGCCGATGGTTTCCTCGAGCCACTTGAGCACCAGCTGCACGCTGTAGATGGCAAAGCAGGGCGGCGTGTTGTAGAGCGAGTTTTTCGCCGCGTAGGTGGTATACTTCAGCATGGACGGCAGCGCCTCGGGCACGCGTTCCAGAAAGTCTGCGCGGATAATGACCATGCAGACGCCGGCAGGGCCGATGTTTTTCTGGGCACCGGCATATATTATACCGAATTTCTGCACGTCAAATGGTCGGCTCATGATGTCCGAGGACATATCGGCGGCCAGCGGCACACCGTCGGTGTCGGGGAATTCGGCGAACTGGGTGCCCTTGATGGTGTTGTTGGAGGTGATGTGGGCGAACACCGCCCCGGAATTGAAGGCGATCTGCTCCGGGATATAGGCGAAGCCGCGGTCTTCCGACGAGGCCACGACATCGATGTGCCTGCCCAGGATGCGCGCCTCGGCAATGGCCTTGGTGGACCAGGTGCCGGTATTGACATAGTCCGCACGATCGCCGGCGCCCAACAGGTTCATGGGCAGCATGCAAAACTGCAGGCTGGCGCCGCCCTGGATGAAGAGCACATGGTAGTCGTCACCGAGGCCCAGCAGACGCTTGGTGCGTGCGACGGCATCGTTGATGATCTCGTCGAACCACCGGGAGCGGTGGCTGATCTCGGTGATCGACATGCCGGAATCGGCATAGCTCAGAAAGTCCTGGCGGATCTGCGCGAGCACTTCCAGGGGAAGCGCCGCCGGGCCGGGGTTGAAATTGTAAATGCGATTCTGCGCCACGATACCCTCCCTTTGTCCTGCTGCAAAAATACCGGTCTGAAGAAAAAGGGCCGCCGTCACGGATGTTGCTGCCCAACATCTGGTATCTGCACAGATCGGTGGCCAGAAGTCAAATAAAAATCAGCGCCGCGGCGTGCCGGCCGGCGTCACCTGCAAAGAAATCCTCCAGCCGGACGTATCGTTTCGCATGCTCCGGATTCCGGCCGGCGGGTTGCCCGCCGCTGCTGCCAAACGGCACCCATTGACAAGCCGCCGCCATCTGGCGTAAGCTCAACTTCCCGGAAGAAACGACGAGATCGCAGGATGCAAACAGGCAGGCATGCCGGAAAGACCGCCCATGCAGATTTTTAATTACCCTTCCGAAGCCGCCCGCAGGCGGCTTGAAGCCATCGTCAACCGCGGCCTGGAGTTCAAAAAAAAGGACATGCTGGCGGTGAGCCGCATCGTAGAAGATGTGCGCAAGAACGGCGATGCCGCCCTGCTCGAGTACATCCGGCGCTTTGACTGTCCAGACATGCCGGCCGATTCGCTGGCCGTCACCGAAGACGAATTTGCAGCCGCCGCCAAACAGGTCAGCCGCAGATTCGTTTCCGCCCTGAACCGCGCGGCGCGGCATATCGAGGCTTTTCACAAGAAGCAGCGGCAGCGTTCCTGGATCAGCGCCGACAGGCCGGGAACCCTGCTGGGGCAGTTGGTACGGCCCGTCCGTGCGGCCGGCATCTATGTGCCGGGCGGCCGGGGCGGCAAAACACCGCTGGTTTCATCGGTGCTCATGGGTGCCATTCCCGCCCGCGTGGCCGGCGTTAAGCGCATCTGCATCACCACGCCGCCCACCGCCGCGGGAACCGTCGATGCACATCTGCTGGTGGCGGCCAGAAAGGCGGGCGTCGACATGGTCTACAAGGCCGGCAGCGCCTGGGCCATTGCCGCGCTGGCCTACGGTACCGAGCGTATCGGCCGGGTGGATGTCATCGTCGGACCCGGCAACATCTACGTGACCTTGGCCAAAAAAATCGTCGCCGGCACGGTGGGCATCGACATGGTCGCCGGCCCTTCCGAGATCCTGGTGATCGCCGACCGGCACGCGGATGCGCGCTACGTTGCCGCCGACATGCTCTCCCAGGCCGAGCACGACCCCCTGGCCTCCGCCATCCTGGCCACCGATTCCAAGCCTCTGGCGTCGGCCGTGGCCGGGGAGATCGAGCACCAGTTGCAGGGGCTTATCCGCAGGGAAATCGCCGCCCGCTCCATGGCGCGCTATGGCGCCATTTTCTGCGTCGAAAGCATTCCGGCTGCCATTGCACTGGCCAACAGCGTTGCGCCCGAACACCTGGAGCTGCAGGTCAAAGCACCTTTCGAGCATCTGGCGGCCATCGAACACGCCGGGGCCGTGTTTCTGGGTGCACACACCCCCGAGCCGGTGGGGGACTACATGGCCGGTCCCAACCACGTGCTGCCCACGGCGGCCACGGCACGCTTTTCTTCGGCGCTTTCGGTGGACCACTTTCTGAAAAAAACCAGCCTGGTGTATTACAGCGAGGGTACGTTTAGGCGCGAGGCCGCGGACATCATCCGCCTGGCGGAAACCGAGGGACTCCAGGCACACGCCCGCGCAGTGCGCATCCGGATGTCGAAGAAAGGCGGCTGACGGTTCAAATCCGGGATGCGGCGCTTGTTTTCCAAGGATCGGCGCGCCGCCGGGATATGGGACTATTCCTCATCGTCATCCAGGACCACTTCATCCTGATCGTCGGGACAGATTCTTTCGAGGGGGGGATACATGGGCTTTTTTTGTTCGGCAAGCCGCAGCTTGGCGATTTCCACATGCTGGCGGGCCAGATTTTCCCCGCCGATCTCAAGATAAACGCACATCATCCTGAGCAAATGGGAATCATCGCGAAGCTCGGACGGAACGCAGGCCAAAAGGCGCTTGAAGGCTGCCTGCAGATTTTCGGGAATCGTCAGCTCTTTTTCCATTCGGTGGCTCCTGAAACGCTCGGAAATATTTTCATCAGAAAATAAGTCATGTCTGGAGATTGTAAAGTGCTTCGCAAAAACCGGATGCCGTCGACGGCGGCGGTCGATTTCGCAGCCCGTCCCGCGCAGCGGAAGTCTTGCAGGTGCCGCGCGCAACTGCCGGGAAAGCGGCGGCATGCCTGAACGCTGCCCATGGGCGGGTACGGATCCGCTTTATATCCGATACCATGACAGCGAATGGGGCGTGCCGCTGCACGATGACCGGACACTTTTCGAGTTTCTGATCCTGGAGGGCGCCCAGGCCGGCCTGAGCTGGCTGACCGTACTGAAAAAACGCGCGCACTACCGGCGTGCTTTCGACGGGTTCGACGCCCGCAAGATGGCGGCCTACGACGAACGCAAGATCGCATACCTGGCGCGCCACGCGCCGATTATCCGCAACCGGCTGAAAATCCGGGCGGCAGTCGCAAACGCCCGCGCCTTTCTGGCCGTGTGCAGCAGATTCGGCAGTTTCGATGCCTACATCTGGCGATTCGTGGGCGGCCGGCCGATGGTCAACACCTGGCGCCGGATGGAGCAGGTACCGGCGCACACCCCGGTTTCCGAAGCCATGGCCAAAGACCTGAAGCAGAGGGGATTCAAATTCGTGGGCCCCACCATCTGTTATGCCTTCATGCAGGCGGTGGGCATGGTCAACGATCATCTGGTGGAATGCTTCCGGCACATCGAAGTCCAGTCCGTACCGCGTGCCGGCCATCCCACGGGATGAGCACCCTGTCGCCGGAGGAGACGCCCTATGAGAATTGTTACGCGACCGGATTTTGACGGCATCGTCTGCGCGGCTTTGCTCAGCGAAGCGGAAACCATCGATGTCCCCGTTAAATGGGTTCAGCCCAGCCATGTCCAGCAGGGCCGCGTTGAAATCCGCAGCGGCGATATCCTGGCCAACCTGCCCTTTCATCCGGCCTGCAGTCTGTGGTTCGACCACCACCTGACCAACCGCATCCAGCGGCCATTTAAAGGTTGCTTCGAGATCGCCCCCTCGGCGGCCGGCATCGTCTACCGCTACTACCGCGGCCGTTTTACGCGCAGCTACGACGAACTGGTGGCCTGGGCCGATCGCATCGATGCCGCCCGGCTCAGCATGCAGCAGGTCCGCGCGCCTGAAAAGTACCCCTACCTGCTGCTTTCCATGACCGTCAACGGCAGCGATCCCCAAGGCGAACCCTACTGGAATCACCTGGTCGACCGTCTGCGGCAGGCATCCATCGGCAGCGTCATGCAGGATGAAAAAGTCAGGCGGCACTGCCGCCGGACACTGGCGGACAACCGCGCCTTTGAAAAGCTGCTGCGGACCCACACGCGGGTCGAAGACCACGTCGCCGTCACCGACCTGCGCAGTGTACCGCACGCGCCTTCCGGAAATCGTTTCCTGGTCTACGCGTTGTTTCCCGAGGCGCATGTCAGCGTTAAAATCCGCCCCGACAGCGATGACCCCGGCATGCTGGCGGTCAGCGTCGGCCACAGCATCTTCAACCCCGGCTGCCGCGTCAATGCCGGTCTGCTGCTGGCCGCTTTCGGCGGCGGCGGGCACCGCGGCGCCGCCGCCTGCCGCTTTCCGGAAAATCTGGCCGATGACTACCTGCCCAAGATTATCGACAGCCTGCGCGCCAACCTCCCCAATGAACCCGATGGATCGCTCAGCGGGCCGCCCGCTGCTTGAGCGCCGAAAGCGCCTCCCAGGAGAATTCCTCCGGCTGGCAGGGCGCGATGGCGTTGTTGCAAAAAAGCGGATCGGCGGCCAGGTCGTAGCGTGAGGCACGCACGGCCGCCGGCCACAGGGCCGTGTGCGGAATGGGTGTATAATGGGCGATCACCGGTGTGATCCCGCTTTGGCGCACGGTTTCGATGGACCGCAGGATTTCTTCCCGCGACTGCCCCGGCAGACCGGCCAGCAGGTAGGCCCCCACCTGCTCTTTCCTGAACCCGGCGGCCCTGAGGTTCTCTACGGCCCGCGCAAACTCTTTTGCGGTCACCTTGCGGTCCAGCCTTTCGCGCTCCCCGAAAGCGGCTGTTTCCAGCCCCAGGCGCAGGGTTTCAAACCCGGCCCGCATCATGAGCCGGGCCATGCGCGGGCTGATTTCGCGCACGTGCACGGCGTTGGGGGTGTGCAGGCGCAATTTCAGCCCGCGGCGACAGATGCCCTCAAACAGCGGAAAGGCCAGCCGGGGGGCGTCCACCAGCAGCGCGTCATCGTAAAAGACAAAATCGCGAACGCCGTAGCGCGCATGCCAGTAGCGCATCTCTTCCAGCACCGCCACAGGATCCCGCACACGCCGGCGCGGCTCCAGAAACCCCGAGGCGCAGTAGGCACAGTCATAGGGGCACCCCCGCGACGTCAGGATGGGGACGAAGGGGATACAGCGCTGCAGGTCCAGGGCCGGATAAGGAATGCTGTCCAAGTCTGTGGGATCGAAGCTCGCTTCGATGTCGGCACCGGTGTATTCGGCAACCAGTGCCAGGACCTGCGGTTCCCCCGGCCCGCCCACCACCTGGTCGGCGCCACAGCAGTCCAGGGCGTGCTGCCGGCACAAACTGGCGTAAATTCCACCCAGAACCACCGGGGCATGCGGGAAGCGGTCACGCAGGTGGCGGATCGTCTCCCGGACGCCGGGATACCAGTAGGTCATCATCGAGGTGACCATCACCAGGTCGGGCGCCGGCATCCGCGCCAGGTCCTGCTGCAGCCATCCCGGTTCGATACCGTAGCGCGAATAGCGGCGCGGCAGGTGCGCCAGCGCAGCCGGCCGTGCAATGGGCGTCTTATGGTAAGGCCCGCGGCCGCAGCGCGCATGCGGATCGGCGGGCGCGGCGGCGGGGTGGAAACGGTCCAGGCAGTCCAGGTAGCCGACACGCAGCTTGTGCCGCCGCAGTACCGACGCCAGGTAAAGGAGCCCCAGCGGACGGGCCCAGAAATCGTAGGCCGCGAAGTCGTGGATCCAGGGATTGACCAGCAGGACAAAAGGCGCGTTTCGCTCTTTCAAGGCAGGCGGTCAGTCTTCATCATCGAAGGCAAAGTATGCCATGGATGTTTTCTTGAGTTCACGACGGCTGAACAGCAGCGCATAGGTGTCCACACCGGTGGCTGCGGCGATGCGACGGGCAATGCGCCGTAGAGACGATTCATCGGCGCCATGGATCATCGTGTACAGGTTATAGGGCCAGTGGCGGTTGGGGTCGCGGTGGTAGCAGTGTGTGACCTGCTCGAAAGCCGCCATCTGCATGCCCACCGAATCGATACGCGCCTCGTCCACCCGCCAGGCCACCATGGCATTGGCCGTAAAGCCCGACTTCTGGTGTCGCAGGGTGGCGCCGAAACGCCGGATCACGCCCCGCTCGCAGAGACGCTGCAGGATCTCTATAAAGGCCTTCTCGGAAATGTCCACACGGGCGGCAAGCTCGCGGTAAGGCTGCGGCACCAGTGGCAGATCGCCCTGCACCTGGGCAACGACTTTTTTTTCAAGTTCGGTCAGCATGGAGTCTTTCAAGAGTTTAAGGGTTCATTCCACCGTCCGCCGGCAGGTTTTTGTTCCGCGCTTGCGGGAACAGGGCGGCGATATCTTCGGCCGTTGCCCGGCAGATGCCCTTTTCAGTGATAAACCCGGTGACCAGCCGCGCCGGCGTGACATCGAAGGCGAAGTTGGCCGCCGGGCTGTCCGCCGGACACACCAGCACGCGGGTCAGGCGCCCCCGGTCCAGACCCTGGACGAAACGCACCTCGTCGGCCGCACGCGATTCGATGGGGATCTGCGCGACACCATCGCTGATCCCCCAGTCGAAAGTACTCGAGGGCAGCGCCACGTAAAACGGGATGCCGTTGTCGCGGGCCGCCAGGGCCTTCAGATAGGTCCCGATCTTATTGGCCACATCACCGCTGGCCGTGGTGCGGTCACTGCCCACAATCACGAGGTCCACCAGCCCGTGCTGCATCAGGTGCCCGCCGGTGTTGTCCGCCACGATGGTGTGGTTGATCCCTTTTTGACCCAGTTCCCAGGCCGTCAGCCGGGCACCCTGGTTCAAGGGCCGCGTTTCGTCTACCCAGACGTGAATATCGATTCCCTTGGCGGCGGCGGCGTACATGGGCGCCGTGGCCGTGCCGTAGCGTCCGCAGGCCAGCCAGCCGGCGTTGCAGTGCGTCAGCAGGTTGACCGGACCACCTCCTTTTTCGCGGCTGATCTTTTCGATCAGCACCAGGCCGTTTTCGCCGATCTGCCGGCAGCGGCGCGCCTCGTCGTCGGCAATGGCGTCGGCGGCGCGGCGGGCCGCCGCGCACATGTCTGCAGGTCCGGACTGAACGCCGGCCGACGTGACCACCCGGTCCACGGCCCAAGCCAGGTTGACCGCCGTGGGGCGGGCGTTTTTGATCCGGCGGCCTTCGGCTTCGAGGAATGCGGGGGACAGGCCCGTTTTACGGCTGCAAGCCGCCAGGAAAATGCCGTAGGCCCCGGTGATGCCGATCAGGGGCGCACCGCGCACCACCATATTTTCGATGGCGTCGATGACGTCCTCCACGGTCTTCAGGTCCAGCAGCCGGTATTCGTGCGGCAGGCAGCGCTGGTCGATCACCCTAACCGTTGCGCTTTCCTCATCCAGCCAAAGCGGCCGGAGATCTTCAGCATCTTGCATGCACGCCTCCTCTTACGATCTGAATCCTGCACGGACAATCTTGAAAATCCATAAAAATGTAAGTCTCATCTCATGGTTGTCTGTGAATTACGGCCGGTGTTTTTCTGCTCAATGGGTATGTTCGAAAACCTTCCATTTTTGCTTCAAAACGGTCTGCCCTGTGGAAGCGCCGACTCCGCCACATCTACCGCGTGGCAGGGCATTTGCGGTGGCTCACCACAGCTGCATGCCCGGCGCCTTGCATACGCGGCAAACGCGACGCTTGAAAAATTCAGGTACTACCCGGAAGCTACTGCGCCTTCAAGCGCCTGATGTTTTCCCTTTCCAGCGCCGCGCGCCGTGACAGTTCGCTGCCGGGCTGCAGTTCGATGGCTTTGGTAAAAGCATAATCGGCCTGATCGTATTTTTTCTGCCGGGCATAAATCCGGCCCAGATCGAAGTAGAGATCGGCGAAACGGGGTGCCAGGTGAACGGTTTCTTCCAGCGTTTTTTCCGCTGCCGTCACCCTGCCGGTGGCCAGGTAGGTCAGTCCGAGGCCCTGCAGCGCCAGGATGTAGATGCGGTCTTTTCTGAGCCCGTCCTCATAGTACTGCAGCGCCGCTTTGAGGTTCTTTTCCGCCTGGACGTATTCCTTCTTGTTGTAGTAGGCCAGTCCCAGGCCGAAACGCGGGTACTGCGGCGTGGCGTAGAGCAGGTCGCCGGTCAGCGACTTGAAGGTTGCAATCGCCGCGTCCCATTTCTTGGCGGCGATATAGGTCATGCCCAGGTTGTTCCTGGCCGGCGCATAGCCGGGCTTCATCTCCAGCGCTTTCTTGAAGCGCGCAATGGCCAGGTCCAGTTTGCCCTTGGAACGATACACCAGCCCGAGGTCATTTTGAAGCACCGGGTCGTAGGGGAACATTTTCTCGGCGTTCAAAAGCTCCCGCAGCGCCGCCGTATAGTTGCGCCCGGCAATGTAGGCTTCGCCCACCTTGCGGGTGGCCTCGGACTTCTTTTTGACGGCCTCCTGGTCGGTGGCGCATCCGGCGGCCAATATCAGCGCCAGGCACAGAACGGCCAGCTTGGTGACGCGTCTTTTCGTCATTGCATTCTCCCGCTTGCACTTTCGTTTTTCAGTCCGAGCGTCTCTGCGATGCGCCCGGCGACCCGACGCACAAAAAGCGCCAGCGCTTCGTGGTCGTCCGGGTTGCCGGCATCCGGCAATTTACCGGCCACCGGCGAGGCAACGCGTATCGGCGAGTTGGTGAGATCCGGCCGCGGAACCACTTCGAATTCCGGCGGAAAACTATCGCTGAAGTACATCTGCTGGAAGCCGGAAAACTTCAGCGCATGGGCGGTGGAGTCCACCACGGCGGTTTCATCTGCTGCAATCAGACGGCGTTTGCGCGCGGCAACCAGTCCGGCCAGCGACTCACCCCCATGGGTGCAGGCGATGTGCCCGTTGCGGTTGGCCGTCAGCTGCCAGTCCATGATCTGCTGTTCGGACACCTGCACGAAAAAGACCCTCTCGCACCCCGCCAGGCGATTGTATGCCGCGGTCAGGTGGATTACCCGCGGCATGGAAACCGGATTGCCGATCATGGCGGCCTGGGCCACACTCGGTTGCACCGAGAGCGGCGCGAATTTGCGCTTTTCAGGCGGACTCTGGGCATAGTATCGGTACACCGGATCGGCATGCGCGGACTGCACCCCCACGATTTTCGGGAGTTCGTCCACCACGCCGGCACGATAAAATTTCATGAAACCGTTCATGACGGCGGTGATGTTGCCGGCATTGCCGACGGGCACCACCACCACCTTGCCGGTGAGATCGTATTCGAAATCCTGCGCGATTTCATATGCGTATGACTCCTGTCCCAGGATGCGCCACGCGTTCTTGGAGTTGAGCAGGGCCACGGGATAGCTTTCGGAAAGCGCTTCAACGACCTTCATGCAGTGATCGAACACACCCGGGATTTCGAAAACCGTGGCGCCGCTGCCAAGCGGCTGGGAAAGCTGCTGGGGGGTCACCTTGCCCTGGGGCAGCAGCACCGCGGACTTTACCACCGGCTGGAGGTAGGCCGCATAGAGCGCCGCCGCCGCCGAAGTGTCACCGGTAGATGCACATACGGCCAGCACGTGGCGCAGTTTTCCGCTGTTTAGCAGATAGTGGATGTAGCTCAGGGCGCTGGCCATGCCCCGGTCCTTAAAGGAAGCGCTGGGATTCTGGCCGTCGTTCTTAAAGTAAAAACGCAATCCCGCCCGCGCTTGCAGGTTCGCGTTGGCCTCCACCATGGGGGTGTGGCCTTCTCCCAGATAGAGGACGGCATCCAGCGGTATCGTCGGGCCGATAAACTCGTGGTAGCGGTAGATGCCCCTGAGCGCCGGTATCGTCAGCATCTTGCGGTAATCGAAAATCTGGCGCCAGCGTGCGCCGGGAACGGCTTTGAGGCGCTCGAAAGCCAGGTCGTCGATGAGCAGCACCGAATGACAAAACGGACAGGTGTACAGCAGTTCCCCGATGCCGTACTGCCGGCCGCAGCCGATACAGCGGTAGACGAGTTCACCGCCGGGCGCGGGAATCAGCAGGGAACGAATGAACGCGGGAAAGTCTTGCGGTTTCACACGCTGATGATCTCCTCTCCGCCCATGTAAGGCACCAGCACCGGCGGGATCCGGATGCTGCCGTCGGCCTGCTGGCCGTTTTCCAGGATAGCGGCCACACAACGCCCCACAGCCAGACCGGAGCCGTTCAAAGTGTGTACGAACTCTGTCTTTTTTCGGTTGCGCCGCCGGAAGCGGATGCCGCCGCGCCGTGCCTGGAAGTCCTCGAAATTGCTGCAGGAGGAAATCTCGCGGTACACCCCCTGGGCCGGCATCCAGACCTCGATGTCGTAGGTCTTGGCCGCCGAAAATCCCAGATCGCCGGTGCACAGTTCGACCACCTGATAGGGCAGCTCCAGGCGCTGGAGAATGCTTTCCGCGTCCGCCAGCAGCTTTTCGAGCTCTCCGTAGGATGTTTCAGGGCATGTAAACTTGACCAGTTCGACCTTGTTGAACTGGTGCTGGCGAATCAGGCCGCGCGTGTCCTTGCCGTAGGATCCGGCCTCCGAACGGAAACAGGGGGTATAGGCTGTGTAGCGGATGGGGAGCCGCTCTTCGTCCAGAATTTCTCCCTGGTGAATATTGGTCACCGGTACTTCGGCGGTGGGAATCAGGAAATAGTCCCATCCCTTCAGGGCAAAGAGATCTTCCTCGAACTTGGGGAGCTGCCCGGTATGGGTCATGCTATCGCGGTTGACGAGAAAGGGCGGCAGCACCTCCAGGTAGCCGTGCTCGCGGGTATGAACGTCGAGCATGAAGTTGATCAGCGACCGTTCCAGCCGCGCGCCGGCGCCCAGATAGAGCGGAAAACGCGCGCCGGCGATTTTGGCGGCCTTTTCAAAATCGAAAATCCCCAGCCGAGTGCCCAACGTCCAATGCGGCCGCACCGTAAAATCGAACTGCGGCGGCTGCCCGACCTGCCGCACCACCGGATTTTGCGTGCTGTCCCTTCCCGCAGGAACGGAAGGGTGCGGCATATTCGGCAGTTGCATCATCAGGTCATGGATACGGGTTTCCATTTCGCCGCGGTCTTTTTCCAAAGCTTTGATCTGCGCTGAGACCTGCCGCATTTCCAGTATCTGCGGCGATGCATCCCGGCCTTTCTGCTTGTCTGCGGCGATCCGGCCCGAGACCACGTTACGCTGGTGGCGCAGGGTCTCCAACCGGTGCAGCACGCTGCGATGCTGCTTGTCGAGGCGCTCGAAAGCCTCCAGGTCCACCTCGGCGCCCCGTTTTTCAAGCATTTTCCGTACATCCGCCAGATTGCTGCGCACATATCGAATATCGAGCATCGGGTTTCCTTCCTGTCCCTTGTGATCTATTCAAATTTGGAAATTTAGCAATCCAGCATACATTAGTCAACGGTTATCTATTGACATTTTCGTCAAAACCCTATATATTTAAAAGGTTGTGAAATAATAATCAACGTGGGGGACCGCAATGGACGAATTGCAGGAAAACAAACACGAAATCCGCTCACAAATTCTGGAAATCCTCAAGGGTTTTTCCGAAGAGACCCATAGCGCCAAAACCCGCGCCATCGAGCAGCGGCTCTTTACTTTTGCCAATTTCCTGGAGGCCGCCATCGCCCTTCTCTATATTCCCATCGGCCGCCAGGTGAGTACACGTGCCATCATCGAGCGCGCCTTAAAATACGATAAAATCGTGGCGTTGCCGGCTTTCAAACCCGGCGATTTCAACATGACCCTTTATAAAGTCGATTCCCTCGCATCCGATCTTGTCGACGGTCCGCGCAAAATCCCCCAGCCGGATCCGGCGCGCTGCAAGGTCATCCCGCTGCAGCGCATCGACATCGCCATTGTGCCGGGCATTGCCTTTGACACCAAGGGGGGCCGCATCGGTACCGGCAGGGGCTATTATGACCGTCTGATTCCAAAACTGCCTGCCACCACGCGCAAGGTTTCCATCGCTTTTGAAGAACAGATCGTGCCGCAGGTCCCCATGGAAGCCCATGACCGCTACGTTGACATCATCATCACGGAAAAACGCATCATTTACAAGATTTAAACCCGTACTGTACGTTCAGCGGCACACAGTGGAATGCCTCAAAAAGCCGCTAAATCCCGTCAAATAGAACACGGCCGGTATTGACGCCCAGAGCCTGCGTCCATCTTCGAAAAGAGCCGGCCGGTCCGCTCAGGGATTCAGATAGCGGGCAAAGCGGGCCAGGTTTTCGGTTTCACCCACGGCAATCAGCATATTACCGGCTGCCAGGCGCGTTTCAAAAGAGGGGTTGAAAATCATATCCCCGTCGGCCTTTCGAATGGCGATGATAATCAGGTTGAACTGCTGGCGGATGCCGGAATCTTTCAGTGTGACCCCCACCAACGGTGACGTGTCCCCGACGGAGATCTCTTCCATTTGGATGTCCTTGCGGGCGTTGGCAAAAGCCAGCTCCAGGAAGTTCGTCACCGCCGGCCGCATGATTTTCTGGGCCATGCTCACGGCGCCCATTTCATAGGGCGATTCAACGACATTGGCCCCGGCTGCCTTGAGCTTGGCATCCACGTCTTTGCTGCCTGCGCGGGCCGTAATGAAAAGCTCCGATTGCAGCTGGCGGGCGGTCAATACCAGAAAGACGTTGTCGATGTCCGACCCCAGCACGGCGATCAGCCCCCGGCTGCGTTCAATTCCGGCCAGCTGCAGGGCCGCTTCGTCGACGGCGTCGGCGGCCACATAGACCACCCGGTCTTCTTCCATGACGGGAATGCGGGCCTCGTTTTTTTCGACCGCCACGACGTCCAGGCCGTTGTCAGACAGGCTGCGGCACAGCACACGGCCGATGCGGCCGTACCCACAAACGATATAATGATTCTTCATGTGCTTGATTTTGCGGTCCAATCGCCTTCTCCCCAGGATGCTGCGGATGCGTCCCTCAATCATGAACTGCACGATGGCACCGGCAATATAGAGCGTAAACATGATGCCGAAGAAAACCAGTGCCATGGTAAAAAAACGGCCGGCGTTACTGATTCGGTGGACTTCCCTGAAACCAACGGTTGAAATTGTGATCACCGTCATGTAAAGGGCATCCATGAAATTCCATCCCTCGATGCTCATGTAGCCCCAAGTTCCGAGGGAGAGAATAAAAATTGTAATTGCAACGGAAATGATCAAATGGCGGGTGCTTTTCATGATCCTTTCGTCAGGGCCCGTTTTCGGCTGACAGGCTTTGATGATCTCGTAAAAAGTCCGGATTTTCCGTTTCCGCAGGCTTTTTCGGGAGCTGTGCGCCGGTGCGCCAAATCTCAGGAGCCCGTTGCAGGCTCCTCGAACAGCTTGGGATTTTGAATGCTCAACCGTGCACCGCGCTTTTCGACGAAAAGTCTTGCAATCGCCTCGAAACCGGCTTTTTACGCGTCTGTCAGGTTTTCGCAGTCTGAATTTTTCTGTTTTGCATTATGAACGATTTTGGGCTTCAGGCAAGTTGTTTTTCATGCGGCTGCAGAGGCATCCGGCCCGCGCCGCTTAAACCGGCGCCTTAGGGCTTCCGCAGGGCGTCAACGCACGCGCCGCATCTTACCGGCGCCCGGCCGGAAGGTTTGGGGCGACCCCAAAGCCGTATTGCCAACACAAAAAGGACCCTGCATGCGTTTTGAACGACAACGAGAAGAGATGGTGTCCCGGCAGATCGAAAGCCGCGGCATCGAAAACCCCCGCGTACTGGAGGCCATGCGCAGGGTACCGCGCCATTTATTCGTCAGCGAAGCCCTGCGGGACCAAGCCTATGGAGACTACCCCCTGCCCATCGGCGAACAGCAGACCATCTCCCAACCCTACATCGTGGCGGAGATGACCGCCGCGCTCGATCTGACCCCCGACGACCGTGTCCTGGAATTGGGGACCGGCTCCGGCTACCAGGCGGCGGTATTGGCGGAAATCGCCTTCCGGGTGTATACGATCGAACGGATCTACGCCCTGTATGCCAGAGCTCGTAAAATTTTCGACCAGCTGCATTACCACAACATCGTTACCCGCTACGGCGACGGAACCACCGGCTGGCCGGAAGAAGCGCCTTTTGACGCCATCATCGTCACGGCGGGTGCTCCGCAGCTCCCGAAACCGCTGCTCGACCAGCTGGCCGTCGGCGGCCGCATGGTGCTGCCCATCGGCGACCGGCGCACCCAGGACCTGGTCAAAGTGGTCCGGGAAAAGGAGGGCTTCCGCCAGATCAGCCTCGGCGGATGCCGGTTCGTCAAGCTTATGGGAGAGTATGGCTGGAAGTATTAGGCTGCAACAGCCGCCGAAGTACAGCTCCGGTCTTTTTTTAAACGGCGGATGCTTGATGCCGCAAAGCCCGTAAAAGAAACGTTCAGGCCTGCCGCCGGGGTGGATCTGCATTTTTGCTGCCGAACTTCTCTTTCAACTTGCGGTTGACGATCGGCGGCACCATACCGTTGATATTGCCGCCGAAGCGGGCGGCTTCCTTGATAATGGAGGAACTGGTAAAAATCCAGCGCAGCCCGGTCATTAAGAAGACGGTCTGAACCCGCCGGTTCAGCCGGCGGTTCATCAGCGCCAGCTGAAATTCGTACTCGAAGTCGGAGACGGCGCGCATGCCCCGCAGAATTGCGATGGCCTTGCGCTGGGCGGCATAATCCACCAGCAGCCCGTCGAAGGTGTCGATTTCGATATTTTCCACATCCGCCAGGCTGGTTTTGAGCATTTCAATGCGTTCATCGATACTGAACAGCACCTTCTTGGCCGGATTGTGCAAAATGGCCACAATGATGCGGTCAAAAAGCGTCAGGCCTCTTTTGAGAATGTCGATGTGACCGTTGGTCACCGGATCAAAGGAGCCCGGATAAATGGCGATTCTGGTCATTGCTCTTCCCGTTGCGTCATCAACACCGTTGGCTGCACACCTGGTGCGCCGCTACACCCGCCAGCCCATCAAAGATATCTTGCTTGTGCCATAGCGGCGCTGCTGCAGCGTATAAAAACCGTCACCGCCGGCCGGGAGTTCCTCCCGGGGGCTGTGTTCAATCAGCACCAGCGCCCCGTCGTTCAAACAGCGGCTCTGCGCCAGATTCGCCAGTGACGGTCCAAGCATGCCTTTATTGTATGGCGGGTCCATAAATGCAAGATCAAATTTACATTCGGCCCCTGCCAGGCAGTTCAAATTCCGGCAGATATCCCAGCGCATCGTACGGGCGCGTGATTGAACACCGCACAGGTGCAGGTTGCGCACCATCAGCGACAATGCGCCCCGGCTGTTGTCGATCAAAAGCGCCCGACGCGCATCCCGGCTCAAAGCTTCGATGGCCATCGCCCCCGTGCCGGCAAAAAGGTCCAGGACGCAGGCACCGGCAACGCGTCCGGCGATGATGTTGAACAGGGTTTCACGCAGCCGGTCGGACGTCGGCCGGATGCCGGCGCTCTTCACGGGGTGCAGTTTTCTCCCCCGCAGCCGGCCGCCTATGATCCGCATACCCTGTTACCGGCGGGTTCCGCACACCCCGGCGCCCGTTTATCGTACGCACCACAGTGCCGTACAAGATGCCCGCCTGGGGCGGGATTAATTCTGCGCATTGAAATTCTTCAGTTTTTTATACAGGTAGCTGCGCTCAACACCGATGGTCTCCGCCGTGCGCGCGATGTTGTTTCCGTGCTCCCGCAGCTTCGAACGGATGAACTCGCGCTCAAAGGCCCGCTTGGCCTCCTTAAGCGAGTTCATCAGGAAAAACGGCGTACTTTCCGCATCGATGGAGCCGGCCCCACCGGGATTGTACGGCGGCGGGATATCTGCAGCGCGGATAAAATCCGTCTCCACCATAATGGCCAGACGCTCGATAAGATTCTTCAACTCGCGGACATTTCCAGGCCAGGGGTAATTGTAGAGCAGTTTGAGCGCCGGTGGCCGGATCGTCTTTTGGGCGCTGCGGTTCTGCCGCGCACTTTCCGCCAGAAAGGTGTCGACCAGCAGCGGGAAATCTTCGAGACGCTGGCGCAGCGGCGGAACGCTGATGGGAATCACATTCAAACGATAGTATAGATCCTCCCGAAAGCGCCCCTCGGCGATTTCGACCTCCAGGTTCTTGTTGCTGGCGGCGATGACGCGCACATCGACACTCAACGTCCGGCTGCCGCCCACCCGCTGGAAGGTCTTTTCCTGCAGCGCCCGCAGGATCTTGGCCTGGGTCTTTAAACTCATATCTCCGATTTCATCTAGGAATATGGTCCCCTTGCTGGCCAGTTCGAACTTGCCGCGTTTCTTGCTGGTCGCTCCGGTGAAAGCCCCCTTTTCATGGCCGAAAAGCTCACTTTCGATCAGTTCCTCGGGAATGGCGGCACAGTTCACCTCGACCATCGGGGCCTCCGCCCGCCGGCTCAGCTGGTGAATGGTGCGCGCCACGAGTTCCTTGCCGGCGCCATTTTCACCGGTGATCAGAATCCAGGCGTCGGTGGGCGCGGCCATCGCGATCTGCTTGCGCAGTTCCTGCACGGCCGGACTGTTACCGGTAAGCGAGTGCCGTTCAAGGGTTTTTTTGCGCAGGTATTTGTTTTCTTCCTCCAGGCGCCTGAAATTCAGGGCATTGTTGATGGCCACGATGACTTTGTCAAAGGAAATCGGTTTCTCGATAAAGTCAAAGGCACCCAGTTTGGTGGCCTGTACAGCAGTTTCGATAGTGCCATGTCCGGTAATGATAACCACTTGGATATAGGGCGTTTCCTTCTTGATCGCCTTCAGCGTTTCGATGCCGTCCATGCCCGGCATCCAGATATCGAGCAGCACCAGATCGGGCGATTCCGCACCAATGACCTGCAGGGCTTCATACCCGTTGGAGGCCTCAATGACCTCAAATCCTTCATCCGCCAGCAGGCCGCTCAGCGACTGCCGGATCGAAGGTTCATCATCCACAACCAGAATCGTTGAATACATCGATCTTTCCAAGTTTGGGGTAAAATGTTATGCCAGCCCGCTGCCGGAATTCAGAATCATACCCCCCGGCGGCAAATCCATTTCGGATCCGGCGTCGCCGATGCCGTGAAAGGGTTTGGCCCGCAAGGTCATATCACTTTCCCGCTGCCGGCTGAATCGGAAAGTTCCACCGGCAGTTCGATAATGAATTTTGCACCCCGGGGGTGGTTGTCCTGCACCCGTATCATACCGTTGTGATCCAGGACAATGGAATTCACAATGGTCAGGCCGAGCCCCATGCCCGATTTCTTGGTGGAAAAATTGGGCTCGAACAACCGCGTTTTGTCTTCATCGGATATGCCGCTGCCGTCGTCGGCAATTTCCATGCGCACCAGCTTCAGGATATTGTCACAGGAAACCGTAATCCATATATGGCCCTCGGCGCGCATGGCGGCAATGGCGTTGTCCACCAGGTTGATCAGCGCCTGCTTGATCTGCTGACGGTCGAGTTTGAGCAGTGGGATTTCATCGGCAATGGAAATTTCAAACGCAATCTGCGGATGCCCTTCCCGGTACAGCGCCACGGTCTCTTCGATGATGGGCGGCAGGTCCAGCGTCATCAGGTTGGCCGTGGGGAAACGGGCAAAAGCGGAAAATTCGTTGACCAGATTGCGGATCAGTTCCACATGATCGATGATCATGCGCGTGCACTCTTCAAAAACCGGTTCATTCAGGCGCTGCGAATAGCGCCGTTTGAGCCGCTGGGCCGACAGGCTGATGGGTGTCAGCGGATTCTTCACCTCGTGGGCGATGCGGCGTGCGACTTCGCGCCAGGCCGCCATGCGTTGGGCCTTCTCCAGTTCGGTAAGGTCGTCGAACACCATGACCATGCCCATGTTGCGGCCGGCATCATCCTTCAAAACATTGATGCTCAACAGAAACGTCCGCGGACTGCCGTCGATGGTCAGGCGCAGGGTCCATTCAGCCGTGTTCCCCACCGTTGTACTGAGGCTCTCGAGCACCTCTTCCGCCAGGTTCAGGTGCTGGCCTTTCAGCAACGTCTGGTAATCCTTGCCCAGAACATCATCGGCCCTCAGATTCAGCAGTTTTTCCGCTGATTTGTTAATAGTGCTGATGCTGCCGCCGGCATCCAGGGTAATGACACCGGCGGAAACGTTCTTCAAGACGATCTCCATGTAGCGCCGGCGTTCTTCGATTTCGATATTCTGCTGCTGGAGCATTTTGGAAGAATGCTCCAGCTGCTGGCGGCTGGCCTGCAGGTCCGCCGTCATTTTGTTGAACGACTCGACCAGGCTCCCTACTTCGTCATCGCTCACCGGATTAATCCTGAAGCTCAAATCGCCCTCGGCCACCCGGCGGGTGCCTTCGGCCAGCAACTGTATGGGAATACTGATCGACTTGGCAAGATAAAATCCGAACCAGATGGCGCAGAACACCACCAGCAGTGCGACGATGGAAAGGGTTATATAGTAAGTGCTCTGGATGGGCTTTTTGAGCAGCTTCATCTGTTGGTACTGCTCGAAGCCCCGTGAAATGGAGGACATGGAATTGGACAGGTCCGACGGAATCATTACGCCCAGTGTCACGATGGCCTTGGCTTTGGCAACGGACACACCGAACGGCACCGTCCCGATGGAGCGTACCAATTCGCCATTGGGCAGGCTTCTAATGCTGGGTTTCAAACTCTTCAGACTTGGATTGCCGAGCAGGGAACCGGCGTTGACCATCCCCGCCGGCGTCTCTGACAGCGACGCAGAGGACGCCATGGCCAGTCGCTTCGCATCGGGCCTGTATATTTCGATAAGGTCGAGATTAAACGCCCGCTGCACCACATGGATATAGTTGTTCAGCGCTTTGCGCTTGCGCATATCCAGTAGTTTCTTGGTCCGGATCTGGTAGGCAATGCGCCGCAGGAAAAATTTGTTGTTTTCCTCGATATGCGCATACAGCTGCCGGCCGACCTGCAGCGAGTTTTCCAGCGCCTGTTCAACGGGCACGTTGAACCAGAATTCGATGCTGGTGGTAATAAAGTTGATCGAGAAGAAAAACAGCACGATCGTCGGCAAAAGGGACAGCGCGATAAAGGCCACCACCAGTTTGGTGCGCAGTTTGGCACCGGTGACGTTGCGGCGACGCTCGAAAAACAGTTTGACCAGATTGCGGAAAACCAGAAATATCAGTAAAATCAGTAAGAGGAGGTTGATGTTGATCAAGATGAACATCAAAATGGTGTTGGAAATCGGAAAATCGGCGCCGAAATGAATGACACGGCTCTCGGTGTAGGTCAGGATTCCCACCACCGCCAGGATCACGAAAATCAGGATGGTTTCGCGCCGGCGGCGCCTGAGGTCTTTTTCCGAAGAGAGCGGGGAGGGTTTTCTGGATTTAAAACGGTTGATTTTCATGACAGACGCGTCGATGGGAGAGCCTGAAAACAGGGTTGCCAGGCGGTTTCACACAGGGCGGTTCGATGTCAGCACACTCTTTTCATAAAGCTGCACCCAAGGGACCGGCAGCGCGCCTTACATCCCGTACGCTGGCTTTAGTAAATAAAATCAATCGTATACCAGTCGGTTTCAAAATTCCACAAAGAGACAAAGAACAGCACATAGTGCAGATAAAACGGAAGCTTGCGTCGGCGAAGTTCGGCTTTTGCCCGCAGCTGATAGTGCGTGCCCCTTTTGAGAATGTTGAGAGAAGCAACCTTCAGGCTGTCAACATCGGTCATCAGTTTCTGGGCTTTGCGAAAGGATTTGACCACCTGCGGTGTTTCGTGCATCCAGGGTCGGATGACCGTAAATTCTTTTTTCAAATTGTCGTATTTAACCGTGTGGGTCAGTTTCAGATCGGCAATTTTCTTGTCAAACCACAGGTCGCGCACCCGGTAAAGGGTGATGAAAAAGGAAAAAGTGGTCGGAACCCCCGATAAAATGACTTTTTTGATTTTTTCGGTAAAAGCACCCTGTACCTTGAGGTAAACGATCAGGTCATCGCGCGTATTGGTGATAATGATGTTTTTCAGGGATGCACCCCGGCCAGCGGCGGCCGGACAGGAAACCAGCATCATTGCCAGCAGCAGAAAAAGGATTTTGCTCCCCGTATATCGTATACGGTTCATCGGTCATCCAGAATTTTCCCGGAAAAAATTGGAGTTGGCCTCTCAGGCGCCGCACGGTAAAAAGCCGCATTTTTTTGTCGCGGCTTCCGTCCGGCACGGTGCGCAAGTGCAGCCCTATCCCGCATACCTTAAACCCGCAATACAGCCGCACGTTCTAACAGTGTCGCGAGGTGGGGCTGTTTGTCTGCGAGCCCTTACTTTCCCCAGAAGTTTTCGGTTTTACGGCAATCCGGCTTTTGCAGAAGGCATCGCCGGGGCGTTACGATTCTGGAAAAAAGCATAATGGATAGGCACTTAAATGGCAAGTGATTTCGCCCGGGAGGCTGGCTGGCGGGTCAAATCCAGAGATGTACCGTGCAGAAAGCGGGTTTCCCACGACTCCCTCTGGTTGAAGAATTTTTTTAAAAACTGGTGGTTGAAGGCGTGGCCGGATTTTTCTACCACGATATGGCCCATGATCGGCAGGCCCAGCAGTGAAAAATCTCCCAGGCAATCCAATATCTTGTGCCGCACGAACTCGTCCGGATACCGCAGCCCGTCCGTATTCAGGATATCATCCTGATCAAGCACGATGGCGTTGTCGAGCGACCCGCCCTTGGCAAATCCATAATGCTTCAAGTATTCGATTTCCTGTATAAAACCGAATGTTCTGGCCCAGCTGATCTCCTTTTCAAAAGTATCTTCCGAAATGGTCAGTGAGTAGGTCTGCTCTTTGATCAGCGGATGCGGGTAGGCAATGGAGTAAGTGACTTTAAACTCCGGCGAGGGATAGACACAGACCGCTTTGCCGTTTTCTTTCAGCATGATGGGCTTTTTTACAATAAAAACACACCTGGATTCAGCCTGTTTGACAATGCCTGCCGAACGGATCATCTTGGCAAACGGTCCGGCGCTGCCGTCCATGATGGGCATCTCATAGGCATCCAGTTCCACGAGTGCGTTATCGATGGAAAGGCCGGCAAAACAGGCCATCAGGTGCTCGATGGTCGATACGATGAAACCGTTGTAGCCGATCACGGTTGCCAGGCTGGTATCGACAACCATGTTTAAATGCGCCGAGATGCCGGGGCTGTCCGGAAGGTCCGTACGAATGAATTTGATGCCGTGGTTGACAGGTGCCGGTCTGATGGTCAGCTGGACTTGTTTGCCCGAATGGACGCCGATGCCTGAACAGGTCACAGGCTGGGCAACGGTTCGCTGTTGAAAATACATAAGGTGCTTTTTCCCGCTCCGCTAAGAAAACCAGTTCGTGTTTCCGGATTATAATGCCTAATAATGCCTTTGCAAGAAATTTGCAACACCGAACTTGGAAAGTAGCGGTTGTTTCCCAGGCGCTGGTTTGATAGTAGCTGAATCAGTCGATCAACCAGCGGAACAAGCAGAAAGACTCCCCTGACCACGCCGGCCCTTGCCGCCGCAGTCCGGTGGACCGACCTGCATGCACGACTTCGTCTCACCCGCAGCGAATGGCAGGCACGGTCATCCATCCACGGCCAAACCCGGTATCTTGTCTTCGGCGGCATAAAGGGGGGCTTTCAGGCAAGGACAGCGCTTCGCATACTGAAACCCGAACTGGAGATAAGTGTCTTGCTGGCAAGAGTGCTGAGCAGCGCCGTCATTGGAATTGAAGCCCACCTTGTCGAAGTGGAGGTGGACATCTCCACCGGTCTGCCGGTATTTACGACAGTGGGCCTGCCGGAAACGGCCGTCAAAGAGAGCCGCGAACGGGTCAAGTCGGCCATCAACAATTCCGGCTATGGCTTCCCGGATGACCGTATTACCGTCAATCTGGCCCCGGCCAACATCAAAAAAGAGGGAACCGGATTCGACCTGCCCATTGCCCTGGGCATTCTGGCCGCCACCGGAACCATTGCCGCCGGCACACTGGCGCAGTACCTGATCGCCGGCGAACTTTCGCTGGACGGCCGCATCAAGCCCGTCAAAGGGTCCCTGCCCATGGCGCTTGCCGCAAGGGATGCCGGTTTCCGTGGAATCATCGTGCCTCATCCGAACCGCCTGGAAGCCGCCGTGGTGCGCGGCATCGATGTGCTGCCGGCCAAAACGCTGGCCCAGGTGGTTGAGCACTGCCGCGGGGTCTCGCCCATGGAACCGGTTACCGGCGATTTTTCACCGTTGGCTGAAGATGGCACGCCGCCGGGCATGGATTACAGTGAAGTCGTCGGCCAGGAACACGCCAAAAGAGCTCTGGAAATCGCGGCGGCCGGAGCGCATAACCTGCTGATGATCGGGCCGCCGGGATCCGGCAAAACCATGCTGGCCAAGCGGCTTTTCACCATTTTACCCCCGATTTCCTTTGAAGAAAGCCTGGAAACGACCAAGATATACAGCGTCGTGGGAGCGTTGCAGCCTGACCAGGCGCTGGTGGGCCTGCGTCCATTCCGTTCCCCGCACCATACCATTTCCGATGCGGGGCTGATCGGCGGCGGGCACGTACCGCGCCCCGGTGAAGTGAGCCTGGCCCACAACGGAGTCCTTTTCCTGGATGAATTGCCGGAGTTTAAAAAGCACGTGCTGGAGGTGCTGCGCCAGCCCATTGAAGACCTGAAGGTGACCATCTCACGGGCCACCATGGCCGTGACTTATCCCGCTGCTTTCATGCTGATCGCGGCCATGAACCCATGCCCCTGCGGCCATCTGTCCGATCCGCGGCACGCCTGCCGCTGCAGCCCCAGTCAGATCGAAAGGTACCGCGCGAGGATTTCCGGTCCGCTCCTGGACAGAATCGACATTCACGTGGACGTGCCGGCGGTCGCCTACCGCGACCTGGCAGGAAAAAGCGCCGCCGAGCCATCGGCGGCCATCCGCCGGCGGGTGGTGTCCGCCCGCCGCATCCAGAACGAGAGGTTCGCGGCAGATCGTATCAGCTGCAACGCGCAAATGGCCAGCCGGCACTTGAAAAGACACTGCACCACCGATGCCGCCTGCAACCGCCTGCTGGAAAATGCCGTGGACAAACTGGGCCTGTCAGCACGCGCCTACAGCCGTATCCTCAAAATCGCGCGCACCATTGCCGACCTGGAAAACCGCACCGCCCTCGAACCGCCACACATTGCCGAAGCCATACAATACCGCACCCTGGAACGTTTTTCCCTCTAAAAACCGCCTACCGCCGCCTTTTCCGGAGCCTTTCAATGGAAAGGCGGATGCTGTCCTGCATGCGCGTAATGGCCTCCCCCAACGCGCCGATTTCATCGTCTGAATGGACATCCAGCTCCGCGTCGAGTTCACCCACGCTGATGCGCTCGGCGTGCTCGGTGAGGGCCTTGATCTTGCCGGTCAGCCGGTTGCTGTATATCAACACGATCAGCCCCACCAGCAGCAGCGTACCGGCCAGGATACCGGCGATCATGTTTCTCGCCTGTGTGGTGAGCCTGCGTGAACGCGTTTTGATGAGCTGCAGCGGACGCGTAAAATCATCAAGGCGCGTGGTGGCGGCAATAACGTAGGGCGTTCCCATTATGGGTGTACAGACCATATATTTTTCACGCACTTTTCCGGACTGATCCCGCCATTTGTAGTATCCTTGTGAAGCGGCATCCTCTTTTACACCCGCATAAATCCTCCAGAAGTCCGGGAGCTTATTTTTCAGCCGGCTCATATCAATGCCGATGATTTTCGGGTTCACATGCGCCCATGTCCGCCAAATGCCGTCCTTCCCCGGCCTTTCGTAGAGCGCTGTATAACCGGTCATCCCCAGCTTTTGCACGGCGATCCGCCTAAAGTCCATGTTCGTGTTGAAGGCTTCCTTTTTCAGCTCCGGATGGCTGTCGAGATAGATCTTGCACTGTTTGGCAGTCGACCTGGAGGCCTCGGCGATAATTTTCTCACCGAGCTGCTGAATAACCCTGGCGCTCTCTCCCGTAACCAGCTTCGACAACGCGTTCAATTGCCACAAATAGAGTACGCTTGAAATGGCCATGACGATAATCGGGAAGACAAAAAACAGGAAAAACATTTTGCTCTTCAAACTCATACCGCGCAATTTGCCCGTTTCATCGGCAGCCGCTTTCATGTCCGGAACCGTGGCACTCGTTTGCCCTTTCGTGCCGCCCGTGTCATCCGGTTCCACGCGGCCGGCAGGCGCTGCGGCCGTCCGGTCCGGCTCGGAACTACTTGACACTTCACCGGGTTTGGTTACCAGAATCGGATGGTTGCACGCTTTGCAATTAAACTTTACAGAGTTGCCAATGATGTGCACCGGGTTTATTTTGTATTTTTTCCCACACTCTTCGCAAATAACAATCATCGAGGCTCTCCTTGTCAGGTTTTCAAGCTTATTGCGAATCGCTCTTTTTCCTCAACCATACCTCTTGCAACCGCAAACGTTTATTTTCCCGGCTATTTTTCATATTCATGAATCAACGCATCGGCCCGTATGGGCGGCAAAATTCCCGGAAAAAATTCGTGCGCATCACGATTCATACCATCCCGGGATTCTGAATCGTCTTCAAAGTGGTTCCAGGAATACCGGATTTTCCTCCCGGCTTCGCACCACCGCCGAACCTTTTTTCTGACCGACAATCTTCAAAAGGTCCCATTCACCTTGCGCCGCCTTCCTGGATTTTCCGGTGACGATATATACCGAGCTGACGGCCTGATGATCCCATGAGCGCCATTGCTCCTCATCTTTCAACAGGGTGAACTTATGCCCTTCAAGTGCTTTTATGACGGCACCGGCATCAAAGCTCGCGGCTCTTTTTACGGCCGAAACCCATTCATGCACTGCAACCCAGGCCGCTGCCGCCGAAGAGCCGGGCGCTTTTCCATATTTTGCCCTGAAAGCACTCACAAACGCTTTGCTCCCCGCATACCGATCCGCCAGTCCCCAATACCAGTTGACGGTTGAATATACACCGTCCAGGGCATCAAAACCGACACCGTGGGCCATATTGAGCTCCATGAGCGGAACCACGATTTTGGTCTCTTTTTTAATCTGCAGTGTATCAGCCTGCTTCAAAGCCGTGATCAGATCCTGTCCAAAGAGGGAAAGGACCAGAACATCGGGTTTTCTTTTCTTGACTTTCAGAAGCTCATTGGTGAAATCTTTTTGCCCCAATGGTGTGCGCAGGACACCCACTGTATCACATTCCGCGGCCTCCGTGGCCAATCGCAGGGATTCCTCCAAGGAATGCCCCCATGTATAATCTGCCGTAATATAGAAATATTCGGCTCCTTTGCCAAACCGCTTGACGAGGAAAGGCCCCAGGGCCTTTCCGGTCATCCAGGCATTAAAATACCACCTGAAGGTGTGCCGATGGGCTTTTTGGATGACGAATCCGGCTTTGGTCACCAGGTAACCGGTTGTTGCGTTGGAATGGGTCAGGGCCGCCATGAAAATCCGGTCATATTTTTGGCAGACATCACTTTGAGCGACAGCAACGGCGCTGCTCGAACCTCCGGTTACCATGACGGCATTGTATTTCTTAATCAATTCAAGGGCGTTTTTTTTGGCAATTTGCGGATTTGTATGCGTATCTCTGATTACATAGGAAATTTTTTTTCCTAAGACCCCCCCAGCGGCATTGATCTGTTCAACGGCCAGTTTATAGGCACCCTCTTCATCTTTGCCCTGCATCCTGTAGGAACCGCTCAAGGGAACATTAACTCCAATGACCACTTCAGAATCCTGGGCACCGGCGATCTGGCCAACGAGGAAAAAGCACCATAAACAACAGACGAGTACTACCGTGGTTTTCCTGGCTGTTTCGATCATCATACGCCTTCCTTGCTTGCATCGGTTTAAAGGCTGTCAATCAAACGTTCATTTCACCTTTTCAGCGGGTCTGCCCTGCTGATGCGAAGCACATGACAGACCTCTATTGGTGCGCCTGCAATATGGATGCCATCACAACTTTGGCTTTGCAAGTTTTCTTGACTATTGATTTACAATAATAATCGGACGGTTACGGTTTAACGCCCACATTGTTTCCCGGCCGGTAATTCATTTTGACCGGGCCACCTTGAACTATACCGGCTCCCACAAAACGCCGCGCAGCGAATGGCCCGATAACCCCTGCAGGTGGCTCCCTCTTGATGTGACCCCACGCAATGCTTATGGTTATGGGAACTTAGCCTGGACAAGTAAGTCCTCTTCCGCCGTGCCGGCGGTTTCACAAAGAATCCCGGGAAAGGCTATCCGGATCAGACGGAGGCCATGATCGGAAGGCAAGATAGGCAGACTCGTAAAAAGTCGGTTTCGGGCGGATCGCGAGACTTTTCACCGAAAAACACGGCGCGGGGTTGGCCCTTAAAAATTCCAATCTGTTTGAGGAGCTTGTGACAACGTTCTTGGGATTTGGCGCAACGACGCACAGTCTACGAAAGGCTTTTAGCAAGCGAGAAGTCCGGACTTTTTACGAAATTATCACCTGAATTTTGCAAGCGTCGCGTTTGCCGCCTATACAAGGCGCAGGGCATGCAGCTGTCGTATACAGACGCAACTGCCCTGCAACACAGTAGAGGCGGTAAAATCGGCGCTCCCGCAGGGCAGACAATTTTGAAGTCAAAATGGAAGGTTTCCGAACATACCAATGACACTATAAAATATCGCGCTGCATCCATAGACAACCATGAGATAACATTACAATTTTATAAGTTTTCAAAATTGTCTGTGCATGATTCAGGTATCAAGACCATCAATACCGACAATCAGCCCGGCGTCCGGCCGGCAGAGGGGTCTGGGGCCCGCATGGGACCGTCTGCAAGGAGGAAATCATGAATCATATCGTGCACCAGTCGCGCATCACCATCACCCGCGAAAAAGGACCCACACGCATTGCTGAAATCGAGGGGTTTGCCGAGCCCGTTTATTACGGCGTACACGGGGGCATTAAGGATTTTTACGGCGTTACCCCCGATGAAGAACATGCCGCCACCCTGGATCATATCGTGGGTGCGGTGGGCGGCTGAATGATGGGGACACTGGCCATGGTACTGGCCGGCAAGAAAATCCGCACATTCAGGGACCGTTTCAGGGCCACCGTGACCGGGGATATCGAGGACGTGGACGGGACGCTGAAGATCACGCGCATCCAGGTTCACTACCACCTCAAGGTGGAAGCAGAAAAACGTACGGCCGCACGCGAAGCCCTGGGGAAATACCTGCCGCTCTGCCCGGGCGCGCAGAGCGTCATCGGCTGTATCGACATCCACCACACGCTCACGCTGGAAGACCTGCCGAATCCGCACGCATAATCAGTCCGGATGGGGCCATTGCCTGTCCTTTTGCTCTGCAAAGTAACAGAAACGGTTCCAGGTATATGCTTTTTGCGAAATCGGACAGCGCAGGGTGACCTTGCGCTCATCGACCGCAACGACCTCCCAGTCTCCCTTGCGCGGCCCCGAGGCGATATTAATCTTCTGTCCCACACGAAAGGGATAGGGTTTAAAAACGCTGATGTTTTGTTTGGGCATCCTGTTCCTCCCATGATTCCCGGTGCCAACGCACACCGTACACCACATATCAAACATGTATCAAAATTTGGAAAAAAACGCTTGACATATCACAAAGTGATACTATAGTCATAATAAGCAGTAAAATTTTTTCATTCATTCTCTCCTTTCAACCCGGGATGGCCTTTCCCCCAAAAGGCCATCCCAATCTTTTTTTGCCGGCAGCCATGCAGCCATTTACGGTTTTTTTACCTGAATCTTGCACAGACAATTTTGAAAACTTATAAAATTGTCTGCCCTGCGGGAGCGCCGATTTTACCCCATCTACTGTGTTGCAGGGCATTTGCGTCTGTATACTACAGCTGCATGCCCTGCGCCTTGTATAGGCGGCAAACGCGACGCTTGCAAGATTCAGGTTTTACATGGCGTAATGTCCGGTTGGCCCCATCACATCATCCGCAACGCTTCCGCTAACTGCCTCCCGGGTCGATAGTTTTTGGCGGAGCCAGGCGCCGGGGGCTTTTGCGTTGCTGGCTGATGAATACCCCGATAAAAACCAGCGCCGAGGCCGGGTACTGCATGGGCGTGAAGCGTTCGGCCAGCACGATCCATCCCAGAATGAGGGCGAAAACCGGGATCAGATTGACAAACGCCGATGCCTGGCTGGCCGGCATGCGGCTGACCCCGTAGTTGTACGCACCGTAGGCGCCCAGCGTCACGAAAACACCCAGGTACAGGATGCTCGACAGCGGCACGACCTCGATTTTCAGAGACCCCAGGGGCGGGCCCATGAAAAGCAGCGGCAGGTAGAAAAAACTCCCGATGAAGCTCTGCAGAGCGGCGAGGAAAAACGGATGGTAACGGGCGGAAAGGCGTTTCAGGCTGACGGTGTAGCCCGTTGCGCAGACCATGGCGGAAAACTCCAGAAAATTACCCAGCAGCGGACGTGGCGCATCGAACGAAGGTTCGGCACCCAGGCTCAGCCAGCAGACGCCGGCAATGGCGACGGCAAAGCCGAAATAGGTTCTGCCGCCCACGCGCTCCTTGAGCACCAGGCCGGCGCACAGCGCTACCAGCAGCGGCAGCAGCGCCGTGATCATGCCCGCCTGAGTGGCCGTCGTATTCTTCAGCGCCTGGGCTTCGAATAGAAAGTACAGGCAGGGCTCACAAAGGGTCATGAACAAAATGAGTTTGAGATCTTTTTTGCGGATGGCGGCGGGCTTGACGCCCCTGAAGATCAGCAGGAAACAGCAGGCGGCCACGGCCATGCGGCCGAAAATCACCAGCATGGGATCATAGGCCCGGAAGGCCAGCTTCAGGGCGATGAAAGAGCTGGCCCACAGCAGCACGGCCACCAGGAGACTGGCGATGGGCCGCCATTCGGATAGAATGGTTGTCAAATGTTTTTCTCCTTATGGGGCTCGGCGCACCTGCCGCATGTTGCAACGCCGGACATCACGCCCGGCAACGGATGAGGCCTTCCTGGACCACCGAAGCCACCAGTTTCCCGTCGCGCGTGAAGATCTGCCCGCTGTTCAAGCCCCGCGCACCGCTGGCACTGGGGCTGCGCATGGTGTACAGCAGCCAGTCGTCCATGCGAAAATCCCGGTGAAACCACATGGCATGGTCCAGGCTGGCCACCTGCATCTGCGGATCCCAGAAAGAACGTCCGTGAGGGTACAGGGCCGTGCTGACCAACCCGAAATCCGAGGCGTAGGCCAGCAGGCACTGATGCAGCGTCTCATCATCCGGCAGCCTGCCACGGGCTTTAAGCCAGGTGAATCGCAGCGGTTCCTGCTTTTGCAAAGATTCCGGCTGCATGGGGTTGATGGGCCGGACCTCGATGGGATGGCGGCAGAAAAAGCGTGTGCGCACTTCCCGCGGGAGCCGGCTGGATGCCCGCAAGGCGATTTCCCTCTGGGATGCGATCCCTTCCGGGCCGGGAACTTTGGGTGCCGGGTCCTGGTGTTCAAGCCCGCTCTCGGGGACCTGAAACGACACAGACATGTTAAAAATCGCACGCCCCTCCTGGCTGGCCACGATCCTGCGGGTGGTGAAACTGTGCCCGTCCCGGATACAGTCCACCGCGTAATCGATGGGCCGGGCGGCATCTCCCCGGCGCAGGAAGTAGGCATGCAGGCTGTGCGCCCGCCGCCGGTCCGCCGGCACGCTTGCGGCTGCCGCGGAAAGCGCCTGGCCCAGCACCTGGCCGCCAAACAGATTGCCGAAGCCCAGATCCTGGCTTTGGCCGCGAAAACGGCCGGGACCGGTTTTTTCCAGCCGCAGCAGGCCGACCAGTTCCTCAAGCACACTTTTCGGCGGACACTTTTTCACCGCAAAACCCGTCCGTGCAAAGGCGATGGCATCCTACCGGGCCGGCGCTTGGTTCCGGGGCTAAGATTCGGCGCGCCCACCGGTACCGGGGAAAGGATTGTCGCTGAAACCAGATCCGTCACAGGGCGCGCCTCCGGCGACTGTCGGCAAATCATGCCACCAGGTCAGCGACTTTCGATCCACTGGTCCGAACCGGCCAGTTTGACGGCCACATGCGTAAAGTATACGCGGAACTTTCCGCCTGCGCTGCGGTGGTCCAGTGCAATGGTCAGCGGCCCGAACTGGCGGTAGTTTTCCCAGGTGGTGATCCGCGACGGCTTCCGGGCCCCGCCGCGGCGGTAGATCCACTGGATAATACGGTAATTGCCGCCCATGAACAGCTCGTAGACGTCGCCGGGCGTGTAACCGCCCGCAGACGGGTAGCTGGCCACGATACGCCGCGCTTTTCCCGTACCGATGGGCAGCGGCTGCATACCCTTGTCCTCAAGCTTGACCTGGGCATCCCAGGACAGGTGCAGCGGGAAGAGCAACCAGTAGTTGTCGTTAATGAAGCGTGCATCGATTTTCTTGAGTTGCCCATCGCCCCCGCGCGGCATTGCCTTCCGGCTGTATGTCACCGGCTCCTGCTGGCCGCCGGGGATAAAGGTCACACGATCGCTGCGCGGTTCCCAAACCCATTTTCGGCTGACCCGCTTGGCGTCCTTTTGCACGTTGAAGGTGTACCGTATCTTTTCAACCTTGTTGAAATCCGCCGCACCGTATGCGGCCGCCAAATGCTGCCGCACACCATCCTGGGCCATGGCCGCCAGGGTGCCGCAAAAGAAAAACACGCCCGTCAGGGCACAAAGGGTCATCAAACGTCTGCTGAAAGGCTGCATAGCTCCCCCCTTTACCGTTGCCGAAATACGCCTGCCGGAATGCAGCTGCGCACAACAAAAGGTTTACGCAAAAACAACTTCACATTTTACCGCGAATCCCGCCCGGCTGGGCTGCAAAAGCGTGGAAGGCTCCAGATTATCCTGCACTTTCGCACCTTGCCGGCCACACCTGCGGCATGGCCGGCCACCGGTGCAAAAACGCCAAAAATTAAGCACATGCTCCTGTGCAAACCCTGAAGCACCCCCACAGACATCTGGGACCGTCCGGACGTAAACGGTTGAGTCCCATCGCGGCATGTGCCGCAGATTATCTGCCGGGGCTGCTTTTGGGCCTGCCGCAACTACTGGCCCTGGCCGGGAACGATGATCCGCGAATCCTCCTTCTTTTTGGCCTTTTGGGCTTCGGTGATCATTCTTTCGACTTCCTGTTTCAGCGCCGCGGGAAATTTTTCGATGGCTTCCGGCAGCGTCTTGGCGTCGATCATGCAGGTTACCGGAAACGGGCCGTCGGGGGACATCAGCTGCGTTTGTCCCATGAAAAGCGAATCCCGGCTGTCATCCACCGCGCCGTCTGCGGTCACCGGTGTCAGTCTGCGGATGGCGCCGACCTTCAAATCGTTGAAAGAATCCTCGCGATACAAGTTGTCTGCATTCAGATTGAGATTAAGATCCACCCAGTGCCTCCTTAAAAGCAGGTGTCTGTGTCGGCCTGCACCTTGCCCGTAAAAAATGAAAAAAACAGGGCTCCGACGGCCCTGTCCCGAAATGATGGATTAAGAAGTCGGGAAAACGCGGAAACAGCCCTTAAACGAAGTGCAACGTCTTGAAACGACGTTATCCAACGCAGCCCTGAATGTCAACAGGCAGACCTTGAAGGCTGCTGCCCCTGCCGCCGCATGCCCGGTCAGGGCAGGGGCGTTTGCGTGTAGGCGACATTGGCCTCTTCGGAGGCAGGCAGCGCCAGCGCTTTGCCCTCACGCACATCAGCAACCCAGTCGGGGTTCAGCAAAATGGCCTTTGCACTGAGTACGATGTCGGCATCCTGCAGCGCATTTTCGGCACTCCGGCGATCGTATATTTTGCCGCAGATCATGATGGGCAGGTCAGTGGCCTCGCGGGTCAGCTGAGCCATGTTGCGTCGGGTGCCGAAAGCAGGATCGCTGTAACTGTATGTGGAAACCGAAAGGGCGTCGATGGGTTCGCGGGATAGAATCCGGACGGCTTGCCGGTACTCATCCTGATCGACAAACAGCGAAACATCCGGGTCCGCTACACCCCAGTTGGAGATCCGAAAGGTCAGCAGGCGGTCTGCGGGCAGCCGGGCTTTGACTGCCTGAATCACCTCGCGGGCAAAACGGCAGCGCTTTTCCACCGTGCCGCCGTAAGCATCGTGGCGCTGGTTGGAATAGGCTGACAGGAAGTTGCAGATCAGGTAGCCGTGCGCGCCATGGATCTCAATGCCGTCAAAACCGGCCTCCACCGCACCCGCGGCGCTTTCGGCAAATCCCCGGATCACATGACGGATATCGAAAAGGCTCATCTCGTCAGGCACAGGGTATGGTTTTCCGGTCATAGGGTTGGCCTGACGGGGGGAAATCGGGCTGGGAGCGATGACCCGCCGGGCCGGATTGATTTCCGGCCAGGCCATGCGCCCACAGTGAAACAACTGCATGACGGCCACGGCTCCGGCGGCCTTTATTCCCTGCACCACCGGTTTCCAGGCGTCGATCTGGCGCTGGGTGAGGATGCGCGACTGGCCGGGATAACCCTGGGCGCTCTCGTAATCGGTAACGATGGCTTCCGTATAAACGATAGCAGCGCCGTTTCGCGCCCGGCGCACGAGAAAGTCGAGGACATCCCGGCGTGGAATGCCGTCCTCGGACGAGGACATGCGGGTCATGGGTGCCACGCCGATGCGGTTTTTGATCGTGTGACTTTTCAGTTTATATGCTGAAAACAGCTTATCGGTGGTCATGGACGCACCTCTCTGCCCGCCGCCGGCCGTCACGCCGGCGGCATTCTTTTCACGACCGCCGGGTATCTTCTCAATACATTGCAGCGAGACCGTTCACGATGTGTTCGGATTCCCGCTCCCGCTGTCCATTCGGCGCGCCGTCGGAACTTTAAAATTGGAAGCGCAGGCCAACGCCGAAGCGGCCGTATTTGCTGAGATCATCGAATTCATCAAAAGCCGAGCGGCCCTCGATGTAAAGCGACGTATTGAAGGCTTCCGGATCGCCGAAAACGCGGACACCGACATTGGCAACCAAATCCACCTGGCTGTCTTCCGCATCCAGATCCTGGTCACCGCCGGTAATCCACCCGCCGATGCCGATGCCGGCGAAAAAGCGCTGCATCCAGCGGTAATTGACCAGACCGTCGATGGTAAAGGCGCTGGCCCCCTGGTTGCCCTGCACCTGGGGGAAACCGCCGATCAGGCCGACCAGAGAAAGGGATTCGGACAAGCGGTATTCGTAGCCGATGCGCAGAGCAACGTAGTTTCCGGGATCAAACTGCCTGAAAAAGCCGACATCGGCCAGCGGAAAACCGCGCCGCAACGCCCGCACGGATTTTTCACAGGCAGACGAAGTCACCTGGGCGCCGGCATTGTCGGTGACCGTGGCCCGAAGGCGGTAGGTGCCTTGGGCCGGAAGGACCATTTGCGCGACAAAAGGCGGCTTGTCGACGGTTTTCTGATCCACGCGCTGGCCCTTGTCATCCAGCATGACAAAGGTCACCGACGCGATGCTGCCGTCGGGATCGTTGGAGTCGCCCGCGTCTGCCGCAACCTGCTGGCCGCTGAAAACCCGTTCCGCAGACAGCTGCAGGCGGCACACCGGCGGCTGGTTGGGCACCGGTGCCGGCGGGGGCGGTGGTGCCTGGGCCGCTTGCGGCGCGGGAGGCACGGCGCCGACTCCCTTTAAACCCAGATTGCCGCAGATCAACGGCACAACGAAAGTATAGCGCCGGCCGTCTTTTTCAATGGCGAATTGATAAGCCTTAAATGGCTTTTTGCCGCCCCAGGTCACATCCTTGAGCACCCGGACTTTTTTGGCCCTCCGGTAGAGCATCCACTGCAGGCGTTCGCCCGGTTGGAATTCGACGCTATTGATCTGAACCGTGGGGAACTGCTGCTGGAAGGCCTCAAACAGGGACGCTTCGCCGGCCATCGCAAATCCGGATGACAGGTCCGCCTGATGCGCCGCGACCATATCCTGCAAGTCTTGCACACTGTTTAAAGAAGGTTTGTAAAACGGGTGGGCACCCAGCTTCTTCAACGTGGTTGCCGCCGCCGCGCTGCCGGCGCTGCTGAGCAAAACCCCCAATGCCATCAACAGAACAAGCTTTCCTCTCATGGTTTTCACCGCTCCTCCTTTCAAAGCATTTTTCCTGTCTCGATACCATTAAAAGCATTAGGCTTCAACAGCAAAAGCAATTTGCCTGAATTGGAGCATGCGCGGCCGTTGGAAAACGCTGCGCGGTCGGCACCGGTGCATGCATCGGTATGTCTGCCGCTTAGGATCATGGAGCCCGCGGCAAACCGCTTCGATCGTGCCCGCAGAGGCTGGCGTTGATTTCATACCAGGCCAGGCCGACGCTCATGGGCGTGCGCGTGCAGGGACTGATGATCCCGAAAGCGACGAAGCGGTCAATTACAGCGTGAAGGTCCAGGCGGGTATCCTGGCCGCGCAGGATGGCGGCCATCAGGCCGGCTTCCAGAACACGTGCAGCCGCATGGCGCCTGATCTCACCAAAAAAGCGCGCCAGATCGTCGGCTTGCGCCGAATCTTTTTCAAGAAAGCAATCCCGAACGGCTCTGTCCGGATCCAGTCGGCCGTTTATCATGGCATCGTCGAGAAGCTTGCGCACCACGGCGGGCATGAGGTAGATTTCCCCGGGGCATAGCCGCAGTATGCGGTCTTCCCATGCCGAACTGCAGCCGCACACCGCCGGAATCAGCATGCGCTCTTCGAAAGCGGCCAGGATACAGTCCTGTTTCAGGCCGTCGGGCAGATCGATGCGCTCGAAAGCGATACCGCCGGTTTTAAGGCTGGTTCGCAAAAGTTCCGCCAACGGCCCGGCCTCTTTTTCAGGGAAACGCTCCGCCAGGGCGGCTTCGAGGTGTGGCGCCCTTTTCATCTCCCCGTATGGCGGTTCGTGCCGTCGCATCACCTGCCGCCGCCACTGCCCGGACATGCACAGGGATTCACCTCGTAGAGCGGCACGGCGGCTTTGATCACCGGCCCCAAGGGTCTCAGTTTCGGGCTGACAATGCCACCGCCCTTCAAAATCGCAATCAGCGCGCCGGTCCTGCCGCAGACCCCCGCCCGGGTACAGGCGGCAGCGATGGCCGGGGCACTGATCGCACCATTAACGGCATGCCCACAGATTTCATCCACAACGTCCGGCATCTTTTTCCATTCCGCCTCTCCCATATCCCGGTAAAGGGCGCCCACGGCTGCCCGGACATCCCATTTCGCACCCGCCATGGCGAATTTCACCAGATAGCGGGAGATATTCGGCATCTCGTAGATCTCTCCCGGTACGATACCTACGACCCGGTCATCCCATTCGCTGCAACGGGAAAATTTCCTGGGTAGTAGAAGTTTCTGACTCCAGGCAAACAGCAGCAGCTCCCCGGCAGCGCCGCCGGCAATGGACTGCACGTCCTCAAAAGCGACCGTTTCGCGGCCGCAGGCGGCCAACAAGACGGCGGCCAGCATCGGCGGCATCTCCTCACCGTATACCGTGCTTAAAGCGCTGCGCAAATTCTCCAACTGGTCTTCCGGCAAGGAATCTGCTCCTTTGGCGATGAAACTCCCGGGCCGATCCGCAGCGCGACCCGCCTGCGACACCGTACATGCGTTGCGGCGTTTTTCGGATGCCCGGCATGGCCCTACAGTTCGTCAAGCCATGGTTTACCTCTCTTTACACTATTTTGGCCCAAAAGCACAGCTTGCCGAACCGCAATTTCAGAATTAACTTGCTTATGGCGGAGCTGGAGGCCCAGCTCACATGGACGGCCGCCACGGCCGAAACCCTCCTTGCCATGTCGCCGGCGCCGCTTGCGAAATAGATGACGCTTAACTACCCACCTTGAATTGCCGCCGGGCAGAAGATCGCGACTAAGTCAATCGTCACCCAGGAGGAGGGGATTGCCCAACATGGGTGCCAAAATGCTGACCACGCGCGCGGTGCGCATCCACACCCTGATGATCGATTACTGGAACCACCATGCGAACACGGACCGGCGCCTGCGCCGGAAACTGGGCCTGGCCGTTGACCGAGGCACCGCATGCCGCCGGTTCGACTTCGAATCCAGCACCAATTTGCTTCAGGCGATTCCGCGCGCGTATGGGCACTGTCCGGAAAAATCAGCCCCGGCCTTTCCGTGTATGCTGCAAAAGACGGCGTGCACTGCGGCAGCACACATGGTCCGCCATTTGCCCCGCCTTTTCAGGCATGAAGAAAACAGCGGGCACACGATTCCCCCATCAATGCAGGACACCTGCTGCTATGGCATGTTGGGCCCTCGAACGGCGACTTCACGTTTGTGCTCCCCGCCGGCGCTGGAGCGCACGGTGATGTAGGCAGGAGGTACGACAAGCCCGGTTATCGTCAGTTCTCCCGCCGCTCCAGGTGAAAAAGACCCCAGAGAATTGCCCTGCGGGTCAAAAGCCTGCAACCCTCCGGCTGGCACCTGGCCGTCACTGGTTGTCGCTCTTACGGTGAGTGCCTGGGTGCCGGTGTCGTATGTCGCCCGCGTGATGGTGACGCGATCGGTGAGGCCGCGCGTGACGGCCGTAGCCGGTCCGTCGCCGATGTTGGTCACCGTGATACTCTCGGGAAGCGCGTTGTTGCCGGTGTTAAATCCGGTGCGGGCAAAGTAGCGCGCACCATCGACATTCATGGCCACCACCTTGGCGCCGATGCCGGTGACTTCCAGGTTTTGGTTTTCAGCCGATTCGGCGAACACGTTCACCTTTCCATTGCCGGTTGCGGCATTGCGGTTGTAGTTGGCCAGGTTAACGGTAACGCCGAAAACGGTGGCAATCTTGCCGGATACCGAGAAAAGATCGGTTTCGATGCAGTCCTTGGCAGAAACTCCGGCCGGTGGATTCTGGCACTGATTGGGAGATCCGTCGCCGATCTCGGGACCGATCACGCGGAAAAAATTGTTCCCGGCAGGGCTTCCGGCCACCTTGTGCTCAACACCAGGATCGCCCACAAATCCCGGGGGTGCATCGGCAATGGGATCCCACGTCAGAAAGGGGCCGATACGGCTGGCCAGTGCACCGCTGAAGTCTCCTGGAGCCCCGATGCCGATATCTTGGGTGGAGTTGATGCCGCGCTTGCCGTCGTCTTCGGCCACGAAAGTGTCCTGCCCAAAGGGGTGGATCACCGTGTAGATCTCTCCCTTCACCAGGTTGTCGATGCGGATGCGCACGCGGGCAAAGGAGATCTGGTCGCCGTCGATGGGGTCGTCCGCGGCAAAGGCGGCTTCCAGGGCCAGTACCAGCAGCGCCCTGCCGCCGTCGCGGGTCTCCATGATGGCATCGGCGCTCCACCAGAAGGCTTCACCACCAAAGTTTTCCGGAAAGGAGATGGGTTGGCCCGGAAAGGGGTTTTCCAGCAGGCACAACCCGTTCTGATCCAGGCAAAGTTCCAGCTTCAGTCCGTTTTCATCCTCGTACCAAAGGGGAAATCCGTTCTGCACCGGTGCACCGCCCACGGTGACCGGCACCACCGGTCCCACGCGCGCCAGCTGTGCCTGGGCAGATACGGGAATGGATATCAGGGCGATCAAGGCGACCGCGATGGTCAAGGACTGCAAATATCTTTTTTCCATGGTGTACCTCGCTTTCGCTGTTCTTGGGGTTTTCTTCTTTCTATGATCTTGTATGGCGTCCGGCCCGTGACAGGGCGGTCACGTCACTCCCGGAACCGCCCGATCCGGTTCCCGAGAGATTATCGTTTGTTCTCTACCGGGTCCGAACAGAAACGCGAAAACACGCGCCCCCATGTTTCCCTTGCACATGCACTGGGAAAAGGAATGGCCGCAGCCGGGCATAATTTCAAATCGAAACGGCGTATCCAACCGCCGTGCTGCCGCGGCTGACGACATGGCCCGGACCCAGCGGCCGGCACGTTCGACGCGCGTAGCACCCTGTCGGCGGTTGATTTTTTCGGACTGCCGCAGATTGGGGTCCATGGCGGTGTCTTCGGCGCCGACCAGCACGCAGGCCGGGACACGCAAAATTTTTTTGAGATCGAAGCGCAGGTCATCCAGGCGTGGATGGGGCTGCAGCCCCATGGGAAACCGCCGGTGCGCATCGGGAAGCGTGTACCAGCCGGCGGCCGCCGCTGCCAGCCGATCCACCCGCGCAGGGTACGCCATGGCAAAACGGTGCGCAAACTGGGCACCGCCGGAATAGCCGAAGATATGGAAGCGCGGAAAGGTGCCGCCGCGGAGTCTCTCTACCTCGGCCAGGATGTGCTCCAGAACCCTATCGGCACGCTCACCGCGCAAACCGCCCAGCCGCTGGTAGCCGGCAAACCGTACGGCATCGTAAACCGGCGCCACAAGCATGCAGCCCTGCGCTTCGGCATGCGCGGAAAACATCCGCACCTGTTCTTTTGCGCGTCGCGATATCCCGTGCACGAGCACTAGCAGTGGCATGGGTTCAGCGGGCTGCAGCGGCATGTAAACAAAATATGCACTGCGGCCGTCGCCGGACAGGATGCGGTGCTGGATGCGCCCCGGAACTAGCGGTGCGGCCTTACCCGACCTAGCTTCGCCGGCACCGACCAGCTTCAGGTTCGGGCGGACGACGGGGTCAGGCGCCTCCTCCGTCAGGCGGCCGTTTTCGATCCGCCAGACCACGTCGGCAGAGGCCAGACGCTTGGGGTCATGGGTGACCATCAACACGGTGCCGCGGTAGGCGGCCAATACGCTGTCCAGGATCTGTCCGGCCGAGGTATCCAGGTGGGCGTCGGCTTCATCCAAAAGCAGCAGACGCGGCTCCCCCAGCAGCGCCCGCGCCAGAGCGATACGCTGGCGCTGACCCAGCGACAGGTTCAAGCCCTCTTCGATGATGCGGGTCTGTTCGCCCCGGGGAAGCACGTCGATGACATCGTCTACGGCGCACATCTGCCTGACGCGTGCCAATTCCTCTTCCGGGGCATCCGGCCAGCGGTAACGCAAGTTCTTGAGAAGCTTGCCGCGCAGCAACGGCAGGTCGGGGCTGACCATGCCCACCGCGCGTCGCAGCGAATCCAAGCGGCAGCCGGCAAGGTCCTGGCCGTCGATACGGATAAGGCCCTTGTCGGGGTCGATCAGGCGCGCCGCCAGCCACAGCAATGTAGATTTGCCGCTGCCGTTGCGTCCGGTCACTGCCACCCGCGTTCCTGCCTCGGCAGTCACTGACACCGCCTCAAGGATGTCTCCCAGACCGACGTTCAGAAACTCGAGGCGCCCCGGCCCCGGAGCCAGTTCGACAGCCTGCGGCCGCTGCTGCACCAGTTCGTGGGAGTCGAGGAACTGGCGGATCTTTTCGATGGAGACGTGCGCATCCTGGCGGTACTCCTGCACCCTGCCCAGACTGCGCAGCGAGCTCACCAGCAGGTGGACCATGGTCATGGCCGCGGCCACCGTACCTGCTGTGGCGGTGCCCGCCGCCACCTGGGCAGCGCCCAGCAGCAGCACGGTTGCCGTTGCCAGAATAGCGGTGCCGTGTGTGATGGCGCGCAGCTGGCCGATTTTTTCGGCACGCAGCACCATGGCGTCGGACAGCCGCCGGCTTTGCCGTCTCACCCGCCGGCGCTCGCGCGCGGACTGCCCGAAGATCTGCACCACTGCAATGGTTGCGACCTTCTCGTTCATGTTGGCAGCCAGGTAGGAACGGCGGCGGCGGCCCTCGCGTGCACTTTCGCGCAGCTGCCCGCCCAGGCACAGAAACGCCAGCGCTGCAGCCCCGATGGCACCCGCCGCACCCAGTGTCAGCACTGGATTGATGACGGCCAAGACGCCCAGTGCGCCGACCGTGGTAAACCCTGCCACGGTTAGCCGTGAAAGCCCCAGGCTGATCCAGCGCTTGAGCGCATTGAGGTCTCCCACGAAGCGCAGCACCACTGCGCCGCGGCTGCGCTGCTGCAGGGAGCGCGGCGCCAGCCGACTTAGGTGATCAAAAAGCCGCAGGCGCACGTGGTGCGCATAGCTCTGGCCCATTCTTTCAGCATCAATGCGTTCGCGCAGGCGCAACGCTGCACCTGCGGCGGCGGCGGCAAGAAAACCGGCCGCGATGGCAAGGCCTTCCCAGCGGCCATGGGAGCGCCCGTGCCGGATCAGTACATCAAAAGTTTCACGCACCAGCAGGGCCACGGCAACTGCCGCAGCAGCCTGACCCAGGCCGTTGGCCACCAAGCGCAGAAACAGGCATTTGCGCAGCCGGCTGGTAAAGACGGACAGCCGTCCGTTCATGTAACACCAGCGGCCATAACAGGCTCGATATTGTACAAGCCGTGGCGGGAATCGCCGGCTAGGGCGGCGGCAAAGCCGTTCTGGATGGCGGCCGGATCCAGCACGGCAAGGCCGGTGGCCTCCCGTGCTTCACGCGCAGCCAGCGGCGAACGTGCCACCTGACCGCTTAAGGCCATTACGGCTAGGCCGCTCGCACGCAGCGCCTGAACCCCGGCCACGGCGCCCAGTGCATCCCTGGCGGCAAAAAGCGTGCCGTCGATTTGCGTCTGCAGCCCCGACAGACAGGACACTGCAGGCAGGTGGTGCAGGCAGGCCAGTTCGGCGGTTTCTCGTTGAAAGAGTCCGTCAGCAATCTCGATCACGATGGCATCCACACCGGTTTCTGTCAGATGGTCCATGAGGCGCATGAAGATCTCATGTACCTCCCCGGCCGTGAGACGGTATGTGGAAACGAAGCCGGCATCGATAAAATCGAATACCGGATCTGCGCCGGCATCCTGAAAGAGCCACAAGTCGCCGCCGGCACCGGTTCCGGTCACTTTGGCCGCCCCTACCCGGATACCGGCACGCACCAACCCTTTGATCAGGGATGCCGCAACCGTGGTTTTGCCTGAATTCATGGAGGTGCCGAAAACCGCCAGAGTCCTGGGCCGCGGCCTTTGAACCTGGATTGCCGGCAGACCGAACTGCGACAGGTTCAACGGCCGCGGCTGCCGGTCACCGACGATGCCCAGCGGAAACAACTGCGTGGCGTTGTTCACGCGCTGGTGCCGGGAGACCACGCGGGCCGCGATGCCCCCGGCGGCAACCAGGTGGCAGGGCTCCAGGTCATCGGGTACCAAGGCCTCAAACTGGTCGGGGGCGTAACGGTTGCCGAAGACCACCAGCACATCGTCACCCGGGAAAAGACGCGCTTTGCGCCCGTCGGTAAGTTCCAGTCGCTTGTGGTGGCCGATCTCACCCACCCGGCACAACGCAAGGTCGCCTGCACGGGGGGTCATGTGCGTACACATCAGTGTCGACATTTTCGCCAGAGGTGCGCGCCGCGTGGTGTAAGCTTTCTTGACCTGTTTCAGCCATTGACGGTTCAGGGGAATATATTTTCTCGCCATGGTTGCCTCCTTGCGTGCAGGTTTTTCGTCGGGCGGTATAAAGGAACACTGCATAATAATACCACAATGTAGGCTTGTTACTTATCCCCTACGCCGGCTGGCCGGGTTTGGATCTCTTTTTGTTGCGGCACACCGAAGTGGGTGTCGGCATGGCCTGCCGTCAAAACGGCATGAAAAGGGGCGGCGAACCATGCGGCAATCCGGCCGTATTCTCAACATCCGATCAGCCGTGAAAACTGCGGGCAAAGGATTTTTTCCGAGGAAATTTGCCCGAAGTTCAGGGCGGTCCGGGCAGGGAGGTCGACATCCGGCTGACAAAGGCCAATGGCACGGAGATCTGGCAACCGGTACCACGGCGCACAAAAGGTTACAGGCTGGACAGGACCTTTTCGCCGGTGGGCGCAGGGCTGCCGCCAGCCGGCTCGATGGTAATGCCGAAGGCAGTGTAGCTATCCAGCGGCTGTTGGCTGTAAACGATAAAGCGGGCATAGCCATTGGGCTCCACCCAGAAAGAACCGCCGCTGGTGCGTGTGCTGTTTTTAATCAGCCACAGCTGGTATTGCCGTTGTTTTTCGAGGGCCGGCAGGTCGCTGACCACCAGCACGCCCTCGTGCTGGCCGGGCAGATAGATCAGGGTGCCGTCGGCAATAGGCGCCGCTGCGGTGCCCTCCATCACCACCATTTGCAGTGAGGCCGGACTGCGGCTGTTTTCCAGGCCGGTGCGCTGCCAAAGAAACAGCTTGCCGACGGACAGCACGCAGACCAGCACCAGGCCGGCCAGGACCCAGGCCGGTGCCGGCCGCAGCCAGGAGAAAAATCCGCCGCGTCGGTGGGATGCGCCGGCAACATGCCCCGCAATACCTGTTGGGCGGTTGATGCGCCGCATCAGTTCGGATTTCAATCCCGGCGGTGGTTCCGCCTGAGGGGCTGCCAGCGCCAGGTGGCCGACGGTGCACTCCCAGGCGTCCAGCTGTCGGTGGCAGTCTTCACAGTGGGCAAGGTGCTGCGACAGCGCCACTTCATCTTCTGCATCCAGGCAGCCCAGCACCAAGCCAGCCAGGAGTTTTCGGACTTGTTCGCAGTTCATGGCTACAAATGCCTCCATCTTCAGTCGTCTATTCTCCCTTACGTAGCATATGACGATTTGGATCTTTACCGAGGCTTTTTATGGCTGTCGAAAATGTGTCGCAGTTTGTCCATGGCCAGCCGGATACGGGTTTTGACCGTACCCAGCGGCAGATCGAGTTCGCCGGCAATCTGGCGGTGGCTGTAGCCCTGGAAATAGGCCAGTGCCAACACCTCGCGCTGTTCGCCCGGGAGTTTGGCGACCGCGGCCGTTACCTGTCGCTGCAGTATGGCCAGTTCGGTGGGCTCGGCTCCCCGCCGGCTGTCGGCCAGCATGTCCAGAGGAACGTCCGTCCATTTGGGGCTGTGCCCTTCGAGACGCCTCTTGCGCCTGCGCAGAACATCGATGGCCCGGTTGCGGCAGATGGTGACGATCCAGCGCTTGACAGTGGCCTTGCGCACATCGTAGCTGACCGCCCTTTCCCAGATCCGCGTAAAAACGTCCAGCGTGATCTCTTCAGCGCTTTCAGGGTTGCCCACCATGTTGCGCACCAGGGAGAAAACCAGACGGCTGTATCGATCATACAGGGCAGCCAACGCTTCGGCATCGGAGTGCGCGATGCGACGGATCAATTGTTCATCGCTCGGGTTGAAAGCATGCATGTGCGTTTCCGACCCTCCTCGCCAGCTGAAAATCACGACAGCATCAGCATGGTAAAATCAGCATTTGAAATCAATCTTGATTTATGCTCTGATAGCAGTGTGTACAGCCCGTGACGCACCGCCGGTGTCCATCGCACCCAGTTGGGGCTGCCTTGCAGCGAACAGTCCCTTCATTTACCCACGCTGACACAAAAACATACCCAACAGTGCAATAAAGCATGGCGGCAGCCACACCGCTGCTGCCGGCTGTTATACGCTGCCGGCGGCAGGAGCCAGGCCCATGGATACCGACCAGTTCCAGCATCTATTTCCAGCATTTCGCACGGCTCCACAAGCGGCCCGCGAGATCATGACCGCCGGGTCGGTCGTGTCGTTTCCCGCGGACAAACTGCTGTACCGCGACGGGGACGTCTGCGAGGGCATCGGCCTGCTGCTTGCCGGCGAAATCCGTGTCTACAAGGTCTCTGCCAGCGGCCGGGAAATCACCTTGTACGATATTTTTCCCGGCGAAAGCTGCATCTTGAACGCCAGCAGCATCCTATCCCACCGCCGTTACCCGGCCCAGGCCCTGTCCACGGTGGCGGGACGTATGCTCTACCTGCCGCAATCGGCCTTCCGGCGCTTAATGGACCGCAGCGATGTGCTGCGCGCCTTTATTTTCGGTCTGTTCAGCCAACGCCTGGCCGAGGTAATCGAACTGGTGGAAGCGGTTGCCTTCGGCCGTCTCGACCAGCGTCTCGCCGATTATCTGCTGGAAAAGTCAGAAAACGGCCGGCTTGAAACTACGCACCAAAAAATCGCCAACGATCTGGGCAGTTCTCGCGAGGTCATCAGCCGCCTACTAAAAGACCTGCAGCGGCGCGGTGAGATCGCCCTGGCGCGCAACCGCATCCGGTTACTCACCTTCTAGCCTTTCAGCCCTAGCCAGCTTTTCACGGCTACGAACCCCTGCGGTCCTGCCTGTGCAACCTCGGTTCAGGAGCGTGGTACCAGCGCAGGGTATCGGACATCGGTCAACCGCACTTTTTCGGCTATTCGAAATCCGCCTCCGGCAACGGCACGCTTTGCATTTCTATCACGGCGGCACGTCTTTTTCTGTGACAATGTCACATACACGCCTCCAAAAAAAGATTATGGTTTGCGCTGCAATTTTCTTTTACCCAAACCGTTTGCCGAAAGGAGCCTGCCATGTCTCGAAAAACATTGACATACCTTGCCGTACTGCTGCTGGCGGCCGCCGCTGTCGCCGGTTGTGCGCAGATGAAACCAACCGCCCGCGAAGCGAGCCTTTACCAGCGGCTGGGCGGATACGACGCCGTGGCCGCGGTGGTCGATGATTTCATGGCGCGTATGGCCGCCGATCCGCAGCTCAAACGTTTTTTCGAAGGCGCCGACCCAGCTGGACTGCGGCGTACACGTCAGCTGATCGTCGATTTCGTGTGCAACGCCACGGGAGGCCCCTGCTTTTACACCGGACGCAGCATGAAAGCTACCCACGCCGGCATGGGCATCGCCGAAAGCGATTGGAAAGCCGCCGTCGGCCACCTACGGGCCACGCTGGCCAAATTCAAGGTACCCGCAAAAGAGGCCGGCGAAGTGATGGCTCTGGTAGGCAGCCTTAAAAAAGACATCGTCGAATCCTCGTGAGCGCCAGGCGGCACACCCGGCAGGACGGCGATTTCCCCGGGGATGCATCCGGATGCAGGATTGTATGTAAGCTGTTGATAAAAGATTTCTGCCCGGTCCTCGGGAGCCGCAGCACGGCAGCCAGACGGTGCGGTTCCTGTCGGGAACAGGAGCTCCTTTGACCGAGAAACAGACATGCCCGTCAAGGGCGAAGGAGGCAGCCATGCAGAAAAACGTTGGCACCATAGACAGATATGTGCGCATTATCATCGGGACCTCGGCCATCGCGGTCGGCGTCTACCTTCCCAGCTGGTGGGGAGCGCTGGGCATCATCCCGCTGTTGACGGCTTTTGTCGGCTGGTGTCCGGCATATTCATTCTTCGGCATGAATTCCTGCCGGCTTTTCAGCTCCCGGGATACGTGCCGGGCGGATGGCGCCCCGTAACTGCCGGCGACCGGACTGCCTTATCCCGGGAACCGGATCCGCAAAAGGGCGATCTCCACACGCGGGTATCGCTCTTTCTTTCCAGAGAAGGTACAGTGAACGATTGTCAGGCATGACCCTCGAATGCCGCTGCTGGCGCCTCTGATACGGCAAAACAACGGAGACTAACTTGCGGCGGCACTATTCCACGGCCGATAAAAGTATGGCTGCAACACCTGTACCGGCTTGTCCACGGCCGGTTTCACGGGATGGCACGAGAGCCGCCTGCCGGCGCCGCTGCGGCGGTCCGAACCGCCTGGCCCAAGGCCCCCCCCGTGCACCGGTGGCCGTTTATTGGCCATGCCACTATTTTGCGCCGCTTCAGGGCGCAAGCAGTACCTGGCCGCCGAAGTGCTGTCCGAGCGCGACATTCAGGCCTTCCGCGGCCGTTTCGTCTGTCAGTTCCACCATCAGCTCCCCTTTTTCCCCGACAACCAGCCGGCCGTACGCCTCGACGATCTCGGCCACCTCCGAGGGATCCACCGTCCACCACCCCCTGGTTTTCAACAGCAGCTGCCGCCCGCTGAAACGCCGCGGTGTCACCAGATCGATGGTCCGGAACCAGGCATCCCATCCGATTTCCGCCGGCTGTTTGAGCACCGGGCTGACCGGGTCGTGGTAGATGCGGCAGCGGCCGAACAACCGCAGCCGGATCACGGCGCCACCTCTTCGAACAGCCGGCGAAGGTTGCCATCGGCGGGCAGCATGTTGTCGGCAACCGCATACCCCTGCAATGTCAGTACACGCGCCAGGCACAGCGCGTAAAAGTCAGCCATGGCAGATGCGCCCTCAGGCAGTCCGCGCCCGCGGGCCAGCCCGTAGCGACGCTCGAACAGGTGCAGCGCCATCTTCTGCAAGCGGGCCCGCAGCGGGTCCCGCCAGCCGACGCCGGTCCGGTCGAAAAGTGCATCATGCACCCTTTCCATACGGGAAAACGCCTGCCGCATGGCCTGCACCCCGGGGTCCTGCCCCCACTCGTCCAGTAAAACATGACCCATAACGCGGTCCTCCATAAAGCAGATCGAAGCTTTCAGATGCCGTATTGCAACCGGAAAAGAACGCTTCTGTCAATGCCTGTTTTGCGGCCAATACGCTGCACCGGCACTTTATTCGCTTGCCGGCGGCATGAATCGGCCGCGCCTGGGAGCCACCATGCCAGCGGGTGTCCCGGTGCGCTGCATATATTCAGCAACATATTGTATTTACATAGCCCTTGACACACAAAGAGCGATTTGAAATACTCATTTATGCCAAAACAACCGCGGCCTGTGTGCCTCTGCGGGGAAACCTATGCTGCTTGAGTGCCGGAATCTTGCGTTCAAATATCCCGGTTCGAAATTCGATGTGCTTACCGGTATGAACTGCCGGCTTGCAGGGCCCGGATTCCATGCCCTGTTCGGCCCGTCCGGTGTGGGGAAAACCACCCTGGCCAAGATGATCTGCGGCCAGCTCGACGCCTTTTCCGGTGAAATTACCCGCCGCAAGATCCGGCAGGTCCTGTACACCTACAACATGGAGCGGCTGCCCGGGTGGTCCAGCGTCGGCGAGCATCTCGAACTGAACATACCGCATGCCAGCCGGCACATCGTGGATGACCTGGTGCGGCTTTTCGGACTTGCGGAATGCATGGATTCACGCTTCGCCCAGCTCTCTTTGGGCCAGCAGAACCGCACCAACCTGGCGCGCTACCTGCTGCAGGACTTCGACCTGCTGGTCATGGACGAAAGCCTGGCCAACGTGGACGAAGCCACCAAGGAAAAAATCATTCTGCAGATGAAAGCGATGTTCCCGCAACGCTTTTTCCTGTACATTTCCCATAACGTGGTAGAAGTGGCCCGGTTCTGCCGGCAGATCCTCGTACTGCGAACTCCCCGCAAGCTCCCCCAGGCAGTGGTGATTTCCGGCCTGGACCACCGCCATGGGCAACATCCGGACCAAAGCCGACTGGAGCACACCATGCTGGAGATCGTCAATGCTGCATAAACGCCTGTCCCAGTTCTTCCTCATCTACTTCCTGGGGTTGGGTTTTTTGATGCTCGTCAAGTACGCTATGGGCCTGTCCGACTATGTCATCCCGGGCCCCGCGGAGATCGGCCAAACCGGACGGCAGGTTCTGAACGGCTACCTGCTCGACGTGCTCAATACGCTGGCCGTGGCCGTGCTGGGGCACATTTTGTCCATCGTGCTGGCCACCTGCGTGGCGATTATCGGCCGGCTGACCGCCTGGATCGGATCCATGATCCGGGTGGCGGCCTACAACATCCAGGCGTATCCCATCGTGGCTGTGGCACCCATTATTTTCATCCTGCTGGGTGACGGACTGTCTTCCAGGCTGCTGATTACTGCCATGATCTGCTATTTCCCGCTGCTTTTGTCCTTTATCGGGATCTTTTCCGAGCCTGTGCCGGAAATCGAGCACTTCTTCGAATCCACGCACCGCATGAACTGGCGTCTGCAGGTGAAAATCCGGGCCTTCGAAAATATGCACAAGCTGATTACGGTGGTTGTGGGCAGTGCCACGCTGGCCATGGTGGGCACCATCGTGGCCGAATTCATCGCCGCCGATTCAGGCATCGGCTACAGTATCCGCATTGCGCTGTACCAAAGCGACCTGGCCAGAATCCTGGTGGCGCTGTTTTTAATCGGCACTTGCAATTCGCTGTACCTGGTCTTTCTGGAATGGGTCGGCCGCCGGATCAGCCGTCGTTGGGCCATACCCGCTGGAGTGTAACGCATGAGGTGCGCCGTGAAACCCAAAAAGCCCCGTTTCTTTTTCGTCCTGGTGCTGGCCGCCGCGCTGTCCGCCCGAACGTCGATCGCTGCAAGCAACAGCAGCGCACACCTTGCCAAGGTCCATGTTACCTACCGCCTGAAGTGGCTGTTCAACGTCAGCGTGGTGGGTGACCTGTATGCCAAAACACAGGGGATTTTTTCCCGCAACGGGCTCGATGTCACCATCTTGCCCGGCGGACCGGAACGTGACGCCATCCGGGAGCTCGAACTGGGCCGCGCCCAGTTCGGTGTTGCATCGGCGGACCAGATCATCCGGGCGGCATCCAGAGGTGCATCCGTGCGGGTGCTCGCCCAGCTCTTCCAGGTCAACCCTCTGCACTGGATCTACCGCCCGCACCAAACGCCCTTTTCCGGGCCAGAAGACCTCAGAGGCAGAACCGTGGGCATCACATACGGCGGCAACGACGAAGCCATCATGCGCGCACTGCTATCCAGATACCGTATCCCTGAAAACGAGCTGCGCTTTTTCAGCGTGCGCTACGACTATACGCCGTTTTACCGCGGGCAGGTGGATTTCTGGCCGCTTTACATCAACGCCCAGGCCCCCATCATCGGCGGCAGGCTGGCGGCGGCCGGTGAACGCTACAGCTTTCTGAATCCGGCGGACTTCGGCATTCGCTTCGTGGCCAACTCGGTGATCACCAGCCGGCACATGCTGGAAAAACATGCCGGCACCGTCAGACGCTTCATGGCGGCGCTGCTGGAGGGCTGGCGCCGGGCCCTGGACCCGGAAAACCGCGACAAGGCCGTTGCCGTGGTGCTGCGCTTCAACCGCCGGACGCCGGCCGCCATCGTCAGAAAGCAGCTTCCTGTAACCCGCCGGTTGATGATGCCCGGACCCGGCGCGGTTTTGGGCAGGATCGATTTGGCCGCCTGGAAGCAGACGGAAGCGATCATGCTGTCGCAGAAACTGATTGCGGCTCCCATACACGTGGAAAAGCTGCTGGTGGATCCGGTCAAATACTAGCCGGGGAGGTGTGCATGGAAGCAATCGGACTGGTCGCCCAGCTGATGGCCATGTCGGCCGTCACGGCGCCCAAAAACAAAGGTGAAAATTTCGTGATTATCGCCATCGTAGACTTCCCCTCTACGTCCTGGGCGGCTCATACCTGGCCAGAAATTTTTCCCGTTGTATCCGCATATTCCAGACAACCATAAAACCCATATTCCGGAGTCAAAACAAACGAGCCAATTGTTATACCTGAATCTTGCACAGACAATTTTGAAAACTTATAAAATTGTAATGTTATCTCATGGTTGTCTATGGATGCAGCGCGATATTTTTTAGCGTCATTGGTATGTTCGGAAACCTTCCATTTTGACTTCAAAATTGTCTACCCTGCGCCTTATATGTGCGGCAAACGCGACGCTTGCAAAATTCAGGTTATAGATGGTTATAAGTCGCCATGCTGAGACTACAATGCTGGCGCCATATAAGAATTAAATGTAAATTCTGGCTGTCATGAAAAACCTTCCCAGAATAGGGGATACAAGGTGAATACAGGTCGACCAGATTTTCAAGCTGCAGCTTCACACCACGCTCTGACCTACACCGACAGCGCCTTTTCCCTCAGCCACCTTGACCTGTCGAGAACCGACGATCCGTTCATTGCCGTCGTGACAAAACTGTTGGCGCAAAATTTTCACTGCCAGTCCAGGGTGCAGACTAAAAAAACGACTGCCATACAAACTGTTGGTGCATAAATTCAATCTGGGACATGTCCAAAACCTGTGATTTTCGTTCTGGAATTCGATCACGGGCATCCGCGGTGATGATGATTCTCAACCTGCTTAAAAAAAATTTTGAACCTTTTGCAGGCCCACGGCAACCAATAAGCAGAATATTGAATGATCCGAGAGGAAGAGATGCAAAAATTAAGGCTGGCACGATCATGTCAGAGGCGACAGGGATGAACGCCGGGCGCAGGAAACTGCTGCTTGAGGCACTTGGACAAGATGAAAAAATTCTCTGGTCCGGGCAGCCGGTGCCGCGTTTTTTTTCGCCGCTCACCACAGGC
>JALSRD010000059.1:0-2500 GCA_026984935.1 Desulfobacterales bacterium
GCCCACGGCAAAGGCGCCCAGCAGGCATATCTTCTTTTTTTCAACGCAAATCCCGCCGTCCATGGGATCGTTCCAGATATGTTATGGATACCACCGCATCTGTAAGGCAAACCACCTGCCGGGTGCCCGGCCGATGCCCCCCCTTACAGGATTCAATCTTGACCGCACGAACCGCCAAGGACTTTTCTTTCATAGTCAAAACCGACCTACAAATCAAGCCGGCCACGGGGATATTTTATTTTTGGTCCGGCTGTGGTAATAAACCTTGTTGGTACAACATCGCATCCGAAACATACAAACTTTTCACGGGAGGCAAAAATGGCCAAAACAGCTGCAACCGCAAAACCCGATGCCCCGGCTGCGCAGGCAAAAACGGCCCGGCCCGGGGACCAGACGCTGGCGGACGCTTCAGGAGGCGGCAGTATCGGGCAGATCCGGGATATCCTGTTCGGCAGCCAGATGCGCGACTACGAAAAAAAGTTTTCCCGCATGGAAGAGCGCCTCCTGAAAGAAGGCGCCGGGTTGAGAGCCGAATTCGGCAAGCGTTTCGAACAGCTGAACAGTTTCGTACGCCAGGAAATCGCGGCCTTGGCGGAGGGGATCAAAAATGAGCAGGAAAAACGCACGGCCGCTATCCAGAAACTGGCACAGGAACTTGCCGAAGGCGTGGCCGCTTTCGGACAAAGAACCGATGCGCTGGAAAAACAACTCCGGGAAACCAGCACTGACCTGCGTCAGCAGCTGTTGGAACAGTCCCATAACCTTTCGGAGGACATCAGCCACAAATACGAACAGGCGGCCTCGGAACTCGTCCAGACGGCACGCGAACTGCGGGAAAGCAAAATCGACCGCAGCATGCTGGCCGATCTTTTCGTGGAAGTCGCCATGAACTTAAACGGCGACCTGGCCGCGAAATTGAAAACGGACGTTGCAAAAGCACACGATGCATGACAACAGTACCCAGGATGCGCGTGGGCCGCACGGCCCGGTTCGCCAAAGCCGGGATCCCCTGGAAGAGTTGCGCCGGCTGCTCATCGGTGACGAACGCCGCAAGCTGGACGAAGTGCTCCAGAGCCTGGAAGATCCCCGGGCCGTTGCAAAGCGGATCAGCCATGTCCTGCCCGACGCCATCCGGATGCGCGGACTCCACGACGAATCACTTTCCAAGGCCCTGACACCGACCGTACAGGACATCCTGCGCGATACCGTCAAAAAGAACCCCCGACCGCTGATCGACGTGCTTTCCCCCGTTATCGGCAGCGCCATCCGCAGGGCGGTCGCCGAAGCCCTGCGCCGCATGGTGCAGTCACTGAACCAGATCCTCGAGCACAGCTTCTCATTCAAAAGCCTCAAATGGCGTTTTCAAGCCATGCGCAGCGGCAGGCCCTTTTCCGAAATCGCACTGCTGCACAGCCTGATCTTTACTGTCGAACAGGTCTTTCTGATCCATCGCCACAGCGGGCTGCTGCTGCTGCACGTGAGTGCCGAAACCGCTGTAGACAAAAACCCCGACACGGTCTCGGCCATGCTGACGGCCGTCCAGGACTTCATCAACGACTCTTTCAACCAATCCAGCGACAGCGGCCTGGCTTCGGTGCGCGTGGGTGAACTGACGCTGATCATCGAACCGGGCCCCCGGGCGGTGATTGCCGCCGTTGTGCGCGGTATTGCGCCGCCGGATTTACGCGATGTCCTGCGCCAGACGGTCGACGACGTGCATCACGATCTGGACCGCGAATTGCTGGCCTTCACCGGCGACACCGCTCCCTTTGCCGCCGCGCTGCCGGCGCTCCAAGCCTGCCTGCAGTCACGCTACCGGCAGGCAAAGGCAAGACCGTCCCCCGTACTGGTAGCCGTGGCCGCCATGCTGCTGCTCGCGGCGGGTTTTTGGTCCTACGGCCGCTGGCGCGACAGCCGGCATATGCAACACTACCTGGCGTCACTTGCCGGTCAGCCGGGTATCGTGGTCACAGGCGTCCGGAAACAAAATGGGAAATATGTGGTCAGCGGGCTTCGCGATCCGCTGGCTGCCGATCCGGCCGGCTTGCTTGCAGCGGCGGAGCTTACGCCGGAAAAAGTCAAAGGGAGCTGGCAGCCGGTCTGCATGTTGACGGATGAATTCGTGCTGCAGCGGGCCAAAAAGGCTCTTAAACCGCCGCCCGGGATTTCTCTCAGGCTGCGAAAGGGCCTTTTGACGGCCAGGGGACCGGCTCCACACGCATGGATCGCGCAAGCCCGTAAAACCGCTTTGCTGGTGCCGGGCGTTACCGCCTATCACGACCAGGCCGTGACCGACGACACCCGCACCAGACTCCGCCAACTGTCTGCAGCCATCGAACAGGCGCGCATCCGCTTCGCCGTCGGATCGACACGGCCGGAGTCCGGTCAGGAGGCGGCCCTGAAGCGGCTTTCGGAAAAGATCGCCCGGCTGAGGCGGCTCTCTGCGCAGATCGGTGGTGAAGTGACAATCACCGTTATCGGCCATGCGGACGATTCAGGC
>JALSRD010000059.1:10000-53948 GCA_026984935.1 Desulfobacterales bacterium
CAAACGATCTGCCCGCTTGTCAAGACCAAACCGCACTTTTCCCGAAAAACCTTTTGCCCATGGTGTCTGGCAGGCACCCCATGCATCCCGCACGACCTCCGGGGGCTCGGGTCGTCAACCACATCCCCGGAAACCATACCGCGTCTCAATTTCAAGCGCCTGCCTGCAACCAGCATGCAAAAAGTTTGGATCGAGCTGCCGTGTCCGCAAACTTTAAAAGAGCACAACGGCAACGGCGATTATGCCTGCCGTGCCGAACGAACGTGCTAAATACTGGTCCGGCGGCCATTTGTCAACACTATTTTGCGGGCCTTTCAAAAAAAATGAGACTATTTCCTGGCAGCCTTTTAATGTGGATCAAAGACACGTAAAATCAGATTGTTGAATATTGCGGCAGTATCTTCTCAAAAACCTCCGGCATCAGGTTATCAAAGAGCGCCGGGCCTATTTTGGTGAAGCGGCAGCAGGAATCCGGCGAGAAAAGCCGTCCGGCCGGCCGGCGTCGGGAATTTCAAACTGTTTGAGGGGCGCGGCGGCAACGTTCTTGAAATTCTTGGCGGGCGACCGGATGGCGCCGCAGGATGGACGCAGGAACGAAGCCGGAACGCGATTGGCGCCGAGCCACCGGCATCTAATGGAAACTTACTTACGACACGCTCAGCTTGTGGTAGCGCTTTTTACCCGCGCGCAGCAAAATGGCCCCCTCCTTCAGGTCCTTCGCACTGATTAGGGTGTCGAAGTTGGGAATGCGCTCTCCGTTCAGGTAGGCACCGCCCTGATCGACCAGGCGCCGGGCGGCGCTCCCGGAGGCCGTCAGGCCCACCCGACAGAAAAGCTGGAAAGCGGGGATTCCGGATTCGAGCTCTTTTCTGTCGATAGTGCTCCGGGGAACAGCCGCATCCCCGAATTCGGCTTCGCCTTTGTGGATCGCGCTGGAGGACAACAGCCCGGCGGGAATCTCCCCCTTTCCGAACATGGACGCCGCTGCATGGTACGCCTTTTTGGCCGCTTCCAGCCCGTGGGCGAGCTGCGTGGCTTCAAAAGCCAGCACCCGCTTGGCGGCGTTCAGATCAGCGCCGGACAGTGTTTCGACCTCCTGAATTTCCGCCATGGGCAGAAAAGTGAAAAGGGCCAGGAAACGCTGTACATCGCGGTCATCCGTATTGACCCAATACTGGAAATAATCATAGGGGCTCGTTTTCCCGGCGTCCAGCCACACCGCCCCTTTTTCGGTTTTTCCCATTTTAGCGCCACTGCTGGTGGTGATCAGCGGGAAGGTGATGCCGAAAGCGCTTTTCTGCCGCATGCGTCGAATCAGGTCGATGCCGGCAACGATGTTGCCCCACTGGTCACTGCCGCCCATCTGCAGCCCGCAGCCGTGCCGGTCAAAGAGCATGAGAAAATCGTAGGCCTGCAGCAGCATGTAGTTGAATTCGATAAAGCTCAACCCCTCGTCGGATTCCAGGCGCATTTTATAGCTTTCGGCCCTGATCATGCGGTTTACTGAAAAGTGTCGGCCCACATCCCTTAAAAAAGGGATGTACTCAAGATGCGCCAGCCAGTCAGCGTTGTTCAACAGCAATGCACGGTCTTTTTCGAAATCGATAAACCGTGCAAGCTGGCTCTTGATGCTTTCCGCGTTTCGCGAAATGTCCTCCGGTCCGAGCAGTTTGCGCATCTCGGTCTTGCCGGAGGGATCGCCCACCAGTCCTGTACCGCCACCGACCAGTGCAATGGGGATATGACCGCAGCGTTGCACATGCGCCAGCGCCATGATGGGCACCAAACTGCCGATATGCAGGCTGTCTGCCGTGGGATCAAAGCCGATATAGCAGCTTCTTCCGGCCTGATCGAGATACTCCCGCAGTTCATCCTGATGGGTCGTCTGTTCGACGAATCCCCGCTCATATAAGACATCGATCAAGTGCGTCATACCAGTTCCTTCACTTATTGGCATATTCAACCGCGCGCGTTTCGCGAATCACGGTGACTTTGATCTGGCCCGGAAAAGTCAGCGATTCCTCTATCTTCTTGGCGATATCGCGGCTCAGCAAAATGGCGTCTTCATCGGAAATTGTTGAGCTCTCAACAATGACACGCAGCTCACGGCCGGCCTGAATGGCATAGGTATTGGCAACCCCTTTAAAAGACTTGGCGATGCCCTCCAGGTCTTCGAGCCGCCGCACGTAGTTTTCCAAAAGTTCCTTGCGCGCCCCGGGGCGTGCCCCCGAAAGGCCATCCGCCGCCTGCACCAGTAGCGCGTAAACCGTCGCCGGCGGGACATCCTCATGATGTGCGGCGATGGCATGCACCACTTTGGGGGATTCGCCGAATTTTTTGGCCAGCTTGGATCCGATCAGTGCATGCGGCCCCTCCACCTCATGGTCAATGGCCTTGCCCAGATCGTGCAAAAGGCCCATGCGCTTGGCCAGTTTCTGGTTCAGCCCCAGCTCGGCTGCCATGATGCCGCACAAAAAGCCCACTTCCATGGAGTGCTGCAACACGTTTTGCGCGTAGCTGGTGCGGAATTTGAGTCTGCCTAAGTATTTGATCAGCTCGCTGTGAATCCCGTGCACACCGAGGTCGAAAGCCGCCTGTTCACCGGCCTCCTTGATGGTTTGGTCCACCTCCTTGCCGACCTTTTTCACCACGTCTTCAATGCGTGCCGGATGGATACGGCCGTCGGAAATGAGTTTCTGCAAAGACAGGCGGGCCACCTCGCGGCGCACCGGATTAAAGCCGGACAGGATGACGGCCTCGGGTGTGTCGTCGATAATCAGGTCAATGCCCGTGGCCGCTTCGAGCGCACGGATATTGCGCCCCTCCCGACCGATGATGCGGCCCTTCATTTCATCACCGGGCAATTGCACCACGGATACGGTTCGTTCGGCCACGAAATCAGATGCATACCGCTGAATGGCAACCGCCATGATTTTTTTGGCTTTTTTGTCGGCCTGCTCGCGGGTCTCGTTTTCAATTTTTTTAATCAGTTTAGCGCCTTCATAGCGCGCTTCATTTTCCATGGCCCGCAACAGCAGCTCCTTGGCCTGATCAGCGGTCAGCCCCGAGATTTTTTCCAGCTGGGCCTTCTGCTCGCTGATCAGCTGCTCATATTCGGATTTCTGTTTGCCAAGCAACGTCTCCTGCTGGCTCAACTGCAGTTCCCTTTGGTTGCATTCGCTTTCCTTTTTCTCCAGGTTCTCGTTTTTCCGGTCGAGATGCTCCTCTTTCTGGTTTAAGCGCTGCTCTCTTTTTTTTAGTTCGGTCCGTGTTTCCCTCGTTTCGGCATCAAACTCGCTCTTCATTTTGAACAGGCGGTCTTTGGCCTCGAGCCGCGCCTCTTTTACCAGCGTATCTGCCTGGCGCCTGGCGTCGTTTAAGAGCTTGCCGGCTTCCTCCTGCGCAGCCTTTATTTTGCGCGCTGCGGCATTCTGCTTGACCCAGTAGGCAATGGCAAAACCGGCGGCAAAACAAACCAACCCGATCAGTATATACGTTTGATTCATCAATGCACTCCCGTGTAGTGGTTATATGTTCCAGCCCTGAAGCGCCGGCTTGAAAAGCATGCCTTTTCTGCAGCCCAACGGCAATCAGCGCTGCAGCGCTCCGGCTGCACGCCGGACCGCAGGCAAACGCCGCCCCTGGGCTCCGGCCAAGTCAGTCTGGCGACGCTACTGATTTTTTGCATGGATCTCGAAAAGGATTATGCAGCGACGGGCAGTGTATGCCGGCACCCGGATATGGTGCCGGCATACCTAACGGGGAAAGATCGAATTGAGAGGACCCCTGCCTAAGTGCCGTGTTGGCAGGCCTTTGAGCCCTGTTTCAAAGTGGGCGCTTTATGGTTTTTTTAGGCTTTTCTGTACGCGCAGAACTTGCACACCAAAACCAGGAAAAGCTCCCGTTATGTATGCGTTGGATCAAAGGACATCTTCCAATCACGAGCACGACAGGGGTTTAACTGTAACTCCAATGCCCGTTCTACAACCTCCAGCCTCTATGCTTTTCCAGGCTGACTGCATGCCGGCAGGCATTTGAAGCGAGCAACATTACAGAGACAGCTCGTATGTTTTTTACACATCAGGCCGCTTTGGCGTCGAGTAATCGCAAGAGCTTGTCTGACCGCTCCGAGAAACCGTCGACAAGCTCCGAATACCGCTTTTTCAGCTCCACATTGTCATTGGCGATGTTCAGCGCCGCTGAAATAAGAACCGCCAATCGATTGATATTGGGTGTTTTTTTCACATGCTCCTGCTCAACCCGGCTTACCTCCTCGACGAGAAGGTCCGCTACTTCGCGTGCCTGCGTAACATCGGACTCGGCCCTAAACGTGTAATTCTGTCCAAAAAGCTCTATATTGACAAGCTGTTCCAATAGATGCCCGAATCACCTTTCCTACTGCCCGGCGAAGTAGGCCCGCTTACGCTTCCGGCTGAGAAACATTCTCAAGGCGGGCCAACAAGCCGTCAATTTTTGAACGGATCAAATCCTTTTCTTGAACGTAGCGGTTCTCTGCATCAATTTTGGCCTGAAGCTCCTTCTCCAGGCTGTCTATCCTGTTTTTAAGCCCCGAATTGGCTGTCTCAAGTGACTTGCACTCTTCAATCAAACGTTCAACCTTGTGCTCAATCTTGTCAAACTGCTGCAAAATCAATTCATTATCCAATCTATCACCTCTTCATTTTTATATGATTATAAAGGTCAACGGTGTTTAAAGTCAAGTTATTTTAATCTTTTTTGCAGCGTCCGCTGTGCGGCTGCAAGATCGTGAATGCTGTTTATGCCGATGGTTTCATCCGCATCCGCAGCCACAGCAACTCCCATGGTGCGCCTCTCGCGGTAACCAATGCCGATAATGTCGGTGAGGTAGAGTTCGCCCTGTGCGTTACGGGTATTGATCAGCGCCAGGCCGTGGGCCAGAAAATCTTTCCGGACGCAGTAGATGCCCGTGTTGACCAGCTTGATCTGTCTTTGCAGATCACTGGCATCGGTTTCTTCAACGATCCCCATCAGGTTTCTCTCCCCGCCCAGCAAGATGCGGCCATAGCCACTTGGGTCACGGAGTTCAACGGCCAGCACCGTCACATCCCGGCCGGCCTGCAGGTGTCCGCCGACCATTTTTCGCAGGGTTTTCGCCGTCAGCAGCGGCACATCACCACATAAAATCAGCACGTGCCGGCTTTTTGCGGGCAGATGATCCAGCGCGCACAACACGGCGTGTCCCGTGCCCAGCTGTTCTTCCTGCAGGGCAAATGCGACCCGGCCGGCTCCCGATGCAGCCGCCTTGACCTGCTCGGCCTGGTGTCCGACGACCACGACAACCTGCTCACCGACGACAGCCCTGGCGGTCTCAACCACATAGGAGATCATCGGCCGGTCGAACAACGCATGCAAGACCTTGGCCTTGTCCGACTTCATGCGGGTCCCCAGGCCGGCCGCCAGAATAACGGCGGCCATCGAGCCGCCTGGTGTGCTTTTCATGCCATGCTCCGGAATTTCAATGGATTCCCCCGGGCAAGGCCGTGTCCTTGCCCCAACAACCCGTGGGCTGCGCGACACTCGTTACGCCGTTTTGATGGTAGCCAATTGCAATAATGGCGCATTCATCCACGGTAAACCCCTGGCAGCCTGCCTTCGAGCGCCGGAGCGCAACCAACCCAAGTAACCCAACAAAAAGGGCAAGCCGTTCCGTCCCCGGCTTGCCCCAGCGTGCGATTTTTTGCCCCTGTCAGTCCCGCGTGCCCCTGTCCACAAAAAACACATCCGCCGTCTCAATACCGGTCACAAGCCGGCGATGGAGACCCGGTAGACGGCGCGGTTGAGCGCCGCCTTGGCACGCTGCCGGTCGATCTCTTCCTGGTGGGCGGCATCCGTCAGTCGCTTTTCGGCGCGCTCCCTGGCAGCCTGCGCCCGCTGAACATCGATTTCACGCCGGCGTTCCGCCGATTCCGCCAGTACGGTCACCTTGTCCGGCAGGGCTTCGGCAAAACCACCGCTGATAAAGACCAGATGCTCCTGGCCCGCCGCATCCACAAAGCGCAACCTGCCGGTCTTCAAGGTTGTCAGAAAGGGAATATGACCGATCAATACGCCGAACTCCCCCTCGCTGCCGGGGGCCACGACGATGCGGACCTCCTCGTTTACTACGGATTTTTCAGGGGTGACGATCTCCAGTTTTATATTTCCAGCCATGATCTCCCCTCTTGTTGGGTTGCGGAAAGAATTAAATCCACAGATATTATGCCGGATTTTGGTTCGGCTGCAAGGCGCGTCGGTGGTTTCATACTGGTTGTATGGGACCATCGGCGCAACACCGCAGCCGGGCCAAAAGACAAGTCAGAATGGGGATTTTATTTTTTCCGGGGCCCTTATGCAGCACTCATCTCCCTGGCGGCTTCAACGGCTTCTTCGATACCTCCCCGCATGTAGAAGGCCTGTTCGGGGACATCGTCGTGCTTGCCCTCGCAGATCTCTTTGAAGCCCCTCACCGTATCTTCGATCTTCACGTATTTACCGGGCTTGCCGGTGAAAGCCTCGGCCACGTGGAAGGGCTGGGACAGAAAGCGCTGGATCTTGCGCGCCCGGCCGACAGTCACCTTGTCCTCGTCGGACAGCTCCTCCATGCCGAGGATGGCGATGATGTCCTGCAGCTCCTTGTACTTCTGCAGAATCTGCTGCACCTGGCGCGCCACCTGATAGTGTTCTTCTCCGATGTAGGCTGCATCCAGGATGCGGGATGTCGAATCCAGCGGGTCCACCGCCGGGTAGATGCCCAGTTCGGCGATCTGCCGCGACAGCACCACCGTGCCGTCGAGATGGGCGAAAGTCGTGGCCGGCGCCGGGTCGGTCAAATCGTCCGCCGGCACATAAACGCACTGTACGGCGGTGATGGATCCTTTGTCCGTCGAGGTGATGCGCTCCTGCAGTTCGCCCAGGTCGACGGCCAGCGTCGGTTGGTAGCCCACCGCCGACGGCATGCGCCCCAAAAGTGCGGACACTTCGGATCCCGCCTGGGTGAAACGGAAGATGTTGTCGATAAAGATCAGCACATCCTGGTTCTCCTCATCCCGGAAATACTCGGCCGCCGTCAGCGCGGACAACGCCACCCGCGCACGGGCTCCCGGCGGTTCCGTCATCTGGCCGTAAATCAGGGCGGCCTTGGGCAACACACCGGATTCCTTCATTTCATGATACAGGTCGTTACCCTCGCGGGTTCTCTCCCCCACTCCGGCAAACACGGAGATTCCGCCGTGCTGCATGGCGATGTTGTGCACCATCTCCATCATGATGACGGTCTTGCCCACGCCGGCGCCGCCGAACATGCCCATTTTCCCGCCGCGGGGAAAGGGCACCAGCAGGTCGATGACCTTGACACCGGTTTCCAGCACCCGCACACTGGTGTCCTGCTCGGTGAACTTGGGCGCTTCCCGGTGGATGGGGCGCATTTTTTCCTGGCTGATGGGGCCCAGGCCGTCAACGGGCCGCCCCACGACGTTCAGTACGCGTCCCAGTCCGGCTTCCCCCACCGGCATCAGGATCGGCTTGCCAGAATCTTTGGCCGGCATGCCGCGCACCAGTCCGTCGGTGACATCCATGGCGATGGTCCGAACGACGTTGTCGCCGAGGTGCTGTGCCACTTCAACCACCAGATTGTCGGGCTCGTCGCTGATGGTCGGGTTGCTGATAAAAAGCGCCGTATAGATCGTCGGCAGTTTGCCTTGCTCAAACTCCACGTCCACCACAGGACCTGTTACCCGGGTTATCCTGCCTATGTTTTCTCCCATCTACTGACCTCCATCGTTTGCCAAAGTTATCCCCAAAATATCTTTTGGATGCCGCCAGGCGGCGAGGCCCATACACGGCTTGCGCCGCTTTACCCACGCAGCGCTTCCGCCCCTCCCACGATATCCATCAATTCTGCCGTAATAGCCGCCTGGCGGGCCTTGTTATAGGCCAAGGTTAAATTCTCGATCATATCGTTGCAGGCCTTGGTGGCGTTGTCCATGGCCATCATGCGCGCGGCATGTTCGCTGGTGGATGTCTCCAGCAGTGCATTGTAAATCTGCACGTAAATATCCCGTGGCAGCAGCTGGCCGAGCAGTTCAGGCGCCGAAGGCTCGCAAACATGCTCAGCCATATAGACCTGCTCCGACTCCGTTTCGTTCGCGGCTTCAGGCTCTTTTGCAGGTGAAATGGGCAGAAGCTGCTTGAATACCGGTTGTTGTTTGGCCATGCTGATGAATTCGGCATAAATCAGGTACACCGCGTCGTACTTTTCTTCCAGGAAAGCCTTGACCAGTTTCTGACCGGCGGTCATGGCAACATTGAAGCTGAACCTGGCGCCCACGACCCCCAGGTATTCATCCACAATGTCCAGCTTTTCCCGTCGGCACCAGTCGCGTCCCTTTTTACCGAAATTCGTAATGGAGACCTGGCGCCCCTCGGCGGACTGCGTGCGGCAGAACGATTCCGCCCTGCCGATCAGGTTGGCATTGAAACCACCGCAGAGTCCGCGGTCGGATGTGCACAGCACCAAGTGCACGTTTTTGACCTCCTGGCGCGGCACCAAAAGCGGGCTGGCGGCTTCATCCGATCCGCCCGCCAGACCGCCCAGCACCTCCGCGAATTTGGCGGCATAGGGGCGGAAAGCCTCTGAATCGGCCTGTGCACTGCGCAGCCGGGAGGCGGCCACCATGTTCATGGCCTTGGTGATCTGCCGGGTCTTTTGAACGGCTTTGATCTTCAGTTCGACATCTTTTAAGGTCGCCATACGTGTCAACCCCTACCTTCGCAGTTGCGGATTGCGAGCGCAGAACCCGGACAGGAGTGCTTCCCGGTGTGCAGTGGCTGCGCTCTCCCGTTATTTAATGGTGTCTTTGAACTCCTCGTCGTAGGCCGTCAGTGCCTCGATCATCAGTTTTTCCAGATCCTCCGAGATTTCCTGTTTTTCGTCCAGCTCCTTGAAAATCTGGGGATAACGCTCCTCGATAAAAGGATACAGGCCGGCTTCGTATTTTCCCAGCACGCCGAGATCATACTTGTCGAGAAATCCCTTGGCACCGGCAAACAGGATGGCAACCTGCTTTTCCAGCGAAAGCGGCTGATACTGCGGCTGCTTGAGAATCTCGACCAGCCGTGCACCGCGGGTCAGCTGCTTTTGGGTGGCGGCATCCAGATCGCTGCCGAAAGCGGCAAAAGCCTCGAGTTCCCTGTATTGCGCCAGGTCCAGCCGCAGGGTGCCGGCCACCTGCTTCATGGCTTTGACCTGGGCCGCGCCGCCCACCCGTGACACCGAAAGGCCCACGTTAATGGCCGGCCGCACACCGGCAAAGAACAGGCCGGGCTCCAGATAGATCTGCCCGTCGGTGATCGAAATCACGTTGGTGGGAATATACGCCGACACATCACCGGCCTGGGTTTCAATGATCGGCAACGCCGTCAGGGAGCCGGCTCCCAGTTCGTCGCTGAGCTTGGCCGCCCTCTCCAGCAGGCGCGAATGGTTGTAAAAAATATCACCGGGGTAGGCCTCGCGTCCCGGAGGACGCCGCAGCAGCAGGGAAACCTGGCGGTAGGCCGCCGCCTGTTTGGACAGGTCGTCGTAGATGATCAGGGCATGCTGCTTGTTATCACGGAAATATTCCCCCATGGCGCAACCCGCATAAGGCGCAACGTACTGCAGGGTAGCCGGATCGCTGGCGCAGGCCGAGACAATGGTGGTATACTCCATGGCGCCGTGTTTTTCCAGAACCGCATGCACCTGGGCCACGGTGGATTTCTTCTGTCCGCAGGCCACGTAGATACAGAAAATATCCGTATTCTTCTGCGCCAGGATGGCATCGATGGCACAGGCGGTTTTCCCGATCTGGCGATCACCGATAATCAATTCGCGTTGTCCGCGGCCCACCGGTGTCATGGCATCGATGGCTTTCAGGCCGGTATAGCAAGGTTCGTGCACACTCTTGCGGGCGATGACACCCGGCGCCACCATCTCCACCCGGCGGAACTCCTTGGCATCGATGGGTCCCTTGCCGTCCAGCGGTTCCCCCACCGCCGACACCACGCGGCCCAGCACGGCCTCGCCCACCGGAACCTGGGCAATGCGCCCGGTGCGCTTGACCATGTCGCCCTCTTTGATGTGGATGTCCTCCCCCATGATGGCGATACCCACGTTGTCCTCTTCAAGGTTCAGCGCCAGTCCCAGGATGCCGCCGGGGAATTCCACCAGTTCGAGCGCCATCACTTTTTCCAGGCCGTACACCCTGGCGATGCCGTCACCCACGGACAGGACCACGCCGGTTTCACTCAGTTCCACCTTCTTGTCATAATCCGTAATCTGCTCTTTAATGATCTGACTGATTTCCTCGGCTCTTAGTTCCATTAGACACTCTCACCCCTTTTTAAAGATTCCCTCATGTTGAGTAATTGCGTTCGGATACTTCCGTCCAGCACCAGGTCCCCGATGCGGGTGACAACCCCTCCGATCAGACCGGGATCCTGATCGATTTCCAGAACGACCTGTTTGCCCGTCTTCTGAGAAAGGGTGGTACGGATCTTTTCAATGGCTGCGGGTGAAAGCTCGGCAGCCGAAACCAGGCTGGCCCGCGCAATCCCCTTCAGCTCATCCACCAGCTGCTGATAGTACGCATCGATGCTGGCCAGAAAACTGATCCGCCCCTTGTCAAACAGAAGATTTACAAACGCAGTTACAATCGATGAAAGATTTAACTTTTCCAGAACCGCCTGCAGAACCCTTTTGCGTTCAGCAGCCACGTACAACGGGTTGCTCACAGCCTGCTCAAGCTGTTTTTCTCTGGCCATCAATGCTGCAAGCCCTTCCAGCTCCTGTTTGTACGTTTCGGCCTGACCATCCTCTTTGCCGATTAACAGAAGTGCCTTGGCATACCGCCGTGCTATTGCCAGATTTTTCACTACGCCACCACCTTCTCCAAGTATTCGTCAACCAGCCTGTCCTGGTCGTCCGCGGTTATGTTGCGCTTCACCATTTCCTCGGCCCTGGCCATGGCCTTCTCCATCACCTCCTGCATCAGTTGCGCTTTGGCTCTTTTAAACTCATTCTCGATGTTCCGGCGCGCCTGTTCTTCCAGCTTTTCGGCCGAGGCCTCCGCAGCCTTCAGAATTCGCGTTTTGGCTTCCTCCCCCTGCCGGATGTAGTCCGCAACGATTTTCTGGGCGCGCTGATCGAGTTTCGAAAGCTCTTCCGCGTACTTTGCCAGTTCCTTTCTGGCTTGTTCTTTCCTGTGCTCCAGATCTTCCAGTTGATTCTTGATGTCCTTGATCCGGGTGCTGAAGGCCTGGGCAGCCGGCTTGCGTAAAAGGATAAACAGGCCGATGGCCAGCACGGCGAAATTCATGATCCGCAGCCAGTCGGTGGTAGCCCATCCGCCTTCATGGACGGCTTCTCGGGACGACTCATCGGTCGCTTTTTCGACAGCTGCAGCCTTATGGGCCGGCTCGGCAGCAACCGCCCATAACGGGGCCGCCACCATAAAAAAAGCAGCCACTCCCAGGCTTAAAACCGCCAACCTGAAGGCAGCTGCTCGACGAGGCGTAGACTCTGCAGCAGTTCTCATTGCACTGACCTCCCTAGAATCTTTTGTGCGATGGCGCTGGCAAAGGTTCCCAGCTCTTTTTCCAGCGACCGGCGGGCAGCTTCGCTTTCCCGCGCCACTTTTTCCCGGATCTGCGCCAGGTCCGCCTGGGCCTTGCGGGCGAGCCTGTCCAGGATCTGCTTTTCCTCCTCTTCGGCGGCCTGGACAATCATTTCCTTCTCCCGGATCCCCTTGGCCCGGGCGTCCCGAATGCCGAGCGTCAGCGACAGCTGCTTTTCCTCGGCATCTTTCTGCGAAGCCGCAATGCTCTTTTCAAGATCCTCAATTTTTTCTTTGCGCTGGCGGATGATTCCCCGGATGGGACGGTAGAGAATGAGGTTAAGCACCCAGATTAAAAATAGAAAGTTGACAATCTGGAGAATCAGGGAATTGTTGACACTGATCATAGGCTCTCCTCTGCAACAGGTCTATATTTCCATTAACATTTTAATATCGTTGGAATATCAATGTTGAAGAGCAGCTGGGAAATGCTGCCGCGGTCTATAGCATCCTGGACAACCGCTGTCAAAGGTTTTTTGATGCCGCGGGATCGACGGACGCCTCGGTTTTGCCTGCAGTAACGCATTTTCCGTTTAAAACCGCGCCCTTTTCAACGGCGATCACCGGGGCCCGGATATCGCCCTCGATCCGTCCCGGTGATTTGACTTCAACTTTTTCAGCGGCCGTCAGGCTGCCGTTGATCCGCCCTTGTACAACGGCCGTTCCCACCTGGATATCCGCATCCAGCCGGGCCTTCTCTCCCACGGCCAGCAGCCCGTCAGGACTCTGGATGTTGCCCTGGACACGGCCTTCAATGCGGATACTGCGCTGAAACGTCACTTCCCCTTTAATCCGCACATCATGCGCCAGAAAGGCGCCGGCGGTATCTATTTTTTTTGAATTCCGCATGGTCTTCCCCCTAAAAAACCCGGGCGCTTTCCGTTTGCCCGGCGAAAGGTTCGGCTATTCATACATAAAACGGCGCATGCTGATGTTGAGCAGGATGCCGATGCTGAGCATCATTATAATGTTCGAGGAGCCGCCGTAACTGATGAAGGGCAGCGGCACGCCGACCACCGGCAGCAGTCCCATCACCATGCCCATGTTGATGAAGGCCTCCCAGAAGATCATGGCTGTAATGCCGAAGGCCAGCATGGCGCCGAAAGGTTCTCGGGACCGCTGGGCGATTTTCAGCCCCCAGAAAATCAGCGCCAGGAAAAGCAGTATCACGATGGCGGATCCCACAAACCCCCACTCTTCCGAAAGCACGGAAAAGATAAAATCCGTATGCTGTTCGGGCAAAAAGGAAAGTGCATTCTGGGTCCCCTGCTGGTAGCCCTTACCCAGCAGCATTCCGGAACCGATGGCAATTTTCGACTGAATGATATGATAGCCGGCGCCCAGCGGGTCACGGTTCGGATCCAGAAAGGTGAGGATGCGCTGCTTCTGGTAGCCTTTCAAAAACATCCACACACCCGGTACGGCGGCGGTTGCGGCAATGAATATCGAGATCAGTGAACGTTTTTCAATTTTCGCAAACAGTGTCATGGAAGCGGCGATCAGAAAGATCAGCATGGCTGTGCCCAAGTCAGGCTGTTTGACGATCAGCAGGAAAGGCAGCAGCACAATTCCGATGGGTTGCAGCAGTTCACGCAGAGTCAGGCCGCCGGGATTCAGTTTGCGGCTGTAGTACCGCGCCAGGACAATGATGACCGCAATTTTGGCAACCTCCGAGGGTTGTACGGAAATCGGCCCCAGCACCAACCAGCGTTTGGAGCCGGCAATGTATCGGCCCAGCAGCAGCACCACCAGCAAAAGGCCGACGCTGGCTGCATAGACGAGCAGCGCGTAGCGGTCCAGCTGCTTGTAATGGAAAAGGAAACTGATGACCATTACGACCAGCCCGGCGCCGTACCACGTGAGCTGCTTGATATAGAGCATCTTCTGAACACCCGCTCCGGCCGTCGTGGCGCTGTACAGTGTCGACAGGCCGCAAACGGCCAGCAGGCAGGTCAGCACCAGCAGCCCCCAGTCAAAGCAGTGTATCAGTCTGCGGTCAAACATCCGGATTTGCCTCGAACATGTGTACGTTGACTTTCTGGTATCGTCCCAAATGCCCCGGCTGCCTGTCGGCAGCGGGGCCATGTGTTGTCTTGCGCAAAACCGGCGCCATCTATCCGATGGACCCGGAATGCGGCCCGTCAGGGGTTTTTCACCACCAGCGCTGAATGCGCGCTTTCTCGGCGCAGGTAGGTTTTGATCAGTTCCCTGGCAATGGGTGCCGCAGCGCTGGATCCATGTTCGCCATGTTCGACAATCACGGAAACGGCGATCTGTGGGTGATCCGCGGGTGCGTAGGCCACGAACCAGGCATGCGCCCGCCGGTGCTCCGGCCGCACGATCTTGCGCCCGGATTCGCTCTTTTTGCGTCCGATGACCTGTGAAGTGCCGGTTTTGCCGCAGATGGCGATATCCTTGAGCTTGGCGATGCGGGCGGTGCCGTGCCGGCCATTGACCACACCGTAGAGCCCCCGCCGTACCAGGTCAAGCGTCTGCGCGCTGACCGGCAGCCTGCCGGCCACGTGGGGCGTGTTCTGTCTGATAATTTTCCCCTCGGCGTTTTCCACCCGTTTGAGAATCATGGGCGTATAGCGCGTACCGCCGTTGGCCACGGCGGAAATCATCACCAGATTCTGCAGCGGCGTGGCCAGGTCGTATCCCTGGCCGATGGCGACCGAGAGCGTTTCACCGCGCTGCCAGAGCACACCGGTACGTCGCTTTTTCCAGGCGGCCGTCGGAATCAGCCCGCGGGCCTCGTGGTCCAGCTGGATTCCCGTGGGGGCACCCAGACCGCAGGCCCTGGCGTACCAGGCCAGCCGGTCGGCACCCAGTTTTTGCCCCACCTGATAAAAAAACACATCGCACGATTCCGTCAGTGCCCTAACGACACTGACATGCCCGTGTCCGCCTCTTTTCCAACAGTGAAAAACGCGGTTGCCGAAGCGGTAAAAACCCGGACAGAAAAGCGTGGTGTTTTCGTCGATCACACCCTCCTGAAGCCCTGCAATGGCCGTAACGATCTTGTAAGTGGACCCTGGAGGGTACTCCCCCTGGATGGCCTTGTCCTCCATGGGGCGGAAGGGGTTGGAGGCCAGTTGGCGCCACTTCCGGCCCGGCAGCCCGCTGACGAAATCATTGGGATCAAAGGACGGGCTGCTGGCCAGCACCAGAATTTCTCCGGTCGACGGAACCATGGCCGCCACGGCCCCGGCAACGCCTTCAAGCAGGGACTGGGCCCTGGCCTGCAGCTCCAAATCCAGGGTCAGGAAAAGGTTGAGCCCGGCCTTGGCATCGACCGTATCCAGCACCCGTACGACCTGTCCGGATGCGTTCACTTCCACCTGCCGCCCGCCGGCGCGCCCCCGAAGCGCGTTTTCAAAGGATTTTTCAGCGCCCAGCTTGCCGATCATGTCACCGACCTCATAGCCGGCGCCGGCATGCCGCTTCAGCTCTTTCAGGCTGACCTCGCCCAGGTATCCGATCAAATGGGCGGCAACATTTTTGTATAGATATTCCCGGCGCGGCTTGACGTTTACGACCACTCCGGGAAGGTCGAACTTGTGCACTTCCAGCACGGCCAGCAGGTCCCGGTCAATGTCTTTTCTGAGGATTACCGGCTGATAGGAGGACACGCCTTGGGCGGACGCGATTCTGGCCTGCAGCCCGCCGACGTTCACGTGCATCAGCCCCGCGAGCGTTTTGAGTGTTTTTTCGACCGGCTTGGCGTCTTTGAGCACGATCCCCAGGTCAAAAGCCGGCCGGTTGTCTACCAGGAGGTGCCCGCGGCGGTCAAAAATCAGTCCCCGCGGCGCCGGAATATCCTGCAGCCGGATGCAGTTGTTCTCCGAAAGCCGGCGATACTCCTGCCCTTCAACAATCTGCAGATAGAACAGGCGCACGAACAGGGCGCCGAACAGGACCAGAGCGATCACCATCACCGCCGGCATGCGCTGTTTGAACCAGTCACCATCTGAATTTTTCAGTACGTCGTTCATCGGCCATTCAGCCCTGAAAGCCGTTCTTGCGCTGCGTGTGCGCCCACATCCAGCGGTTCCATCTGCGATGGGTATCGCGCAGCAAAATGAGCAGAAAAGGGCCGGTCAGCAGCGCCCACACAAACTGTACGCTCACCGCATGCAGTACCGCCGGCGAAATCCTGACTGCCGGGGAAAAAGCCGCCAGGCTCAACACCACGAAAAAGTTTTCGATCAGCACGCCGACGGCCACGACCACCGGCAGCAGCAGTGTGCTGCTCACGTGCACGAACTGGGTGACCCATTTCAGAATAACGAACAGCCAGAAATAGGCGCTCAAAAACAGGCCGAACGGCGCCCCGGACAGGCTGTCCATGCACAGACCGAAGAAAATCACCAGGACCATACTGTCGCGCCGCGGCCGGAAAAGTGCCAGGTAGACCACGAAAGGTGTCAGCAGGTCGTAAAAACTGCTGCTGAGAAAGGCGCTTTCCTGGAAGATCGTCGTCTGGAAAACCAGCAGCAGCAAACCGCTGCCAATCAGATAAAGGTAACTCATGGCTCTCCGGCAAAAGCGGGTCTGGGAGGTCTCAGGAGCACCAGCACCTCTTCGAGTTTTTCAAAATCCACGAAAGGCGTCACCGTCACCTGCTGAAAAATCCCCGAACTGCGCTTGACGATTCCGGTCACGTTGCCGATGCGCAGCCCCTTGGGGAAGATGCCGTCCAGCCCCGACGATATGACCGTATCGCCGATGCGCACGTCACGTTTGCGCAAAACATACTGAAAACGGCAGCGTTCCGACGTTTCCCCCTTGACGATGCCGCGGGCACGCGTGCGCTGATCCAGGGCATCCACGGCGCTGTTATGATCCACCAGCAGCAGAACCTTGGCATAGTGGCCGGCAGCATTGATGATCTGGCCGGCAATACCCTCGGGAATGACCACCGGCAGGCCCTTGACAACGCCCTCCGCACGCCCCTTGTCGATGATCACGGCCTTAAACCAGGGCGAAGGGTCCCGGCCCACGACCTCGGCGGCCACAACCCGACGGGTGATTTTTTTTTCAAAGTTGAGCATTTTGCGCAGGCGCCGGTTGGAGAGCCGGATTTCGGTGCAGGCACTGTTTTCGCGAATGGCACGTCCCAGCGCTTTTTTTAAGGCCTCCACCTCCCGGGCTGCGGAAACCAGATCGAAGTAATGGCGCCAAACCCCGCTGAAGAACCCGATGGTCTGGCTGACGGCTTTTTGAAAGGGACCGATCAGGACGAGTACGTAGCGTCCTACGGGGTTGGTGGAATCGCGATGACGGCTGGTCACGGACAGGATGACGGCATTGACCGCGATCACGGCGATCACCAGTGTGATCACCAGCATCTTTTTCGAAAACATCTTTTTAAGCGATTATGACGCGCTTTAGAATTTCAATGCTGTCCAAAGCTTTGCCTGAGCCCAGTGCCACCGTCGAGAGGGGGTCTTCGGTCACCGTGATGGGCAGGCCGCTTTCTTCCATCAAAAGTTTGTCCAGGTTTTTTAAAAGCGCCCCGCCGCCGGTGAGCACGATCCCCCGGTCCACGATGTCGGCGGCCAGCTCCGGCGGCGTCTGCTCCAAGGCGATCTTCACTGTTTCAAGGATGGCGTCCAGTTGCTCGGAGATGGCTACCCGGATTTCCTCGGAGTCGATGGCCAAAATTTTCGGAATTCCCGAAACGAGATCCCGTCCCTTGACTTCGATGGTTTCCAGTTCATCAGGTTGCGGATAGGCATTGCCGATGGCCATTTTAATGATTTCAGAGGTGCGTTCCCCGATCAGCAGGTTGTACTTGCGTTTGATGTACTGCTGAATGGCGGCATCCATCTTGTCTCCGGCCACTCGCAGCGAGCGGCTGTAAACAATGCCCGCCAGTGAAATGACGGCCACCTCCGTGGTGCCGCCGCCGATATCGACGACCATGTTGCAGGTCGGTTCGGTGATCGGCAGCCCGGCGCCAATGGCGGCCGCCATGGGCTCTTCGATCAGGAAGACCTCGCGCGCACCCGCGGATTCGGCGGATTCGCGTACAGCGCGCTTTTCCACCTGTGTGATGCCGGAAGGCACGGCCACGATGATGCGGGGTCTGACCAGGCGGCGCCGATTATGAACCTTGTGAATAAAGTGGCGCAACATGGCCTCGGTCACTTCGAAATCGGCAATCACACCATCGCGCATGGGCCGGATGGCAACGATATTCCCGGGGGTTTTGCCCAACATATTCTTGGCTTCCAGGCCCACCGCCAGCACCCGGTTTTTGGCGCGCGCATCCGTCTGTACGGCGACCACGGAAGGTTCACTCAGTACGATTCCCTTGCCCTTGACGTACACCAGGGTATTGGCCGTACCCAGATCAATGGCAAGGTCATTGGAAAACGCGCCCAGCAGCCCATTTAGAAAAAAGCTCATAACGCCTCATCTTGTCATCGTATGTTTGCCCGGGGCCCCGGCAGGAAATATTACGCTATATCCAGCGGGTTTCACCGGCGATGTGTCCCCTGCAGGCGAACCGGAATGGCTGCACACCCCCCTTGGGGCGTACTGCCGTGATCCGGCAGACAAAAAAACCCTTATTAACACCGTGATCGAAGAAATGACTGTCACCCGGTCCGAGCGGCGTCCGAGTTCCGGCAACCGTAAATAAGCCCGGATACCAAGAATATCCCTGAAATACAAGCGGAAAAATAACCGGGCGCGCTGAAAACGGCACCGGTGTTCAGGAACACATCGACAGGGATTCCATCACCGCGTCATGCAGTTTCGGCCGGAATTGCCGGATGCGTTCATTTTGCCGCGACGGATGCACACGGTTGGACAGCAGCACAACCGACAGACAGCGTTTCAAGTCCACCCAGAAGGAGGTGCCCGTAAAGCCCAGGTGCCCCACAGCATGTTCCGGGAAGTAGCGTCCGCTGCTGGAATGGGGCCGTGAGGGGCAGTCAAACCCCAGGGCCCGGCCGGTGGCGGGATTGCGCCGGAGGAAGTGTTGCAGCAGGCGTGGGTTGAAAAACGGCTGTGGCGCACCGCCGTGGTAGTCGGAGAGAATCTGGTCCAGGAGCCGGTTCAGAGCCGCGGCATTCCCGAAAAGCCCGGCATGACCGTCGATACCGCCGACCGCGTAGGCATTTTCATCGTGCACGACCCCTTCCAGGAGCATCTTGCGCCATGGGCATGCTTCGGTGGCCGCAAATGTATGCCGTGAGCGGTCCGGCCCCGCCTCCAGATCCACGAAAAAAAGGCCCTCGACACCCAGTGGCGTATACACCTCCCGGTGTACGAAACGGTCCAGTCGCCGGCCGCTGATGGTTGCGACAACCCGCGCCAAAATCATGAAACCCAGATCGGAGTATAGCGCCTGCTTACGGTTGTTTCGTAAGGGAATCTCTTCGGCCAGTCTGCGGGTCAGCGCGCTGCGTCGCAAGGGTGCCGGTCCCTTGATCAGTTCCCTGTAGAAGGGACGGTAGGCCACCAGGCCCGCGGTGTGCCCCAGCAGTTCCGCCACCGAGATGTCCCCGCCCGGGGAATTTTCGAACTCCGCCAGCAACGTTTTCAGCGGCTGATCGAGATGCAGCCGGCGCTGCTCCACGAGGCGCATCACGGCCAGCGTGGTCGCCAAAGGCTTGGTCAAAGAGGCCAGGTCGAAAACCGTCTCCCGAGTCACAGGCCGGCCTGAAAAAATATTGGCACAGCCGTAGGCTTCAAAAAAAACGCACGCCGAATTCCGGCTGACCAGAAGCACCGCTCCCGGGAAAACGCCGTCCTCAATTGCCCGCTTCATGAGCGCATGCACGGTCCGCATGACAACCCCCGCTGTCTTCAGGCCAGCCCGAACAGGTGTGCACCGGTGGCGCAATGAATGGTCATGTCAGTCCTTTCCACCTGGCTTTGCCGCCGGTTCAAGGACCTTTTCATCCGGCCGCCGTGTCGCCGCCCGCGCATAAGACAGCGTCGCTGATGCGGTGTCCAGGCGGGCCGCGAGGCCCAGCGCCAAGGTCCGGTTGTCTTCCCCGTGCCCTGCGGGGAGCCCCGCCAGGATGGGGATCTCCAGGGTGCTGAAAACGTCTTTAACAATGGTGCAAATCGCATCCATATCCCCGCAATCACGGAAAACGCCCAGTACCAGGCCGGCAAGGTTTTGGAAACAGCCGGCCAGACGCATCTGTGTCAGCATGCGGTCGATACGGTAGGGTTTTTCGTGGACATCTTCCAGGAAAAGGATGGCACCGGACAAATCGGGGGAAAAAGGCGTCCCCGCCAGGCTGCACAACACCGCCAGGTTGCCGCCGAGAACCACCCCCGAAGCCGACCCGGCACGGATGACACGGGGGTTTTGAAATGCGAGGTGCTGCGCTTTTCCGCCGGAAAGGAACGCCGCCAGTGCATCGCAGGCGCCGGGCGGAATGCGGCCCAGGCTGGTGACCACCGGACCGTGGAAAGTCACCAGTCTGCAGCAGTGGTACAGCGCGGCATGCAGGGCCGTGATATCGCTGAACCCTACAAAAACCTTGGGACAGCACCGTATGAGATCGTAGTCGAGCAGGGGCAGAATCCGCAGGCAGCCGTACCCGCCGCGGGCACAGAAAATCCCCTTTATGTTCGGGTTCTGGAAAAGCGCCAGCAGCTGCGCGGCCCGCCGTCGGTCATGGCCGGCAAAATACCCGCAGCGCGTAAAAAGATCCTCGGGCAGGTGTATCCTGTAGCCCATGTCCTCCAACACACGGACCCCGCGCGCAAAGGCTTCTTCATCAAAGGGACTGGCCGGCGCGGCGATGCCGACGGTATCTCCGGGCCTCAGCCGCGGGGGCCTTACAGATGTCCGTAACCACGGTTTTTCATCTTTCAATGTCTTGACACCCTATGTCAAAGATGTTAACTATATACAGACGTCGGGGCGTGGCGCAGTCTGGAAGCGCACTTGAATGGGGTTCAAGGGGTCGGAGGTTCAAATCCTCTCGCCCCGACCAATAAAAACAAAAGGTTGCGGTGTTTTCCGTGGCCTTTTTTGTTCTGTTTTCGTCTGGCGCACAAATTGGATGACTCCGCAAGAAGTCCGGGCTTCCCGCTTGTGCAAGCCTTTGCGGGAAAAAGTGTGAATTCCGCTCGAAACCGATACGTTAGGCGTCTGTCGAGTCTGGGTACCGGATTTTCAGTGCCTGGACGACAAAATACCGTCTGTCCGGCATATCCGTGGAGTGCCGACTGCCACCAGTTTCTTTATCGAAAGCGCTTTTATCAATACCACCGCAATGCCTCCACCGCAACCGCCAAAGCCCCACCGTCGGCGGTTGGGCCTCACACCCGGACGAAATCTCGCTTTTAAAACGCCTGCTCCTGGCCAACGGCCGCAGACAGGGCAACACCCCGGTCGGCTTGTCTTTTGACCGACCGCCCGACCTTGGTTTCTTTCAATCTGTTGCGGCTTCTGGAATCTTGACACCTAATCGGTCCTTTGCCATACTTTTTTTAAAAACCGGTTTCCTACATGCTTATGCGTGAAGACCCCAGAACAATAAGGGGATTGAACAATGAAGATCTTTGATGTCCACATGCACAGCGGAGATAAAAACGAATGGACCGCAGAGGCTTTCGGATTTCTGATGTCCCTCGGGCACCGATACGAGCAAAAGTTATACGACGCGGCCGGCAATCAGAACGACGACGAACTTTACCATATTCTGGTCAGAGAAGGTGTTGAGCATGCGGTTCTGCTCCCGGAGTATGCCCCTAAGATAGCGGGGATCCACCCTGTTGAACGGGTCATCGAGATCGCCGCAAAATATCCGAGATTCATTCCGTTCGGATTTATCAACCCCCTTCTGCACCATCCGACAAGGGAATTTGAACGGCAGTTCAACCTCGGCATCAGGGGCATGAAAATTCACCCCGTCCATTGTGAACATTACGTCAACGACCGCAATCTCTATCCAGTCTACGATCGCTGCCTGCAACTGAAAATGCCGGTGATGATGCACGCAGGGACATCGATCTTTACGGGATCAAAAATGAGATACGCCGATCCATACAGCTATGACGACGTCGCGGCTGACTTTCCGGACTTGACCATCATCCTCGCCCATGGTGGACGTGGATTCTGGTACCAGGAAGCCGAATTCATGGTGAAACGGCATAAAAATGTTTATATCGACGTCTGCGGACTGCCGCCGAAAAACCTGCTCAAATTATTCCCCGGCCTGCCACGGCTGCCGGAAAAATTTCTCTTTGGAACCGACTTCCCCGGGGTTCCGGGAATCAAAGCCAACGCAGAAGCCATCTGCACACTTGATCTTTCCCAGGAAGCGAAAGAACTTATCTGCTACGGAAATGCAAAGCGAATCATGCTGGGAGATGCGTAGCTGATATAAATGCGTCCCCCACCGCTGCCGGAAATTTTTCCGGACATCGCCGGCAGACGGGATCGGAACCGGAAAATCATCCGCGTTCACCGGCGCTGCGGATACACTTTACGGGGAACCGCCTGTTCTCAGTCTGCTCCGTGCAACGGTCAGCCGAATGGCCCATAAACGGAACTGAAAAAATGGCAATTCAAGACCTGACCCCTTTTGGTTTGACCCCTTTTGGTTTTGCCCCCTTTTGGTTTCAGGGCATGGTCACGGGCGTCGGCGTGGCATGAAAATGTATATCAAAAACCCGCAGACCAAAAGCCCTGCCAGGGTCACCGCGGCGGCGGACACGAATGACATGCGGTAGGCGAACACCTGGGTAGACCCGGAGGCGATCAGCAGGTCCGCGATGGGTCCGGCGATCAACGTGCCGGCCAGCCCCCAGGAGAGAAAAAAGGTGGCATTGAACAGGCTGAACAGCCGCGCGCGCATGTCCGGCGGCATGAGCGCCGAGGCAAAGGCATAGGCTGACGATAAAATGGCCACCTCGGAGACACCGCGCAAAAAAGATGCCACGTAGACCATTTTGATATCGCCGGTGATTGCCAGAACGGACAGGGAAGCCAGTGACAACGCCCCACCCAGCATCAGCACATTGTCGTCGCCCATGCGGCGGCAAATCCATCCGATGGCCAGTCCGGCCACGATCATCGCCACGGACTGCGTGTTGAAGATGTAGCTCAGTTCGCGGCTGGAAACTGCAAACCCGTCACCTATCACCAGGTACTGGCTCAGAATCACCGCAATGGAGTTGCGCCCGAAATTGATCAGCGTCATGCCGGCGAGAAATATGCCGAACACGCCGACAGGCGTGCGGTCTGATGCCCCTGCTGCGGCGGATACCTGGACGGAACTCTTTCGGATCCCCCCTTCGGGGACGAACAACATGGGCACCACCGAGATGAACATGGCGCCGGAAGCGACGAAGAAAAGCGCTCCGGCGTAAAACCCCCAGCCCGCATATTTCAGGCCCATGCCGTCGTAAAGCAGCCCGCCCAGCCAGATGCCCAGCATGCGGCCGACGCCGCCCACACTGGACAGGCGTCCCTGGACAGTGCTGCGCCTTTCCTCGCGGTACAGGTCGGAAATCAGGGCGCTCCATCCGATGTTGGACATCGACCAGAAAACCTCGACAAGGGTGAGGCCGGCAATGATGACATACCCGGCTGCATGCCTGTCCGCCGGCCAGGTGTGCACCCACCACACGCCCAGTGTGCCGGCACCGCCGAGGCATTCACCCCAGACGATCAAGGTGCGCCGCAGCTGGCGGCGGTCTGAAAACGGACCCCACACAAAGGTCTGAAAGAGGATGTTGGCAATCATGGGGCCAGTGGCGAAAAGGGTGGTTTCGGTGACACTCAGCCCTAAAAAATGGCGCAGATAAATGGACAAAAAAGCGTAAAACATCCCGCGCCTGAACATGGCCAGCATCTGAAAGGAGGAAATCCCCCAGAAGAAATGTTCCGGCCGCCGCGCACGGCCGGTGATCTCCCGATATTTTCTCAAAACCGTGTTGGCGATGTTTCCAGGTGACAAAATTGTCTTCTTCCGGTCCGTTAACCATCGTTGACAGACCCGTAAAAAAGTCGGTTTTGAACGGATTGCAAGACTTTTCGTGTGCGAAAAGCCCGGACTTTTACGAAATCATCATCGTTGGCTTCGCTGTCCGGGCCGGCATGCAGATATGCAAAGTAATCCATCCCGGCCCGCCTGTCCATGCCTATCCGGCATGCGGACACGATCGCAGCCGCCTGCGGCTCAGCCCGGCTGCAGGACGCTGCGCCGACTTTCAGGCAGCGTTGCCTGTCCGTTTCTGCCGACCACTCGACTTTTTGCGCCGCATGGAATAAGGTGTCCATAAATGATTTTCGACTTTGTACCCATTTCACTGGAACAGCAGGATATCTACCTGCAGCGGCTTGCGCAATGCCCCGTGGTAGCGTCGGATTACAGCTTTGCCAATCTCTGGGGGTGGGCGGAAGCGTACGGCCTTTCGTGGTGCTGGCAGAAGGATCTGGTATGGATCCGACAGTCCCGCCCCGAGGCGGCGCTGTGGGCCCCGGTGGGCCCCTGGGACAAAGTGCACTGGCCGCAGATCTTCGCGGGTCTGCCCACCGGCATGCGGCAGTTTTGCCGGGTACCGCATCCCCTGGCCCGCCTCTGGCAGCGGCAGATGGGAAGCGCCGTGGGTCTGGACAGCGAGCGCGACCATTGGGACTATCTGTACACCCTGTCCGATCTGGTCGCCCTGAAGGGCAAGCGTTTTCATAAAAAAAAGAACCTCTTAAACCAGTTTGTCAAAAGTTACGCCTTTCGCTACCAACCGCTGGACGCGGACATGCTCGACATGGTTCACGGCCTTCAGTCGGATTGGTGCACCTGGCGTGACTGTGAAGCATCCCCGATGCTGGCCGCGGAAAACCGCGCCATTGAAAAAACCATCGCCGCCTGGCGTCAGTTGCGCGGCCTGATGGGAGCTGCTCTGCTGGTGAAGGGCCGGATGGCGGCCTATACCGTGGGCCAGCGGCTCTCGCCCGACACCCTGGTAATCCATTTTGAGAAGGGCAGCCCGGAATTCAAGGGTGTTTACCAGGCCATCAACCAGATGTTTCTCGCACATGCCGGCGGCCATTTCAGGTATGTCAACCGTGAACAGGACGCCGGCGATCCGGGCCTGCGCAGCGCCAAAATATCCTACCACCCGGTGGCTTTTTTAAAAAAATACCGTGTCAGCGGATAGATCCGCACGTGAAGCCACCTTCCACCCTGCCATCGAAACCGGTTACCCCTTTCCCGAGTATTTTGCCGGCGCGTGGCGTGTCGCCGACCGCCAAACCGGTCCCGGTGCTTGACTTGTACCAACTTGTGCCCATGTTAGGTTAAGATCGAGGGACAGCTGTTTTCTGAACCCAACAGTGACAGGCCCGTAAAAAAAGTCGGTTTCGAGCGGGCTTCAAGACTTTTCATCGAAAAACGCTGTGTAGGGTGGCGGGTTAAGAGCCCCAAGCTGTTTGAGGAGTAAAACGACGCGCTCCTGGGATTTGGCGCAAGCCTGCACCGCTCCTGGAAAGGCTTGCGAAAGCGAGAAGTCCGGACTTTCCACGAACTCATTAAGCGTACAATAGGGGGTTTTAAAAATGCCTGATATATTGAAAAGAGACCGTACCGGTAAATGCGAAGGCGAATGCAGCAACCGTGTTCGCCAAGGTGAAGAGGAACGCCAGGCGAAAATAAACGCCGAATCTTTTGAGACGCCTGACGCTTATCCGGATGTTCCCTGGGCGTATGCCCGAAATGAACAGCCCGGTGTCTATGGCGGACATGTTTGATGAATGCACAAGGAGGTGCTGCCATGGGTAAGGACAAAAAGAAAAAAAGCGGAAAATCGTCTGCCAAATCGAAATGTTATTACGTGGTTGACGGATGTGGGTGCACGATCGGCACATACTGTTGCGACGGTCCCGACATGTCCAGCTGCCGTTTCGATAAATGCTGACGAGCAATCTGCCCGAAAAAGACCCGATCAGACCGGGAGCATTTCCCGGTCTTTTTTAATGCCCACCAGGACCTTTCCGGCAAACCGCCGTCCGTCCAGCCACCCTGCCGGCTGTCAGCCGGGCTACTGAAAAACGCCGTCCGCACAAATTGCACTCAAGGAATGCACCCCGAAAACCGATAGGTGTCCAAGGGGGCACAGTTCCGGAACGGATCGTCTGCGATCATTCGTAAATCAGCGCATTCCGGCACCCTCTGCCGGGGCAGCGACGGCTGCGCGTTCCGCCCCCGATGACAACGGCACAACCCGCCGTCATCCCGGCTACTGAAAAGATTCCGTCTACACAAGGGAGAAAGCGCCATGAGCGGCATCAAATCTGAAGATTTTATTGAAGAACTGCGTTTTGACCTGAAGGCCAAAGACATGCTCAAAGCACGGCTGGTGCTTGCCCATCTTGGGGATGTGGATAAAAAAACCCAGCGGCTGACACTGTTTGAATTGAGCCGCGCCGCCGATGACATGGCAATTGAACTGATCGTCGGTGTGCTGGCATCGCAGCCGGAGCTGGAGGACCGTTACCCTCAGCTCAAAGAAGTCCTGTACTTGAAGGCGCTGGACAGTCCGACCACTTTCCTCACCCTTTTGTCCAAAACAAAAAAGAAATCCCATCAGGCGCTGATGGCTGAGATCGCCGGCGAGATCCGGCTGGACGGCGCCACGCCGGTGCTGCTTGAAATCCTGAATACCGAGCACGACCAGCAGGTGCTGAAAAGCGCCGTCGCTGCGCTGGGCATGCTCGGTGATCTGAGCGCCACCACCGCCGTGTCGGAATACCTGTACGCCGGCAGCATGGAATTGATTGCTTCCGCCATCAGTGCCCTGGGACAGTTTGCGTCGCCCACCGCCATTCAGCGCTTGTGGGAACGGCTGGATACAGACCCGCAGCTGGACATCATGATCCTGGATGCCCTCGCCGCTTCCCAGATCCCGGAAGCCCTGGAAAAACTGAACCAGACCCTCTCCTCCCAGCATGCCCATTTGAGAAACGCCGGCAAACAGTGCCTGCGGAAAATCGGCGTCAAAGCGGTGCCGGTGCTGATCGGTAATCTGCACCATGACGATCCGGACCTGCTGGTCCACACGCTGGATGTACTCGGCCAGATTGGCGACGACTCCGCCATTGTGCCCATCCGCAAGTTGCTGTTCAACGAGCCCAGAGATCCCAATGTTCGTTTTGCCGCCTACGAGGCCATGGGGAACCTGTCTGCCTCCAAAGGGGCTTTCGCACTGGCACAGGGACTTCATGACCCGGTGGACAATGTGCGCATAGCTGCTGCGCGGGCAATCGACACCAACTACAACCTGGTGCTGTCCGCTGGCCTGAAAAACATGTTACGCAGCGACAGCCCCGAGGCGCGCCAGATCGGGCAGACCCTCATCGACGCCGAGTGCGACCGCATTTTCCTGGATCTCATCGAGCAGGAGCCTTTCCGCAAACGGGCCGCGGAATATCTGCAGCAAGAGGCGCATCCGGACATCCGCGAGCATTTCCTGCAAATCCTGAGAGCCAACGGATTTTCGGATCTGGCGGCTGAAATCGACACCCGGCAGGCCAACAGCAGTGCTTCAGCACCCTGCGTCTATGCGGTGGACGACTCGAAAATGGTCCTGAGCATCTATCGCACGATGCTGCATAAGCTGGGATGCAACCTGCAGCTTTTCGCCGTTCCCGCAGAGGCCCTGGCGCAGATCCGTGAAGAGAAGCCGGACCTGGTTCTAACCGATCTGAACATGCCGGAAATCAACGGGATCGAGCTGACCCGGGAGATACGCCGCCTGTATGATCGAAAACAGCTGCCGGTCGTCATGGTCACCACCCAGGGAGAATCCCAGGATCGGCAGGCGGCGCTTTCAGCCGGCGTGAACACGATACTGCACAAGCCATTTACCGAAGAGATGATTGCCGGCGTCCTGTCTGAGTTCATCCCCCCGCACTGATCGGCTCTCGCCCGCCGGCATGGGACCCGGCATCGCCGGGACACGGACGCGATGCTCCTGAAAGGCCCCGCCGCATCCTACTTGCGCCGGCTGGACACATACGACAGGGCTTCCTGGATGTTCAGTTCCCGCGTGCTGCCGCCGGTGCGCAAATAAAAACGCGTCGCCCGGTCCTGCTTGACGAAAACGGGCTGCTGCGCGGGTGCCACGATAATACGGCATACATCTTTGTCCTCGATGCGGTGGAAAATGAAGTCGAGATGCCGGCAGAACTCGGGCCCCAGTTTGGTGGAAACGGCAGTCATGACGGCAAGCTCGAACCCGTCGCGGCTCTTTTTTTTCAGGGTGGCAAAATCCTTCTCCAGTCCCGAAATTTCACCGCCGTCCTCAACGCCGATGAGCAGCGTCCCGCCCTGACTGTTCATGAAGCCGGCCAGCGTTTTCAGGACGGCACCCTCCAGGCTGCGGTTCACCCGGTTTTGCCGCCGATCCCAGCGGAAAGAGGACTTGAACTCCAGCCTGGGGCCCTCCCCCTGGGCGATCAAGGCCCCCAGGTTTTCCCCGAGTGCAGTACGGAGCGTCTGAATCTGGCTCTGCTTTTTCTGCCAGGCATTGAAAAACAGGCCCATCGCCAGACCCAGGGCCGCCCCCACCAGTGTGTAAAATACCGTCTTTTGCGGCGTGTTGCCCTTCAGGGAACTCACCAGCTGGCCCAAGATGAATGCCCAGACCGTGGGCGCGTGGGGATAGTGCTCATAGTAGTAAACATACTCATTGATGGGATACAAAAGGAAAAATCCCGACACCGCGCCAATGGCTGTCGCAAGCCATAACACCCGGTTCCAATAGCTGTGCCGTATTCTGATCGTCCCTGGTTGTTTCGTCAAAGTGCCCGCCTCCCGGTGGTTGCAGGATTCAATGAGGCTGTGGAGAGCCGCCAAAACACCCGCCTGAGCACACCGACGGCACCTGCCGATGCAAAACGGTGCGCACGGATGGTCCGCCTGGCCCTTTCTCTTCGGCTTCCGCGGGCTCGGGCAGCACCGGTCCCAATTTACAACAGGTTTGCATTGCCGGATTCCCGTGTCAGCGTAAAGTCACAAATTAAAGGGGTGTGGTCGGACAGTTTGATCTTTGGAATTTCGAAACCGGTGACGCGCAGTTCAGGACTGTGGAAAATGTAGTCCAGCTGCCGGTGAGGCGATCGGCTGGGATGTGAGGGTGTTCCGGCTCGGTTGGCATTTTCGAGGCCGCTGGCAGCCAGAAAGAGCTGCAGCTCGCGGTCACCCCGGAAAACATTGAAATCTCCGGCCACAATACAGGGTTTGCGCGTATGCCTGATGATGTCGTAGAGATCCTGAAGCTGGTACTGGCGGTGACGGAATTTGATCGACAGGTGGACCAGGAAAACCGACAGCGCCTCCAGTTCGACCTCGATGACCAGACGTTTGACACCTTCGCGGAAATAATGGAATTTCTGGGTGACGACCGGCAAACGGGTCAGCACGGCGTTTCCCTGTTTGTTCAGCAGCGGAACTTTGCGCGTCACCGAGGTGGCCGCGTACTTGGACTGATAAATGTGCTGGTGCTGCAGCTCCCAGGCGATGGACTCGGCCTGGTTGTTCCTTTCGGAACGAAATGAACCACTGTCCACCTCGATCAACCCGATGATGTCCGGCCGTACCGATCTTATGAAATCCAGAATTTCTTTCAGATTAAAACCGGTTTTTTTGAAATAGCCGCTGTAGGGCACCGGAAAATGGAACTTTTTTCCGATGCCCGCGGCGTAGCGTATATTGTATAAGAGAAACCGCATGGTATCGTTCACAGCCGGGTATAACCCGTTTGACTTTGTCGGACCGTACGGATAGTTGCATTTTTCCGCCAGGCGCCGGCCGGAAGCTACTTTCGGCCAGCAGCGGCATCCGCACGGCGCAAGCCGGCCGACGGCCGGACGGCGATGAACTCCAAACGCTGCATGGGCACCTTGATTTTGCCGTCGCCGTCGGGCGGATACTTTCGCAGGTAGCGCTGCGCAATCGATTCGATAAAACGGTTGCGCGACCTTTGGTCTACCCGGTGGAGATACGGCAGCCAGGTGGTCCGTATCCAGCCCTTGAAAGCTTCCCGATCCTCGTGGGCCATCGTTCTGGGTTTCAATACCAGGCGTTGCACACTGAAACCGGCCCCTGCAAGCCAGGGCCCGTATTCCTGCGGCGCGTAGAATCCATACGGAAAAGTGAAATTTTTAAAATAGCCTTTCCACGGGTCTTCGCGTATGATTTCGTCCAGGATTTCAACAACCCGCTGTGCATTGCCCCGACCCCCCATCTGTACGACCGCTCTCCCCCCCGGCTTCAACGCCCGGTATATCCCGGCCAATACCGGCCCATGCCCGAGAATCCAGTGAAGGCAGGCGTTTGAAAAAACAATATCAAACTCTTCGCGAAAGGACAATTGCGACGCATCCATTTGTACGAAACGCAGATTCGGATATCGCCGGGCGGGGTAGCGCTGCATGGCAAGGGTGATCATTTGGTCCGAATTGTCGATTCCCACGACCCGGCCCCCGTCGAGATGCCGGGCGATTTCAGCTGTTACCTTGCCGTCTCCGCAGCCGATATCCAGCAGTGCTTCACGGCCTTTTAAGCGCACGCCGGCGATCAGCTCCCGGGCCCACGCCTGCTGCGTCGCAGAGTGTAGGGCATAATCCCGGGCATTCCATTCAAAGGCCGCTGTGTCCGGTTTCGTGCGCATTGTGTCTCAAATGAGCGGTTCCTGAATCATTGCCTGCATCCTGCACCGACAATCTCAAAAATTTCCATGATCAGCCCGGCCGATACTTTTCACGCAGCCGGGAGGCCAGCGCGGCGACGGTTGCAAAAGCACGCTCGACCGTCTTCTCCTTATCCGGATTCACCAGACAGCAGGTAGCCGGTGAAAGCATGCTGTTTTGCACCAGCTGCTCGCGGTCGACCCCCTTCGACCACAGCACTTGCCAGACGTTTTCCAGCCGTGCCGTCAGCGACGGGATGTCTTCGACGGCAAATGTTTCGAACCCGGTGGGCACGATGCCCCAGACGATGATCTTGTCCCGCTCCAGGAAGCGCCGGATCGACGGGGCGTAGGATGCGAATATCTCGGCATTGGTGTAGACATCCAGCGAAAGGATGTCCAGGTCCAAATTCAGCAGGAAATCCCAATCCGGATTGCCGCACAGATGGATCCCGCGAGGGTGGTCGACGGCCGCGAAAAACTGGTCCAGATCGCCCTTGGCCTGGATATCGCCGTACCCGGCCATGGCCGAAAACAGAAACTGCAGCCCGGGTTCGTCCACGAACATGAATGCATTGGGATTCAGCCCCTTGAGGCGCTCCAGCTGCACGTTCAGGCGCCGGGCCATGAACTCCAGCATGAAGGGCCGCACGGTATCATCGAAAATGATCGGCCGTTCATCCTGATCCAGGATGTTGAAACCAAAGCTGACCGGCCCTTCGAGCTGCCCGCGGATGGCGGGTCGGTTCGCCAGGTCCAGCGACAGGAAGCGGTGGTAGACGGCGGAATAGGTTCGGCTGACGTCGAAGTAGGCCGGATCGTCGAAATGCTCCAGCACCTGCTCGAATTCTTCCGTGAACTTTTCGATGGAAAACCGCAGGGTGCGCTGCCCCACGTTCAAAACGATACCCGGGAAATGTTCGGCCGCCTGGACGTACATGTCCTCATAGTAGCTGTAGTTGGGGAGTTGCGGCCAGAACGGCACATCCATCGTCAAGGCCATCTCCAGCGCACGTTCCACGTCCGTATGCGGCATGACCGCCATGGCGGTGGTCAACAGATTCCCGGGAATTTGCATGGTTTTCCCCGTGCCGCTGCAGGTTCTCGCTAAATTCGTGCGGGCACCGGCCGGCTGCCGCCTTCAGGGTTTTTCCGTTTTGGCGCCCGGCGCCTTTACGGCACTCGCCCACCCGCCGCCCAGGGCCTTGTAAAGTTTCACGTAGGCGTTCAGGTATTGCTGCTTGAGTTCGGAGAGCTGAAGCTCGGCGGTAAACAGGGAACGTTCCGTGTCCAGCACTTCGAGATAGCTGGAAACGCCCCGGTCGTAGCGTTTCTTGGACAGGATGTTGGCGTTCTTGGCGGCTTTGCGCTGTCGCGTCACCGCCGCCAGCTCTTCCCTGTAAGTTTGGATCTCCGCCAGGCTGTCCTCGACTTCGCCAAAGGCGTGCAGCACCGTATTTTCGTAACGGTACAGGGCTTGGCGGGTCTTTTCTTTCTCGATTTGTACCCGCCGTATATTTTTCTTGAAATCGATGAGCGGCCCCAGCACACCGCCGGAAACCGACCAGATGCCGCCGTCCGAGGTCACCGACGACACCTCGCTGCTGGCCACGCCCAGCAGGGCGGTCAGCGAAAAGGACGGAAAACGCAGGGCCTCGGCCACGCCCACCGCTTCGGTTTGGGCTTTTAATAGATACATGGCCCGGGCGATATCGGGCCGGCGGGTCAGGATGTTCGACGGCAGGTCCAGTGGAATGTCCGGCGGAAGCTGGGCGTCCAAGCCGTAATCCGTTTCAATGCCGTGCGGCAGCTCTCCCAGCAGGATGCGCAGGGCGTTTTCGCTCTTGGCAATCTGGCGCGCGTACAGCGGAATGGATGCCGCGGCGAGCTCTTTCTGAATTTGGGCCTGGTTGACGTCCAGCTCGGGCACGATGCCGTGCTTGAAGCGTTTTTGGATAATCTGCAGGTATTCTTCCCGCGATTTCAGGGTTTCGCGGGAAACGGCCAGGCGCTTGTGAAAATCCAGCAGGCGGTAATAGGTGCTGACCACCTCTGCAATCAGGCTCAGCTGGACCGTTCTGTAGGCATACTCAGATGCCAGCAATTCCGCCCGGGCGGCCTCGGTAGCGCGCCGGAATTTGCCCCAGAAGTCGATTTCCCAGCTGAGCACCGGTGCAATGAAGTAATTGCCGTTAGTCGTCGACGACCGCGTGCCGACGAAATTTCCCCGGCCGGCGCCGCCTTCGAGGTCGACGCGCGGATACTGATCGGCCCTGTTAAACCCTACGAAGGCGCGCGCCTCTTCGATGCGGCTGGCGGCAATCAGGATGTCGCGGTTGTGGTTCAGGGCGGTCGCCACGAGTTCGTAGAGCACGGGATCGTTGAACAATTCCCACCATTTCAGGTTCTGCGTGCTTTCGGCGGTCACTTTCCCGAAACGGTAGTTTCCCGGCGTTTGGACTTCGGGCGGCGTAAAATCCGGCCCCACCTTGGCACAGCCCGCCAATAAAAAGGCCGCCAGCACGGCGATTGCCGTCGTGCGCCTAACTGGGCTTAGAAGCATGTCCAACTCCTCACTCGTGCACCTCCGCGGAAGCCCGCTTCTTCTCATAACGCGCCAGCTTGCCGATAAAGACAAACAGCATGGGGTAGAAAAAAACCCCCAGCAGGGTGGCCAGGGTCATGCCGCCCAAAAGCGCCATGCCCATGACCACGCGCGCCTCGGCGCCGGCGCCGGTGGCGACAACCAGCGGCAGCACCCCCAGAATAAAGGAAAAGGCCGTCATCAGAATGGGTCGAAAGCGCAGCTTGGCGGCTTTGACGGCCGCATCGAAGAGCGACAGGCCCTTATCGAATTCGAGCTTGGCGAACTCGACGATGAGAATCGCATTTTTGGCGGCCATGGCGATCAGCATGACCAGCGCGATCTGGGCAAAAACATTGAGCTCATAGCTCTGGCTGTATATGCGACCCAGAAACAGCGCCAACAGGGCGCCCAGGATGGCAAAGGGCGTTCCCAACAGGATACTGAAAGGCAGCGACCAACTCTCATACTGCGCCGCCAGAATCAGGAAGACGAACACCAGTGAAAAAACCAGTACCACCATGCCGGTACCACCGGCTTTTTTCTCCTGAAAGGACATGTTGCTCCAGGCGTATCCCATGTCGGCCGGCAGCGAAGTCTTGGCCACCTCCTCCAGGGCATCCAACGCCTGGGCCGAAGTATAGCCGGGCGCCGGCCCGCCGGTCAGTTCGATGGCGCGGTACAGGTTGAAGCGATTGGTAAAATCGGGGCCGGCAATTTCCTTGATAGTCACAAAGGCGGATAGGGGCACGCTCTGGCCGGCGCGGTTTTTGATATAAAACAGGTTGATCTGGTCGGCATTCAGGCGGTACCGGGGTTCCGCCTGGATATAAGCCTTGTAGAGCCTGCCGAAACGGTTGAAATCGTTCACGTAGGAGCCGCCCAGGAAGGCGCCTACGGTGGTGTAGAGGTCGTTTAGGGCGATACCGGCTTTGAGCACCTTATCCCTGTTGATCTGCATGTACTTCTGCGGGACGCTGGCGCGGAAGGTGGTGAATACGGAGCCGATTTCGGGCCGCTTCAGGGCCGCCTGGATGAAACGTCCGGCGTTCTCTGCCAAGTAGGCGGGCGGGTTGCCGCCCTTGTCCTGGATCATCATGGTAAATCCCGAACCGTTTCCCAGACCGGGAATGGCCGGCGGCCCGAAGGCAAACACCTGGGCCTCGTCAACGGCCGTGCGGAAATCAGCATTCAGACGGGCCACGATCTGGCGGGCGGTTGCTTGGCGCTCTTTCCAGTCCTTGAGGGATACGAAGATAAAGCCCGCATTGGTGGACATGCTGCCCGAAATCATACTGAAACCCGCCGCCGCCGTGACGTGTTGCACTTGCGGGTACTTTGCGACAATCGCCTCGACCCTTTTCGTCACGGCATCGGTACGCTGCAGCGAGGCGGCGTCGGGCAGCTGGATATTGACCATCAGGTAACCCATATCCTCTTCGGGCATGAAGCCGCCGGGCACCATTTTGCCGAGAAAACCCATGGCCACGCACACAATGGCGATGAACACCAGGCCGATGGTGATCTTGCGCGTCACGATGCGCGTAAACCCCATGTAGACATCAGTGGATTTATCAAAAACGCGGTTAAAGGCCTTGAAGAACAGGCCCAGCGGCCCGCGGTAGGGTTTGCGTTTGCGCAAAAGCAGCGAACACAGCGCCGGGCTCAAGCTCAGGGCGTTGATGGAGGAAAACACCACCGAAACCGCCACGGTAATGGCAAACTGTTGGTAGAGCCGCCCCGTGATACCGCCCATGACCGCCACCGGGACGAATACCGCCACCATCACCAGGGTGGTGGCGATCACCGGCGCCGTCACTTCGTTCATGGCCGCTACGGTGGCTTCTTTGGGCACCATGCCCTTTTCGATGTTGACCTGCACGGCCTCCACCACCACGATGGCGTCGTCCACCACGATGCCGATGGCCAGCACCAGGCCCAGCAGCGACAGCACGTTGATGGAAAAGCCGATCAGCGGAAAGACGATAAAGGCGCCGATCAGCGATACCGGGATGGCAATGGTGGGAATCAGGGCGGCACGCCAGTCCTGGATGAAGATGAACACCACCAAAACCACCAGTGCCAGGGCAATGTACAGGGTCGTAATAATTTCATCGATGCCCGCGGTGATGGCCTGGGTTGTGTCCAGCGATACATCGTAGCGGATACCCTTTGGAAAAGAGGTGGACAGCTGCGCCATGGTCTTGCGGACTGTTGCGGCCAGATTAACGGCATTGGAACCCGGCGCCTGGTAGACAGCGATCATGGCGCATTGTTTGCCGTTTAGGCGTGTACGGGCGTTGTAGGTTTCCACACCCAGCTCCACGCGCGCAATATCCCGGATCCTGACCTGGGAACCGTCGGGCTGGGTCCGGACCACGACGTTGCCGAACTCTTTGACGGACTGCAGCCGCTCGGGCAGCCGCACCGTGTAGGTGAATTCGGTCCCCGGCGGGGCCGGTTCGGCACCGAACTTGCCCCCCGGCACGATGACGCTCTGGGCGCGGATGGCATCCACGATCTCCGGCACCGTGATGCCCAGATGCGCCAGACGATCGGGCTTGATCCAGATGCGCATGGAGTAGTCACTGGCACCGATGACATTGACCCGGCCGATACCCTTTATGCGCGCCAGAATGTCCTTGATGTTGATCAGCGCGTAATTGCCCAGGAAATTCTGACCGTAGCGGCCGCCTTCAGACGTCAGGGCAATCAGCATCAGGATGTTGGGCAGCGATTTCTCGGTGGTCACCCCGAAGCGCTTGACTTCTTCCGGCAGCTTGGCCGTGGCCGCGGCCACGCGGTTCTGGGTAAAGACGGTGTTCATGTCCGGATCGGTGCCGACCTCGAAAGACACCTGCAGGTTCATGGTGCCGTCGTTGGCATTGGTGGATTTCATGTAGATCATGTTGTCCACGCCGTTGATCTGCTGCTCCAGCGGCGTGGCCACCGACTGCTCCACGCTGACGGCATTGGCTCCGGTGTAAGTGGCGCGCACTTCGACGATGGGCGGCGTGATGTCGGGGTACTGCTCGGTGGGCAGACCGCCGAGAAAGACAACCCCCACAATCACGGTGACAATGGCGATGACCATGGCCACGATGGGCCGTCTGACAAAGAAGTTACCCATGTCCGATCACTTGCTCTCCGGGTCTGCCGATTTGACTTCCTTAACCTCTTGGACGATCGGATTGACCAGCATGCCGTTCTTGACTTGCTGCAGCCCCTCATAGATGACTTTTTCTCCCAGCTTCAAACCCTTGCTGATCAGCCAGAAGCTCCCCACTTTGGGTCCCGCTTGGATTTCCCGGCTCTGGGCCTTGTTGTCTTTATCCACGACATAGACGCTGTAACGCCCCTGCAGCTCGGTGACACATCGCTGGGGGACCAGAATGCCGTTTTTGACAATTCTCACCAGGGCCTTCACCTTGGCAAACTGCCCGGGCCGCAGGATTTCATCCGGATTGGGGAAGGAGGCCTGCACCAGCATGGCACCGGTGGTGGGATCCACTTCACGGTTTACAAAGTCGATTTTGCCCTTATGCTCGTACACCGAACCGTCCGCCAGAATAAGATCCAGCGGGGGCTCTGCGTCGTTCGGGTGGTCGGACGGATTTGCAGCGTTGTACCGACGCGCAATATGAAGATACTGCCGCTCCGTAATGAAAAACTGCACGAGAATGGTGTCGATGCGCGAGACAGTGTTCAAAATCACCGGGTTGGGGCTGCGCCCCACGAAGTCACCGACCTTGGCCTGGGTTTTGCCGATAATGCCGCTGATGGGAGCATAAATCTTGGTGTAGCCCAGCTGGATTTTGGCGGCTCTGAGATTGGCCCGGGCTGCTTCCACCGAGGCGATGGCGGCCTCATACTGCGCCACGGCGCCGTCCAGGTCGCTCTGGCTGACCGCCTTTTCAGCCGCCAGTGGCCGGATGCGGCCGAGGTCGCTTTTCGCTTTGGCCAGCATGGTCTTGGCTTCGGCCACCCGGCTCATCTTGGCGGCCACATCGGCTTCGAAAGGCTGGCTTTCCAGAACGTACAGCAGGGCGCCCTTTTTGACATGCGAGCCCTCCTTGAAATGGATGCTCTCCAGAAAGCCTTCCACCCGCGCGCGGATGGCAATATCTTTCATTCCGTAAACCTGCCCCACAAATTCCTGGTAGAGCGGAACGTCCTGGCTTTTTGTGACCACCACCTGAACTTTGGGCGGAGGCGGCGCTTTGGCGGCTTGCTTCTCCTTCTGGCAGGCCGCCGGCACCAGCAGTAACCCCAGCAGCAAACACAGCGTTTTTTTTCTCATGGGTCTTTTCTTTGCGACGTTGTTGGCAGAGCACGGCAGCTGTTTCCGCCGGAGCATATATATATAGCGCATCCGGCGGGAAGTCAAACCCATCCGAATTCACGGTGCTGCGGAGCCGTTGTTTTCCCCCCGGGCGCCGGCATAACTGACCTCGGCAAACCCGGAGCCCCTGACCTGCAACAGGTAGAGCTTTTTCTGGGCATCGCCGTTGGGGCCGAAGATGGTCAGGCCGGTGACACCGTCGTATGGGGAGAGCTTGCGCAGCTTTTCACGCAGCGTAGAGCGGAAAGGCAGGCCGGTCGCGCCGATGGTACGCAGCAGGATCATGGCCGTGTCATAGGCCACGGCTTCGATGAAACCGGGATTGCGCCCAAACGCCGCGTGAAACGCCGCCACAAAAGCCCGGACCTGCGGGGCCCGGCTGCGGCCAAAAAAACCGGCCGGCATGATGGCACCCCGGACGTAGGGCTGCGCCATGCGGATCAGCTTCTGCGAATGCCATAAGTTGGTGCCGAACAGGTAAATATCCTTGATGTCGTAAAAGGCCAGCTGCGGGATAATCAGGCCCGCGACTTCCGGTGAATCCGGGATAAACAGCGCCTTGAAATCAATGGTCGGCTGTTTTTTTTCATTCCCGGAAGGCGCATCCGTGGTTTGCCGGAGAGACTCCGGCTGCAGAGCCTCCGGAACGGGATAGTACATGCCCGTCAGTTTCTTGATGGCATCCGCGAAATCGGTCTGCCCCGGCCGGTAGGATTCTGCACCGGTGACGCGCCCGCCCCGGGCCGTGACGGCATCCCAAAATGCCTGCATAAAGGTCAGCCCGTACTTTTCCCGGGGGTAGAAAACGGCAAAATCGTGCACCCCCAGTTCGCCCACGGCATAGTCCACCAGGCTTTTCACCTGCATCTCGGGGGTGATGAAATTCCGGAAAATATAGTCGCCGATGTCCGGTACGCCGGCTTTCTGGCTCAGCGTGATCATGGGAATCTGTTCGCTCTGGGCCCGGGCCGCCGCGGATCGGGCGCTGACGATGGGCCCGATGATGGCCGCGACCCGTTCTGCGGCCAGGTCTTTAACGGCTTCCACCGCCCGTTCGGGTTCTCCGCCGCTGTCCTTGATCACCAATTTGAAGGGCGCCCGGCGGTCGCCGCCGACGGTCTGGTAAAAGGCCAGTTCGACGCCGTCCAGCGCCTTGTGGCCGATGGCGCCGAAGGGCCCGCTGAGCGGCAGCAGGCATCCGACGGCAAAGTGGTTGTACACGGATTTTCCCTGCAGTTCTTCGACGAGCCTGCGAACCTGCGGGGCATCGGCGTGCCGGGGGTAGGTTTTCAGAAAATGTTCGAACACACCCAGGGCATCTTCATAGCGCTCCTGTTCCAGGTAAAGTTTTCCCAAGCGGTAGAGCAATTCACTGTGCACCGCACCTTCCGGCTGGCTTTTCAGCAGAGACAGCACCTCGGCGGCATTCAGGCGCCGGACGGCGTTTTTGATTTTGTCTGCAACGGCGGGCTTCTGATCCGCAGGCGCCAGCGCATGGACATGGCCCAGCACCGGCACGGCGTGTACGAGATCCCCGGTTTGCAGATAGGCCCCGGCCAGCATCTGCTGGGCTTTGAAACGCAGGCGGTCCGAGGGCAGCTTCGCCAAAACAGCCGGTGTTTCACGGATCACACGGGGAAAGTCCTGTTCTATAAAATCGGCACGCAGTGTGCCCAGCATGGCCGCCGGCAGCAGGCGGCTTTGGGGATACAGCCGCATGAGCTGTTCAAAATACCGGCGCGCCTGAACCGGATTCCCCTGATCGTTGTAAATGGTTCCGATCCTGAACAGGGCCGCAGCGGCGCGTGGCCCCTGCGGGTAGTGCTGCACATAACGCTTGAAGGCCTGCAGAGCTTCGGGAAACGCCCCAGCTGCAAAATGCTTTTCAGCGCTGGCAAACAGTTTGTCGCCGGGCCCCTGCAGAGCCGGCACACGCGGTGCAACCGGCATGCGTGCACAGGCGGTAAAGAGCAGCAGCGGACACAAAACGAACAGCGTGAAATATGTTTTTTTCATCAAGTCCTGCCTGTGCGATTGCAAATGGCCTGCAAACGGGCATATCGACAGAAGCGCTCAGCTCTTGATCTCGGAAAGGTCTCCGGAAGGGCCGATCACCACGAGGGTGTCGCCCTTGCCCACTGTGTCGTTGGCCTTGGGAATGAACCGAAAGCGCGAATCCCCGGCTTTTTTGATGGCGATCACCTGAATGTTGAAACGGTTGGTCAGATCAATTTCCCGCAGGGTCTGGCCGGCCCACTCCTTGACCGTCAATTCCTTGAGCACCATGTTGCGGTCGAACGGCAGGTAATCGATAAACCCCGGAATGGCCATGCGATTGGCCAGCTGGCGGGCCGCCACCTGGCCGGGGATGATGACGTGTCCCACACCGATCTTGTTGAGCAGCTTCTTGTGGTCCGAATGGATGGCCTTGACCCATACATTGGCAAGGCCCAGCTCTTTCAGGTACATGGCGATCATGGTGGAGGCCGAAATCGACTCCCCGACGCTGATCAGGGCATGATGGACATCCGTAAATCCGATCTGTTTCAAGGCCTCCTTGTCCATGGCGTCGGCCTGGTAGACCTGGGTAAAAACGTGCCGCGCCCGTTTGACGTTGTCGGGGTTGATGTCGACGCCCAGCACATCGTGACCCATTTCGGATAAATGTTTCCCGAACCAGAAACCGAATTTTCCCAGACCGATAACACCGATCAGCAACTTGACTGCCATGCAATCCTCCCTGCCTCAGCCGATGAGCATGCTCTCTTCCGGCTTGCGGTAAAGCTGTTCCTTCTGATAGCTCTGGATGGCCGCCAGAAACAGGATGGGGCCCAGACGGCCGATAAACATCATCAGCGTGATCACACTCTTACCGGAAAGCGTCAATTGCGGTGTAATACCGGTACTCAGGCCCACCGTCCCGAAGGCGGAAACCACTTCGAACAGAATCTGCAGGCTCAGCCCTCTGGCCAGAGGGTGCGGCAGGTCGCCGCCTTCGGTAATGTTCAATATCAGCACCGCCAGGGCCACGAGCATGACGCCGAAAAGCGTCAGCACCAGGGCTTTGTTAAGCGTAGTCGCGTCCACGGCGAATTTTCCGACTTCCGGCTGTTGGCGGCCTTTGACCTGCGCCACCGCAAAGGCCACGATGGTGCGGAAAGTCGTCACCTTGATGCCGCCGGCACAGGAGCCCGGGGCTCCGCCGATAAACATCAGCACGATCATGATCAGCAGCGATACGTTGGTCATCTTGCCGATGTCCAGGGTGTTGAAGCCGGCCGTGCGGCAGGTCACGGACTGAAATAGCGAAGACAGCAGCGCATCGTTGAAGGGAATGGTGCGGCGAAAGCCGATATACTCGCCAAAATAAATAACGACCCAGCCGCATACGATGAGCCACAGAGTCGTTGTCAGCACCACGCGCGTATACCAGCTGAGCGACCGCCGGGCGCGGTTTCGGGCTGACGCAAAGGGGCGGCCCATGTAATCGTAGAGTTCCACCAACACGGCAAAACCGATGCCTCCGCTGACGATCAGGGCCATGAACACCAGGTTGACGCCCCAGTTGCCGCGCCAATGCATGAGGCTGTCGGCGAAAAGCGAAAAACCGGCGTTGCAAAACGCCGATATGGAATGAAAGATGGCTGAAAAAGGGGTAAACCGCGCGGGTGCCTGCACGTAAAGCAGGGCGGCGCCGACCAGTTCGATCAGCATGGTCCAGACCACTACCCGTTTGAGAAAATGCCCCAGGTGAAAAGACTGGTCGTGCAAAAGGCTCTGGCCCACGGCCACGCGGTCCAGCAGGGAGACCCGTTTGGTCCACAGAAAAAGCACCAGGCTGGTGATGGTCATGATACCCAGGCCGCCGACCTGGATCAGGCCCAGAATCACAATCTGACCGAAATGGTTGAAAAAGGTGCCCGTATCCACGACGACCAGGCCGGTGACGCAGGTGGCGGAAGTCGCCGTAAAAAGGGCATCGATCCAGGTGATGGGGGCAGCTGAAGCATACCGGCTGTGCAAGAGTAGGGTCCCGGTCAGAATGACCGCGCCGAAAAAGATGATCGGGTATGAAAAAGGAGATAGCCTGAATTTACGTTTCATGGGTATAAGAACTGCACCTTCCCCGTTGTCCGGGCAAGTATCGCAACAGGCATTTCCCGGCCCGCAACATCATTCCAAAAAAGCTATGTCCGGGCCGCGCATTCTGTCAAATCTACGCACCGCTTTTCGGATTGACGTTTGGCGCACCATCCGGTTTTCCGGCAGATTGCCTGCGGGCCGTCATACATCAGGTGTATTCGCTGTATTTCAAGGCCTTGCCGAAAACTTTGTCTGCCGGATATTTTGCGTGGTTTTCGGCCAGTTTGGCGTGCGCGGCGCCAAGCGGGTCGATTCCCAGTTTGTCCGCCAAGTTGACCAGATAGATCAGGACATCGCCGATTTCGCGTGCCACGGCCGCATGCTTTTCACCATCCAGCCGCCGGCTCTGCTCCTGGCTCATCCACTGGAAATTTTCCGCCAGCTCAGCGGCTTCCACCGTCAGCGCCATGGCCAGGTTCTTGGGAGAATGAAAGCGGTCCCAGCCCCGCTGGCGGCGAAACTCTCTCACTTTTCGAATCAACGCGTCCATGGTTCAACCCCCCCCGGCAGGTTTCATCAGCGCCCACACGGCAACCGGCTCTGTAGGTTGCATCTCCCCGTCTTCATATGAAATCGCCCGGTGCTTATCAAGCAGTTTCTTTGCCCTTCGCTCCGCGGCCACCTGAAGGCGGCGCCGAAAGAGGCGTATCCCGGCTACAGCTCCATCCCTGCAGCGGCCATCGGGAAAATTTCATTGACTTGTATCGTCAAGCCGACTAAATGCTTAGCTTTGCAGCGCTTCCTATACACCGGCACCACGCCTTTGCACGAAAGGAGACACCCGCGATGCTGGAATTCAACACAGCCGATATAGACACCCTGAAAATTGATGCACTGGTCATACCGGTATGCCGGGACGGCCGCCTCTATACCCATCGGACGCTGAACGCACTGGTGAAACAGGCATTGCAGCAGCCGGAGTTCGACGGTGGCAGGGACCAGCTGGTAACCTTCCCCGACCCCCGCGGACTGGCGGCCGGGCGCATCGTGTTTATGGGGCTGGGCAAACGCGGCCGGGTGGACACCGAAGCCCTGCGCCGGATGGGCGGCAGAGCCGTAAAAGCCGGCATCAAGAATAAGCTGGAGAGCATCTGTTTTGCGGTGCCCACGCCCAAAAAGCTGGGGCTGGCCACACCGGGTCTACTGGCAGCCATGTTCGAGGGCGCCTTCCTGGGAAACCACCGTTTCGACGCCTACAAACAGGAAAAAGAGTTTGCGCCCCTGCAAACGATCCAGCTGTGGGTCGCCGCAGGTACGGCCAGGCGCTACGCACGGCTGCCGGTGCGCACCGAAATCCTGTGTACCGGCACGCTGCAGGCCCGCGAGTGGGTCAGCATGCCGTCCAATGACAAGAAACCCGAGCAGTTCGCCGAGGCTATCGTTTCCAAGGCGCAGCAGCAGAAACTCGAGGTAACGGTGCTTACCGGGGAGGAACTGGCGGCTGAAAAATTCGGCGCCCTGCTGGCCGTGGCCGCCGGAAGCCGGTGCAGCCCCCGGCTGGTGGCGCTGAAATACCGCTCGCGGGCCGCACGCCGCACACTGGTGCTGGTGGGCAAGGGCGTGACTTTTGATGCCGGGGGCATCAATTTAAAGCCCACCGCTTCGCTGGAAGACATGAAGATGGATATGTCCGGCGCAGCCGCCGTGGCCGCCACGCTGCTGGCGACGGCGCGCGTAAAACCTAAAATAAACGTGGTGGGCGTCATGCCCATCGTGGAAAATATGCCTTCGGGTGATGCCTGTCGACCCGGCGATATCGTGCATAGCCTTGCCGGCAAGAGTGTCGAAATCGGCAACACCGACGCCGAGGGCCGCCTGATTCTCATCGATGCCATGGCCTGGGCGCTGAAAGTCCACAAGCCAGATTATCTCATCGACGTGGCCACCCTGACCGGCGCCTGCGTGGTGGCCCTGGGTGAAAAAATCGCCGGCCTCTTTTCGCCGGACGACGAGCTGGCGGAAACCGTTCTGCAAGCCGCCGCACACACCCACGAACGCTGCTGGCGCCTGCCGCTGCCCGATGACTACCGTGAACTTTTGAAAAGCGATTTCGCCGACCTGAACAACATGAGCCGTTCGCGCTGGGGCGGGGCCATCACGGCGGCTCTGTTTCTCTCGGAATTTGTCAACGATACCCGCTGGGCACACATCGATATTGCCGGCCCGGCCTACGTCAAGAAGGAACAGCCCTACTGCGCCCCGGGCGGCACGGGCTTCGGCGTGCGACTTTTGTGCGACGTCATTCAAAACATAGCGGCCGGCGGTTGACGGCATCGTCCACAGCGCCCGGAAAAGTTCCTGCCGGCAACAAAGCAGGTGTATTACCTGAATCTTGCAAGCGTCGCGTTTGCCGCCTGTACAAGGCGCAGGGCATGCAGCTGTAGTAGACAGACGCAAATGCCCTGCATCACAGTAGAGGCGGTAAAATCGGCGCTCCCGCAGGGCAGACAATTTTGAAGTCAAAATGGAAGGTTTCCGAACATACCAATGACGCTAAAAAATATCGCGCTGCATCCATAGACAACCATGAGATAA
>JALSRD010000060.1 GCA_026984935.1 Desulfobacterales bacterium
CTCAGCTCCACCAAAAAATCAAGGGGTCTGCCGTCTTCGGCAAACTCCTTTTTTTATCGCCTTCACTCACCCCCACCTTTTCAAGTCGTCCAGCACCAAACGGCGGCGATACGGCATCTGTCACCGGCATTTGCGAACCCGGCATTTTCGGCAACGCAAAGCTTCTAGATTCATTCCCGAAAATGGGCCCGTTCCCTGCCTTGACAATTGCCGATTTGCACGCATTTTATGGCAAAATTCGATTCTGATCGTGGACCTGATCTCCGCATTTTGAACGAGGAGGAATGCATCAAATGGCTGCCAAAAGCGAAACCCATCAGTTCAAAACCGAAGTCAAACAGCTACTCAACCTGATCATCAACTCGCTTTATTCCAACAAGGAAATTTTTCTGCGCGAGCTGATTTCCAATGCCTCGGACGCCATCGACAAACTGCGCTTCAAAGCCCAGACCGACGAGAGCATCCTGGGGGATGACACCGAATTTAAAATCAAGATCACGCGCGACGGCATCAAGAACACGCTCAGCGTCGAAGACAACGGCATCGGCATGACCCACGACGAGGTCCTGGAAAACATCGGCACCATCGCCAAGAGCGGCACCCAGGCCTTTCTCGACGCCATGGAGCAGTTCAACCAGGGAACCGCGCTCACCCCCGAACTCATCGGCCAGTTCGGCGTGGGATTCTACAGCGCCTTTATCGTCGCCGAAAAGGTGACGCTGCTCACCAAGGCGGCCGGATCGGACCGCGCGGTCCGCTGGGAGTCGCACGGCGACGGCGAGTTTACCATCAGCGAGGCCCAAAAAGAAGGCCGCGGTACAATCGTCACGCTGGAGTTGCGCAAAAGAGAAAAGGATGAGCCGGATTTTACCGACGAATGGACCATTCGCAACATCATTAAACAGCACTCCGATTTCGTGGCCTATCCCATTGTCATGGATGTGGAGAAGGAAGAGCCCATCCCCGAAGCTGAACAGCTCAAGGACAAGGATGGCAAGCCCATCGGCAAAACCACCCGCACAGTCGTGCGCGAGGAGACCCTCAATTCCATGCAGGCCATCTGGTCCAAAAACAAGAAGGATGTCAGCGACAAGGAATACGAAGAATTCTACCGCCACATCAGCCACGACTGGAACCCGCCGCTGGAAAAGCTGCACCTGAAGCTGGAAGGCACCACCGAGTACACCGCACTTCTGTATATCCCGTCCCAGGCACCTTTGGACCTGCTGAATCCGGAATTCAAGCACGGCGTGCACCTCTACTGCAAACGCGTTTTCATCATGGATGACTGCCGCGAGCTGATGCCCGAATACTTCCGTTTCATCAAGGGCGTCGTGGATGCCCCGGACCTCAACCTCAACATCAGCCGTGAAATCCTGCAGCAGGACCGCCTGGTGCGCAACATCCGCCGCAACCTGGTCAAAAAGCTCCTGGAGCTGCTCAAAAACATGGACGCGGAGAAATACGGGAAATTCTGGGAGCAGTTCGGCGCCGTGCTCAAAATCGGTGTGCACACGGACTCTGAAAACCGGGGTAAAATCGCCGACCTGCTGCGCTACAAGACCACCAAATCCGACGGCGCCTGGAAATCACTCGCCCAATACGTGGCCGACATGCAGCCGGACCAGAAGGAAATCTACTACCTAACCGGCGAAAACCCCAGCGCCCTGGCGCACAGCCCGCTCATCGAGCAGCTGCGCTCGAAGGATTACGAGGTCCTGCTGATGACCGACCCCATCGATGAATGGGTCGTCCAGGCCCTTACAGAATACGACGGCAAGAAGCTGAAAAGCGCTGAAAAAGGCGAACTGGACATCGAAAAGCCCGATGAAGAACAAAAGGGCACCTATGAAACCCTGTTCAAGCACATCCGCGCACGCCTGGAGGATACGGTCAAAGAGGTGCGCCCCTCCAGACGGCTGGTGGACTCCGTGGCCTGTTTTTCCGGCGACAGCCAGGACATCAGCGCCTATATGCAAAAGATCCTGAAGTCGGCCGGGCAGGAGGTCCCGGAAAATAAGCGTGTGCTGGAACTGAACGTAACTCACCCGGTGATGGAAAAAATCCAAACCTTGTTCGAGGCTGACAAGGACGATCCGCGACTCGACGACTATATCCGCCTGCTCTTCGATCTGGCCGTCATCGGCGAGGGCGGCAAGGTCGACGACCCCTCCCGGTTCTCCCGGCTGGTCGGTGATCTGATGGCCCGGGCATAGGCCCGCCGCCGGCGGTTGGATCATCGGCGCTGCGGCTGAAAATGCCGGAAACAGGCAGCGGTAAAAGCACGCCACCAACGGCTTTCCCGCTGCCAGGGCTCCGGCCTGCAGACATGCCGGCCCACAACCTCCCGGAGGGCGGCTTTCTCGCCCGGACAAGTTCACCCCGCGGGTGCGTACCCGGGCCTGCCTGTTACCTCCAATACCCAGCGCTTGCGAAAATCTGTTATAAATATTGAGGCAGTCATTACATAATTGGGCGCCGGCCCATGCCCGACAGATTGCAACCGGCTGTTTTCGTTGTATTTCAGTGCTTGGCACCATAATCGGCATGCTTTTTGCTTGAACTCAATCCCAGTCCGGGATCCATCTTCAAATCTGAGGCTGACATGGGAAAAAGCACCAAACGCCAGCGCAAGACAGACAATCTGCCTTTAAAGGATGAAATCCGCATCGTGCGGGGCCTGATCATGGGATTTGACGGCCATATCAGTTTCGAAAGCGGCCGGGGCATGCTGGACGGCCGTTTCGAAAAGCCGGATGATGCCCGCAAGGTATTTGAATTGGTTCAGCGCCTGATCCCGGGCATCGCCATCGATCTGATCGACGAACATGTGGTCAGTATCCGGCTGCAGTCAGAGCCGTAAACCCGGCCGAACCGCGCCCACAGCGCATCATCGCCGGCGGTCCAGTGCCGCACGCCGGCTCCCCCCGCCGGGTGGAAGGATTAAAAGAGCGCCACGGATGGACCGTCATCTTCCGCCCGATCCTCTTCCGCCGGGCGGAATTGAGGTGCCTTCCGTTTAAAATCATCCCCCCGAACCTTTCCAACCCCACAGAGAGACGGCCGCTGCCCAGACACAGGCCACTCCCTTCCGGTGATGGCTTGAACTTTCACTGTTCCCGGCGGAAAATCCCAATATACACTTGACATCTTCGTAATGATTATTTATAAAGAACAATTATTGACAGAAAATAGTTCTTTGCAAGTAGGCCCATGTTGACAGAAACCACCGCCCTATCGGGAAAAGCGGACGCCCGCTTTCGTGAAATGCTGGCGCGCATCAAACAAAACGGCTTGCGGTTGACACCCCAACGGGTGGCCATCGTCCGGATGCTGGCCGGCAGCAGTGCGCACCCCAGCGTGGAACAGATCCACGCCGCCGTTCGCCGGAACTTCCCTACAACCAGTCTGGCCACCGTATATAAAACCGTGGCAATACTGAAAGAAATGGGGGAAGTCATGGAGCTCGGTTTTGGCGATACCTCCAACCGCTACGACGCCAACCAGCCCTTCAGCCACCCGCACCTGATCTGCACCCGCTGCCGGCAGATCACGGATTCGCACCCTGCCGCGCTGGATTCTCTGGCCCAAGAGCTGGCCCGGGAGTCCGGGTACCGCATTTTGCATCAACGCATCGATTTTTACGGCATCTGCCCCGCCTGCCAGAAAAAAGAGCCGCATGCCACCGTAACCTGAAAGCTGCATTTCCCGGCGCCGCCTGCAACAGCCGGCGATTTCCGTAGCGTCAACTTTGATCCGTTAATATTTCAACGCTAAAACTGAAAGGAGCACTCATGAGTCAGACAGAACAGAATCTGCGCGAAGCTTTTGCCGGTGAATCCCAGGCCAACCGGAGATACCTTGCCTTTGCCAAAAAAGCCGATCAGGAGGGCTATCCCCAGGCGGCCAAACTTTTCCGGGCAGCCGCCGAGGCCGAAACCGTCCACGCCCACAGCCATCTGCGCACACTCAAGGGCGTCAAGAGTACCGCCGAAAACCTGCAGGAAGCCATTGCCGGCGAAACCTTCGAGTTTAAAAGCATGTACCCCCAGATGATCGAAACCGCCCGGGCCGAAGGCGAGTCTGCAGCCGAACGCAGCTTCACCTATGCCAACGCGGTCGAAAAGGTCCACGCCGATCTCTACCAGAATGCATTGGACAGCCTCGACCACCCGCTGGATGTGGAATGCTACTACGTCTGCTCCGTATGCGGCTACACCTGCGCCGACGAAGTCCCGGACATCTGCCCGGTGTGCAAGGCCGACGCCAAAGTCTTTTTCCGGGTGGACTGATATCCGTCATCCGGATGGCAGGGCGCCTGCCGGCGGTACGCATCGATCACCGGCAGGCCTGCCGCGTTGGAACGAGAGGCGCCCAAAGGAGAGAGAACCATGGCAAATCCCGAGGAAATGTACCAGTGCCAGACGGCGAGCTGCGGCTACATTTACGATCCGGATCGCGGCGACCGCAAGGGCAAGATCAAAAAGGGCACGCGCTTTGAAGACCTGCCCGACGACTGGCGCTGCCCGGTGTGCGGCGCCGGCAAGAAAATGTTCAAACCGCTGGCCGGCCCCGGATCGGCCGCCGCCTGAACCACTCCGCCGCAACCGGCAAAAGCGCCCATGCCGCCATGTACGGGTGCGTTCAGGATTGATGACGGTCAGATAGGTGGGATGGCGCTCAGACGATGCGCCCGCTTTGTGCGAAGGCGGACAGCACCAGGTAGGCCTTGGCGTCGATCTTTAGCCGTGCATCGGCGCACATGGCTTTCGCTTCGGCGGCTGACAGAAAAAGCACCTCGATGAGCTCGGAGCCTTCGTTTCCGGCCGTGGAGGGCTCGCCGCTGCACTCCACATAGACCATGGACACGGTTTCGTCCGTCATCCCGGCCGACGAGTATATGGGTGGACCGATTTCAAGAAAGCGGGTCAGCGTCAGCCCGGTTTCTTCGAGAAGCTCCCGCCGGGCCGTATCCTCAATGGCTTCTCCGGCGTCCACCAGGCCGGCCGGAAAGCCGAGCTCGAAATCCGCCAACGGCACCCGGAATTCACGGGTCACCACCAGCCGGCCGCGCGCACTGTGGAAGGGAACGATGACCACCGCATCCGGCCGGTGAAATGCATGGTTCACGCACTTCGGCTGCGACTGGCGGGTGGCCAGCTCCCATCGCCGTTTTGCCCCCGACTTGTCGATGTAGGTGACCTCGAACAGGTTCAGCCATTTTCGATTGGTGAGTTTCTGCGCGCCCAAAATCCGCACCGGCGCATGAGTAGCATCCCTGGTCTGCATGCAAAACCCGTCCTTCACCCGCCTGCGGCGGCAAAAAGTCTATCGTCCCTGGTCCGGCGGGGCATCATCTTCGGCCTGCTGCCGCAGCATCGTCCGCAGCCCCATCCAAAGCAGCAAAAGCACCAACACGGCGAATCCGGCCCCGCCGGCCCGCAGCTTCCACGTCGCGAGGTGCCGGTAGCGGGGCGGTGGGTGCCTGGCAATGGCCTCGTACATCGGTCGGTCGACCACGTAGGCCTGGCGCCAAACCCGGTACTCGGGCGTCTCGGACCTGGATACCACGTCCATGAGAAGCATCCCCGTAAAATAGGCCGGAAGCAGCACCACGAAAGCCACCAGCAGTGCAATCCGCCGCATTCCACTGCGATTCGCCATGCAGGCCCTCTCCGTGTCGTTCCGGGTTTCCATCGCCCGTTTCTTACCCCACTTGCGCCAGTTTGACAAGGCGCTCAAGCACGCGCTTCACAGCCAGGCGGTCAGAAGCTGCTGCAGCTGCTGCAGACAGCCACCGTAAAAGTGGTCCGCCCCGGCAATGATCTCCAGCCGCGCACCCGGATTCCATTTGGCCAGCAGCCGGCGTATTTTCCCGATGGGGGCGATCTCGTCACGGTCGCCGGCCACCACCAGATACAGACCGAAGATAGCGTCCGGCATGTCAAATCCGGGAATGCCCACCGGAGGGGAAATCATCATCTGTTTTTCGATGCCGCAGTCCGCGGAAGCTACAGCGGCATTGACCCAGCTGCCGAAGGAGTAGCCCGCCAGATCGAGACGGCCGATTCGTGCCCGCTGGCGCAGACAGGAGATCGCCGCCCGCACATCCTGCTGTTCGCCGGATCCCTCATCATAGCGCCCCCCGCTGCCGCCGACACCCCGGAAGTTAAAACGCAGCGTACTCCAGCCTTTGCTCTCACAGGCCGCTGCAACGGCAGCCACCACCGGGTTGTGCATATCTCCGCCGTATAGCGGATGGGGATGGCTGATCACCATGCCCCGGTCGGCGGTGCCAACCTTCAGCAGGCCCTCAAGTTGCAGTCCGCCGGACGCGAAACGGATTTTCTGCACCATCGTACCAAACCTCATATGGCAGCCGTCCCTGCCACGGCATGCGGAGCTCAATCGGCGGCGGCCAGGGCTGCCAGCAGCTGCCGGCCGAAATTCTCCACCTGCCAGGGGTGCAGTTCCGCCACACGCGCCAAATCAGCCACATTGGCGGGGCGCTGCAATGCGATGGCATGCATGGCGCTTTTGGTAATCAGGCGCGCCGGATCGATATCAAGAGTTGCGGCCGTATGGTCGCGCCAGTTTTTCAGGGCCTTGACGCGGCGCAGGGCCGCGGCCGGCAGGCGGACACCCCTTTTGCGCGGATAGGCCGGCAGCTGTGCTTCGGGAACCGCCAGCCCTTCCGAAACCGCAGCGACCACCAGATGACCATAGCGTTGGGTCTGCAGCCTGCTGAGTGCCCGGGTTTTCTCCAGCGCTTCGCGGGAACGGGGCTGTGCCATGGCCAGTTCGAAAAGGGCACGGTTGGAAATAATCTTGAAGTGCGGCCGGTCTTTTTCTGCGGCCATACGGTCGCGCATCTGCAAAAGGGCTTCCAAGACGGCCAACTCACGAGGCGCAAGTTTTCCGGCACCCTTAAAATTTAAAAACAGCGGGTGATCGTTTGCGGCTGCAGGCCGGACAAGCGACAGGCGCTCGCACTCCTGGCGCACCCACGACAGACGTCCCCTGCGGCGCAGCTCACCGATGAGGTGGTTGGCCAGCGGGATCAGATAGTTGACGTCCTCAGCCGCATATTCAACCATTTCTGCGGGCAACGGCCGCCGTGACCAGTCTTTTTTCTGGAATTTTTTATTCACCTGCACCGACAGGCAGCGGTTCAGCACCGCGTCCAGGCCGGTATGCGCAAAACCCAGAAAACGGCCGGCCAGCTCGGTGTCAAACAGGTTGTTGATGCGGATGCCGAAATCCCGGTACAATGAACGCACATCGTAATCGGCGCCATGCAGCACCTTGACGATGCGGCCATCTGCGAAAAGGGGCGCCAGCGGCGTCATATCCCCTACCTTCAGGGGGTCGACGACCGCTGTTGTGCCATCCGCGGCCATCTGGATAAGACAGACTTTTTCGCGGTAGTGGTATAGTGAATCGGCCTCGGTATCGACGGCCAGCATGGTCACTCTGGCCAGGCGGTCACACAAGGGTTGCAATTCTTCCGCTGTCTCGATGAGTTTGTACTGAAAATGCTGCATGTATCTTTCCATGCTCCCCGGCGGTTCGAGTTTTCCCTTGACCCCGAAAAGCATATCTTCTAATGCATTTAGATTTCATGTATGCTATTTAGAAATGCTCAACATGCCAACAACGGAACATCGCATACGTTGCGGGAAAGCGTTTACCAAATGATTACCGTCACACTTCCGGATGGAAGCCAAAAAAAGTTTGAACAGCCACCCACGGGTCTGGACGTCGCCCGCACCATTTCCGAAGGTCTGGCACGCGATGCCGTTGCCATGGAATTAAACGGAACCCTGACCGATCTGTCAACCCCCATCTTGCAGGACGCCCGGGTCCGCCTGGTGACCACCCGGGATCCCGAAGCTTTGCAGATCATGCGCCACAGCGCGGCGCACGTCATGGCCCAGGCGGTTCTGCGCCTCTACCCCGACGCCAAGCTGACCATCGGGCCGGTAGTGGCAGATGGTTTCTACTACGATATCGACATGCCACCCGTTTCGGAGGAAGATCTTGCAAAAATCGAATCCGAGATGAAAAAAATCATCAAGGCCCGGCTGCCCATCTCCCGTCGCACAGTCCCCAAATCCGAAGCCCTGGAGTTTTACCGCCGGGAGCCCTACAAACTGGAGATGATCTCGGAGCTTGCGGACGGCAGCATCTCGTTTTACCAGCAGGGCGAATTCACCGACCTGTGCCGCGGGCCCCACGTGCCGCACACCGGTTTCGTCAAAGCGGTCAAGCTGATGAAAGTCTCGGGGGCCTACTGGCGGGCTGATCCCTCAAGGGCGCAACTGCAGCGCATTTACGGCACGGCCTATTTCAGCAACAAGGAACTCAAACAGTACCTGCGCTTCATCGCAGAGGCCAAAAAGCGCAACCACCGCAAAATCGGAACCGCCATGGACCTTTTCAGTTTCCACGACGAAGCGCCGGGCATGCCCTTTTTCCATGCCCGCGGCATGGCGGTCTGGAATGTCCTTCTGGACTACTGGCGCGCAGAGCACCGTGCCGCCGGTTACGTGGAAACCAAGACGCCCATCATGCTGAATCGTGCCCTGTGGGAACGCAGCGGGCACTGGGAGAACTACCGCGAGAACATGTACACCTCGGCCATCGACGACACCGAGTACGCCATCAAGCCCATGAACTGCCCTGGCGGCATGCTGCTCTATGCCAACCGGCCGCACTCATACCGGGATCTTCCCATCCGGGCGGCCGAGATCGGCCTGGTCCACCGCCACGAACTTTCCGGCGTCCTGTCCGGTCTTTTCAGGGTACGTGCATTCCACCAGGACGACGCACATATTTTCATGCGACCGGACCAGATCGAAGCCGAAATTCTGGGCGTACTGCAGCTGGTGGACCGCATTTACAGCACTTTCGGCCTGGGATTCCACCTGGAGCTTTCCACACGGCCGGCAAAGTCCATCGGCACCGACCAGCAGTGGGAGCAGGCCACGAACGGCCTGGCCTCGGCGCTGAACGCCTACGGCCGGGACTACAAGATCAACGACGGCGACGGCGCTTTCTACGGCCCCAAGATCGATGTACACATCAAGGATGCGCTGGGCCGTACCTGGCAGTGCGGCACGATCCAGCTGGACATGTCGCTGCCCGAACGTTTCGACCTGAGCTACATCGGTGCGGACAATGAAAAACACCGCCCCATCATGATCCACCGGGTCATCTACGGGTCCATCGAACGCTTTTTCGGCATTCTGATCGAACACTTCGCCGGCAAGTTTCCCTTGTGGCTGGCGCCGCTGCAGGCGGTGATCCTGCCCATCAACGACGAACTGGCGGCCGGCGCCCGGCAGATTCAGGCAACCTTCGAAGATGCCGGCCTGCGCTGTGATGTCGATGACCGCACCGAGAGCCTGAACCGCAAAATAAGGGAGGCGCAGCTGCAGTACATTCCGCTGATTTTGACCTACGGCAAACGCGAGGCTGACGCCGGCACGCTTTCGGTGCGCACCCTGGACGGCAAGGTGCGTTACGGCATCCCGCACGACGATTTTTTAAGGCGTGTGTCCGCCGTCATCCGGGAGAAACAAATCGAAGCGGAAGTTTTTTAACGGTCGCCATGCTATCATCACGCACCCGGGGCCGGATTCTCCGCTGGCTGCCGGTTATCCTCTACTGCCTGCTGATTTACATTCAGTCATCGCGGCCTTCCCCGGTGGAGCTTCCGGGCTGGGACGGGGCTGACAAACTGCTGCACGTGGCCGGATACGCCCTGCTGGGGGCTCTCATGGTGCGTGCGCTGGGCACCGGAATCAGCATGCGCACCGGCCTTCTCATCGCAGCCGCTACTTCGCTGGCGTTGGCCTATGGGATCAGCGACGAAATTCACCAGGCCTTTGTGCCGGCGCGCGAGGCGGATGTGCTGGATGCCGCGGCCGACGGCCTGGGAAGCTTTATAGGCGTGATTGGCTACCTGTGGATCACCCGGCGCATGGCGCGCATCAGAAGCGAAACGGTACACCCGGAGAAATAACGCCCGGGGCAGCCGTTTTTTTATGGACCGCCCCGCCGTGCCGCCCCAGCAACCGGGCTACTTCTCTTCTTTTCCCTGTTTGGCGGCGCGGGCCTGCTCATCGGCCAGAATTGCGGCGGCGGCCCCGCCGGCGGCAGCGGCGGCGACTTTCTCATGAACGCCGCCGGCGCCGTCCGTGGCGGGCTGCGTCCTGCTTTCCGGGGGGATGTAAACCGTGACGTCGCGGTGGGCGAACTGGATGCCGTTTTCCCGGAAAGCCTGCTGCATCATCTGAAAGACATGCCGCCGCACGACGAACTGCTCGCCCGGGTAAGTCTTGAACTTGACGCGCATGATCATGGCCGAGTCGTCCAGCTCGCGGATGCCCTGGGATTTGACCTTGCTGAGCAGCACCTTGGCGATCTCCGGGTCGGCGGCCAGCTTCTTATTGATTTTCTTGATGATCTTGCGAACCTTGTCCACGTCCGTGTCGTAGCGTACGCGGAAATCGAGCTTGGTGATGATGTAGTCACGGCTCAGGTTCTGCACCGAACCCATGCTGCCGAAAGGAATGGTGTACACCATGCCCCGCGGGTGGCGCAACTTCAGCGAGCGCAGGGAGATATGCTCCACCATACCCTTGGCGCTGCCCACGCGGATATAATCGCCCACGCGGAAGGCATCGTCGATGAGAAAAAAAACGCCGGAGATGATGTCCTTGACCAGGGTCTGGGCACCGAACCCGATGGCCAGGCCGACGACGCCGGCGCCGGCGATCAGCGGACCGATGTCGATGCCTACGGAAGACAGTACAATCAACGAAACGATGACCAGCATCACGGTAAGGATGAACTTGCGCAGCAGCACCAGCAGGGTGGCGCTGCGCGAGCCGCCCTTGCCGCCCTCTTCCATCTCCCGGTCGTCATCGGGCATCTCCTCATTGAGGCGGCGGTCGATGCGCGTCTTGATCAGTTGCCAGGCGATAAAGCCCAGCAGCAGGGTAACCACGACGTTGAGCACGTGCCCGGTAAAAATGCGGCCCACCGACAGGTCGATGCCCCACAGCCGCAGCACCATAAAAAAGAAAAAGACCACCAGCACCGTTCGCAGGATGCGTCTGATCAGGGGCACGTAGTCTTTGATGTCCGTCCCGCCGGCAATTCCGCGCTCTTGACGCGCAAGGACGGCTTCTTCACCGCTGAGGTCGATCACTTCGCGCATCTCGCCCGACATCATCTTGAGCAGCCGCTGGCCCCACGCGTCCAGGCCGATGAAAGCCGGGATCAGAAACAGGCTGACGATCAACTTCACCACCGTGACCTGGCCATGGACGACACTGATCTGCCAGAAAAATCCAATCACCAGCACGTACAAAATGGCGAACAGGTGCCACGTGCCGGCAAAACGGGCCCGCAGCGACGCGCCGGCGGCGCACTCGGGCAGCGCTGGCGGACAGATGGCCGCCGCCACCCGGCCGCGGGCCTGCCAGACCATGGCGGCAATGAGCAGCGTAATGCCCAAGCCCGTGGCGCAGGCTGCCATCAGTGAAACCCCCGGTTGAAAACCGGTCTCTTTGAGGATCGAGGCAACCGGCGCCGTCACGGCTGCAAAAGCCGTCACCGTCCGCATCCAGCGGTAGAGGAATTTCGCGTCGGCATCCGCCATGGGCGCCAGCCGCAGGCGGCCGGCTTTGGGCGCGAGCAGTACCCGTGCGGCCAGCATGATGACGCGGTAGTAGTAGGCGGCGAGCAGAAAGCCGGAGACCACCGCATGTTCGGCGCCGGCCCGGGGAAAGACCACAACATAGGCAATGAAAGTGGCCAGGATGAAAACCGCAACGCCCAGTACGTCCAGCAGAAAGCCGGACAGGATATGGCCGGATTTCTGCAGAAACCCATGGGGCATACTCCTTACCAGCTGCCGGCGCAGCCCGTCGGTGAATGCGCAGCTCAGACGCTCGAGCGCCAGGCCGCCGGCGATCAGCAGCACCAATCCGAAAAGCACCAGCACCAGATGGCCGGCGCCGCGCCCGCCGGACAGCTTGTCCAGCCAGGCGCCGCCGACGTCGGAACCCCGGGCCTGAGCCAGCGTCGCATAAAAAACGCGCAGCTGCCCGGCGGCATCCCGGAGGCTCTTTTCGGCGCGTCGGAACCAAATGATGATGAGCCCGTTGCCCTGGGTTCCCACCTTTCCGCCGGCGGCAGTCCGGACCGCGGCGGCCGCCTTCTGCCTGAGAGTTAGTGCGAGCACCTGGCGGGCCTGGTCGTCGCTCAAAGTGGCCAGATAGGCGTCGACTTTCTCGGGGGTCAGATCCTGGGGGACTGCAGCAAGGGGGGGTGTTTCAGAGCTTTTGCTTTTCTTGCCAAACCGCGGAATCTTGCCCGCCTGCAGCGGCATGCTGCCCGCAAAAAGCAGCACAGTCAGCACACAGAGGCATGCCAAAAGTACGCGACGGCCCTGGTGTCGCATTTACACTCCTCCTTTTCCGTAAGCTGCCCTCCACTGTTTCCCCGGCTTCTTCCCGGGTTTACGGCTGGGGGTGCCTGAGATGACACTCACCGCACAAAAGCGGCCCCTTTTTCTCCTTTTTATGGCAGGAAATGCACAGGGTATGAAAGGCCTTGCGCAACCCGGGAGCGGTTTTCGAAGATTTCAGCGGGTGGCAGTCGGAACAGTTCTGGTCCTCGGAGGACTCGTCCGGAACCAGTTTCCCATCCTCGTAGAGGTGATGGCAGACGCTGCAGTCCTCCAGCCCGGCCTTTTCGTTGTGTGCCTCGTGACGAAACACAGCGGCCGGCCGCTGGGGGTGAGCGAAGTCACCGCGGTCAACGGCGACCATGTCCTCCTGGCAAAAAGCGGCGGCACAAAAAAAAGCCAGCAGCAGGAGAACGGCACAGGGCAGATAAAAGCGATTGTATTTCCTCATCGGCCCATCCAAATCACACTTGGGCTTCCGAATCAACGTTAAAAACGGCTTTATCTCTCACCGGACACCGTAAAATCAGGATAGACGCCCTGGCTGCGGCAGATGCTGCGGGCCAGCGAGATCAATCCCGGAATATCGATGCCGCAGATACAGTAGCAGCGGGTGCACAAAACGCAGTCCTGCCAGACGATGTCCCGGATCTTCTCCAGGCAGGCACGGTCGACCTTTCCCTTTTTTTTGTAGAGCAACCCGGTGGAATGGATGAACTTGTAGGCCGGCATGTACCGTGGGTCGCGGTGATGGGACGTATATAGGAAACAGCTTTCGGCGCACAGGCTGCAGTGCACGCAGGCCCGCAGGCTGATCTTGATCTTCGCCTTGTGCCGGTCCAGCATGTGTTTGATCTCGGCGGTGTCGACTGCGGTCGTTTTACCGGACGCAGCAACTTCTGTCAGTGCTCTGTCAAGCATGCGTATCTCCGAACATCAACTTTGTTACCTCCAGACTCGGCGCCCGCTTCCCAGGCTGTATTCGTGAGCCACAAGAAAACGCAGCACGAAGAACAAAAACATATGCGCAATCCTGGTAAACGGAATGGAAACCAGCATGAGCTCGCCCAAAAGCATGTGCAGCGTGATCACCATCCGGTAGTCGAATATCTGGTGATAGGCCAGAAAGCCGCTGGCAAACGGCGCGGCCGCCAGAAAGAGAATATAGTAATCCTGAAACGAGCTGAGGGCACGCACGCGCGCCAGCAGCATGCGCCGCAGCAGAAAAAACAAGGCACAGGCCAGAAACAGCCACGTCAGATAGTCGGACAGTTTTTCACGAACGGCAAAAAGGCTGAACCCCCAGGCCTCATCGACAAGGATGTTGTGCGCCAAAAGGAAAAGCGGCACCAAAAACAGCAGCGTATGGAAGATCACCGTGACGCCGATCGTCAGCGGCTGGGTCCCCGCGATGGAAAGCCGCAGCCGGGCCGTCCACCTCCCGGACAGTCCATCCGCCGGCCGGGTTCCGGAAAGCGGGCCGGCATCAGGGGTCCGGCCCCATCGATGCGCTTCGGTCTTGCGCGTCAGCGCAAGCAGCCGGGTCACCTGATAAACACTGCCGGCCACAAAAAGGATGAAGGCCACCCACACCAGCGGGCCCTGCGCCAGGTTGTAAAGCATGCGGAGTGCACTATCTGCCGAACCGAATTGTGCCATTGCGAACGCGTTTCACTTCCGATGTCCGGGCAGCGGACAATTGCCTCCCGGACTTATTTCCGGTGTTTTTGGGCATAGGGAGCCTGCACGGTTACGCGCAACACCTGGTTGCGCCAGGCCATGGGCGGCCGGATCTTCAGGATATCGTCCAGCCGGTGCTGCCCCTTGAGCCGCTCGTAGATGTTGTACCAGGCACAGGGCGTATCATCGCCGATCTCGCACATGCCTTTGTCCGTGCCGCCGCAGGGTCCGTTGAACAGGCTCTTGGCACAGCAGGTCACCGGGCAGATGCCGCCCGTATAAGCCAGCACGCACTGCCCGCAGGCGCGGCACCTTTCCTCGAAAACACCGACTTCGCGGTCGATGCCGATGGAGACCGTGTTTAACGCCGGAAACACCGGGATATCCGGAAATGTCTCCGCAACCAGCTGCACGCCGGCGCCGCAGGCCATGGAAAGCAGGCAGTCATAGCCCGCCGCCATTTCATACAGCTCATGAAAATACTGGCGGTTGCACTGGCGCTCGATGGTGGTTCCATCCACGCGCGAATCTGTACCGGCGGACTTGAAAAACGCATTTAATTCGAAATTCAGGGTATTGACTTCACGCTGCCCGCCGGCAAGACAGACCGATGAACATCCACCGCAGCCGATATTCAGGATCCGCCGGTATCCCTTGATTGACGCCCTGATCTCTTCCAGGGGCTTTCTCTCTGATTTAACCACACCACACCTCTCTATAAGGAGCGCCTGCGTCCATATAACGGCACATCGCAAACGTCAAGGCCCTATATGGCCGCATTTTTATTTAAACCCGGATAAATATACCACAATGCGGTATTTACATCAAGGCCGACGCCTCATTTTGAATTGGCGAGATGTTTCGATATGACCTTCAGGCTCTTGGGGCCGGCGACCATGAACACTTTGTCCCCCGGAAACAGCCGGTCACTGCCGTGGGGCACGACGATACGTTCGGCGCCTTCCTGCAGGATACCCGTAAAAATGCAGTTGCCGGAAAAGGCGGGTTTTTGCGCCAGCTCCTGGATCGGGACGCCTTCCCGGGGCCATGAAGAAGGGACCTGGAACATCACCAGCTGTGCCTGGCCGTGCTGCAGCGGGGTGATCACCTTGATCTCCCGGGTTTCCAGCTCGGTGATCACACGCGAACGGAACATGCCGATCATGTCGCAAATGGCCGTCACACCGGCGATTTTATAGGCCTCCGCGTAGTCCGGATCGCGCATCTTGACGATGATCTGCGGTACGCCGAAGCTGTGTGCCAGCAAGGCAAAGGTCAGGTTGTCCACATCCCGGTACAAGGCGCCCAGAGCCACATCGGCCTTGTGGATGCCGGCCTCTTTGAGGGCGCCGATTTCGGTGGCCTTGCCGTTTACCGTAACACTGCCCGTGCGGGCATACAGGTTCTCACAGGCCTGGGCATCCATGTCGATGACCACCACGTCATGTTTGCGGTTGACCAGTTCCATGGCAATGGTCGCGCCTGCGATGCCGCCGCCGGCAATAATGACGTACATAGGTCCTCCCCTATTTCCATGCAGCTCTGGAAAAAAGAATCGCAATGGGCAGGATTTCCAGCCGTCCGGCCAGCATGCCCATCACATAGGTCGCCTTGATGACCCAGCTCAACGAAGCCATCTTGTGGACGGAGAAAAAAAACGGCCCCATGTTTCCCACGGCGGATGCCATGCCGGACAGCGCCTGCCAGGCATTTAAGTCTGAAAACAGGGCCGTGATGCCGGCGCCGGCCGCAATCAGCATCAGCCAGTTGCAGAACAGGCTGCCGATGCGCTCGATTTCCATGCTGCTGATGATCTTGCCGCGCACGACCACCGCCGAAGCGGCCCTGCGCGGCGCTGTAATGCGAAAAAGCTGGGTTTTAAACATCTCGACGAGGATCCCCAGGCGCAGCACCTTGATCCCGCCGGCCGTGGACCCCACGCATCCACCCACCACCATGAGCATGAAAAAGATCTGCCTGCCCAGGGCCGAAAAAAAAGCCGTGTTGATGTCCTTGGTGGCAAAACCCGTGCTGGTGATCAGCGAGGACACCTGAAACAGGCTGGCGCGCAGGACACCCTGGGGGGTTTCTCCCATGGCCGCACCTTTCAGCGGGTGGTGGATGTAATGGTCCATCATGATCAGCGCCGTGGCAAAGATGATGATCGCCCAGAACCAGCGCATCTCGAAATCACGCACCAGCGTACCGATCCTGCCGCGCAGGACCCGGTAGTGCACCAAAAAGTTCATACCGCCGGCCAGCATGAAAAAAATGGTGGCATATTCGATAAACCCTGCATGGGCGTACCGGTGCGCAGCATAATAGCCGATGCTCTCGTCATGGGGCGAAAAGCCCCCCGTCGAAATGCAGGTGAGGCTGTGGTTCAGCGCGTCGAAACCGCTCTGACCACCCAGCCGGAAAACCGCAAAGCCGGCCACGGTAAACAGGATGTAAATTCCCCACAGCACCCGCACGGTGTGGAAAATGCCGGGTACCGGACGTGCCGAGCCGATCTTGTGCCCCTCGGCCCCGAAAAGTGTCGCCGAGGCACTGCCGCCCCGGAAGGTCACGGCCAGAAAAAAAGTCAGGATACCCAACCCCCCGATCCACTGGATGAAAGACCGCCAGAAGAGGATACAGCGCGGCATGGCGTCCAGGCCTTCGAAAACCGTGATGCCCGTGGTGGTAAACCCGCTGACGGATTCAAAGAGCGCATCGATGAAAGACTTGTGCAGACCGATCATGAACGGCACGGCGCCCACCAGGCAGATGACGAACCAGCCCAGGGCCGTAATGACCATGGCATCGCTGACCGAGGGGGTCCGCAGGGGAATTTTTTTCTGCAGGATGAGTCCGAGTGTCAACGCCGCGGCAGCCGGCAACAGGAAGGTGAAAACCGAAATCGCATGCCGTGCGGATTCGTGGTACACCCAGAGGGGAATCAGCGGCAGAAGCATCAGCGCGCCCACCGCCGTGAGCACCGATCCCAGGTAAGAGAGGATAAAGGTGCGCGACCCGATCCCCGTTGCCGCAACGCCCCTGAGCGGGAAATTGGAGCGCCTGCTTTTTTCAGCCTCAGTGTTCACGAAAAAGGTATGTTCTCACAGTTGGGCGTTCGCAGACCCGGCTGACAGTGATCGGGCTAGTGGCGGGAATTCAACCGCAGGGCCGGCTGCAGCACAAGTTGCAGCCGGCCCGACAGGCTAGAAGTTGGATGATTCAGGGTGGAACACGTCCACCTCTTTGAGATCATCGCCGAGGTACTCGCGTTCGTTGGGCCCCAGAATGCCCAGCGACAGGCAGATGATCGTCCACAGGTGAACGGTGTGATACCCGGCTTTATAATGGTCGCTCAGGTCGTGAATCTGGGCATGGCAGTTGTGGCACGGCGTGATGCAGTAATCCGCCTGGGTGGCCGTAATCTGGTCCAGTTTCAGTTTGCCGTACTGCCGGCGGGCATCGGGGTACCCGGACTGCAGAAACCCCCCGCCGCCGCCGCAGCAGAAATTGTTGGAACGGTTGGGGGTCATATCGACGAAATTTTCTTCACCCACAACCGATTTGACGACGTAGCGCAGATCCTCGGCCACCGGGTCTCCAAAGGACTTGCGCACCAACTGGCAGGGGTCCTGCACCGTGAACTTGATCTTGCGGTCCTTGTTCCAGTCGGAACTGACCTTGAGCTTGCCCTCCCGGATCCACTGGGCGTAGTATTGAATGATGCTCTTGATCTCGAAGTTGTAGTCAATCTTGAATCTCTTCAGTCCGGCCCGGACTGCAAACAGTTCGTGCCCTCATTCGGTGTTGAGCCACACCTTGCAGCCCAAGTCCTCCACCGCTTTCTTTTTGACCTCCACGATGTGCTTCCAGTTTTCCTCGTCTGCCATGAACATGCAGTAGTTCTCCGCCGCCCAGCCCTTGGTGCCGTACGTCCAGTCGGCCCCCGCAAGGTGCAGGATCTTCCACAAAGGCACCATCTCGTCCGGTTCGGTCACCGGTTCACGGGAATTCTGGTTCAGGAAGAATTCGGCTCCCTGCCGGTTGATGGGCGCCTGCATGTCCTTGAATTCGGGCTGCGCTTCCTGGTATTCCTCGAGGACATCTTCCACCACGAATTTGAAGTCTTCCTCCGAGGCGCCCATGGCGCTGCAGGTGTCGCTGCGCAGGGCCATGTCACAGGATCCGACAATCCCCTTGGGCCGTTTTTCACGCGGCCAGGACTGGCGGGCGTAAAAAACCAGCTGCGGAATATCGATTTTCATGGGACAGACGTAAATGCAGCGCTGGCACATGGAGCACATCCAGACCCAGGGCGTGCTGGTAATTTCTTCATCCAGGCCCAACGCCGCCATGCGCAGGAATTTCCGCGGGTCCATGTCCTCGAGCCCCGTGGCCGGGCAACCCGACGAACAGGCGCCGCAGGTCAGGCATAAATTCAGGTTGCCGCCGTCCGGGATCAGTTCTTTGACCTTGTCGATAAAAAAACTCTTCTTCTTGCCGCCAAGTTTGATCGCTTCCTCAGCCATACGCCATCTTCCTCCCCGGTATCGTTCTACACATAACGTTTCTGGGCTGCACGCCTGTTCCGCTCCCTTGTGAGTCGTTACGTCAGCCGTCACCGCATTTAAAGGATACTTTATATCACAGCCGGGATTCATCTTGCAAGGGCTAAGTGGCCCGATTCATAAATGCGATGGCATTCATCCGTCCAGGCATCCCATCCGGCTGTATGACGAAAACATCCCGTATGCCGAAGTTTGCGCGCCTTGCCGGACGGGCGCCTTGACGGCTTCGGTGCATGACCGTATTTCCGAACCTGACCACTAAGCCATTTTCGAAATCCGCTTCAGCCCCTGCTCAAAAGCGCCTATTCACCGATGATTTTGACCAGTACGCGTTTTCGGCGCCGGCCGTCGAACTCGCCGTAGAAAATCTGTTCCCAGGTGCCCAAATCGAGCCGGCCGGCGGTAACCGCCACGACCACCTCGCGTCCCATGACCTGACGTTTCATATGCGCATCGGCGTTATCTTCACCCACGTTGTGGCGATACCGGGAAACCGGTGCATGGGGCGCCAGCTTTTCCAGCCAGGCGTCGTAATCCCGGTGCAGCCCGGGCTCATCATCATTTATAAAAACCGAAGCCGTGATGTGCATGGCGTTGACCAGCACCAGCCCTTCCCGGATGCCGCTTTCTTCCAGGCAACCCGCCACATCCGAGGTGATGTTGACAAAAGCCCGGCGTGTTGGAATTTCGAACCACAGCTCCCTCCGAAAACTTTTCATGGGCTTTCTCCGATCAGAATTCCGGGGCAGCCGCCGTTTAGCGGACCGTCAGCACCGGGCAGGGCGCGTTTAAAATGACGTACTGCGCAGTGGAGCCGAACAGGAGTTTGCCGACTTTGGAGCGCCTTTTCACCCCCATAACGATCTGGTCAATTCCGTTTTCCTCGGCAAAACGCACCAGGTCCTCCCCCGGCGTCAGCCCGCGAAAGAGTGCATGCGTGTGGCAGGCAATTCCATTGGCATCGAAATATTCCTGCTGCAGCTGATCCAGGTCGCGTTCGGTCTGGACAAAGGTTTCGCGGGGCACTTCCGATCCGCCGCTGATGGACGTCACCAGGTGCACCTCGGCACCGAATGCGCGGGCGTGCCGCTGGGTAACGACCACTGCCTCCCTGGCAACATTGGAGCCGTCGTAAGCCGCCATGATTTTCATTGTTTCCTCCCGTATGTCATTGTTTCCTCCCGTATGATTGAAACGCAAATTGCCGTCTTCAGAGCTTCTTCAGGATCTGGTTGGCCGCCGTCAGAGTGGGGTCCCAGGTGGGGCCGAAAGGCGGCGCGTAGGCCAGATCGCACTGGGCATACTGTTCCACCGTCATCCCATTGTGCAAAGCCACGGCCGGGGCATTGATGCGGTGGGCCACACCCTCCCGGCCCACCATCTGGACGCCCAGCAGCCGGCCGGAAGGCTTATCGGCCAGCATGTGCACCCAGATATCCGACGCGCCGGGATGCGCGTGCGCGCGCGAACGGGTCTTGATAACCACCGGCACCGGTTCGAAGCCGCACGTGCGCGCCTCTCTTTCGGTCAGCCCGGTTCGGGCCACCTGCAGACCGAATACGCGAAAGACCGCCGTGCCGGCCACACCCTGCAGTTCGGTCAATTTTCCGCACACGTTGTCCGCCACCGCCCAGCCGGCGCGGTTGGCGCGCAGCGCCAGTGGAATCCAGGTTTTGCGGCCGCTGACCACGTGGTAAGCGTCGGCGCAGTCGCCGGCTGCGTATATATTGGCGGCAGAGGTGCGCATGCGCCGGTCCACGGCAATGGATCTGCCGACGCTCAGTTCGAGACCGGCGGCAGCGGCCAGCGCGCTGTTGGGTGAAACACCCACGGCCACCAGCACCATGTCCGCGGCAAGGTCCGTCTGTTCGCAGTGCACCGTGAGCGACGGCCGGGTGCCCGCCGTCATCTCGATGGATGTCACCGCCTGGCCGGCATGCGTGCGCACATCGTTGGCATGCACTTCGTCCAAAACCAGACGGGCCATCTCTTCCGGCATCCAGGGCAAAAATGCCGGTCGCGGCTTGACCATGGCAACGCCGATCCCCAGGGCTCGCAGGCTTTCGGCCATTTCCAGCGCCACGTATCCCATGCCGATGATGACCACCTGCCGTACGCTGCGCTCTTTCAGGAAGGTCTTTATCCGCCGGCCTTGGTCCAGGCTTTTCAAAACCATCACACCGGGCAGGCTGAAGCCCGGAAGGTCGGGTCGCAGGGCTGCAGCACCGGTGGCGATCAGTAGCTGGTCATAGGCCTCTTGAAACGGCTGCCCGTTCGTGTCGCTGCCGGAAACCGTACCGGACGCCGGGTCGATGCGCTCGACGCAACGGCCGGTGCGCAGATCGATACCCTGTTTTTGCCGGAAAACCTCGGCCCGGCGCACCACCAGGTCCTCGATACTGCGCTTGGCATCGGCGATATTGTAAGGCATGCCGCAGGCGCTGTAAGAAACATCCAGGGTCTGTTCGAGCACCATGACCTCAATTTGCGGGTCGAGGCGCCTGGCCCGGCTGGCGGCGCTCATGCCGGCGGCGTCGCCGCCGATGATCACAAATTTCATGGTTTTCCCCTCCCCGCCGGGTTGCGGCAACTTGGTGGGTTTCAGCCGGCAACCTCCCGCAGTGTCTTGATTTTATTTTACGATCAGTATATTCTGAAAACATGGATCGATGCAAGCCCCTTTTCATTAACCGGACAGAGACACCTTCCCAAGTTGCCTGATTACAAAGCGCGCATGCGGGCTCTGCAAAAGCGCATCCCCCAAGCTATGCAACCCCGGCGGGATTTTTTCCGACACCGCCTGGCGGCCCTGAAAAGAGAGGCCGCCACCGGTTTGGCCGCTGAAATCCTCCAACGTCGCATCGCGAGCCTGGAAGGTCGGCTGCAGCGTTCCATCGGCACCCGCACCTGGCGCCGGCGGCACCTGCCCCAACCGGCATTGGAAACGTCCCTGCCCATCAGTGCCTGCAGGGATGAGATCATCGCCGCTATCCGTGAGCATCCGGTGGTCATCGTCTGCGGCGAGACCGGGTCGGGCAAGACCACCCAGCTGCCCAAATTCTGCCTGGCGGCCGGCCGCGGCATCGACGGCCAGATCGCCTGTACCCAGCCCCGGCGCATCGCGGCCATACGCGTGGCGCGCCGCATCGCCGAGGAAATGGGCGAGCCCCTGGGCCAGTCCGTGGGCTACAAGATCCGCTTCCAGGACCAGAGCCGCCCCACGGCCTTTATCAAAATCATGACCGACGGCATGCTGCTGGCCGAAACGCGCTCGGACCCTTTACTTTCCCGCTACGACACGCTGATCATCGACGAGGCCCACGAGCGCAGCCTGAACATCGATTTTGCGCTGGGCATCATCAGGCGGCTGCAGAAAAGGCGCCGGGATCTGAAGCTGATCATCACTTCGGCCACCATCGACACCGAAAAGTTTTCGCGTGCCTTCGACGCCGCACCGGTGATCGAAGTCTCCGGTCGGACCTACCCCGTGGACATACGCTACCGGCCTGCGGAAGACGGTGCGGGCGAGACCAACTACGTGGAAAACGCGGCCGCCGCGGTGCGTGAAATTCTGCACACCAGCCGCTTCGGCGACGTCCTCGTTTTCATGCCCTGCGAGCAGGATATCCGCGATGCCTGCGAGCTCATGCGGGGCTGGCAGGACCAAACCCTGGTTATCCTGCCGCTCTTTGCCCGCCTGACGGCCGGGGAACAGGCCGGCGTGTTCGTCCCGCGCCGAAGGCGCAAAGTCATCGTCGCCACCAACGTGGCCGAGACCTCCATCACGATCCCCGGCATCCGCTACGTGGTGGACACGGGCCTGGCGCGCATCTCGCGCTACCGCCCGCGCACGCGCACCACCAGCCTGCGCATCCGGCCCATCTCGCGCAGCAGTGCCGACCAGCGCGCCGGCCGCTGCGGCCGGGTGGCCGACGGCGTGTGCGTGCGCCTGTTTTCCGAAGAAGACTACCTGGCGCGGCCGCTGTACACCACGCCTGAGATCCTGCGCACCAACCTGGCCGAGGTGATCCTGCGCATGATGGCGCTCAAACTGGGTGACATCGCCGATTTTCCGTTCATCGATGCCCCTGCCCGGCAGAATGTCGCCGACGGCCTGAAACTGCTGGTCGAACTGGGAGCCGTCACCGAAACCGAAAAACGCCGCAAGTCCGCGGCCGGCGGCCGCCACGCGCTGACGCCCACCGGCCGCCGCATGGCGGATCTGCCCATCGACCCACGCCTGGCGCGCATACTCATCGCAGCCCACGAAAATGACTGCCTGGAGCAGATGGCGGTCATCGCCGCCGCGCTGAGCATCCAGGATCCCCGCATGCGGCCCGCCGAAAAATCCGCTGAAGCCGACCGTGTCCAGCAGCGTTTCCGGCACCCGCGCTCGGACTTCATCACCTGGCTCAACCTCTGGCAGGCCTACCACCACAGCCAGCGGGGAGAGCATCGCCGGCACCTCTCCAAAAGCCAGTCCCGCAAACGCGCCCAGACCTTCTGCCGTGAGTACTTCCTGTCCTTCCGGCGCATGCGCGAGTGGTGCGACATCCACGAACAGATCTGCAATATCCTGCGGGACTTCCGATTTCTGCCGCCTGCGGACAACGGCCGGAAGGATGCCGATATCGCGCCGCCCGCAGAAGCGGCGGAGGGGTTTCCCCCGGGATACTGCCGGCTGCACCAGGCGATCCTGACCGGTTTCCTCTCCCAGATCGCCCGGCAGGAAGAAGGCCGGCGCTACCGGTCGGCCCGCGGCGCCCAGATCTGGATCTTTCCCGGTTCGGCCCTGTTCGCGGCGCCCGGCCCCTGGATCGTATCGGCCGAAACGGTGGAAACGTCAAGGGTTTACGCCCGCACCTGCGCACAGATCGATCCGGCCTGGCTCGAAGAGCTGGCACCTTCGCTGTGCCGCTACAGCTACAGCCGCCCCCATTGGGACGAAACCCGCGGCCAGGTGGTCGCCACCGAGAAAGTGAGCCTTTTCGGCCTGCCCATCGTCACCGGCCGGAAAGTCGCCTACGCCCGCGTCAATCCCGCCGAAGCCTGCGACATCTTCATCCGTGAAGGGCTGGTGGCCGGCCGCCTGTCACGGCCGCCGGCCTTTCTGAAACAAAACCGCGAACAAATCGCGGCCGTGCGTAAGATCGAAGACCGGCTGCGGCGCAGGGATCTTTTCATCGGCGAACAGCAGCTCTTCGCCTTTTACCGCCGGCACCTGGACGGCTGTACGAACCTGCCGGCAGTCCAGAAAAAAATCCGCGCCGCCGGCAGCGATGATTTCCTGCGCCTGAGCGCCGAAGACCTGCAGCAGTACCGGCCCGATGACCGGCGGCTGGCGCTCTATCCCGACCAGGTGCCGCTGGGCAATTCGGCGTTTCCCTGCCGCTACCGCTTCAAGCCGGGGGCAGCGGATGACGGCCTGACCGTCCAGGTACCGGCCGGTGCCATCGACAGCCTCGATCCAGCGGCCGCAGACTGGCTGGTGCCGGGCATGCTCGGCGAAAAGATTGCCGCCCTGATCCGCGCGCTGCCCAAACCCTACCGCAAAAAACTCGTGCCGGTTTCGCGTACGGCGGATATCATCTGCCGTGAAATACAGCCCCGGCAGCGGCCGCTGGTAAGTGCTCTGGCCGAATTTATCCACCGCCGCTTCGGTGTCGACATTCCGGGCTCGGCCTGGCAGGCAGTCGAACTGCCGGACCACCTGCAGATGCGCTTTTGCATCACGGATCCGCGCGGCCGGGAAATCCACGCCGGCCGCGGCAGCGCCGTGCTGGACACCGGCCTAGGCAACGACGAATCATCTGCAGCGCTTAAAGCGGCCCGGGCGCGCTGGGAAAAGACCGGCCTGACCTCCTGGAACTTCGGGGACCTGCCCGCCGCACTGAATGTCCGTGCCGACGATGGCAGCCCCTGGCGGCTCTACCCGGCCCTGGAAAAGGATCCGGCAGATGACGGCAGCGTCCGCCTGCGGCTTCTTTCCGACCGCCACCGGGCGCTGACCGCCCACCGCCGGGCCGTGGCCGTGCTGGCCGCCGGGGAACTGAAAAGGCCCATCCGGTTTTTGAAAAAAACACTCAAACTGCCGCCGGAGGTCGCCGCCGCCGCCGTGCATTTCGGCGGTGCGCAGAAACTGCAGCAGGGTCTGCGCGAAACCGTCCTGGCACAGCTTTTGGAAAAAGACATCCGGGGCCAAAAGGATTTTGAGGACCTGCTGGAAAAGGCGGCCACAGAGATGCCCGCGGCCGCCCGCCGCCTGCTGGAAGCGGTTTGCCCGGTGGTCACGGCCTGCGGCCGCGTCCACCGCACGCTGGACGGACTGGCGGCCGAAAACCGCGGCACACCGGCCGCCGTGCAGATACGCGCCGCCCTGCGCAGCCAGGTCGACCGGCTGGTGCCACAGCATTTCTACCGCCTCTACGATGCCGCGCGCCTGCCCCACCTGGAGCGCTACCTGGCGGCCATCGAAATCCGCGCCCGGCGGGCGGTGATCGATCCGGCCAAGGAGCGCCAGCGGGCCGGACAGGCGGCCTTTTTCGAAAACGCCCTGAAAGCCCTCGTTGACGACCTTGCAACGCCGCTTTCGGAAGAAAAAAAAACGGCTCTGGAGGATTTTTTCTGGTACGTCGAGGAGTTCAAGGTCTCCCTGTTCGCACAGGAGCTCAAAACCGCCGTTCCGGTTTCAGAAAAGCGCCTCCGCAAACGTCTGGCGGACCTGGAACGTATGCCCTGACAGCAGTCGCGCCCCGCCTTCCGGGATCAGGATGCTGCATAGCTGCCGGCCAGGCGGGTGTATGCGCTGCATTCCGCGATCCGGCCGCGCTTGCGGCACCCCTGGGCGTATATCGCGCATTTTTGCTGCAGCACCTTGACAGCCGCGCGGTGCTGGGTACGCGTCAGCAGGCCGGCTTCGAGCAGCTTCACGATGGCGCGGATGCGGTAGCGGTCCAGGCCCGGCTGCCGGGAAAGCTGGTCGGCGTGGCCGCCGCGCTTGACGATCAGCGGGGCTTCGATCAGCCCCACCGGGTAACGGCAGCTCACCCGCAGCCACAGGTCGTAATCCTCACAGGCCGGCAGGTGCTCGTCGAACATTCCGACGGCATCCAGCAGCGTGCGGCGCAGCATAACCGCCGAGGGGCTGACCAGGCACAGCTCCAGGGAGCGCTCGAAGATCATGCCGGCTGTTTTTTCGTGCCGCCGTTTGGGGTTGACACGACGGCCGTTGCGCACCCAGATCTCCTCTGTCTGGCAGATCCGGCAATCGGGATTTTGCTCGAAGAAGGCCGCCTGGCGCGCCAGCTTGCCCGGCAGCCACAGATCATCGGAATCCAGGAAAGCGATCAAAGGGGCCCTTGAAGCGCGGATGCCACGGTTGCGCGCGGCGCTCACGCCCCGGTTCGGCTGGCAGATGATCCGCAGGCGGTTGCCGTAGCCCTTCAGCCGTTGCAGCGTATCGTCGGTGGAGCCGTCGTCGATCACCAGCAGCTCGAAATCCTCGAAATCCTGGTTCAGCACCGATTCGACGGCCGCCGCCACCCAGCGGGCCCGGTTGCAGGTGGGGATGATCACGGATACCGCCGGTATTTTTTTCTGCTTCAAAGTCATTTTTGTCTTGAAACACCTGCTATAACAATTTATAGGCCGGACAAGAGGGGTCCGGCGCAAATACCCAACAAAACCGCCGGACCCGAAACTTTTTAGACCATCCGGGCTAAAGGAGCAACTTAATGGACTTTGAGTGCATCATCTATACCAAAGTGGCCGGCGTGGCAACCATCACACTCAACCGCCCGCAGGTGTTAAACGCCATGAACAAGCAACTGTGGCTGGACGTCCGGGCCGCGCTCGAAGATGTCCGCAGCGATCCCGAAATCAGGGTATTGATCTTCACCGGTCAGGGCCGCGCCTTTTCCACCGGTGCCGATCTGAAAGACTCTAAGGGCCGCAGCATCGAGGACTACCGCGACTACCTGGTTGAGCTGCAGGAAGCCTCGCGCCAGATCATCCGCTTCGAAAAGCCGACCATCGCCGCCATCAACGGCTATGCTCTGGGTTCGGGATATGAGCTGGCACTGGCCTGCGACATCCGCATCGCCGCCGAGAATGCCCAGATCGGCTCTCCGGAGGCCAAAGTAACCTCATCGGTGACCGGCGGCGCCATGCGCCTGGTGCAGGACCTCATCGGACCGGGCAAGGCCTGCGAACTGCTGTTCACGGCGCAGTACATTGACGGCCGCGAAGCCGAGCGCATCGGGCTGGTCAACAGGGCCGTGCCGGCCGAACGCCTCATGGACGAAGCCCTCGAAACGGCCCGCCAGATCGCCGAAAATTCACCTTTCTCCATCCGCATGATCAAGAAAGGCCTGCTCATGGCCCGCGGTGAGGCCAGCCTGGAAGCCATTATGGATTACGAAGTGGAAGCCTGCCTGGCATGCGTTTCAACGGCTGAACGCCAGAAATCGCTGACCGACTTCGCGCAACGCAAAGAAAAATAAAAGGGGAAGTAAAATGCCATTGCAACGGGTGTTGGACGCCGATTCGGTGGCCGTCATCGGCGCATCCAAAAACGAAACCAAGCGCGGCTTTCAGGCCATCGACACACTGCTGGCCGAAAAATACGACGGCAAAATTTATCCGGTCAACCCCAAGGAAAAGAGCATCCTGGGACTGCCCTGCTACGCCAACATCAACGATATTGCCGAGCCTGTCGACATCGCCCTGGTGGCCACACCGGCACGCACCGTACCCGCCGTGCTGGCCGACTGCGGCCGCAAGGGCGTGGCCGGGGCCGTCATCCTGGCCGGCGGATTCGGGGAACTGGGTGCCGCGGGCCGGCGCCTGGAGGATGAAATGGTGGCCGTGGCCCGCGAACACGGCATCCGTCTCATCGGCCCCAACACCAGCGGCATGATGAACCTGAAGCGTAACCTGAACCTGGTGGGGCTGAAAAACGTGCCGCGCGGCGATATCGCCCTGCTGACCCAGAGCGGCAACATGGCCCTGACCCTTATCACGGAGGCCAAGCTCAAGAGCCGCAAGGGTTTTACCTACTACGTGGGTGTGGGCAACGAAGCGGACATCCACTTCCACGAATACCTTGAATTTTTCGGCCGCGACCCGGACACGCGGGCGGTGCTGATGTACGTGGAGGGCATGCGCGAGGGCCGCCAATTCCTGCAGCAGGCCTACCGTACCACCAAGAACAAACCTGTCATTTTGCTCAAAAGCGGGCGCTCTTCGACCGGCAAGCGTTCGGCGGGTTCGCACACCGGTGCACTGGCCGGCATGTCCGAGGTGGCCCGCGGCGCTTTTCAGCGCGCCGGCGTGATCGTGATCGAAAACTCCGATGAGCTGTTCCCGGCCGCCGAAACCCTCTCCAGCCTGCCACCCATCCGCCACAACCGCGTGGCCATTCTGGCCGACGGCGGGGGGCACGCCACCATCGCCGCCGACCTGCTCACCGACCTGGGGCTGGAGATCCCGCAGCTGGGCGATAAAACCCGCCGCCGTCTGAAGGAAATCCTGCCGGCTCAGGCCTCGGTACCGAATCCGGTGGATGTGGCCGGCGGGACAGACGACAACCCTGCCATTTTCGCCGAATGCGCCAAAATTATCCTCGCCGACTCCAACGTGGACGGACTGCTGGTGGTCGGACTTTTCGGCGGATACGGCATCCGGTTTGCCAAAAGCCTGGCCTTCATGGAAGAAGACGCCGCCCACCGCATGGGCCGCATGGTGGCCAAGGGCCGCAAGCCCATTGTTTTCCACAGCCTCTACAGCTCCGAAAAACCCCATTCACTGGACCTGCTGCGCTACTACGGCATCCCGGTGTACGACTCGCTGGACGTAGCCTGCAAGTGCATCAGCCTGCTGGCGCACTACGGCCGCTTTTTGTCGAGCTATCACGCCAAGACCAATTTCGTGTTCAACTGGCGCGAAAAGGCCCGGCCCCGCGGCGAGGCCATCATCCACCGGGCCGCATCCGAAGGCCGCACGTCACTTTTCGAGCACGAAGCCAAAAAGCTCCTCGCCCTGCACGGCGTCGACGTGTTCGAAAACCAGCTGGCCACTACGGCCGATGAAGCGGTGGCGTTTGCCGAACGTGTCGAAGGTCCGGTGGCGCTTAAAATCGTGTCGCCCGACATCCTGCATAAAAGCGATGCCGGCGGGGTGATGCTCAACCTGTCTTCGCAAAAGGCGGTACGGCGCGCCTTTGACGACATCATGGCCAATGCACGGCGTTTCAACAAGACCGCCGACATCCGGGGCGTCATCGTCTCGCCCATGGTGGAAGCCGGCATCGAGGTGATCATCGGCACCAAAATCGATGGCCAGTTCGGCCCCGTGATCATGTTCGGCATGGGCGGCATCCTGGTGGAGGTATTGAAGGACGTCGCCTTCCGGGTGCTGCCCATCTCGCCGTTTACGGCATCCAGGATGATCGAGGAAATCCGCTCGGCGCCGCTTTTGGACGGATACCGCGGCCAGCCGGCAAGCGACAAGAAAGCGCTGAAGAAACTGCTGCTCAAGTGCTCGGAGCTCATCGAGTCCTACCCGGAAATCGAAGAAATGGATTTAAACCCCGTCATTTTGCACCCGCAGGGCGTCAGCATCGTCGATGCGCGCATCCTGCTGAAAAGCCAAAGATCCGGGGATGCAAACGCCGGTGATGCATAGGCGGCACCTGTTGGGCGCCGGCAGGAAAATACATGCACGTATGCTGCACATAAAAATCTTGCAAGGCGGTTTCGGATCTGTTAGCAATTTACGGCGTGGGCCTTGAAAAAATAACGACCGCTTATCGTCTGAACGATGTTCAGGCTATAAAATCCCGCCGCGCGCAGAAGGCGTCAAGAAATAGGCGTGGAATTCACAACATGGGTATTTACCCTGAATCAGTAACATGTAACTGTCAAAAAAGGAGGTTCGTATGAAGAAAGCCCTGATTCTGAGTGTTGCCGTACTGTTCGGTTTTGTGCTGCTGATGGGCACGGCCCCGGCTGATGTGCAGGCCAAAACCACGTTTGTCACCATCGGCACCGGCGGCATCACCGGTGTTTACTATCCCACCGGCGGCGCCATTGCCAAGATGGTCAACAAGAAACGCAAGCAGTATCACATCCGCGCCACGGTGGAGTCCACCGGCGGATCGGTCTTTAACATCAACGCGGTTTTGTCCGGCGACCTGGACTTCGGCATCTGCCAGTCCGACCGCCAGTACCAGGCCATCCACGGGCTGGCCGAGTGGAAAGACAAAGGCCCCCAGAAAGACCTGCGGTCGGTTTTTTCCATCCACCCCGAATCCGTCACCCTGGTGGCGGCCGATGATGCACATATCAACTCCCTGGCCGATCTTAAAGGCAAGCATGTCAACATCGGCAACCCGGGCTCCGGGCAGCGCCAGAACGCCATCGACGCCCTGGCCGCCGCGGGTATCGACTACAAGAAAGACTTAAAGGCTGAAGACGTCAAAGCCGCCGAAGCCCCCGGCCTTTTGCAGGACGGCCGCATCGACGCCTTTTTCTACACCGTGGGACACCCCAGCGGCGCCATCAAGGAAGCCACCGCCGGCGCGCGCAAGGTCCATTTCGTACCGGTTACCGGCCCGGGCATCGACAAGATGCTGAAGGCCAAACCCTACTACGCTAAATCCTTTATTCCGGTTAAACTCTACCCCAACGCCACCAACAAGAAAGACGTCCCCACCTTCGGCGTCAAGGCCACTTTCGTGACCTCGGCCAAGACCCCGGACTGGGTCGTCTATGACATCACCAAGGAAGTTTTCGACAATTTCGACACCTTCAAAAAACTGCACCCGGCCTACTCGGTGCTGACCAAAAAGAACATGCTCGAAGGCCTCTCGGCGCCCATGCATCCCGGTGCGCTGAAATACTTCAAGGAAGTCGGCCTTAAATAATTTAACTGCATGACCCGCCGGACGGCGGTGATCATCACCGCCGTCCGGACAACAAACACATACCCGTCGCTTCATTTTCACGGGTACACGTTTTTCGCTTCCTACCACCCGGCGGCCCGCCGGCTGAAGGCCCGGCAGCCTGCCGGAACGTAAAAGTCTGGACAGCGGCCCGACAGACGGCCTCCAAACCCCATGAAGCAGGTGAAATCATGACTGAGCTCGAAATCCTGAAAGCCCAGGAAAATGACGACGGCATCGAAGCCGCCCGGCGCATGGCCGAAGAGGAAGAGGGGATCGGCCGGCGCCCCAAGGGGCCGGCCAAGTGGGTCATCCCCACCATCGGCGTGATCTGGAGCCTGTTCCAGCTATCCATCGCCTCGTGGCTGGTGCTCGACTCCACCTATATCCGCGCCATCCACCTGGCTTTCGCCATGCTGATGGTCTTCCTCAACTATCCGCTGTTCAAAAAGCCCCGTTGGGGACTCAAGTACTTTTCCCAGATGGACCGCATTCCCCTGCTGGATTACGTGATCGCCATCGTGGGCGCCTTCTCCGCTTTGTATATCGCCATCGACTACAACGGCCTGACGACGCGCTACGGTTCGCCCATCCTGCGTGACATCGTCATCGGCGCCGTCCTGGTGGTGCTGCTGCTGGAAGCCTCGCGCCGCGTCATCGGCCCGGCCCTTTCCGTGATCGCGCTGGTGTTTATCGCCTACTCTTTCCTGGGGCCGTACATGCCCGAGGTCATCCAGTTCAAGGGGGTGTCGCTGAACCGTTTTGTGGGCCAGATGACCATGAGCACCGAGGGGATCTACGGCATCCCGCTGGATGTGTCGGCCACCGTGGTGTTTCTCTTCGTGCTTTTCGGCGCCATGCTGGACAAGGCCGGCGCCGGCAAGTATTTCATCGAACTGGCCCTTTCCCTGCTGGGACGCTTCAAGGGCGGCCCGGCCAAAGCGGCCGTTCTGGGAAGCGGCCTGACCGGCCTGGTCAACGGCTCTTCCATCGCCAACATCGTCACCACCGGCACATTCACCATTCCGCTGATGAAAAAGGTCGGCTATCCGCCCACCAAGGCCGCCGCCGTGGAGGTGGCCGCCAGTACCGACGGACAGATCGCCCCGCCCATCATGGGGGCTGCCGCCTTTATCATCGCCGAATACGTCAACGTGCCCTATGTGGAAGTCATCAAAGCCGCCGCCATCCCGGCCTTTGCATCGTACGCCGCACTGCTGTACATCACGCACATCGAGGCCTCCAAGCTGGGTTTGAGGGGCCTGCCCAAAAGCCAGTTGCCGCTCTTTTTCAAAACGCTGCTAAAAGGCGCCCATTATCTGCTGCCCATCGCCATGCTGCTCTACGAACTGATCGTCGTGCGGCACACGCCGCAGCTGGCGTCTTTCAACGCCTGCTGGGTGATGGCGCTCATCATGCTTTTCCAGCGTCCGGTACAGGCCTACCTGAACAAAAAGCCCATCGGCGCCGCCTTCAAACAGTCCGTCGGCGAGATCTTCGCCTCGCTGGCCTCCGGCGCGCGCAACATGATCGCGGTGGCGCTGGCCACGGCCGCCGCCGGCATCATCGTCGGCGTGGTGGCCATGGGCCTGGGCCAGCTGGTCACCGAAATCGTGGACATCCTGTCGGGCGGCAACATCTACCTGATGCTGGTCATTACCGCTTTCGCCAGCCTGATTATCGGCATGGGGCTGCCCACCACGGCCACATACATCGTCATGGCCTCGTTGACCGCGCCGGTCATCGTCACCATCGGCCAGGACAACGGTTTCATCGTGCCGCTGATGGCGGCGCACCTGTTCTGCTTCTACTTCGGCATCCTGGCCGACGATACGCCGCCGGTGGGCCTGGCCGCCTATGCCGCCGCCGCGATTGCCAAGTCGCCCCCCATCCCCACTGGAATCCAGGGGTTCATGTACGACATCCGGACGGCCATTCTGCCTTTCATGTTCATCTTCAACAGCGACCTGATCCTGCACAACATCAACAGCTGGCCCCAGGGGCTGCTGATTTTCGCCATGGCCTGCGTGGGCAACTTCGCTTTCGCCTCGGCCACCCAGGGCTGGTTTGTGGCCAAAAACCGTTTTTACGAAATCCCGCTGTTTCTGTCGGTGACCGTGATCCTGATGCGCCCGGATTTTGTCGCTTCCCTGATCGGCCTGCCGCACAGCCAGCGCTACTGGGCCTATCCCATCGGCCTGATTATCCTGGGGCTGGTGTACCTGATGCAGCGGCCGCGCATCCCCCGGGCGGCGACAACAACGGCAACCGCGACGGCCGCAGTATAAAAGGGCCGAAAGGAATCAAGGTATGGAAACGATCCGCACGATCATGGTGGCCATCGGCTTCAGCAGCTATTCCAAGGGGATCTTTACCTACGCCGCCGGCCTGGCCACACAGTTCGACGCCGACCTGCTGGTGGCCTCCATCATCAACGCACGCGACGTGGAAGCCGTTGGCAGCGTGGTGTCCATGGGCTATGACGTTAAGGGCGAAGACTATGTAAGCGCCATTAAACAGGAACGTCGGAGTCAGCTGGATGGCTACATCGAGGATGCAGCCTTTCCAGCCGAAAGGGTCCGCAGCATCTTCAAGGTCGGTAACCCTCTGGAAGAACTTCTGAAAATCACTGTGAGGGAAAACGTGCAGATGCTGGTCATGGGCGTCAAGGGGCGCACCGACCTGGAACAGCTCATCATCGGTTCCATTGCGGAACGCCTCTTTCGCCGTTCGCCGGTAACCATCGTCTCGTATCGGGACGAAAAAACCGCCCGGCGTCTGCGAAAACGCATCCACCCATAGGGTGGACACCTTTTCGGATGCAGAGATTTTCGAAATAGTGTGCATACAACCCTGCGGGCTTTGTGAAAGGCTTATTCGGGAAAGGGGGAAAACATGACGCAACGGCTGCTAAAATGGACTTGCCTGGTTTTGGCATGCGTTTTCTTCCATGCTGCGTCCGTCATTGCCCAGGACCGCTTCACCGACAACGGCGACGGCACAATAACCGACCACAAGCTGGGGCTGATGTGGTCCAAAACGGACAACAGCGGCAACATCAGCTGGAAGCAAGCCTCACGCTGGGTCAAGTACACCTTTCCGGATACGCTGCCCAAAAAATATGACAACTGGCGGCTGCCGACCTTGCAAGAGTTGAAGAGCCTCTACAAAGCGGACCCGGGCTATGAGGGTTACGAGGCCGACTGCGGCCAGCAGGTCAAAATCATCCCGCTGATCCGGTTGAGCTGCGGGTGGGTCTGGACATCGGAGGTGGAAGCCATCACGGCGGCCGTTTTCAGCTTTCAGCGCGGCATCCACTATACGGACCGCATGGTGCACCGCCGCGGCCACCGCGCCCTTCCCGTGCGCACTATCCGCTAGAACCGGCGCCGCCATAAATCCACGTTTTGATGTGTCGGTTTTTTGAAGGACGGCAACGGAGATCAAATGCCCGGGCAGGAACCGGGAGCGGCCGATTTTTTTTCTGCAAGTCGCGCCGGATTCCCGGGTGCGGAGCTTAGGCCATGCCGACGCCGTCGATGCGCACGCCGCAGAACGGGCAGCACCCGCCGGCCAGCCGGTTTTTTCGGATGGAAAAGCCCGTACGCGCGATGAGCAGCCGGCCGCAGGCGTAACAGAACGTATTTTCGCCCTCCTCCCCCGGCACGTTGCCGGTATAGACGTAGCGCAAGCCGGCGTCCAGACCGATGCGCCGGGCGTCGGCCAGGGTTTTCACGGGCGTGGGTGGACGGTCCGTCAGGCGGTAGGTGGGGTGGAAGCGGCTGATGTGCCAGGGCGTTTCAGGCCCCAGATCATTGGCGATAAACGCTGCCAGCTGCATCAGCTCATCTTCATTGTCGTTCATTGCCGGTACGATCAGCGTGGTGACCTCCACGAAAATTCCCAGCGATTTCATCTTCACCAGGGTCTCCTTGACCGGTTCCAGCCGGGCGCCGCAGTACTTCCGATAGGTTTCGTCGGAAAAAGTTTTCAAATCGACGTTGGCGGCATCCAGAAAAGGGCTGATCATCTCCAGGGCTTCAGGCGTCATATAGCCGTTGGTAACGAACACATTGCGGATACCGCGCGAACCGGCCAGCTTGGCGGTCTCGTAGGCAAACTCGAAAAAGACCGTCGGCTCGGTGTAGGTATAGGCGATACTGGCACAGCCCCGGCGCTGCGCATCGTCGACCACCTCCTGCGGCGTACAGGCATCACCGGCGATCAGCCCGTGATGGTCGGCCGGCAGCTGGGCGATATCGGCGTTCTGGCAGAAGCGGCACTTGAAGTTGCAGCCCACCGTGGCCACCGAGTAGGCCAGACTTTGGGGCAGAAAGTGAAACAGCGGTTTTTTCTCGATGGGATCCACGTGGCGGGCCACCAGGCGACCGAAGACCAGCGTCTTCAACATCCCGTGCCGGTTTTCCCGCACCGCGCAAATACCGCGCCGGCCGTCGGCGATCACGCAGCGATGGCTGCACAGGTTGCAGCGCACACGGTGACCGGACATGGTTTCGTACAGGTAGGCTTGCATGGCTTCACCCCCAGCGCATGGCCGCGAAATCCATCAGAACACCAGTAGATTGGGTTGGATCTTCAGTGCCAGGGGCCGCGTGCGGAAACGGGGCTCCATAGTGACCACCATTCCGGCGAAAGCCCCGAAAGGGCAGCGCTGAATCAGCTCGTTCTGTTCGATGCGGCTCATCACCCGCCCGGGCGCGGTCGGCAACTGGCAGACCGTACGCCAGGAAACGGGTACGTCCCCCAGGATCTTGCGAACCATGTGTTTCAACTCCCATATGCTGAAAAAGCGTGCCCGCGAGTAAATCGTATCGAAAAACTTTCCCTCCACCCGCCGCAGGAAGCCCTTGAGCGCATAACGGTTCAAAACACCGAGAAAGACACGGTCTTTGGTGACGCGGAAGGCCTCTTCCAGGGCTTTTTGCGGATCATCCACGAATTCCAGCGTCGTGTTGAGCACCGCATAGGTAAAAGCGTTGTCTTCAAATGGCAGGTCTTCGGCGAAGCCGCGGTGCAGGTCCACGCGCTGGCGCGCTTTCTGTCGTGCAATGTCGAGCATGTAAGGCGAGGCATCGATGCCGCTGACCTGCAGGCCGCATGCCAACAGATCGTCAAAATGCATACCGGTACCGCACCCGATATCGATGACGCTTTCACCCTGCAGCGGTCTGAGCAGGTCCAGCATGAGCCGCTTTTCCAGCTCGGCGAGTTTTTGGTTGCTGTGGTCCCGGCACCACTTTTCGTAAGCAAGGGCATCCTTGAAATCAAACACATACCCCATGGCTTCCTCTCAGGGATAACGGAACGTATGGCAAAACGTGAACAGTGGGCTGTTGCCGGTCCGGGACTACCGCAGTCCCCTTTTGACCGATCAGTTATAAAAGATAAGCACTGTCGTGAAAATTGAAAGGCCATCAATTCTGCGCCGCGGCCTTTTCAGCCGCAGGACCGGCCGCGCTCTTTTTCCTGGAGCGCGACCCGCGCCGGGACCGCCGGGATGGTTTTTTCACCGTCTCACCCTTGGATTGCGCATCAGCTTTCTGCGGCGGCGGCGCAAAGCCGAAAAAACTCCCGGGCCAGGCACCGGGTTCGCGTTGGTAGCCCTGGGCCCTGCGGCCCTGCGGCTTCTGGCGCTGGGTGCGTGCCTGCTGACGGGCACGGCCCTTTCTGGCACGGCTGCTGCGCATGGACACCGGGCCGCTTTTGTCGGGCAGAAACCAGCTGTCGTCCGGCCATATCACCGGAATCTGGTAGCCCAGCATTTTTTCCAAAGGTTCGAGATGAAAAACGTACGTCTCGCAGGCCAGCGACAGTGCTTTGCCGCTGCTGCCGGCCCGGGCCGTACGCCCGATACGATGGACGTAGTTCTCCGGGTCCTGGGGCAGATCATAGTTGACCACCAGGCTGATATCCTCGACATGAATGCCCCGCGACGCCACATCGGTGGCCAGCAGGATCTTGACCTCGCCGTTCTTGAAGCGTTCCATCAGTTGGAAACGCTTGGGCTGCGGCAGGTCCCCCGTGATGCCCTCCGCCGGCCAGCCGTTGCCCTTCAGTTTTTTGGTCAGCCACTCCACACCGCTCTTGGTGTTGACGAAGATGAGTACCCGGCTCCACTGCTCTTTTTCCAGAATGCCCAGCAGAAGGGAAAACTTCTTGTCCTGCCCCACGTGGAACAGGGCCTGTTCGATCCCCTTGACGGTGATCTCTTCCGGGGCCACGGCGATAAATTCCGGCAGATTCATGTACTCGTACGTGAGGTCCAGCACGCGGTAGGAGAGCGTGGCCGAAAGCAGCATGGACTGCCGGACATTGTAAGGTGGAAGCTTGCTCAACAGGTAACGCATGTCCTTGGCAAAACCCAAATCGAGCAGGCGGTCGGCTTCATCGATGACCAGCGCGGATATGCCGCTGGCGGTAAATACTTTCTGCTTGTAATAGTCGATGATCCGACCGGGCGTGCAGATAACGATGTCAACACCCCGGCGCAGCTGATCGGCCTGTTTCTGATAGTCCACACCGCCCACGATCTGCACCAGGCGGAAATCGGTGTACTTTCCCAGCAGGCAGGCTTCCTCGTAGATCTGGCGGGCCAGCTCACGTGTGGGTGCCACGATCAGGGCCGCCGGCTCTTTCGGTTTGCGGTCGGTCAGCTTCAGCAGCCGGTTGAAAACGGTCACCAGGAAAGCGGCGGTTTTGCCGGTACCGGTCTGGGCCTGACCGGCGATGTCCTTGCCAACCAGAGAAAGCGGCAACACCTGGGCCTGGATGGGCGTACAGTATTCGAAGCCGGCATCGGCCAACCCATCCAGAATTCTTTTATCCAGATCAAAACTGTCAAAGCGCACATCGGTTAAAAAACTGGGCTGGTGTGCCCTCTCGTGCGGTACGGGTGTGGGCACTTCTTTGTCTTTTTCCATAATTCTCCTGTCGCAGAAACCTGAATTGGGCCGATGTTCAAAGCCTTTACCCGGTTGTTTTCCGAAAGCTATTATACGCGCTTACAAAAATTTTGCAAGACCAGCTGCTTCCCCCTGCAGGCATCCCCTAAAATCCCGTTCCGGCGTCAGCCGAAGGGCGCAATTCCACCTTGAGTTTGGCATCCAGGCGTTGTAAGCTTAGGCAAACAACGAGCGGTTCCAAAAACCCGGACAGATGGGGAACGGAATTTTCCAATGAAAGATTTTTTCAAGGTCAACAGCCCTGAAGCGGTGGCGGCCCTCAGGACTCGCTTTCGCCGGATGGCCGCCGAAAGCGTGCCGCTGGCGGAAACCCGCGGACGCATCCTGGCGCAGGACATTGCCGCCGATATCGACCTGCCTGCTTTTACGCGGGCCACCATGGACGGTTTTGCGGTGCGTGCCGCTTCCACTTTCGGTGCCAGCGAGGGAAATCCGGCCTACCTGGAAGTTGCGGGAGCGGTGTCCATGGGCGAGGTGCCCGATTTTACGGTCGCCGCCGGTCAGGCCGCCAGGATTTCCACCGGCGGCATGCTTCCCGAAGGCGCCGACGCCGTCGTAATGATCGAACACACGGCCGCCATTGACGACACCATGATCGAGGTTTACCGCAGCGTGGCACCCGGCGGACATGTTATCCACGCCGGTGAGGACTTCAGCCGCGGACAGCCGGCGCTTCCGGCAGGCCGGCGCCTGCGGGCCCAGGAAACCGGGCTGCTGGCGGCCTTCGGGAAAACGCGTGTGCAGGTTTTCAAGCGCCCCGAGGTGGCCATCATCTCCACGGGAGACGAGGTGGTCCCGGTGACCGAAGTTCCGGACGCAGGCAAAATCCGGGACATCAACAGCTACACCCTGGCCGCCATGGTGCAGGCTGCCGGCGGCACGCCCCACACCTATGGCATCGTTGCCGACAGCTATGAAGATCTGCGCGAGCGCATCAGCCGGGCGTTTGCGAAATGCGACATGCTGCTGATCTCCGGCGGCAGTTCGGTGGGCATGCGCGACTTCAGCATCCAGGCACTGTCCAGCCTGCCGCATTGCCGCATCCTGGTGCACGGCATCTCCATCAGCCCCGGCAAGCCGACGATTCTGGCCGAGGCCGAGGGCAGAGCGCTCTGGGGTCTGCCGGGCCACGTCACATCGGCCATGGTGGTTTTCCAGGTTATTGTCCGTCCCTTTATCGAGCATGTGGCCGGCCTCGACCGCCCGGCAGCGACGCGAAAGCTGCCCGCCCGCCTGAGCCGCAACCTTGCTTCGGCCCAGGGCCGTACGGACTACGTGCGCGTGCGCCTGACCGAAAAGGACGGCGTCCTGTGGGCCGACCCGATCCTGGGGAAATCCGGCCTGATCAACACCATGGTGCAGGCCGACGGCATCATCGCCATCGACGTCAATTCAGAGGGCCTCGATCAGGGCGCCGCCGTTGCAGTATGGCCCCTGTAGCCCGACGGCCCGGAGAGATACAATGGTTCCCAAACGTAATGTTTACCTGCAGATGAAAACCCTGGCGCAAGCCCGCAAGATCATCCTGGAGCAATTTGCACCCCGGACATTGCTGTGCCGCGACACCGAGACGCTTGCCGTGCCCGATGCCGTCGGGCGCGTACTTGCCGAACCCGTCTTTGCACGCCTGTCCTCGCCGCACTTTCACGCCGCCGCTATGGACGGCCTGGCCGTCGATGCCAAATCCACCTACGGCGCTTCTGAGACAACCCCTATGGAACTGGTCATGGGCCGGGAGGCTTTCCCGGTCAACACCGGCCATGTCCTGCCGGCGGAAACAAACGCCGTGATCATGATCGAGCATGTCACCTTTCCAAAGGCCTCGCGGGCCGTCATCGAAGCGCCGGTCTTTCCCTGGCAGAACGTCCGCAAAATGGGGGAAGACATCGTGGCCGGTGAACTGCTCTTTGCCCAGAACCACCTGCTGACACCTTACTGCATCGGTGCACTGCTCTCGGGCGGCATTTTCGAAGTCACGGTGCGCCGGAAACCGAAAATACTGATCATCCCCACCGGTTCGGAGCTGGTTGACTGGCGCTGCACAGACCTGAAAGACCTGCAGCCCGGCCAGGTGCTGGAGAGCAACGGCTACGTCCTGGGGAAATTGGTGGAAGCCTGCGGCGGCACCTACGTGCAGCGCGAAAAGCTCGACGACGACCTGGCGGCGATCACCGGTGCCATCGCCCGGGGCGTCGAAGAAGGGTTTGACGCCGTTCTGACGGTGGGGGGCTCTTCGGCCGGCACCGAGGATTATACGCGCAGCGCCATCTCCGAGCTGGGCCGCGTGCTGATCCACGGTGTGACCATCATGCCCGGCAAACCGGTCATCGTCGGCGAGGTGCACGGCCGCCCGGTGTGCGGTATGCCAGGCTACCCGGTTTCGGCCATCGTGGCCTTCGAGCAGTTCGTGCGGCCGCTGATCTGCGCCATGCAGGGACAGCCGGAACCCGACCCGCGGTACACTGAGGTGCATCCCACCCGCAAGATCCCTTCCAAACTCGGAGTGGAAGAATTCCTGCGCGTCAAGCTCGGCCAGGTGGGCGAACGCATTGTCGCCACGCCGCTGCCGCGCGGTGCCGGCATGATCACCTCCATAACCGAGGCCGACGGCATCCTGCGCATCCCCAACCATGTCGAAGGGATCCGGGAGCACGCCCCGGCAACCGTCGAGCTGCTGCGGCCGCTGGCGCGTATCAGAAACACCATCGTGGCCGTGGGCAGCCACGACAACACCCTGGACGTACTGGCCGACTGCCTGCGGGCCGCATACCCGGCGCTGTCGCTTTCCTCCAGCCACGTGGGCAGCATGGGCGGTCTGATGGCCATCCGCAAGGGCGTCTGCCACCTGGCCGGCTGCCACCTGCTGAATGCTGAGGACGGCACTTATAATGCCGCTTTCATTGAAAAATATCTTCCCGGCACGGCGGTGCGGCGCGTCAACCTGGTTTTCCGGGACCAGGGATTGATGGTGCTGCCGGAAAACCCCAAAAAGATCGCCGGCATTGAAGACCTGGCACGCGAAGACGTCCGCCTGATCAACCGCCAGGGCGGTTCGGGCACCCGCATCCTGCTGGACTACCGCCTGGCCCAGCTGGGGATCGACACCGGCAAGATTCAGGGGTATGCCGATGAAGAGTTCACCCATATGTCGGTGGCCGTGGCGGTGCTGAGCGGCCGTGCCGACGTGGGACTGGGCATCTTCGCGGCGGCCAGGGCGCTGGGCCTGGACTTCATTCCGGTGGTCACCGAACAGTACGACCTGGTGATCCCGGAGGAACACTTTTTCTCCGAAAACCTGCAACGGCTGCTGGAAATCATCAACAGCCCTGCTTTCAAGGCCCGGGTAGCCAAACTGGGCGGATACCACACCGCGAGAACCGGCGAATTTTTTTAAATGCCGTCAACAGGTGCTGGAGGCCATGCCCTACTCGCTGATCGATCATACCGCGGATATCGGCATCCGCGTACGCAGCGCGACGGCAGAGGCGCTGTTTGCCGAGGCCGCGGCAGCCATGTTCGACCTGATCTGCGACCGGCGGCAAATCACGCCCGACAACCACCGGTGCATCAAGGTCGCCGGCAGCGACTGGCCCGACCTGATGGTCAACTGGCTGCGGGAGCTGCTCTACCTTTTCAGCGGCGAGATGCAGCTGGTCAAGAGCGTCCAGATCAGCCAACTGGAAGCCTACCACATCCACGCCCGGGCCGGCATCGCGGCCATGGATGCCGGGCACTGTGCAATCCGGCATGAGATCAAGGCGGTCACCTATCACGGCATCACGGCCGGCCCCGTGGCCGACGGCTGGGAGGCCGTGGTGATCTTCGATGTCTGACCGCCGGGAGAGCCTGCCATGAAACTGACACAAATCGATGCCTACCGCTGGGAAGTTCCCCGCACCGGGGCCATGCAGGTCCCCGGACGCATTTACGCCGATGCGCGGATGATGAGGGAAACGGGCCAGGAAGAGCCTCTGCGGCAGGTGGCCAACGTGGCCTGCCTGCCCGGTATCGTGGAAGCGGCGCTGGCCATGCCGGATATGCACTGGGGCTACGGCTTCCCCATCGGCGGTGTGGCGGCCTTCGACTGGGACAGCGGTGTCATCTCCCCCGGCGGCGTGGGATACGACATCAACTGCGGTGTGCGCCTGGCCACCACCGCGCTGAACCGTAAGGACCTGATCCCGCACCTGGAAACACTGGTGAATGCCCTGTACCGCCACATCCCTTCGGGCGTGGGCTCCACGGGGTCGGTCAAGCTGAATGCCAAAGAGGCCAAAAAAGTGCTGCAGCAGGGCAGCCGCTGGGCAGTCGCCCGGGGATTCGGCGAAGCGCGGGACCTGGTGTACACCGAAGACGGGGGGTGCCTGCCCGAGGCCGATCCGGACTTGATCAGCGAACGCGCCCTGACACGCGGCCTGCGCCAGCTCGGTACCCTGGGCGCCGGCAACCACTTCCTGGAAGTGGGTTTTGTCGACCGCATTTACGATGCCGCCACCGCAACCGCCTTCGGGCTGGCCGAAGACCAGGTCACGCTGATGCTGCACTCCGGCTCCCGGGGGCTCGGTTACCAGGTGTGCGATGACTTCCTGGCCCTGATGAACCGTGCGCGCACCGAAGTGGGCGTGACGCCGCCCGACCGCCAGCTGGTCTGCGCCTGGACCGCTTCGGATCTGGGCCGGCGCTACTACCGGGCCATGTCGTGTGCGGCCAACTACGCCTGGGCCAACCGCCAGATCCTCATGCACCACAGCCGGAAGGTCTTTGAGCAGGTATTCGGCACAGGTCCCCGGGACCTGGCCATGGATCTTTTGTACGACGTCTGCCACAACATCGCCAAACGCGAAACCCACCATGTGGGCGGCCGTCAGCGGGTACTTTGTGTGCACCGCAAGGGGGCCACGCGCGCACTGGCGCCGGGACATATGTCCATCTGTGAGCCCCTGCGCCCATATGGCCAGCCCATCCTGATTCCCGGCGACATGGGTACGGCCTCTTTCGTGCTGGCCGGCACCCAAGGCGCCATGGAGGAGACTTTCGGCTCCACCTGCCACGGTGCCGGGCGCCGGCTGAGCCGCAAGGCTGCCAAGCGTGCCGGCAAGGGCCGGTCCATTCACCGCGAACTGGAAGACCGCGGCATCCTGGTGCGCTGGACCGGGCGCTCCACGATGGCCGAAGAGATGCCGGAAGCCTACAAGAATGTCTCACAGGTGGTCGAAGTGGTACACGGCGCCGGTATTTCCAAAAAAGTAGCCCGCCTGCGACCCCTGGCCGTCGTCAAGGGATAAAGAAAGGAAGGATTGCCGTGATGAACCCATTTCAGGCCGCCGTGCTGGGCGCCATTCAGGGACTGACGGAATTTCTGCCGGTCAGCAGTTCGGGGCACCTCGTCATCACCCAGCACCTGTTCGGGTTGAAAGACCCCGAAGTGCTCTTTGACGTCAGCGTGCACATCGGCACCCTGGTGGCCGTTTTCATCTATTTTTACCGGGACCTTTACGCCATCGCAAAGGCACTGCTGCGGCATGCGCCAGAACTGCTGCGTCCGCAGGCCCTGGGCACGGCCATCGACCGTGACCCGGACCTGAAAATGGCTTGGCTGATCGTGATCGGCACTATTCCCACGGGGATCATCGGGCTGCTGCTGCACCGCATCGTGGACCGGCTTTTCGGCTCGATCCTGCTGGCCGGTGCCATGCTGGTGGTCACCGGCCTGCTGCTCTTTTTCACCCGCTGGACCACCGGCCGGCCGGCCGGCGACCGCGGCGGCCGCCTGAAAAACTTTCAGGCCGTTAAAGCCCTGGTCATCGGCACGGTTCAGGGGATTGCGATCATCCCCGGCATCTCGCGCTCGGGCTCCACCATCGCCGCTGCGCTTTTCCTGGGACTCGAACGCGAAACTGCGGCACGCTATTCCTTCCTGCTATCGATCCCGGCCATCTGCGGCGCCGCCCTGCTGACGCTGAAAGACGTCTCGGCCCAAAACGCGCCGCAGCTGCCCGTGCTGCTTATCGGTGCACTGACGTCCTGCGCAGTCGGCTACCTGGCGCTGAAATTCCTGGTTTATATCGTCAAACGCGGGCGGTTGCACTACTTTGCCCCTTACGTGCTGGCCGCGGGCCTCTTTGCCCTCATCTACGGTGCCTGAAGCCCGATAAATCCGTACAACCCAGGGTCCTGTGCATGTCCATCACCGAAAAGAAAATCTTCAGCACCCTGTTTTTTTCGATATTCGCCGCGGTCACCGGCGTGGGCATCGTCGTGCCGCTGCTGCCGGTATACGCGCACAGCCTGGGGGCTTCCGGATTTTACATCGGGCTGATATTCGGAGCCTTCTCCCTCTCGCGCTCCCTCTTTCTGCCCTACTTCGGAAAGCTTTCCGACCGCAAGGGCCGCAAACCGCTGATCACCGGCGGCCTTTTTGCCTATGTCCTGGTCTCGGTCGCTTTCATCTTTTCGAAAAGCGTCGAATCCCTGATCGTCATCCGCCTGTTTCACGGCATCGCCTCGGCCATGATGATGCCCGTCATCCAGGCCTACGTGGGCGACATCACCCCGGCCGGCAAAGAGGGGCTGTCCATGGGCATTTTCAACATGTCCATGTTCATGGGCCTGAGTTTCGGGCCCCTGATCGGCGGGGCATTGAAGGACCGCTACAGCCTTCAGGCGGCCTTCATCTGCATGGGAGCCCTGACCGTGGTCGGTTTTTTTCTGAGCAGCGCGCTGCTGCCGCCCACGCGCACCGAACGGGCCGTCTCCCGGGCCTCCGCCCCGCGCACCTTCAAAACCCTCATCGGCGATCCCTACATCGCCGGCCTCTTCGTGTTTCGATTCGCCTATGCCGCCTGCATCGGGATTATCTGGGGGTTTATCCCGGTTTTTGCCGACAGCGAGTTTTCCCTGTCGAGTTCGGCCATCGGTGTGCTGGTCACCATCGGCGTGTTCGTCAGCGGCATCATTCACCTGCCCATGGGGTATCTGGCCGACCGGTTGAACCGCATCCGCATGGTCGCCGGCGGCGGACTGCTGATCGCCCTTTCGGTGGGGTCCTTCACCTGGTCCCAGGGATTCTGGAGCATGCTGTCGGCATCGGTCTTTTTCGGCATCGGCGGCGGCATCGCCACGCCGGCCCTGATGGCGCTGGGCGTCTTCGAGGGCGGCCAGACAGCCTCCATGGGATCGGTCATGGCCCTGCTCACCCTGGCCCACAGCCTGGGCATGCTGGGCGGTTCGCTGCTGGGCGGCATCATGATGGACCTGTTTCAGCTGCGCCAGGTGTTCCTGCTGGGAATGGGCCTCATGCTGGCCGGCATGGCCGCCTTCCTGCTGCTCACCCGTTCGCGGCGCACGGGCGTTGTCAAAATCATCCCCAAAAAGGCCTGAAACCGGGCCCCCGGCATCATCGGCAACCAACTGCACCGGTATTTTCATAGCATGTGCCTTGCAAAGGCTCTCCAATTCATGCTGCGTGCATTCAGAGCATCTCGGGCGTGAAGGCCACCACGTCGTCGATGCACGCGGTGTCGGCAAACAGCATCACCAGACGGTCGATACCCAGGGCGTTGCCGGCGCAAGGCGGCAGGCGTTCGAGGTCTGCCAAAAATTTTTCAGGCATGGGCGTCTGCATCCGGCCGGCCGTCTCCCGGCGCTGCAGCTCTTCCTGGAAGCGCCGGCGCTGCTCGACGGCGTCGGTCAGCTCCGTAAAGGCGTTGCAGAGCTCCATGCCGGCAATGTAGAGTTCGAAGCGCTCGGCCAGGGAACCGTCTTCGGGCTTGCACCGCGCCAGCGCCGCCCTTTGGATGGGGTAGTCGTACAGAAAGCACGGCCGCGGATGGCCCAGACGGGGTTCGATGGCCCCGGCCATGAGTTCATCGAAACGGCCGGCCGCCAGGGCCGCCTCGGCCGGCTGGCCGGCAAACCGCCGGAAAGCCTGCCGCACGCTCAGGCGCTGCCAGGCGCCGTCCAGCGCAATGTGCCGCCCCTGGTAGACGATACCTGTGCCCCGGTCCAGGGCTCCAGCCACATGGCGGATCATCTCTTCGCAGAATGCCATCAGATCGCGGTAGGTGGCGCCGACAGCATACCACTCCAGCAGCGTGAACTCGGGCAGATGCCGCCTGCCGCGTTCACCGGAGCGAAAACAGCGGCAGATCTGGAAAATGCGCCCATAGCCGGCGCTCAGCAGCCGCTTCATGCAGATTTCCGGGGAGGTATGCAGAAACCAGGATTCCGAAGGCAGGGCATCGATATAAGCTTCGGGCGCCGGCGCCGGAATACGGATGGGCGTTTCCACTTCCAGAAAGCCGTTTTCGATAAAAAAACCCCTCACGGCCCCGATGACTTCCGCGCGTAACGCCAGGTGCCTCCCGTCAACCGCAGGCGCTTTATGGCCAACATGTGAGGCTGCCATTTTTTGGATTCGACTGCTCCTGCAAAATATGTTAGGTTGGATTCGGGGTCGGATTGCTGCATCGCTGCGGCAGTCCGTCCGCTGGCCCTTTACCCCTGCCCGGGAGACCGCCCGTGTACCTCGCACGCCGCTGCATCAACGGCCGAACCGGCTACTTCATCGCCCAATCTTACGCCAGGGAGGGGCGCATGGCAAGCCGGGACCTGCTGGCGCTGGGACCGCACCCGGAAAAGTTCATCATCTATCCGGGTGGCAACAGCTACTATATCGACGAGGCCGTCGGAGACGGTCTTCGGGCCCGCGGCATCGAACCGGACATCGATGATCTAGAGGCCCTGTTCCTGCCCTTCGTGCGGGCGGACATCCGCCGCATCATCGACCCGCTGCGTGAACGGGCGCATGCCATGCGGCCGCGCCGGCGCCTTTCCGCCGGCCAGCAGTCCGAACTCCAGCGCCAGCTTGACATATTCGACAAACGGCGTGTGCATTTCATCCGCTTCGGCCAGATGAACCAGGGTACGCTGGAAGGCATGCCGGCAGTGCTGCTGAAAAATTTTTACCGCAAATCGCGCGACGAAATCGAGCAGGACTTCATGCGCCTGGAGCAGCCGCTCAAGGCCAGCGAACTCAAGGCTTATGTCTACGTCATTTTCGACCTGCAGCGCTTCTTTACACAGAACTACGCCCGCACCGCACCCCAGCTCCTGGATCCGGACGAGGTGGACGCCTGCTTTCTGAAGGAGGTCTGCCGTCTCAACCGGCGCCTCTTTGCACCCGGCGCCCAGGATTCAGACATTGCGCTGAATGAATACATGCAGCGCTACCTGTGCATGTTTTTTGACAATAACTACCCGGAAACGTCTCCTTTTGCCGAAACCTTGCGCCAGTTCATGAACCGCCACCGGGACTATCAGCCGCCGGTCCGCTCTGCGGTGAGTCTGACGGACGCTGCCGGCGTCTTCGGGGTACCGGCTGAGATACTAAAGAAAATGAGCGCCCGCGAACTCAGCCGCCGTTATCGCCGCCTGGCCCGCAGGCACCATCCCGACCGCGGCGGCAGCCACGACAAATTCATCGAATTAAACGCGGCCTTTCAAAGCCTGATCAGGGGCAAACGGTCTCTTTGAGTAAAAGGCGCACATTTTCTCCGGGGCCCTTATTGTTCTGCGTACATTCTATGCACGGCCTCAGAGTTTGGTGATCAGGTACAGGATCGGCGCAATCAGGCTGAGCACGAAAAAGAGTCCTTCAAAGGTTTTGAAGGCTGCCAGGGCCGAATGGCCCGCTGATCTCTTTTTCAGGTAGACCGAAGAAAACGCCAGGCCGGTGATCAGCCACAGCACCAGAACCGTCGTTATTTGTGAAGCAATGTTCATGGGGAATCTCCCGGATTTCCCGGTTTCTGCCCACCCGTGTTTATTGACGCCTGCGGCAACGGTGATCTGAAGCCCAGGAAATCAGCCGGAATGCCGCTCGGCCAACCACCGGCTGAACTTACCAGCGGATCAGGGCGCTCCCCCAGGTCAGGCCGCCGCCGAAAACCGGCAGGCACACCACGTCACCGCTGCGGATGCTGCCGTCGCGCACGGCTTCATCCAGAGAGATGGCGCAAGACGCCGAAGAGATGTTGCCGTACTTGTGAATGGTGACATAAAACTTTTCAAAAGGGATCTTAAGGGATTTTGAAATGGCCTGAAACATGCGCAAGTTGGCCTGATGGGGAATGATCCAGCGGATCGCGTCCAGGGGGATACCGTTAAATTCAGCCGCCTCCTGAATACACTCGGAAAAATGCCGCACGGCCACACGGAAGCTCATGTTTGCAGACACCATGTCCAGGAAATGGCGCCCTTGGTCCACGCTTTCGTGGGTTATGGGAGTCGTTTTCGATCCGCCGCCGGGCAGCAGCAGGTCCTGGCCGCTGGCACCGTCGGTATGCAGGTGCGTGGACAGAATTTCCGGCCCTTGGTCACCCCGCGTCAACAGGGCGGCACCGGCGCCATCGCCCCACAGGATACAGGTGGCGCGGTCTTTCCAGTTCAGGGTGCGGGTCATCACCTCCGCGGCCACCACCAGCACCGTGCGGTAGGTTTCGTTCTTGAGATACTGTTCGGCCACATTGAGCGCAAAAACAAATCCGGAACAGGCCGCCGTCACATCGAAAGTCACGGCCCGCGGCGCATCCAGTTTTGCCTGCAGCCAGTTGGCCGCCGAAGGACAGCAGGTATCCGGCGTGATCGTGGCCACGATGATCAGATCGATATCGGCGGCCTCAAGACCCGCCCTTGCCAGCGCATTGCGCGCGGCATGGCAGGCCAGGTCGGAGGTCGCCTCGTCGTCGGCCGCCACACGCCGCTCCCGGATGCCGGTACGCTTGACGATCCATTCATCGCTGGTATCCAGCCCCATTTCTTCCAGGTCAAAGTTGGTCAGCACCCTGGATGGCACATAGGATCCGGTGCCTAGAATGCGTATGCTTGGCATGCTGTGTATCGTTTCCTCCCGGCTCTTGGCACCTGCCAAGAGTCCATTTATCTATTCTTTATCTATTCCGGCCGGCACACGCAGATTCTGGCCGGCGGCGGAAAATTTGAAATTGCAGCCCTGAGTCTCCCCCTATAGATCAAAGGGCGCCGCTTGTCAAAAAAAACGTCTACTTAGTAAATTTGATGGCAAACCGACGAGATCTGAAAACCCATGGCTGTCCCAGGTGCTTTTGGAGTGGTGGCCGGGTTCACCACAATAAAGTGTCGCCGGACGAAGCGCCCTGCTTCGTTATAGTGGGAAATTATACCGGTATCCGCGCAACATCGACGGCCGGGATGAATTGTCGGAGAAACGCCTTCAAACTTATGAAAGCCGCCACTCGGCCACGCCATTTTTTGGCCGCGACCGCGGCTGTTCGGTATTTTCCCCGGCAGCGCAAAAAAGGCAGCAGCCGAAACGCGGCTGCTGCCCTTGATGTATTTGATGTATATTGGATGAGAATGTTTGGCCGTCAGCGGCAGAGGCAGACTGCCTTTGCACGCCGGTCGAGATCGCTTCTCCTACGATCCAGATGCATCCGGCGGTCCCTACCACAGCGGCGCTCCGGAATGTGGTAGGTATAACTGATCTCCCGCCGCTCCAATCCCGTGCGCCGCCCGCCGTTGTCGTGCACAGCGGCGCATTTCATGGATTCACACCTCCCGGTTAGGCTTTTCTGACCAGTTTGGCACGCCGCGAAAGGCCGACCACCGCCAGCAGTCCGATACCCAAAAGCAGCATCGTCGCAGGCTCGGAAACCGGAGTCGCCTTCAGCCGGACACCGAGTTTTGCGGTTGCAACAAGGCTGGTGATTCTATGCCTATCATTCTCCATATTCTTCATAAAATCATCCATGCCGAACATCGCCACTATACCGTCAGTTCCACTGTACTGAAAAGTTATATCCCCTGTTGCTGGGTCAGACAGAGGGAAATCAGGTATTACTTGGTAGCTGAACCCGTCCCACATGTCGGCGGAAGCAACCGTCAAGAAGCCATAGACATAGTCGATCGGACCGTCGAACACATCTCCGGGATGCACGCCCAAGTCCCAGGAATTATGATAATTGCCACTATACGCCCAAGCAATATCCGGAGCGCCGTTGATGAAGGGCTCAATTTCGTAGTCAAGCCAAACTTCGACCATCCAGTTAAAATCCTGGTCAGCCGGAGCTTTGTTGACATCGACCGCGTATCCTATTTTCCCAAAAACCTCGGGGGAATTATAGGGCAAATAGTAAGCAGTTAAATTGGCTTTGAGCTCCGATGTATACGCCATGGCGCCGGCCGTTGCCGCCACCCCGCAAACCAGTAAAAATGCAGTTACAACGGCAAACAGTTTTTTCATAAGACACCTCCTTGAATTTGTTGGTGCGATTTGGTGGGGTACTTCATCGCTCGTTGCGGTGAAGTACTACATTGTAGTAGGCAAAAAATGGGCCAAAACCCGGCGGCAATGGATAACAGATGATATCACTCACGCTTTCAATGGGTTGGTGTGCATCGTCAGGCATTTCCGTGAAGACATATTGTGGCATTCTGGTAATAGACCTGTTACCAGAATGCCACAAAATAGTACTTTTTCATCCTATCCGGTGGGAGTATAGCGAATCTGCAGGCCATCCGGTCACCGCCGTCGACATACACGGCGGCAAGCTTGACAGTGCCAGTGAGTTTTGTCATGGTGAGCCGGACCGTATGCCGAACATCCATTGAACAGAACTGGACAGAACGAATGTCAAAGGGATAAAGCGTGGGGCTGGGTCGAAAACTAATAATCTGGGGCAGTGTTTTGCTGATTATGGCGGCCCTTGCCGGCACCTGCCCGGCGGCCGGCGCGCCGCCGACAAAAACGGTGGACTTTCCCCGCAGCCTGGAAAGCTACCAGGATGCCGGCATGCACAGCATCTGGCTCATCTTAAAGCACCGTGTGGTCCAGGAACCCTTTAATCTGGTTGCCACGCTCATTTTTTTATGCGCCATCGTCCACACCTTTCTCGCCAGCAAATTCCTGGCTGTGGCCCACCACTGGGAAACGGCGCATGCCCGCCGGATCGAAAAAGGGCTGGCCGACCCGGACAGTGTCCATCCGGGTGCCGAACTCTTTCATTTCCTGGGGGAAGTGGAGGTCATTTTCGGTCTGTGGGTGGTCGCCCTGGTGGGCGCCATTCTCTTTTTCTACGACTGGGAAACCGTCATTTTCTATATCACGCGCAAAGTCAACTTCACCGAGGCTGTTTTCGTGGTGGTGATCATGATTCTGGCCGCCACGCGGCCGATTCTAAAGCTCGCCGAACTCGTTCTGCAGCGGCTTGCCGATCTGTTGGGCGGCAGTCTGGCTGCCTGGTGGTTCAGCATCCTGACCCTAGGGCCGCTGCTGGGTTCGTTGATCACCGAACCGGCCGCCATGACCATCTCCGCTCTGCTGCTCTCCAGGAAATTCTACGATCTGGAGCCCGCACGGAAATTCAAATACGCGACCATCGGCCTTTTATTCGTCAACGTGTCGGTGGGCGGCACCCTGACCCACTTTGCCGCGCCTCCCATCCTGATGGTCGCCGGGCCCTGGAAATGGGGAACGCCCTTCATGGTGGCCACTTTTGGGTGGAAGGCGCTCGTTGGCATCCTGCTATCGAACGCTTGTTATTTTTTCATCTTCCGGCGGGATTTCAGCGCCCTGCAGGAAAAATTCGCGCTTTTGAAGCTCAAGGAGGAAATCCAGAAACGGCACATTTTGAAAAAAGACCTGCAGGATGAAATCCGTAAAATGCAGGCGATCGCCGATCTTGAAGGCAGCTTTTCCGAAACCTGGGACAGAACCTGTCGCAAAATCAAAGACCGCCTGCGCCAGACGGTGTTCGAACGTATGGCGGATAAGGGCTTTGATCCGGAACTGGTCAAAGCGGCTTTTGAGCAGCGTTTCGAAGAGATCAAGCTGCATGGTCTGCGCAAGCATATGCCGGCGCTGCTTCCCGAAGAACAGCGTGCGCCTTTTCGCGATCCCGAATGGGATCACCGCGATGATCCGGTGCCGGCCTGGATCATGGCCGTCCACGTGGCATTCATGGCCTGGACCATTTTCAACGCCCATTATCCCATGATGTTCGTTCCCGGACTACTCTTTTTCATTGGATTTTCCGAAATTACGCGCCCTTTTCAGAACCGCATCGACCTGAAACCGCCCATGCTGGTGGGATTTTTCCTGGGCGGCCTGGTGATCCACGGCGGCGTCCAGGGGTGGTGGATCGAACCGGTGCTCGGGAATTTGGGCACGGTTGCACTCATGACCACGGCCACAGTACTGACGGCCTTTAACGACAATGCGGCCATCACCTACCTGTGCACCCTGATTCCGGGGTTCACGGATGCGTTGAAATACGCCGTGGTTGCAGGGGCTGTCGCCGGCGGCGGCCTGACGGTGATCGCCAATGCCCCCAACCCGGCCGGCCAATCGATTTTGAAAAAATACTTTAGAAACGGGGTTTCCCCCGGCGGCCTGCTGAAAGCCGCAATCATCCCCACGGCTATCGTCTGGATCTGTTTCCTGGTCCTGTGACCGGCGGTTCGTAAAAACATCCAAGGGCATGAAACGGCGCAACATCACGATATAAGGTCCACGCCGGCAGCTGCCGGGCCCTGGCCGCACGCTGACGGCCAATCCCACCCATTGAAAGGAACGATCATGACGCGTGTTTCAAAATCCGTTGTTCTTATTTTCATCGGCCTGCTGCTGGCGTCCTGCGGCGGTACCCGGCTGACAAAGACGTGGCGGAATCCGGCCTACCACGGCAAGATGCTTGCCAACATCCTGGTAATCGGCGTTTCCGAACAAAAACCGCTGCGCCGCAGTTTCGAAAATAAATTTGTCAACCGCCTCAAGGCCGCCGGGGTCAACGCCCACGCCAGTCACGCGGTGCTGGCCATCGACGGCAAACTGCAAAAAGATGCGGTGCTGGCGGCGGTGCAAAAACTCGGTGTGGATGCCGTGCTCATCACCCATCTGGTGGATGTCCAGGAAAGCGAAGTCTATCATCCGGCCCAGGTTCACGGCTTTTACGACTACTACGGCCGCATCTATCATTACGCACACCGCCCGGGATACACCACCACGCACGTGAAAGTGGCTCTGGAGACCAGCCTCTACGATGTGAAAACCAACGATCTGGTCTGGTCGGCCGATTCGAAAACCGTCAATCCGGGCTCGAAAATGGAAATGTTCGACAATGTGATCGATGCGGTGGTCAGGGATCTGCAGAAACAAAACCTCCTTCCGGCATCGAAATAGCGCTTCATCCTGGAATCCGCCGCCACAACCGGTAAAGCCATCCGGTTTGGCGTATTCCAAATTTTCTACCTGAATTTTGCAAGCGTCGCGTTTGCCGCCTATACAAGGCGCAGGGCATGCAGCTGTAGTGTACAGACGCAAATGCCCTGCGACACAGTAGATGCGGTAAAATCGGCGCTCCCGCAGGGCAGACAATTTTGAAGTCAAAATGGAAGGTTTCCGAACATACCAATGACGCTAGAAAATATCGCGCTTCATCCATAGACAACCATGAGAGAAC
>JALSRD010000061.1 GCA_026984935.1 Desulfobacterales bacterium
ATTTGAACTGCTGCGGCCCCAGGGCCTTTTACGGCTGCGCAACTGGCATGAGGGCGACGCCTTCGATTACCGCAAGCTGATCGCCTATGCCGTGGACCGGCGCATGCGCATCACGCCTTCCCAGCGACTGTACATCAAACACCTCAAGCACGCGCGGGACGTAGCCGTGCTGCTGCTGGTCGACATTTCACGCTCCACGGCCAGCCGGCTGCCGGCCTCTGAATTTACCGTCCTGGATGTTGAAAAGGAGGCCATGGTGCTGTTCTGCGAGGCCCTCGAGAAATGCGGCGACGCCTTTGCCGTGGCGGTTTTTCAAAGCCGTGGCCGCTTTGCCGTCACATACCGGCGCGTCAAATCCTTTGAAGACGCCATGGATGAACCCATGCGCCGGCGCATCGGCGCCCTGAGCGCACAGGGTCGCACGCGCATGGGCACGGCCGTGCGTCATGCCACAGACAGCCTGGCGCGTCATGCGGCCCGGTTGCGCCTGCTGATGGTACTGAGCGACGGTTTTCCCAACGACACCGACTACAAGGGGACCTACGCCGTCCGTGATGCGGCCAAGGCCGTCAGCGAAGCCCGCGCCACCGGCATCCACGTCCACGGCATCACCGTCAATTTGTCCGACGCCGCACCCCTGGACCGCATCTACGGCCGGGGCCGCCACAGTCTGATTTCCGACATCCGTGAACTGCCGCACAAGCTGCCGGCCATTTACCGCCATTTGACGCGCTGAGCCCGTGGCCGCAGCTGTTCGGCTTACCTTTTCCGAGACGTTTTTCTATTACCTGAATCTTGCACAGACAATTTTGAAAACTTATAAAATTGTAATGTTATCTCATGGTTGTCTATGGATGCAGCGCAATATTTTATAGCGTCATTGGTATGTTCGGAAACCTTCCATTTTGACTTCAAAATTATCTGCCCTGCGGGAGCGCCGATTTTACCGCCTCTACTGTGATGCAGGGCATTTGCGTCTGTATACGACAGCTGCATGCCCTGCACCTTGTATAGGCGGCCAACGCGACGCTTGCAAAATTCAGGTATTAACACGATGAAACGCAGCGTTGGGAGATGACCGCTTTAGGAATCTGTGGAAATGATTGCCAATAGAAATGAAATGGCCCGAAACACGGAAAGTCCGGCAGATGAACCGCCGGGCCGGGTAACGGGCCTACTGCTGCCGGCCGGCATCTTCGGCAAACAGGCACGCTATCATGAGGAGAAGGCGCTTGATATACCAATGAATCTCTTGGCGGCTTCTTCCGGGACAGCTTAATCGCATCGCACCGCGTTTTGAACAGGGGAAACAGGCGCCTGCTCCTCAAACGCGGCGTTATGCTTGGCGGATAAACCTTGACTTACGATATGTAATGACGCAGTTATGAAACCGGAGTATCCGAAAAAGGCCAATGGCACCAACACGCACTGCTACAGAAGGCGGATCGCGGCTCTATCGGCTCATCGACGAAGCCGCTTCCTTTCATAAAACGATTTCCATAAAGCGCAAACGTTGCCGTGCGGTGCTGATCTCCGAGGATAGCCGACGCTCCATCCGGAAAACGATCTGCTTGCTGGATTTTTCGGGAAAGCCCGGGGATTTACCATGACTTCACCACGCAGCCTGCTGAAATTCGCGGATCTTGTTGCCAAAAAACAGCTGGGCCAGCATTTTCTGGCCGATGCGCACATCGCCGAGGCGATTGTTGCGGCGGCCGGAATCGGGCCGCGCGACACCGTCGTCGAAATCGGCGCCGGCTTGGGCGCCCTGACGATCCCGGCGGCACGCGCGGCCGGAAAGCTTTATGCCGTCGAGCTGGACAAGCGACTGCTGGACCTGCTGAGCACCGAGATCGTGGTCAGCGGTTTGCGCAATGTCGAGCTGATCCACAAGAATATTCTGCGGCTGGACGTTGCGGCACTGTGCGTATCACCCGGCGAACGGCTGGTGGTCCTGGGCAACCTGCCCTACAACATTTCGTCCCAGGTGCTGGTCGGCCTGATCCGGGCCCGCGACCGCATCGACCGGGCGGTGCTGATGTTTCAAAGGGAACTGGCGCAGCGCATCACGGCGCCGCCCGGCAGCCGAACCTACGGTCGGCTCAGCGCCATGCTGGCCTACTGTGCGCGCATCAATAAAGTGCTTACAGTGGCGGCTGACCGTTTTTTCCCCAAACCCAAGGTCGATTCCGAGGTCCTGAAAATCACCTTCTTCAAGGATCCACCGCCGCGCAGCCGCCGGGAAGACCTTCTCTTCGCCGTTATCAAGGCCGCCTTCGGCCAGCGCCGCAAGACCCTTAAAAACGCCTTGGCCAACAGCACGCTGGGTATCGACGGCACAACCATACATCAGGTGCTCAAGTCCGCCGACATCGATCCCCGCCGCCGCGCCGAGACCCTTGCGGCCGCAGAATTCCAGGCCATCGGCCGGGCACTAGAACCACTGGTGACGCCGCCGGACGTGCAAAAACCCTGAAATCCGTTAGGTATCCCCCTGCCCCAGCGCGTTTAAAAAAAGCGTCAGCGGCCGGTCCTCCTCGGTCGCCCCGCTCAGGTGGATGGGTGCCGGGCTGCGGTAGTGGTCGGGGCCCGGCTCGGCGGCCAGCCACTGCTCGCGAAAGGCCTTGACGACCTGAAAAGCGTTGGAGTGGATGTCCACCAGGCTTTTCTCCAGCACCAGCGCCAGCTTGCCCTTGCGCTCCTCCAGGTGCATCAGCGGAGCGATGGGGATCCCCACGGGCTCCCAGCGCTCGAAGTCCAGCTCCAGGTTGCGGATGGCGGCCATCTGACCGGTAACGCCGTTGGCGATCAGGCTGAACACCGTCAGGCCCAGGTTGTAGGTGTACTTGCAGTCGAAGCGTGTGGGGTGGCTGCCGCGGCCGTCGTAGCCGTAAAAATGGACCTGGGTCTTGAACTTGGGTACCGATTTCTTATAGATTTTCAGCACCGCGGCCGGCACTTCCTCTTCTCCGTCCTGCATGCCGGCATCGGCCAGCACCTGTCCGAGGGTTTTTTCGGATATAATGTCGGCTTTCATCAGCAGGTAATGCGCGCCGGGATTGCGGAATAAAACCGGCGCGTAGGCATCGGCATCCAGTCCGCCCTTTTGCATGACCTGCCGGTAGTAGCTGCTCTCGATGCCCATCTTGTAGCGCCCCTCTTCCCAGAGGATGTCCAGGTAGTCTCTCACCAGGCCCATGATGACCCTTTCGGTCTTGACCTGCGAAAACTGGAAGTTGCCGTGGCTGTCGCGCTCGGTGAGCAGACCATCCTGGAAAAATTCCGGCAGATCGTTGAACAGATCGTCGTCGCGTTCATTCCAGATGGCGATGGCGCCCTGCTCCCTGGAGCGCCGGGCCAGGCGGCGCAGATACTCGAGCTTGTTTTCCAGCAGCGGGTGGTCGGCGTGGAAATCGCGGTCGTGCGTGTGGTTGTACTCACCGATGATGGTGTTGAGCTTGACGATGAACACCTGGATTTCGTTGATGAACTCCAGGACCCCCTCGGGGATGACCAGCACGCCGCAGTTCTTGCCCACCGCGGCACGGCGCACGATGCCGTCGCAGACCACGCGCGACAGGTGCCTGAGCGTCATGCCGTAAGCGTTGAAATCCACGTCCCCGCGCCGGCGGGCCTTCTCCAGGCGTTCGGTATCCACGTAGTCGGCCAGGTCCTCGCCGATGAGCGTCATGTTGGCGTGGGTCTGCAGCGCCACCTCCAGGGCCAGGTGGCTGGCCGAACGCCCCATCACCTTGCAGATGTGCCAGTACTTCATGTCGGAATTGCAGTCCGTGCACAGGTTGCTGACATTCTGTGCAAAACCGCGCGCGGCACTGTGAAATCCAAAGGACACGGCGCACAGCACGCGTCCGTCCGCATCCTTGACCTGCACATCGCCGTCGATGGTCTTGGGGACACCGATAACCTGGACCCCGTCCTCCAGCATCTCCTGCGCCAGGAAGGCCGCGTTGGTGTTGGAGTCGTCGCCGCCCACGATGACCAGGGCATCGAGCCCCAGCAGTTTGCAGGTCTCGCGGGAAAGCTGCATTTTCTCAGGCGTGTCGATCTTGGTGCGCCCGGTCTTGATCATGCCGAACCCGCCCAGGTTGCGGTGGGCGTCGACGATTTCAGCGGTCAATTCGACGCTCTGGTTTTCAATGATGCCGTCCGGCCCCATCAAAAACCCGTAAACGCGCGAATCGGGGTTGGCCCGTTTGGCGGCATCGTAGAGGCCGGCGATCACATTATGCCCACCGGGTGCCGGGCCGCCGGAAAAAACGATGCCGATATTGCGGCGACGGGCGTAGTTTTCCCGCTGTCCGGGGGCCAGCGCATCGCGTCCCCTGACCACCTGTACCCGCCCACCGATGATCCCGGGCAGCCGGCGGCGGGTTTCGCGGTCGATTTCGAAGCGGTAACGCCCGTCGGCCTCAAGCACGGTGTAGGGTTGATCGAAGACGGCGCAGATCGGCGGCTGGTCCTGCTGCCGTGCAACCAGGGCCGGGTTATGGTCCTTCACAATCTCGGCAACTTCCGGCAGCCGCAGCAGGTCTTCTATGGCGGTATTGCTTTTCTCTGGCATGGCGCTCCTCCCACAAGCTTTTGGAGTAATTCGAAGAACAGCCTGTGAGACAAGACTATCTCCGAAGACTGAAAGGTGTCAAGCCCCTTTCAAAACAGGCACGCTTCAGCGGCCGCATGGACGGCCAACCCGGTGAAAAAGTTTCCTTTGACCCCGGCGGACGCTTCTGGTAGGCAGGACACATACTCTGACTTTTCGAGACACGGCGGCAAGCCGGCGTTTTACAGGAGAATGCCCATGGTCACACTGCCCGTTGCCGGAAGAGATGTTCCCTACACCGTCAATCCATCCAAAATCATCGCCCTGGGCCTGAACTACCGTGAGCACATCGCCGAAAGCCACTCCGTCAAGGTACGCGGCTTCACCGATGAAGTGCCGGCGGAGCCCATGCTGTTTCCCAAGACGCCCAACGTGCTGATCGGGCCGCAGGAACCCATCGTGATTCCACGCTTTTTAAAGCGGTACGACTTTGACGAACCGCGCGTGGATTACGAGGCCGAACTGGCCGTGATCATCGGGAAGCGCTGCAGGGACGTCCCGGCCGAAAATGCCGACGCCTGCATTTTCGGCTACACCTGCCTGAACGATGTCAGCCAGCGCAACCTGCAGACCGGTGACCGCACCGGCTGGTTCCGGGGGAAATCACTGGACACATTCGGCCCCATCGGTCCCCGCGTGGTATTGCCGCAGGATATCGGCGACCCCCAGGCGCTCTTTATCCGCTGCCGGCTGAACGGCAAAACCGTCCAGGATTCCAATACACGCCAGATGATTTTCAAGCTCCCGGACATCATCGCCTTCGTCTCGGCGAACTTCACGCTGATACCCGGCGATATCATCTCCACCGGAACGCCCAGCGGCGTCGGAGCTCTGCACCACGGTGACGTGGTCGAGGTCGAGATCGAAAACATCGGCACCTTGAGCAACCCGGTAATTGACGAATGCCGCGACTGATGGAACGCGGCGGTAAACAAAACTTTACTTTCACCCCCCCTTGGGTTATAGGGAAACGACATCTTAAACTGCTTTTGCCCGCCTTGAGGACATTTTTATGCCAAAACGAGAAGCTGTTGAAATCATGTGTCCGAAATGCAAACGCACGGCCATCGTGTATTTCCCCATGGAAGAACTTCCCAAATGCGACGGCTGTGGCATCCGCATGGTCATCCGGGAACTGCTACGCGAGGGGAAATCGTATTAGGACAACCCGTCTTTGTATATTGAAAAGCGGGCCTGGGCCCGGTTCCTGTTAACACTAGTAAAAAAGGAGGTATTGGAATGAAAAAGGGTTTGTTTTTCTGTCTTGCGGCGCTGTTGGTAGCCGGGGTCTTCGTTTCCACGCTGGCTTTCGGCGCGGACATCGAACTGGCCAAAAAGTCCACCCTGGAAAAAATCCTGAAGCGCGGCGTACTGCGCGTGGGCATGGAAGCCGGCTACCAGCCTTTCGAGATGCAGGATGAAAAGGGCAACATCGTGGGCTTTGACGTGGACATGGCCTATGAAATGGGCAAGGCCATTTTCGGCAAGGGCGGCGAAAAAAAGGTCAAACTGGTCAACACGGCCTGGGACGGCATCATTCCGGCCCTGATGACCGACAAGTTCGACATCATCATGAGCGGCATGACCGTGCTGCAGAGCCGCAACCTGAAGGTCAACTTCTGCGACCCCTACTACTACATCGGCCAGTGCCTGCTGATCAACAAGAAGAACGCCGGCAAGATCAAGACCTATCATGACCTCAATAAAAAGGGCATGATCGTGGTCAGCAAGCTGGGCGTCACCGGCGCTTTTACGGCCGAAAAGCTGATGCCCAAGGCTACTTTGCGCCTCTTCAAAACCGAGTCCGACGGCGCCCTGCAGGTGGCCAACGGCCTGGCCGACGCCTTCGTCTACGACGAGCCCCAGGTGCGCGTCTTTGCCGCCAAGTACAAGGACAAGACCGTGGGCCTGTACACGCCGCTGACATACGAACCGCTGGCCTGGGCCATCAACAAGGGTGACCCGGATTTCATGAACTGGCTGAACAACTTCCTGCGCCAGGTGCGCGGCGACGGGCGCTGGGAAAAACTCAAACAGAAATGGTTTGTGGACTACCTGTCTAAGCTTGCTAAAAAACAGTAAAATCATACTCCGGCAGGGGTCAGCAGGCAGCGCTTTCCCCTGCCGCAACCGCATGCAAGGAGGCCGGGTTTGCATTTCAACAAGCGATCCCTGATCACCCTGGCTGTGCTGGCGGCCGTGCTGGCCGGGATGTACTACTTTTTCACCAAACGCGGCATCACCTACATCTGGCACTGGGAGAGTATCCCGGAAATGCTCTTTTACCGCGGCGGTAAATCGGCGGCCGACCCCAGCGTGCATCTGCGTATGGGCATCCTGATGATCGGCTTCATGCTGACACTAAAGATCTCCATTACAGCGACCTTTTTCGCCATCATCATCGGCACCATCGTGGGCATTACCCGGCTTTCCAGCGAACCCATCACCCGCCTGCTTTCCTCGGTTTACGTCGAACTGATCCGCAACACGCCCCTGCTGGTGCAGATCTATATCATATACTTCTTCTTCGGATCCATGCTGCGGTTGTCGGCTTTTACCGCCGGCACGGCGGCCCTGGCGATTTTTGCCGGCGCCTACGTGGGGGAAATCGTGCGTGCCGGCATTCAGTCCATCCACAAGGGCCAGATGGAGGCCTCGCGCTCGTTGGGCATGAGCTATGCCCAGGCCATGCGCCACGTGATTCTGCCACAGGCTTTCAAACGCATCATTCCACCGCTGGCCGGCCAGTTCATTTCGCTGATCAAGGACTCTTCCCTGGTTTCGGTCATCGCCCTGGCTGATCTCATGTTCCAGGGCCAACAGGCGGTGGCCCGCACCTACTATGCTTTTGAAATCTATTTTACGGTCGCCGCGCTGTACCTGGTACTGACGTTCACGCTGTCCATCGCCACCCAGTTTATCGAAAGGAGACTTGCGATCAGTGATTAAAGCCGAGCATCTTTTCAAAACCTTCACCACCCCGGATCATCGTGAAGTCAAGGCTCTGGTGGATGTCTCCATTGAAATCGAAAAGGGCGAGGTGGTGGTCGTCATCGGGCCCTCCGGGTCCGGCAAGAGCACCTTTTTGAGGTGCCTCAACCGGCTCGAGGACATCGACAGCGGCCGGCTGCTTATCGACGGCATCGATATCTACGCCAAGAAAATTGATTTGAACAAGGTACGCGAAGAAATCGGCATGGTTTTTCAGCACTTCAACCTGTTCCCGCACAAAACCGTACTTGAAAACGTGCTGCTGGCCCAAATCATCGTGCGTAAGCGCAACCGGCAGGAGGCCACGGAAATCGCCCGCAGCCTGCTCGAAAAAGTCGGCATTCTGGAGAAGGAAAATGCTTACCCGGCCCAGCTTTCCGGCGGCCAGCAGCAGCGCGTGGCCATTGCCCGCTCGCTGGCCATGCATCCGAAAATCATGCTCTTCGACGAGGCCACTTCGGCACTGGACCCGGAGATGATCGGCGAAGTGCTGGAGGTAATGAAAAAGCTCGCCCGTGAAGGTATGACCATGGTGGTGGTCACCCATGAAATGGGTTTCGCGCGCGAGGTTTCCGACCGTGTGATTTTTATGGAGGATGGAAAGATCGTCGAGGAAGGTACCGCCGAACACTTTTTCACCAACCCGACCAGTGAACGCACCAAGCTGTTTTTGAGCCAGATTCTATAGCCCGACTTACACCACATCTTGTAGAAGCTGCGTATTTTTATACCTTCCCTTGTGTTTTTTCTTTACAAATGCGCCAAACCCTGCTATTTGCCCGTTCAAATGGCAGCCAATATCTCTTTTCTTCCGAACCCCAACGCCCGGGTACGGAGACAGACCCCATGAAATTGAAAAAACTTGAAATACACGGGTTTAAATCGTTTCCGGAAAAAACCACGATCCATTTCCCGCTGGGCATATCGGCGGTCGTGGGCCCCAACGGCTGCGGCAAGAGCAATATCGTAGACGCCATCCGCTGGGTGATGGGCGAGCAGAGCGTCAAAAAGCTGCGCGGCAAGTCCATGGAAGATATCATCTTCGCGGGCACGGACGGCAACCCGCCTTTGAACATGGCCGAAGTTTCCCTGACCATGATCAATGACAACGGCAGCGCGCCCCGGGAACTCAAGGACTATGCCGAAATCATGCTCACGCGCCGCCTGTACCGTTCGGGCGAGAGCAGTTATCTTCTCAACAAGCGGCCCTGCCGCCTGAAAGACATCCAGCACGTTTTCCTGGGCAGCGGACTGGCTTCCAAGTCCTATGCCATCATCAGCCAGGGCAATGTGGGCACCTTCACCGAGGCCGGGCCCGAAGAACGGCGCTATTTCCTGGAAGAAGCCGCCGGCATCACGCGTTACAAGGCCCGCAAGGATGAAACCCTGCGCAAGATCAAACAGACGCACCAGAACCTGCTGCGTGTCCAGGACATTATTTCCGAGATCGAACATCAGCTGGCCAGCCTGAAGCGCCAGGTCAAGAAAGCCGAACGTTTCAAAGCATACCAGGCGCACATCCGCCGGCTGGACATCCAGCTGGGGGTACGGCGCTACGAAGAATTTAGGGAAAAAATCGCGGCCACCGAAAAACTGATCGAAAAACTGCGCGAAACAGACATGGGCCACATGGCAGCCTTGAAAAAAATCGATGCCGCCATTGAGTCGATCAAGATCAAGCGTCTGGAGAAAGAACGCCAGATCGGCAAGAAGAAGGCCGAGAAATTTGAAACCCAGCGCACGGCCGACCGCCTGGAAAACAACCTGGCGCACCTGCGCCGGGATTCTAGTCGGCTGGCCGGCGAAATTTCAGAGCTGGCGACCGCGCAGCGCGAGCTGCTCGAGAAAAACCGCGCCATCGAGCATGATATCCAGGCGCTTGAGGATGAAGGCATCGTCCTGCAGAAGCAGCTGGAAACGGCCACCAAACGTCTTCGTGACGAAAAGGACGCCTCCGGGGATATACGCCGGCGCCTGGCAGCGGCCAGCACACAGCTGGAGCAGCACAAGGGTGCGCTGATGGACCTTGTGGCCCGCGAAGCACGCCATAAGAGCATCTACCAGGCGGCGCAGAACAGCAAGGAAAACCTGCAACGGCGCATCAAAAAAGCCGCCGAACAGGAAGCCCTGGCACGCAGGAAACTGGCCGCACTGGAGGCCGACCAGGCCCGCACCACAGCGCGCCACCAGGAAATCGAACAACAGATGGCAGCGGCAGACGCCTGTATCGCGGACATCCGCTTAAAACTGGATGAACGCGCCGCGGCCTTCGGCGAGCAGGCCAGGCGGACCCAGTCACTCGAACTCCAGCGCCACAAGCTGCGTTCGCAGCACGACACTTTAAAAAAAATGCAAGACGGTTTCGAGTGGTACCGCGGCGGCGTCAAAGCCATTATGAAGCGGCATACGAAAGAGCCGCGCGACACCACCGACGGCATCATTGGTCCGGTGGCCGATATCCTGGAACCGCAGCCCGGCTTTGAAACCGCCGCCGAGGCCGTTCTGGGCGAATCGCTGCAGTATATCATGGTGGCCGACCAGGCCGCGGGCACCGCCGCCATCCGCTACCTGAGCCGGGAAAATGCCGGTCGCAGCGGATTTGTCCCCGTAGCGTCCGTCCGGGTGCCGGACAGCAGCCCTGTTGTACGGCCCGCCCCGGAAAAGTGCCTGCTCAGGCATATGCGCATCAAACCCGGCTTTGAAAAAATCGCCGATGCGCTGCTGGGGCACGTCGCCGTCTGCGACGACCTGCAAGAGGCCCTGAAGATATTCAACGCCAACGGCAGATCCCAGAGCGTGGTCACCCGCAACGGCCAGGTGATCAGCCGCCGCGGCCTGATGGTCGGGGGCAGCAGCGCCAATCTCTCCGGCATTCTGACCAAAAAAAGCGAGCTCCGTCAGCTGAAGGCGCGGATCGAAGCGCTCGGGCAGCAGCTTGCCGCGGCCCGTGACCGCCAGACGGCGCTGGAGTCGCAAGTCCAGCAGCTGGAAAACCAACTGCAGCAGCAGCTCTCCCGAAAGGCGGAACTTGAAGATAGTTACCGCCAGTCCGAAAAAGCGCTGTACAAACTCTCCGAGGATCTGCGGCATGCCCGGCGCAGCCTCGAAATCGTGCGCCTGGAGTGGGAGCAGTACACGGGCGAAGAGATGGACATCGAGGACGAACTTGAGCGCCACCGCGGCATCCTGGCGCGCATCGACGCCGAGGTCGAAAGTGCACAGTCCCAGGTTACCGAAACCACCCGCTCAATCAAGGCGCTGTCATCCGAACTGGAAACTTTCGACCGCCAACGTGTCGAGCTGCAGCTGGAAGTGACGGCCGTGGAAACGCGCTTCGAAAACAACCGACAGACCCTCAAGCGCCTGAAGTCCTTCCATCACGACGGCCAGGAGCGCGCCGGTCAGCTGGCCCGTGAAATCGATCGCAAACGCAGCCGACGGCAGACCGCGGAAACGCAGATCCAAGCCGACGGCCGACGCCTGGCAGACAAGTATGAAGTCCTGAAACGCATCGACCAGACCCTCGATAGGGACCGCAAGGCGTACGCCGAAATCGATGCCGCGCTGCAAAAAAAGGACGCTTCGGTTTCCAGGATCCAGAGCCGACGTGAATCCATGCTGGAAAAAATCCGTCTGCTGGAACTGGAGCAAAACCGGCGCCAGGTCGAATCCGAAAGTATCGCCAAACGGCTGGAAGAAAGTTACCATCAATCCCTCGACCAGCTGAAAAACGAAGCCGCAGCATCTGCCGGACAGGCGGCCGCGGAAACCGCGGCCGCAGCACTTAAAGAAGAACTTGCCGCATACCGCCGCAAGCTGGAGCGCATCGGGGATGTCAACCTCGGCGCCATCGGGGAATACGAAACCCTCAACAGCCGGCATGAATTCCTGTCCCGCCAGCAGGAGGATCTTGTCAAGGCCATCGACGACCTGCACAAAGTCGTGCGCAAAATCAACACGATCACCCAGAAACGCTTCCTGGAGACCCTCGAGGCCGTAAACCAAAAACTGGGGGAAGTTTTTCCACAGCTTTTCGAAGACGGCACCGCCAAGCTGGTGATGACGAACCCCTCAAAGCCTCTGGAAACCGGAGTGGAATTCATGGTGCACCCCCAAGGCAAAAAGCTGACCCGCATGAGCCTTCTGTCGGGAGGAGAAAAAGCGCTGGCCGCAATTGCCTTCATCTTCTCCATTTTCCTGCTCAAGCCGGCCGCCTTCTGCCTCATGGACGAAATCGATGCGCCATTGGACGAGTCCAACGTGTACCGCTTCAACAACATGCTGAAGATCATCGGCGAAAAATCCCAGATCATCATGGTGACGCACAACAAGCGGAGCATGGAGTTTGCTGACACGCTCTTTGGCGTCACCATGGAGAAAAGGGGTATCTCCAAACTGGTTTCAGTCAACCTGAAGACACGTGAAGCGCTGAACTAGTCGGAGGGTGTGTGCTCAATAAATTCCGGTAACCACGCACAAAACATATTTCGGCGTCACTTTTGGTGTTCATCCGATGCGCTGTCCGGCCGGCTTTTCTCGCCGGATGAAAAATAACGCTGCGCCGAAACACGATCGGCGTTTTACAGAGCAACGACTGCCGGGGCTTTGTTAAAAGATACGTCGAAGGAACGAATCGAATGTATGGTGACAGTCTGGGGCAGGTTATCGATACGCTTTTCGGCGGCCCCGCCTCGCTGTGGGTGGATGCCGGCCTCTTCCTGGCTATTCTGCTTGTCGTACTGCTGGTGCTGCGCGCCCGGCGCAGGCGCGTCGCAAAAGAGCGTGGGCGCCGGCCGGACACCGCCGCCATGGCGCAAACGCCCGTGCCGGAACCGCAGCCCGGCGGCGAAGCCGAACAGCGCGCCGGAAAGGAACTTCCGGCGGCAGAAACCCTTTCAGCACAACTGTCGCATCGCGAAAGCACACCGCAGGATCTATCGGTGGCAGATACCATTGGACCGGAAACGGCGGCGCGGCCCGACCGCATGGCAAAACCGCCGCCGGGCTTCCTGGGCCGGTTGAAAAGCGGCCTTGCCAAGACACGCGCCAATCTCTCCGGCAGCCTCGAAAAGCTCCTTGGCGGCAAAACCCGCATCGACGACGAACTTTTAGAAGATCTGGAAGAACTTCTGATCACTTCGGACATCGGTGTTGAGACCACCCTGGCACTCATCGAAAAAATATCCTTGCGCTCCGCAGAACTGTCGTGCGCCGACGATCTGAAACAGGCGCTGCGGCAGGAAATCCTCGCCATGCTGACGGCACAAACGCCGCCAGCGGGAAACCGGGCATCCAAACCGCGCGTGATCATGGTCGTAGGGGTCAACGGCACCGGCAAAACCACCACCATCGGCAAACTGGCGGCGCGTTTTACGGCGGATAACCAAAAGGTGCTGCTGGCGGCGGCCGACACCTTCCGGGCCGCGGCCATCGAACAGTTGGAGGTCTGGGCGCAGCGCGCCGGCGCCGACATCGTCAAACACCGTGACGGGTCCGACCCCGCGGCGGTTGCCTTTGACAGCATCGAGGCGGCCCGCGCCCGGGACATGGATATTGTGCTCATCGACACCGCCGGGCGGCTGCACACCAAGGTCAACCTGATGGAAGAGTTGAAGAAAATGCAGCGCACCATTGCCAAAAAGCTGCCCGGCGCGCCCCATGATGTCCTGCTCGTACTTGACGCGACCACCGGTCAGAATGCGCTCTCGCAGGCCAAGCTCTTCAACCAGGCGCTGGGGGTCACGTCCATTGCACTGACAAAGCTCGACGGCACCGCCAAGGGCGGCATCGTCATCGGGATCTGTCATGAGCTCAAAATCCCTTTGCGCTATATCGGCGTCGGCGAGACCATCGAAGACCTGCAGGATTTTGATCCGCGCGCGTTTACAGACGCGCTTTTCTGACATTCCGGATCGGTGAGCCGGCCTGCAACCTGCCGTCCCATCAGGGTTTTGAGGGCATACCCCCCTGCGGACCCCCGCAGAAAGCCTTTTCAGGAGCCAAAATGCAGGAAAATGCTTGATTGATGCTGTTTTAGGTTGACATCGAAAAACAGCTGCAGTAACAGCAAAAAAACACCGGCAATTATGCTGCAATGTACTTTTAACACGAAAGGGGGATAGCAAAGATGACAAAAGCGGAACTGGTTGAAAAAATGGCTAAGGATGCGGACATTTCAAAAGCGGCTGCCGCCGCCGCTTTGAATTCTCTCATGGAAGGCATTACCAAGGGCCTCAAGAAGAAAAACGGGAAAGTCACCCTGGTCGGCTTCGGGACTTTTTCCAAGGTGCGCCGCAAAGCCCGCAAGGGGCGCAATCCCCAGACCGGCGAAGTCATCAAAATCAAGGCCTGCAACGTGGTAAAATTCAAGCCCGGCAAAAAGCTCAAAGACGCTGTATAGCAGGCTTTCAGGCCTCTCGACAGGCGGTTTTTGGTCTGCTCTGGCTGGCGCGCGTGCACAACCGGAGCGGGGGTTGCGGTGCCGGACCTTCTCCTTTGGAAGTTTGGCCGCAGCGCCGGCAACCGCCTGTAACCTTTTCAGTATCTGACCTCGAAGGTCGCGAACTCACCGCTGTAGGGCTGCCGTGTGCTTTTCAGACTGTCGACACGTGCCCGGGGCGGACCATGGCGGCACCACTCAAGCAAGCGGTTGACCTTTTCCGGCGACCCTTCGATGAGCACCTCGACGCCGCCGTCGGTCCGGTTTTTCACCCAACCGGTTACGCCGATGCGCTGCGCCGCCTGCAGCGTCTCCAAACGGAAAAAAACGCCCTGCACCCTGCCTTTGATAACGGCATGCACCCGTATCTTTTCATCCATCGCGCACCTCTGAAGTTTCGCGGCACTTTTTCAACAGCGCCATGTACTCGGCCTCGCTCAAAACCGCCACACCCAACCGGCGGGCTTTTTCCAGCTTGGCCGCCCCTACTTTCTCGCCACATACCAGGTAGTCCGTTCGGGCGCTTACGGCACTTTGCACGCGTGCACCGAAACGGCGGGCACCCTCCTGCATCTGCTCGCGGCGGCCGTGTTTCATCTTTCCCGTAAAGACGAGGCGTTTGCCGTTCAACGGGTTTGCAGGCGGCTCTTTTGCATTTGCCGGAGCCGTAATCTGCAGGTTGAACCCCAGCGCCAGCATGTGCCGGAATGTCTCCACGATGGCGGCCAGCCCCCCGGTGATGGATTCACTGGTTTTCTTGCCGAAACCGTGAATCATCTCGATTTCCTCGGCCCGTACTTCCGGCAGTTTTTCCAGAGGGAAAAAGGTCAGCAGCCGCCGGCTTTCGCCCTTGCCCAGATCAGGAATGCCGAAAGCGGCCAGAAAACGCCAGTCCTCCACCGGTTGGGTGCGGCTGAGCGCCAATGCTTTGGCGAGATTTCTGGATTGCAGCGGGCCGAATCCCATGGCCGCAAAGTCATCCTGCGTCAAGGCATACACTTTTTCCAGGGTGTCATAGCCGGCGGCCACCATGCGCCGGATGGTTTGGATGCCGAACCAGTCCGCCGTACCCAGGGTCTGGAACCAGTAGTGCATCCGCTGCTCGATCTGCGCGCGGCATGACGGGTTGCGGCACTTCAAAAAATCGTTCTGCCAAAAAAGCGGTTTGGTGCATGCGGGGCATTTCTGCGGAATATCCAGGTGGTCTGCGGGCTTCAGTACGCGCTCGAGCTTGGGGATGACTTCACCACTGCGGATGATCTCGATCACCGCCCCCGGTCCGGGACGCTGCTCCCTGACCAGTCCGGCATGGTGTGCCGTAACGCGCCGCAGGGTGGCACCGGAAAGCAATACGGGCTCCACCTCCAGCACCGGCGTCACATTGCCGGTGCGGCCCACCTGCCAGTGGATGGCCGTAACGCGGGTCACGGCGGTTTCGCTGCGGGTCTTGATGGCGATCTGCCAGCGGTAGTGATGGGCCGTGGCCCCCATATGCCGACGCAGACGTTCGTCGGTCACCTCGGCCACCATGCCGTCGGTGGGATAGTCCAGGTCCGCCGTCAGGGCTGCGGTGATGGCATCCATATCCGCCACCATCTCCTGCCCGCTGCCCGTCCAGCTCGGCAGTTCGCTGTACGGCACGAAGTGCACCGCTCCGGCCTGCAGGGCTTTTTGGGCCTGAACGCTCAATACGTCCGAAGCCACGATGCCCACTACCATGTTGCGGGGATGCACGAAATCCGCGGACAAGTGTGCTTCAAAATAGGATTTGAGGACCACGATCTCCCCCAGCCCCCGCCCCCGTCCGCCCACCGGCACAACGCCCTTGGCAAACGCGCTGGAGATCTCGTAACCGACCTCGCCGTTTCCACGGGTGGCGAAAATCCTTCCATCATCCCTGCCGGCCAACCCGTCAAGCTTGGGCGTTACCCGGAAAAGCACGGAAACGATGCCCAACCCGTGGGCTGCTTTTTCCACCCGCTCGACAAAACGCTGCAGCTGTTCGCGCGTATAGGCCTTTTCGGTGGACAGCATGGGCACCGGGTGGCGAACCTGGCGCCGGGCCTCAAAAACCTCGGGTTCCACACGTTGCAGAAAAGGATGGCCGGGCTGCAGGCGGCGCAGCTCCTCAACCAGTGCGTCGTATTCCCGATCACTCACCAGAGGCTGTCCGCGACGATAGGCCTGGTTGTATTTCTCCAGTCTGGCGGCAAGCGCCGCGGCCGTTTCGTTCATGGGCATGCTTCCTCCCGGCCTTCCGCCAGGCACTGCGCCAGCCCGGCGGCAATTTCCGCGGCCGCCTTACGTCCCCGTTTAAACTCCGGTTGCCGGAAACCGGGCTGCCAGGACAACGCCGAGAGGTTATCCGAAACCACCAACACACCGGCCAGTTCCACCCGGCGGAAAGCAGCCACCGAAAACAGCGCCGAAAGTTCCATCTCCACGGCCAGGCAGCCCATCTTGCGGTAGTGGAGCACCTTGTCGGGCGTTTCGCGGTAGATTCCGTCGGTGGACCAGATGCGGCCTGTGGCAACCGGACAGTTTCGGCGGGCGGCGGCCTGCATCAGCGCGTCGGCCATGGGCCTCGATGGCGTGGAAATCTCGGGCACATCGGGAAAGTGCCGGTTTTCGGTGTACATTGCGCCGACCGGCCGGTAGTGACGCGAGGTGCCCTCGTCGATGACAGCCGCCGCCGGCACGACAACGTCGCCGATGGCCAGTTGCGGCGAGATGGCGCCGCACCATCCGAAAAAGATGATTTTGCGGACACCCCAGGCGACCAGCGTCTCCGCGATCATCGCCGCGTAGGGCGCACCCACCACCGGACCGGCAACTGCGACCCCGGCATGTGAAGCAACCGGCGCATACAGCCGGCTGATGTAAAGCGCATGCTGTCGCCGGCCATCTGCAGGGAGAACCCGCCGGCAGACCGCTTTCAGGTCGCCCGGCGTTGCAGCAACCACGGCAACCGGTCCCAAGCGCGGAGACCGCCTTCCCCGCACGGGGCTGACAATGGCATCATGCATGGTGTGGTGGCATCCGGCGACTCCGGCCGGCAGGCGCTGAAACGGCGCTACTGCGGCGTTGTCAGGGCGCTGAGTTCGTCTTTGACTGCATCGATGATGTCATACAGCCACAGCACATCCTCCATGCTGAGGCGCCCGGCACGTACCGGCGCACGGTCGCTGCCGTCTCTTTTCTTCAAAATCCGCGGGCCGATCTGCAGTTTGGGCTGGCCGCCGGCATACTGGTTAATGGAGATCACCAGTCCGGTTTCGTCACACTTCCACTGCTTCAACACCACATCTTTGTCCGGATCAAATGCCATATGGGTTCCTTCAAGCCTCCTCGTATCGCAGGCTTTTTTTCAGGTTGAGATTTTCGAAAAATCCGCAAAGCGCGCAAAAAGGCCGGCAATACCGCCCAGCAGCGCCAATCGGTTGGCGCGCAGCGCTGTGTCGTCGGCCATCACCATAACCGCATCGAAGAATTCGTCCACCTTCGGGCGCAGGGACGCCATGTGCTTCAGCGCCCCTTGGAAATCACCCGCTGCCATGGCCGCGGAGACCTTCTCCTGCACCCGGCGAAAAGCATCGTAGAGCCGGTTCTCGGCCGCATCGCGGAACAGCTCTTCACGTACGGCCGTCTCATGGCTTTGGCCTGCTTTTCGTATGATGTTGACCACGCGCTTGAAAGAGATCGCCAGAGGCTCGAAATCCGGCGCGGCCTTCAGCTTCTGCAGCACCTCCACCCGCTGCCAGACCTCGGGCACGCGGTCGGCCGCAATGCCGGTCACCGCGGCGATGACGTCTTTGGAAAACCCCTCTTCGGTCAGCAGGTGCGCCATGCGGCGCACCAGGAACGTCATGACCTGGCCGGCAATCTCGTTTTCAAAAGCGCTTTTTCCGTCTGCAAAAAGGGAAAGCGCGTACGCGATGAGATCGGAAAGCGGGAAGGAAAAGCCCTGAGCATGCATAATCTGGATCAGGCCGATGCCCTGGCGGCGCAATGCATAGGGGTCGGCGCCGCCGGTAGGAACCAGTCCGGCACGGAAAAAGCCGCAGATGGAATCCAGTTTGTCGGCGATACTGCACACGGCACCGGTCAGGGTCCGGGGAAGCGCGCCGCCCGAATAGGTCGGCCGGTAGTGCTCTTCGATGGCCGCCGCGACCTCTTTATCCTCGCCGGCCTGCAGCGCGTAGATCCTGCCCATCACACCCTGCAGTTTGGGAAATTCTCCCACCATCTGGCTGACCAGGTCCGACTTGCTCAGCCAGGCCGCCCGCAGCACCTTGTCTTCCAGGCCCCGGCAGCGCTCAGCAAACGCGGCATTGCGGCGGATTTCAGCGGCCAGGCGCCCCGCAAGCTTTTGAACGCGCAACACCTTGTCGTACACCGTTCCCAGTCGGGCATGAAAGAGCACGCCCTTTAATTTTTCGCAGCGGACATCCTGCGCTTCTGACAGATCAGCACGATAGAAAAACTGGGCATCGGCCAGGCGTGCCCGGATCACCCGTTCATGCCCCCGGGCCACCAGCTGCATGTCCCTTGCTCGCGTGTTGTTTACGGCGATGAAAAAGGGCATCAACCGTTTGTGCGCGTCGATGACCGCAAAGTACTTCTGGTGCTCACGCATGGCGGTAATGAGCACTTCCCCGGGGAGCTCCAGAAACTCGGTGTCGAACCGCCCGGCAATGGCAAAGGGCGCTTCCACCAGGTTGGTGACGATATCCAGCAGCTCCTCGTCGGGAAGCACATGTCCGCCGGCGGCGGCAGCTGTGCGGGCGATATCCGCGGCAACCGCTGCCCGGCGCTCCCGGATGTCCGCCATGACGCCGGCACTTGCCAGTCGCGCGAGGTAGTCCGCCGCCCGCGAGAGCTTGACACGCCCCGGCTGCATGAAGCTGTGGCCGCGCGTGTAGCGGCCGCTTCTGATTCCGCCGAGACCGAAAGAAATCACACGCTCCCCGAAAAGCGCCAGGAGCGAATGGATGGGCCTCGCAAAGCGGATTTGAAGTTCTCCCCACTTCATGGTTTTGGGAAAGGGGATCGCCGAAATGACCCGGGGCAGGATTTCCACAAGCAGGGTTTTGCTGGCCAGGCCGCGCTCCGTCCTGCGGGCGCACAGGTAGCGGCCCTTGGCGGTTTCTTTGACGGTCAGACGATTCACGGCGAGCTTCACCTTCTCGGCGAACTTGCGTGCCGCCACAGTGGGCTGGCCCTGGGCGTCAAAGGCGATCTTTGCGGGCGGCCCGAGAACTTCCTCGGACAGCGGAAGCTGGCGTTCGGCAACCGACTCAACCATCACTGCAAGCCGTCGCGGCGTGCCGAAAGTCTCGGCGCGGCCGTGGGTGATGCGGGCCGCATCCAACTGTTTCAAAAGTTCGGCCGCCAGCGCTTCCAGCGCCGGCGCGATATACCCCGCCGGTATCTCTTCGGTTCCAATCTCGAGTAGTAATTTCTCCATGATCCCCTCAACTGACGGATTGCCGGTTTGCCGTGCTCCATGGGCTAAAAGCCGAGCGGTGCTTTCACGCAGCGCTTTTGGAAAGCAGCGGATACCCCATCTGCTCGCGCTGTTTCAGGTAGGCCTCGGCGCTGGCGCGCGCCAGGTTTCGGATACGGCCGATGTATGCCGTACGTTCGGCCACGCTGATCGCACCGCGCGCGTCCAGCAGATTGAACGTATGCGAACATTTCAGACAGTACTCGTACGCCGGCAGAACCAGCGCCGCCGCAACGGCCCGTTTGGATTCGGCCTCATACCTGTCGAACAGCTCCAGCAGCATGGTTACATCGGCGGTTTCGAAATTATAGGTCGACTGCTCCACCTCCTGCTGGTGGTGCACCTGACCATAGCTGACCTGATCGTTCCATTTCAGGTCGTAGACGTTGTCCACGCCCTGCAGGTACATGCAGATACGCTCCAGCCCGTAGGTCAGTTCCACCGGGATCGGGTGCAGCTCGATGCTGCCGGCAATCTGGAAATAGGTGAACTGGGTGATCTCCATGCCGTCCAGCCAAACTTCCCAGCCGAGCCCAGAGGCCCCCAGGGTCGGCGACTCCCAGTCGTCCTCCACGAAACGGATATCGTGGTCCAGGGGATCTATACCCAGGGCTCTGAGGCTTTGCAGATAAAGCTGCTGCACGTTGGCCGGAGAAGGCTTCAGAATCACCTGATACTGGTAGTAGTGCTGCAGCCGGTTGGGGTTTTCACCGTAGCGCCCGTCCGTGGGCCGCCTGGAAGGCTGGACATAGGCCACATTCCAGGGTTCGGGCCCCAGAGCCTTGAGTGTCGTGTGATGATGAAAGGTCCCGGCACCGACTTCCAGGTCGTAGGGCTGAACGATCACGCAACCCTTGCGTGCCCAGAACTTTTCTAGCGTCAAAATCACATCCTGAAAGTTCATGATCCATCCTTTGCTGCTGTTTCAATGTCCGCACCGCTTGGTGCGTTCAACACACACGAAACGCCCCCGGCCGCCACCTTTGCCGGCAGCAGTCCGGCGTTGGGCTGTTTTGCCAGGATACCTTCCCACGTCTTGCGCAGCCTGTCAATATTTGCCGGCATGCCCAGTGCCCAGATACATCCACCACCGCCCGCACCGGTAAAACGCGCGCCGCAGCCGGCCCGGACCGCCGCCTGGCTCAGACGCCGTCCCACATCATCCAGCACGTCCGGCGTCATCTTGCGGCGCAGCGCCAGCTCTGCACGCATCACTGCAACGGCACGCGAGATATCCTGTGCCGACAGGGCATCGACGAATGCATGCGTAAGGCCGACGATGCGAACCCACCGGCCACGGTATTTCCCGGCCGTAAACTGCCGCACCCAGCGACCGTTGATGTCCTTGGAGGCATGCGGCATCCCGCAGTATGCCAGCAGCAGGTGCCGGTTCAGCCTGTCATGCAGCCCCTTTTTAAGCACGGTTTTGCGGGTATACGGCAAGCGGCCGGCCGCCGTGTGCCAGTACCAGGCACGCACGCCGCCATGGGCGGCCGCCAGCTGGTCCTGGAGACCACAGGGCACCTGCGCCACGGAAGACTCGATGCCGTGCGCCAGCATGGCCACTTGATCCGCCGAAAGCGGGGCGGCCCCGCCATGCTCCCGCAGCCGGGCAAAGGCGGCCACCAGTGCAACCGCCGCAGCCGACGAACCGCCCAGGGCGCCGCGCGGCGGCGAGTCCGACTGAATGTCAATATGGACGCCGGCGGCGGCAAAATGCGCGGCCACGGCAAACATCAGCCCCAGGGGATGATCGAACGGCGCCCGGGGCAACGTATAGGTTGCGCTCCGAAAGCCTCTGGAAGAGACCTTCACTTTCCCCGAAGCATAGGGCCGCAGCCGCACGCGGGTTCTCAGGTCCAGGGCGATATTGAACGTGCAGGGCTCCAGGTGCTGCATGGGGTAGTAAAAGGTCGGAATGTCCAGCGTGCCGCCCATATCGACCCTGCAGGGCGCCCAAGCCTCAACCGTTGCCGTCCGGATCAGCGAAGCAATCGTCGTTTTCATGGGGCATTCACCCGTCTGCGCATCTGTTTCAAGAATTTCAGGCTGTGCGGCGCCCGGCCCAGATGGTAGGGCACAAAGCTTTCGAACAGCCCCAATGCCTGGGCCTGTGCGTCAGGGGACAACCTGATCCGTCCGGCCGCCGCCAGGTCCGTTTCGGCGATCCACAGCAGCTGCATGATCGTCTTTCTGGACAGCACCCATTGGGCCGCAGACGACACCCGGCATTGGGCGCAGAGCAGCTCGGCGCGCGCAATGTTAAAAGAAAAGTCGGCCGATTTTAAATCCGCTATATTTTTCTTGCAGCGGCTGCAGTGCCTGAAGTCCGGGCAGAGTCCGGCTGCCGCCAGAAAACGCACCTGAAAAATCAAGCTCAGCTTCTCAGCCGAAAGCCGCCCGGCATCCAGCTCGCACAGGGCATACTGCAGCAGGCGAAACACCGTCGCCTGTGCCTGGCCATCCTCCATCCAAAGATTGACCATCTCAGCCCAGAAGCTGGCATAGGCCATCCTGGCGACATTGGAGCGGATAGCCGCGTATGGGCGCACCAGACTGGCCTCTTTCAGCACGGCCAGTCCGCCGGCCCGCCGGCGGCTGCAGACCACGCGCAGCTCGGTGAAGAGTTCCAGCACCCCGGCAAACCGTTTTTGGCTCTTTCTGGCATACTTGGCAATGGCCGCGATTTTACCCTGTGACAGCGTAAAGCAGGTCAGGATCCGGTCGTAATCTCCGTAGTCGGTCCGTCGCAGTAAAATGGCGGGCGTCGTAAAATCCGTCATGGCTTCATGCGCAGCGGGCACGGCCCCCGCTTCTTCTCCCAGCAGCACCTCAGGGCAGCTGCATGTTGACCATCTGTCCACGCTTGCCAAAAACGTGCACGGGCTGTCCGTTCAAGGTCAGTTTGACTCCGGAAGCGCTACCGATCAAAATATTGTATCCGGACAGGGCCTGCAGCTCCAGGCGGTCCCCGGGATGCAGCCGGTATTTGCGGGCCTTGTGGTCATCGGCGATAACCTTCATCCAGGTATCCTCCCGGGCAACCACCTTCAGAACAAAGGGCGCCTTGCCGGCGGCCGGCGGCACGTCCACCGTCACGGTCGGCACCCCGGCCGCAGCGCCGCGCGTCTTCTCCGGCCGCGAAACGGTTTCGGCACCGACACGGCCCTTTGGGGTCCGCCGGTCCGGTTTCGCCGACGGCTGGGCCGTTGTCTGCAGCTCTTCCCCCATCGGTTCTTGCGAAGGCATGCGCAAAAAGTTTCTGGAAACCAGCGCCACCGAGAGGGAAACGATGACCGCCAGCATCACCAGTACCAACAGCAGGCGCAGCCCGAATCGCCGGCCGGCACGAAAAAAGGCCCGCTGGGCCCGCTGACGGTCCTGCAGGTCACGCAGACGGTTCCGGTAGCGCTGGACGGCCACGTCGGCATCTGCGCCCACAACCCGCGCATAGGCGTGCAGAAACCCCGTTACGAAAACTTCGGCCGGCAGCTTTTCGATATCCCCGTTTTCAATGGCGTGCAGGACATCCATGCTGATGCGCGTCTGCCGGGCGACTTCTTCCAGGGGAATCCGCTTCTCAACGCGCGTCATCTGCAGATAGTGGCCAAACGAACCGCTGGCTGTCTCAGACATGCTGTTTAAGGGATCCGTTTTCCTGTCGCGCTTTTTGCCGCCGCTGGTCAACGCACAGAGCTTAGTGGTCAGATTCGGAAATACGGTGACGCACCAAAGCCGTCAAGGCGCCCGTCCGGCCAGGCGCGCAAACTCCGGCATATCGGGAATATGTCGTGGTTTGCGCAACGCCGCCGGGCTTCGATGCATTGACGGATGCAAACCCTCGTATTTATGAATCGGGCCACTTAGGTCCGGTGTACGCGTCTCCGGCCCGCACACCGGCTGGCGACTGAAAAAAAGACCGAACCGATCGGGTTCCCGGGCCCAAAGGCCGGCGCCGGCCCATATTGACGCGCTGCACCGCCACGCCTTTGAAGGCAGTTTGAAAGCGGCAGCCCGGTCCCGGACGGAAAGGCGGAGAAGGGTTTTTGTGAAATACGAAAAACGTGTACTATTGGATGATCTTGATCGAAGACTTTGCCCGTAGCGCTTCCAGCCAGGCACGGTACTTCCTGTTCACCACCTCGTTGTACAGTTTCTCTTCGATACCGGGTGCAGCCTGTTCCAGGGATTTCCCTTGTTTTTTGACGATCCGGTCGATCCAGATAACCTGGTAGCCCTGGGCGGTTTCCAGCACCGGCGTGGGCTCTCCGGCGCCGCGTCCCGCCAGCAGCTTTTTCAAACGCGGCGAGAGGTCCTGCATTTTGAAGGTACCCAGACTCTGGACAGTGGCTGCCCCGACGGAGAGTTCATTTTCGGGCAAAAATTTGTCGTGATCCTTATGGGCCTTATCCGCCACCAGGCGCTGCCTGATGATTTCCATCTGCGCTTTGGCGGCCGCTCTTTGCGCTTCATCCGCATCCTCGGGAACTTTCAGAAATACCTGGTCCAGATCGTAGAGTGTCTGGCCGGCAAATTCCCGGCGGTGCTTCTCGTAGTATGCCTTGATGTCCTCCGGCGTGATGGCAATTTTGGATTTGATTTCGCGGTTCACCAGCCGCACACGCAGGATCTGATCCCGAATGCGCCTGCGATAAGCTTCCATGGTGAGCCCCTGAGCGGCCAGTGCTTCGCGCAGGTCTTCATCGGTATAGTAACTGGCTTTTTTCACGCGTTCGATGGCGGCATCCACCTGCTCGTCCGAAACACTGATTTTCAAGCGTTTTATCTGCTGTTCGGCAAGCTTCTGGTCGACGAGCTGCTTGAGGATATCCTCCCGGATTTTAAAGAGCATGCGGCGTTGCTTTTCGGGCGGATAGTCCAGGGATTTGAGTTTCTGCGCGTAGGGCCGCAGGGCCAGGTTCAGATCGTAGAGTGAAATGACGTCATTGTTGACAACCGCTACAACGCGATCCACCACCTCGGCGGCGTTGGCTGTGCTCAGAGCCAGGAGCAGGCACAGGCCGGCAAAGAGCCCATACCGGCCGCCATGGGAAGAAAAGCGTCCTCTCAAGTCCAGGGATTTCATCTTTTTCGTCGTCTCGTTCGGGTAATGCCGGGCCCGGCTTTCTAGACGGTGCAACGCCTTCAGCAGAGGCTAACAGGCGTTAACACGCCGGGTGATTTCTTTCAAGATGTTTTTGACCTGCATCAGTGCACGCTTTGCGGACCCGCCCCCCAGCCGCACGCACAGGGTCGTGTCTGTTGAAAAGCGCCAGCGCTTCGGCGCCGTCAGGGCCAGCTCAACGAGTGCCTGCGGGTCGGCCAGGTGGCTCCTGGAAAACTGCAGCTGCACAGCACTGCCGCTCAGATCGAGACGTTTGATGCCGGACCGGCGGCAGAGCACTTTGAGCATGACCTTGACCAGCAGGTTGCCGGCCGCTTCGGGCAGCGGCCCGAAACGGTCGGCCAGTTCCTGCTTTATATCGACCAACTCCTGCAAGGTGTTCATTTTCGACAAACGGCGGTAGATGCTCAGACGCTGATCGATGTCGGAAATGTAATCTTCCGGCATGTAGGCCGAAAGCTTGACATTCACCTCCGGCTCCAGCGGCGCACACTGCGGCTCGCCCTTGATTTCGGACGTGGCCTGCTCCATGAGGCGCAGAAACATGTCGTATCCCACCGCGGCGATGTGTCCGGACTGCGACGCCCCCAGAATCGTGCCGCCGCCCCTGATTTTCAAATCGTTTAAAGCGATCTGGAAGCCCGAGCCCAGATCGCTGTATTCCATCAGCACTTTCAGGCGCTTGCGGGCATCGCGGCCCAGAAGCCCCTCCCGGGGGATAAACAGATAGGCATAGGCCTGCTCGTCACTGCGCCCCACACGTCCGCGCAGCTGGTACATCTGGGACAGCCCGAAACGGTCCGCACGGTTGATCAGCAGGGTGTTGACCGAGGGGATGTCCAGACCGGACTCGATGATGGTGGTACAGACCAGCAGGTCGATGTCTCTGTGGATGAAACGCAGCATCACCCGCTCCAAGTCCCTTTCCTTCATGCGGCCGTGGGCCACATCCAGACGCACCTCGGGCACCATTGATTTGAGGCGGGCCGCCATGGCATCGATGCTGTGGATGTTGTTGTGCACGAAGTAGATCTGCCCGCCACGGGCGAGCTCCTGCCGGATGGCTTCGCCGGCCACGGCCTCCTCGAATTCGCTGATGTAGGTGATCACCGGACGCCGGTCTTCGGGCGGTGTCGAGATGATGCTGATGTCACGTACGCCGGTCAGGGACAGGTGCAGCGTGCGCGGGATGGGTGTTGCCGTCAGCGTCAGCACGTCCACCGTCTGGCGCATGGCCTTCAGCTTTTCTTTGTGCTTGACACCGAAACGCTGTTCCTCGTCGAGGATCAGCAGCCCCAGGTCTTTGAATCCGACGTCTCTGGACAAAAGCCTGTGGGTGCCGATAACGATATCCACGCGCCCGCTTTTCAGATCCTCCAGGGTTTTCGCCTGCTGTGCCGGCGTGCGAAAACGGCTCAACAGGTCGACCTGCACCGCATAGGGATCGAACCGGCGTTTGAAGGTCGCAAAGTGCTGTTCGGCCAGTACCGTTGTGGGCACCAACAGCGCCGTCTGCTTGCCGCTGCTGGCTGCCAGAAAGGCGGCCCGCAGGGCTACTTCGGTCTTGCCGTAGCCCACGTCACCGCAAATCAGGCGGTCCATGGGAACGGGCTGCGTCATGTCGTGGAGCACATCCTGGATGGCCCTGGCCTGGTCGGCGGTTTCACGGTAGCTGAAACCGGCCTCGAAATCATGGAAATAGCGGTCGGGCGGGTCGAATGCAAAGCCCTTGACCACCTTGCGGCTGGCATAGAGCTTCAGCAATTCGCCGGCGATCTTGGCAACGGATTTCTTCACCCTGGCCTTGACGCGCTCCCAGGATTTGCCCCCCATCTTGTCCAGCACGGGTACAACGCCATCCACACCCATGTACTTCTGGATCACATTCATGCGCACGACCGGAAGGTAGAGTTTATCGCCGTCTCTGTAAGTAATCAGCAGGAAATCGCCGGCAGCGCCGTTCAAGGCCAGGTTGACCAGGCCCTGGTAGCGGCCGATACCATGATCGTCATGCACCACCAGATCTCCGGTCTGCAGGTCGTTGAACTCCAGCAGCGCCTGGCGAGCGGACGGTTTGCTTTCGACCGGACGCCGGGATTTTTTGCTGAAAATCTCGTCTTCTGTCAGCAACGCCAGGCCCGCATCGGGCCACACAAACCCCCTGGAGAGCAACCCCCGGCAGACGTACGCACCCGGTCCGGCATCAGCGAGCATCGCAAACCCCTCAATGGGTTCGAGGTCGATGCCGTAAGGTCTCAACAGGGCGTCCAGGCGTTCGGCCTGCGGTCTGCTGCGGCAGACGAGCAAAGTCCGGAAGTTTGCCCTGCGTTGGCGGTCGAGCCACCCGGCCAGCGGCGCAAAAGGCCGCTCGCGGCCACGCTCCTGTTTGAGTGCAAGCTGCAGATCGCTGTTGTCCGCAATACCGCAGTGAAAACGCCGTGCCGGCCGTGCACAAACGGTTGCCGCCGGCGTTACGGCCAGCATCTTAAGGGCCAGCGGCCGGAAACGCGCCAACGCCCGCTGCAGCTGCGCCCAGTTCAGGTAAAGGCTCTCGGGATCAACGCACAGCATGGATTCCGCATACGCCCGGCGGTAGCTCTGCGAGACCCGCTCTTCGACGGCCAGCGCTGACTTTTCCAACGCGCCGGGTTCCAGCAGCACGATCCGCGATTCCGGCGGCAGAAAATCAAAGAAAGTGTCCAGACCGTCATAGATCAGCGGCGTCAGTCCCTCGATTCCCGGAAAATCACCCTGCTGCCGTATTTTTTCCACGATGGTGCGCAGCCTGGCCGCCGGCATGTCCACACGCGCCGCCTGCTGCCGGATACGCTGGATCACTTCAGTCAGCGTATCCGGGTCGAGAATGGCCTCTCTGGCCGGCAGGATCACAGCCTCGGTGCGGTCGGCGACTTTTCTCTGGTTGACAGCCGAAAAGGAACGGATGGCGTCCACGGTATCGCCGAAGAATTCGATGCGCAGCGGATCTTCGTACAGGGGCGAGAAAACATCGACGATCCCTCCCCGCACGCAGAAATCCCCGGGTTCTTCGACGAGCACCGCGCGGGTGTAGCCGCCGAGCGTCAGTTTGGCGATCAGCGCATCGCGGTCGGCCTGTTCATGCACCGCGAGCAGTTCAGCATATGCGGCAAGCGCTTTTTTGGGAACCAGCCGCTGCATCAGCGCCTCCACGCTGGTAACCACCAGTTGCTGACGATCGGCGTTCAACAGCCGGTACAGCATGCGCATCCGGCGGGCAGCAGTTTCCCCATGGTAGGAAACCGGTTTGAAGGGCTGCAGATGGTAGGCGGGAAAAAGTTCCGGCTGCGCCCGGTGCGCATCTGCGAAAAACCCGGCGTCGATCTGAAACCGGCGGGCCTGATCGTCTGACGCCGCCACGACGACCACCGGACTTGGCGCGGTCGTGCATAGCCCGGAAACCAGGTAGGCGCACTCGCTTCCGGAAAAGCCGGTTAATTCGATGGCTTCCGCATGTTCGTCCAGACGGCGGACCAGAGATGCGAGATAAGTTTTTGCTTGCATTAAAGCGCCAAACACAGTATTTGACTTAGCCGGTCTGCGTGCCGGCGTAGCTCAGTTGGTAGAGCAGCTGATTCGTAATCAGCAGGTAGGCGGTTCGAATCCGCCCGCCGGCTCCAAAATTTTAAGGGAATCGGGAAGTTACTCCCGGTTCCCTTTTTTTTGGCTAAATACCATATCCGCCCGCCGGTTGTCAAACCCACAGCGGCCGACAGGCGGCTGATTTTCCCCCGCTGTCCTTTTCAGGCGGCTTTTTGTCTGGCAGCTTCTCTGGAAGCCCGGATCCTGCCGTGTCTTGGCGTCAAACCGCCCGGCGGGTTTTGCGGCCGGCGCAAACCCCACGCTTCCGGAACCGCCGCAGGCGGTCACCTGTACGTCATCTGACGACAGGAGCGGAGCAAAAAGAGCGCCGCGCAAAAAAAAATGAACCTTTTGGCCGGCCGGCGGCACTATCTAAACAAAGGATCTGTCGAAACCAACGGACAATGGAGACACGAAAGGCGCCCCGGCCATGAAAAATCGATCAGCCGGCTTAAACCCGCGACAACCTGCCACCGGCCGTCATCCGCAACATCCGACAGCCGCTGCTGACCGCCGGCACCATCACCGTTTCCGGCTGCAAAACGGTGTGTTTATCCTGACACAGCCGGCGATCATCAAAACCATCGTCATCAAGGATATCAGCCTGGGCGGGCTGGCCTACTGGCACGCCGCCGGCGAAAGGCAACGGGGGCCGGTTCTGTCCGTCAACCTGCTGGTCGCCGACCAGACATTTATATTTCAGATCGAGCACCTCCTGGTCCGCACCATCGGCGGCGGCCGCCCGATGCGCCAGCAACCACCGCAGCCAAGTACGCATAAACCGCCGAACCTGGTCGAACGCCGGCTGCAATTTCAACACCTGCACCCCCGCCAGCGGCAGCGTCTGAACTTTCTTTTGCGCAATTACGCCGCCATATCGACATAAGGACATGCAAACCGGCCGGCCGATATCCGGGCCTTGTATTTTTTGTGCGTTTTTTTTTAAAGCCGCGCGCCCTTCTTTCCGATAACCCCAAATAATAACCCCAAATAAGCGTGTAAAGCGCGTCGGTGCGCCGCCTCCGGCGGATACTGCGCTGCTGCCCGAAGCGGCATCAAAACATCTGATATCAAAAGGTTAAGGAGAAGACACCCATGCGAAAAGTGCTGCTGCTCACTTTCTGTGCCATTTTTCTGTCAGCCGCCACCCTGGCGGCACAAACCTATAAAATCGGCGTACTGGCCAAGAACGGCCCTGTCAAGGCGATGAAAAAATGGAAGGCCACCGGCGACTACCTGACCGCTAACATCGCCGGCAAATCCTTTGAAATCGTCCCTCTGGGGTTCGATGCCGTCAACCCGGCCATCGAAAGCGGCAAGGTCGACTTTTTCCTGGTCAACTCGTCCATGTTCGTCACCGCCAAAGTCAAATACGGCGCCAGCGCCGTTGCCACCATGATCAACTCCCGCCAGGGGCAACCCCTGAAATCCTTCGGCGGCGTGATCTTTACCACAGCCGACAATGACAGTATTCATACGTTAACGGACCTGAAAGGCAAAACGTTCATGGCCGTTAAAAAATCTTCGTTCGGCGGCTGGCAGATGGCCTACAAGGAGCTGCTGGATGCAGGCATCGATCCCCACCACGATTTTGCCAAACTGCTGTTCGGCAACAAGCACGACAATGTCGTGCTGGCCATCCAGAACGGCGCCGCCGATGCCGGTACGGTGCGCACGGATACCCTGGAGCGCATGGCGGCTGCCGGCATCATCGACATGGGCGATTTCCGGATCATCCGCAAACAGGCACATGCCGGTTTTCCATTCGTGTGCAGCACAGCCCTTTATCCGGAATGGCCGCTGGCCAAGACGAAAAAGACCCCGGACAACGCAGCCCGCACGGTGGCCGCAGCCCTGAAAAAAATGCCGGCCGACAGCCCGGCCGCCAAAGCCGCCAAGGTCGTGGGCTGGACCGACGCCCTGGATTACGGTCCGGTCGAAGCCCTGCAGAAATTGCTCAAAGTCGGCGCCTATGCCGGCAGTTAACCCCTACCCGATTCCGTCGACGAGGCAAGAAAATGATTCGCAAACTTTTTAGCGGAAGTCTACGCCAGAAACTGCTGGCCCCCACCACCCTGATCATGGCCCTGGCCATCGGCGGCATTTCGCTGGTGCTGATCAACGTTCAGCAGCACCAGCAGGCGGCACTGGCCAAATCGCTGTTGGCTCAGCTGAAAAAAAACAACCGTGCCACCCAGACCGGCCTGGACGAAATGAGCACCCATGTTCAGGACATCCTGCAGAACATGGGAAAAACCAGCAGCCAAAAACTGGCCACGGCCACGCGCAACGCATTGGAAACCGAGGCCGCGCTGATCGGCTCCCAGTGGGAGATGACCTTGCGCAAGGACGCCGATTCCCTGGCCAGCCTTCTGGCGCGGGTCGCGCCGGCGGCCATCTTGTCCAACAACTTCCTGGATCTGGTATCCTTTGTGCGCTCGGCCAGCCGGAATCCGGACGTGGTCTTTGCCGTTTTTCTAAACCCGGCCGGCCGGCCGCTGACGCGTTACCTGGACAAGAAAGACCCCCGCATTCAAAAGTACCTGGCAACCGGCAGCGGCAAGAACAAGATGCTCAAGGTCATCGGGGCCGCGTCCAGGGACGACGGCGCCATGCTCGTACGCCATGCCATCGACCTGGACGGCAAGCATCTGGGCCAGGTGCTGCTGTGCGTCAGCAAGGCCTCCGCGCGCAAGAACATCGCCGAGATGTCCAAACGGTTTGAAACCATGATCACGGCCAACAACCAGGTGATCCACAACGTGTTGGCCAGACAGGCCCTTAAAGTCAACCAGAGCATGCAGCGTCTGTTCGCGGACGTGAAAAGCAAAAACGCAAGCGCCCTTACTAAGGTTGCCGCTTCCATGGCCAGCGCCGGCAGCGCCATGAAAGCCCAGGTGGTCAAAATCACCGCCGGCGCCGGGGCGGCGGCCCTGGTGGTTGTTTTCTGTGTGCTTTTCGTGGTGCTTTCACGGGTCTCAAAGACCGTGGCCCGCATGGTGGAGGAGATTGATCAGGGCGCAGACGCCACGGCCAAGACCTCCGATCAGATTTCCGCCACCAGCCAATCCCTGGCCGAGGGGGCCACCGAGCAGGCCGCATCCATCGAGGAGACTTCAGCTTCCCTTGAAGAGATGGCCTCCATCACCAAGCAGAACGCCGACAATGCGGGGCAGGCCGACCAGTTGACCAACGCCGCCAGCCGGGACATCGAACGCGCCAACCAGGCCATGATCCGCCTGACCGATTCGATGGCCGAAATTTCCCAGGCCAGCCAGGAGACCCAGAAAATCGTCAAAACCATCGATGAAATCGCCTTTCAGACCAACCTGTTGGCCCTGAACGCCGCCGTGGAGGCCGCCCGTGCCGGTGAGGCCGGCGCCGGATTTGCGGTGGTGGCCGACGAGGTCCGCAACCTGGCCATGCGTGCGGCCGATGCCGCCAAGAACACGGCCGACCTGATCGAGGACACCGTCAGGAAAATCACTGACGGCGCCACGCTGGTCGGCGAGACCAACCATTCTTTCGGCGAAGTTTCCACGGCGGCATCGAAGATCGCCGAACTGGTGTCCGAGATTGCGGCGGCTTCCAAGGAACAGGCCCAGGGAATCGAGCAGATCAATCAGGCGGTGGGTGAGATGGACAATGTTACCCAGCAAAATGCCGCGCATGCCGAAGAATCGGCTGCATCTTCGGAAAACATGAACGCCCAGGCCGGCCACATGAAGGCACTGGTGGCCGAGCTGGCGGCCATCGTGATGGGCAGAAACGGCGGCCGCCGTCAGCCTGTGGAGAGCAAAACCCCTGCCGCCCGGCAGGATGCCCGCCCGGCAGACGAAAAGCCGCCGGCGGCACGGCAGCCGGCGGCAAAAGCACCCCAGGCGCCCGACCCCCGGCAGGTCATTCCGCTGGAGGAAGACGATTTCGAAGGCTTCTGATCCTGATCCTCCGAACCTGCGGCGAACCGGAATGCTTATTAAACCCGGCAGGCGTGCCGAAACGCCTGCCGGGTTTTGGTTGATACGGACGTTCTCAGGGCGTCATCCGTTGCTACTGGTCCCTCAACACCGCTCCCTTGTCGGCGGACGTCACGAAACGTGCATAGCGCGCCAGCCAGCCGTGCTTGACCCTGGGTTCGAAGGGCGGCAATGCTTTTTCGCGCCGTTTGAGTTCGGCTGTGCTCACCAGCAGCTCGACGCTGCGTGCCCGCGCGTCGATGCGGATGCGGTCCCCGTCCGCCACGACGGCGATGGGGCCCCCGGCCGCCGCTTCCGGCGATACGTGCCCCAGGCACAAACCGCGGGTGCCGCCGGAAAAGCGGCCGTCCGTGATCAGGGCCGCCCGGATGCCGGCGCCCTGGATGGCCGCCGTGGGTGACAGCATTTCCTGCATGCCGGGCCCGCCGCGGGGGCCCTCGTAGCGGATGACCACCACATCGCCGTCTTTGACGGCGCCCTTCAGGATACCGTCCAGGGCCGCTTCCTGGGATTCGAAAATCACCGCCGGCCCCTCGAAGGCCATCATCTCATCGGGCACCCCGGCGGTTTTCACCACCGCCCCGTCAGGGGCCAGGTTGCCGAACAGGATCGCCAGGCCCCCGTCCGGGCTGAAGGCATTTCTGACAGGGCGAATCACATCGCCGTCCGGCTCCGGCGCCGCGTCCATGGCATCGCCGAGAACACCCGCCACCGTGCGGGCCTTGGTCCGCAGTCCGGATTTGGCGCCGCGGGCGATTTCTTTCAGAATCGCCGGTATGCCGCCGGCACGGTCGACATCTTCCATGTGCACTTCGGGCCGTGACGGCGAAACCTTGCAGATGCAGGGGGTTTTGGCGGAAATGCGGTTGAGCTGATCGAGGTCGTAGGAAATTCCGCCGGCCGCGGCCAGTGCCAGCGTGTGCAGCACGGTATTGGTGCTGCCGCCCATGGCCATGTCGGCCACGAAAGCATTGTGGATGGCATTTTTATTCACAATGTCCAGGGGCCGGACATCTTCCTGTATGCAGCGCTTCAAGGCTGCCGCCGCCTGTTTGACCAGCGCGATGCGCCGCGGGTTCAGGCGGGTCTTCTCCTTCCTGCGCCCTGCCCAGACCTCCGCGGTCACCGTGCCGTTTCCGGGCAGCGCCAGACCCACCACCTCGGCCAGGCAGTTCATCGAGTTGGCCGTGAACATGCCCGCACAGCTGCCGCAACCCGGACAGCTCTTTTCCGCCAGGCGCCGCAGGGCAGCGGCGCTCATCTTCCCCACGGCATGCTGCCCCACACCCTCGAACACGCTGATCAGGTCTCCCCCGCGGCTGCCGGACAGCATGGGCCCGCCGGAAACGTACACCGCCGGAATGTCGAGGCGCAGCATGGCGTTGAGCATGCCCGGCACGATCTTGTCGCAGTTGCCCACACCGATCCAGCCGTCACAGGGGTGCGCCCCGATGATGGACTCGATCTGGTCTGAAATCAGCTCGCGCGAGGGCAGCGAATACTTCATGCCGAAGTGGCCCATGGCGATACCATCGCAGATGGCGGCACCCACGTTGGCATACCAGACGTTGAATCCCAGGCGCTTGAGTTCCCGTCGCAGGTACTCGCCCAGGACATCCAGATGGGCGTGCCCGGGGATGTGGGTGGTATAGGAATTGACAATCGTCACATAGGGCTTTTTCAGCGCACGCAGCGACCCGATCACCCCGGCGGCCTTCATCAGGGATGCGGCCGGCACCATGGGAGCACTTTCGGCGACGATCCGGCTCCCCTTGCGGCGGATGTTCTCGATGCCTTCGTTGATGTAATTCTTTTTCCCGCGACGTTTTTTGGCCATGACAGACTCCTCGTTTCGATTGGGTGAGTTTATATGCGAGACACCGTGTTTCGCGCTACAGGTCGATGGCGTAAAGCTTGATTTTCTGCAGCAGCGAGGGATGGCTGATCTCCAGCAGCCGGGCCGCACGGGTGCGGTTGCCGCCGGTGGCCTCCAGCGCGCGCCGGATCAGGCGCTCTTCCATCATGCGTCGGGCCGCTTTCAGCGAAAACCCGCCGAAAATATCGTCCATGCGGCGGTTTCCCGCTTTGGCGCCCAGTTCGGCCGGCAGGTTTTCCGGCAGCACCACTTTTTTCTCCGCCAGCACCACGGCCCTTTCAATGACATTCTCCAGTTCCCGCACATTCCCCGGCCAGGGGTGCTTCATCAACATGGACACCGCCGCCGGCGCAATCCCCTGGATGTCCTTGTTGAGTTTTTCCTTGTAGCGCGCGATAAAGTGCCGACACAGCAGCGGAATGTCCTCGAGGCGCTCCCGCAGCGGCGGCAACTGGATGGAGAGCACATTGATCCTGAAAAACAAATCTTCCCTGAAGTTTCCCCGCCGCACCTCTTCTTCCAGGTTCTTGGAAGTGGCGGCAACCACGCGCACGTCAACTTTACGCGTCTGCGAACCGCCGATGGGCCGCACCTCGCTCTCCTGCAGTACGCGCAACAGTTTCACCTGCAGCGACAGCGGCAGCTCGCCGATTTCATCCAGGAAAAGGGTGCCGCCGTGCGCCTCTTCGAACAACCCCGGTTTGTCTCTCAACGCGTTGGTGAACGCGCCCTTGGTATGGCCGAAAAACTCGCTTTCCAGCAGGGTTTCCGGAATGCCGCCGCAGTTGACCGGCACGAAGGCGCCTTTGGCGCGGTTGCCGTCAGAGTGTATGCCGCGCGCCACCAGCTCTTTTCCGGTGCCGCTTTCACCGGTGATCAGCACCGTCGTGCCGTACTTAGACACTTTTTCGGCCAGTTTGAACACCTCGCGCATGGCGCGGCTCTTGGCCACCATGCGGCCGAAACAGAAGTCACCCTCGATGTTCCGGATACGCGCCTTCAGGAAGCGGTTTTCACGTTTCAGGTTTTCACGCTCTTCGGCTTTTTTCAGCGTCAGTACGACTTCGTCGATCTTGAAAGGCTTGGAAATATAGTCGTAGGCACCTTCCTTCAGGGCCGTCACCGCAGTGTCGATGGTGCCGTAGGCCGACATCATGATCACCGTAGTGGCGGCCAGCTTTTCCCGTGCGGCTTTCAAAAAGGCCATGCCGTCCATATGGGGCATTTTCAGGTCGCAAAGCACAAAGTCGTAGTTTTTGCGCGCGATCATGGCAAGCCCGCTGCGGCCGTCCAAAGCAGTGTCCACACAGTAGCCGGCACGTTTGAGAATGCGCGCAAGCATGTCGCACATGTTTTCTTCGTCGTCGATGATCAACAGCTGCCGGCTGCCGGCCCCGGTCTCAGGTTTCTGCGCCATATCGCCCTTCCTGTGCTTTGCGGCCGGTCTGCGCCAACGGCAGGAAAACCTGCAGCGTGGTGCCTTCCTGCAGCCGGCTTTGTACTTCGATCCTGCCGCCCATGCTCTCGATGAGCATGATGCTCACCGACAGCCCCAAACCCGTACCCCGGCCCGGCGCCTTGGTGGTAAAAAAGGGATCGAAGATGTTGTCTATGTGCTCGGGAGAAATCCCGCTGCCGTTGTCGCAGAAGCGTAGCTCGATCATCCGGCGGCCGGTATCGGTCCGCTCGTCGGCCAACCGGCTGGCGACGCTCAGGCGGCCGTCGTCTCCAGCGGCGGCGTGAATGGCATCGGCGGCATTGATCATCAGGTTGAGAAAGACCTGCCGCAGCTGGCCCGTGTCGGCTTTTACACGGTCTTTGTCGGCTTTGAGATCCAGCACCAGTTCGATGTCCGCGGTCAGCGGCTGCAGGCGGAATATATCGGCCAGCTCTTCGATCAGCGCGTGCACGGAGACCTCCTGCGCATCGACCGTACCGGACGGCCGCGAAAAATCCAGCAACTGCCGGATAATGGCATCGATGCGCGCCAGTTCGCCGGCCGCCTTTTCAATGCACGCCCGTCTCTCTTCGTCAGGCAGCTCCGGCTGACTGAGCAGTTCCAGGTACCCCATGGCGATCCCGATGGGATTGCCGATCTCATGGGCGATGCCGGCCGACAGCCGGCCGGCGGCAGCCAGCTTCTCGGCGCGCACGATTTCCCTCTGCATGCGACGCAGGTCCGCATTGGCCTTCTCCAGGGAGGCGACACTTTCGCGCAGCTTGTGCCTGTTTTGCTCGATGCGCTGCAGCATGCGGTTTAAGGCCTGGGAGAGACGCGTGAATTCGTTGCTGCCGGAATCGGGCAAAAAGAACATGTCGTCGTCAACTTCTCCGGCGGCTTCGGCGCGCTGCACGATGCGCTGCAACGGCCTGACCGTCAGTTTCGACAGTTTATAAACCCCGAAAAGCGTCAGGAAAAGCGTGTTGATCAAAAGGTATGCCGCCAGGCGTGGATGAGTCTTGCGAATGCGGGCGTAGACCCCGTCCAGGTCCCTTACAAAGCCGATCCCCCCCACAACCTGCCCGGCGTGCATGAAGGGTGCCGCAATCAAAAGTTCGCGCGGCTGTTTCCACACAACACCCCAGGTGCTTCCATGCAGGTTCGCGGTGGTCTTTAGCGAACGCATGACCCGGCGCACGGCGGCGGCGGCGCCGGCACTGCCCGGGCAGCCCCGGTTTCCAAAGCTCAGGCGCCGCCCGTCGGGTCCCAATACCAACGCACAGGCATAACCGCCCTGTCTGAGCACATTATGCAGACTTTCGATAAACTTGCGGTTGAACAAATAATCCGCACCGCCGCCGGCAAGTTCGGCATAGTCCTGCAGCATGCCGGCCACCAGGCGCCCTCTGACAATTTCTGCGTGCACCAGCATGTTGCGCAGGTTGATCAGCATCACCAGGCCGATGAGTACCATGGCCACCACCAACACAAGAGCCGTGTGCACCGCGATATTGATTTTCAACCGATAACCGAACATAAGCACCGCATGGTAGGGGAAAATGCAGGCCGCGGCTGGCGAAGCGTGGCTGTCATCCAGCCGCATCTACTGGATTTGGTTGCGAAATTAACACAGCTGCGCGGGGATTGCAAACGGCTTCAGCGCCGGGCTGCCAAAACACACCCAAAAGCCGCGCCCGCTCAGCGAAGGCCCAGCTTGTGGAACAGGTAGGCTTGGGCAACATCGGCGACGGTTTTACGCCGGCCGGGCAGGCACACCGTGGCCAGCTGGCCGACCATCAGTTTATTCAGTATGGCTTCAGGGGGCTGGACCTCGGCGCCAAAGCGCGGCCTGAAGAATTCAAAGCGCGTGGCGGCAGTGGATTTTCCCCCCGCGGCACGCACCTGGCGAACATCGATGGGGCCGCCGAAGGCCGCACTTAAGGCCGGATAGGGAATCTTTCGGTCAGCCCGGGGATCGACCCCATGCAAACGCCCGTCAAACACCGGCAGGCCGCATGGCCGCATGTCCACTTTGACCGTCTGGCCCACGGCACGGCGAAACGCCTGCACGTCTTCCTGGGCCAGTGAAACACGGATCACCTTGCGTTGGGGGGTCACCACCCACAGCACTTCACGCCCGCGGCGCAAAAAGACACCCTGGAGGTGATCCAGGTCACTTCCCACCACAACACCCGCCACCGGTGAACGCAGCGTAAGGTCGCGCACGTCGCGCTCCAGGGCCTCCCTGCGGTGCTGTATCGCGGCGATATTTTCCTTGACGATCTGAAAGGCGCTCAGGTTCTGTCGGTTGAAATAGCGCCGGGCCTGGATTTTCAGGGCGTCGAGCTGCAGGCGCGTATCGGCAAGGTCAAATTCGATTTTACGATTTTCCAGCTGCAGCAGCGTCTGGCCGGGCCGTACGCCGTCTCCCGTATGCACATCGACACGTTTCACGAATCCCGGTGTGCGGGCTTTGATCACCGCCTGCCGGCGGTACTGCACGACCGCCGGCGCGCGCACGCGCGTGGTCCAGCCCCACTGGAAGACCAGGAAAAGCGCCGCCGCCGCAAAAATCGCCAGGCTGACCGCCAGGCGCCGACCGGCGGCGGGGTTGGCCCCGCGCAGGGCGGGAAAGCGTTTGATAAAACCGTAAAGCGGCATACCCACCCATACGGCAATGCCCAGAAATGCCATGATCCGGCCCATGCCGTGAAAAAGCCGGCTGGCGCCGATGGACAGTCCCACCAGCACCAGGATGCGCCACCAGTAAACGGCGACACCGTAGACTTGGAGAAAAATCCGCCGCCAGCCGCTGTAACGCGCGGCCGGCAGGCGGATTCCCAGAAACAACGCCCGGAACCAACCGTACACCACTTCCATTCCATGGGCGTACAGGTTGGGGATCCCCGTCAGGTCAGACAGCACATAGTAGCCGTCAAAACGCATGAGCGGGTTGGCGTTGAACAAAACCGAACTGACACCGGCCACGATGACCACGTTGTGGGCAATCACACCGCCAATGCTCTGCATGTGCAGTGACCAGAAAACCAGGGCCACGGCGGCGACAAAGGCCTCCATGTACATCCCGGCCATATCCAGGTGGATGCGCTGCCACCGGGAGGGGAAATTCCAGGAAGAGGTGGCGTCGACATAGGTCAGCGGAATGGCCACGATAAAGAGAATGCCGGCCTCGTGCACATCACCGCCGTATTTGCGGCAGACCACGGCATGCGACAGTTCGTGGAGCACCTTGAGGAAAAACCAGGCCAGCCAGAGCCAGACCAGGTTGCGGGCCGCCAGCAGGTTTGCGGCCTGCAGCCTGAAGGGCTGCCAGTTCACCGCCAGCGCATAGGCGGCCCACAGAAATACCGCCATCCAGAGCAGAAAGAATCCCGGCCCGGTCGTCCAGCGGAAAAAGGGATAAATCTTCTCCAGAAGCTTTCGCGGATTGAACAACGGCAGCCGGAAAACAATCAGGTTGAGGCGGCTCCAATGGCTTAGGCGTTCCTGCCGGCGTTCGGCCAGCCAGCTCTGGTCCAGCGCCAGAGAGCTGCCCTGGATGAGCAGCTGGTTGGCGGAAAGCCAGCTTACGAGCGCCTCCACCTGCACCTGGGAAAACGCGTCTTCCCCCAGAAGCTCGGAAGTCCGGCGCAGCGCCTCTCTCAGGGTGCGTTTGCCATCCAGCTGGCCGATCAAGAGGTATTCCCGGCTGCCGATACGGTAAAACTTCTGCCGCACCGGATCTTCCAGCACGTAAGCGGGCGGCTTGCGACCGAAGTGCACCGCAAATTTCAGGTCCTGCCGGAGTTTCAGAACAATCTCTGGGTCCATGAAAACCGGATCCGATCAATTCCCAAGCGCCTTGGCATCCCGCCGGCCGGCGCTCAAAATCCCAGGGCGGCGGCCATGTCGTTCCACGGTTTGTGAAACACAATCCATGCCAGGGGCCTGCGCTTGCCGGCCACCCACGCGGTCCCGCGCATGCCCGGACGCAGGCGGCCGTCGGTATTTGTCAGGCGCAGTTGCGCAATAAAAACATTTTGCCGGTCGCGAATCTCGGACTTGGGCAACACCCGCTGCAACCGCCCCTTCCAACGCTCGTGCGGGTAGGCGCCGAACTTGACTTCAACCGGCATGGCAGGATGCACGTAGGTAACATCCGCCTGGGAAATGAAAATCTCAACCCGCATGTCCCCCAAAGGCGCCACTTCGAAAAGCGGCTGTCCCCGCTGCACGGGGCTCCCCGCCACACGCCGCAGGTCGCCGCTGAGCACGATGCCGTCAATGGGGCTTACAATGGAAAGCATCACCAGCCGCCGTTTGAGCAGTTTGATCTTCTGGTCCAGACGCTGTTTTTCCAAAAGCGAGATCTGCGCCTGGGCCGTATCGCCGGAAGCCATGTGGATATCGTGCATTTTCAGTGCTTTGTTCGCATCCGCCAGAAGCCCGCTAATCTCCAGCTCGATGCGTTTCCCCTCCATGCGGGCCAAAAGATCTCCGGCCTTTACCACCCTTCCGGGCTCTGCACGCACCGTTTCCAGTATGCCGTCAAAAGGCGCCGGAACCATGCGCAGGATCACCGGACGCACTTCACAGGGCCCCTTGATTTTATGCCGCACGGGCAGAAACGCCATGCCCGCAATCAGGCCCGCCGCCAGGGCGGCTCCGGCCGCCCGGCGAAAGCGCGGCCATGGCAAAGCGCCGGACGTTTTACGGCGCCTTTTCCCGGACGACACGGGATACAGGACATTCAGGCATCCGGCCAGCAGCGGCCGGGAGTGCTGCAGCAACGGGGCCAGAATCGCGGCATTCGGCGCGTGTTCACCCCACAGCAGCACCAGGGCGCCCACAAGCTCCTCTCCGGGGTCTTCGAGGGGCAGGCAAAGCGCCCGGCGGGCGTGCATTTCAACGGCCAGGGTTTTTAAAATCAGCGAGGTGACGGCAGCTTCAGCGAAAGGTTCCGGCCAGGAGAGCACTTTCTTTTGTGCGCTGCACTCGTCGAGCACCTTCTGCAGCGTATCGGCCGCCGTCGAGCGGCGGGCGGCGGCGGTTACGTCGGAAACGGCGCTCACGGCGAGACGGCCCTGACGCGCGGTCCTGGCCAGCATCACCCGGTCGCAGCCCAGGATGGATTTTAAGTCGTTGACCAACCGCAGGACCGCCCGCTTTTTATCCGGCTGCGCCATCACCTGCGCCACGGCGGCGATGACCGCGCGCTGCAGCGGCACCAGGCCGCCGGCCAGCGCGTTGGGCAGGCTCTCCAGCCACAGCCCGATGCAGGCGCCCATCAGTTGAACGCTGACCAGGAAGGGTTCCAGAGGCTGGTCACCGATCAGCGCCACCAGCACCAGACAGTGGGTTTCGGTGGTGCCCATGGACACCGGAACAGCGATCACGACCGCCTGGGGCAGCTGCGACAGGCGGTCCACCTGCAGCCGGTTGCGGTCAAGCGATCGCCGGGCACTTTGGGAAATCTCCGTGCGCAGGTCCGGCGACCAGGCAAGCGCCTGCCGCGACAAAATGCTCTTTCTCTCGTGCAGTCCCGCGGCGTTTCGGGAATAGAAAACCGCCGCGCCGGCGTTGACCAGCCCGAGCGCCAGTTTCAGAAAATCCAGCAGGATCTCTTCCGGGGTTTTGCGGCTGGAGGCCACATCACTTACGCGGCGATGGATCTGGTACAGATCCAGGCGGGGAACATCGGCGGCCGGCATACCCCTGGAATCGGTGGACTCTGGTGGCAAAACAGTTTCCCGCCGGCCCTAGGCCGGCTTGTCTTCGGCTTTCGGCAGGTGGGCGCGGGCCGGTTCCGGAATGTTGCCGCGGCCATCACCGGCCGGTGCATCGGAAGGCCCTTTCAGAATCTGGTCGAGCAGGGCGTGCAACCGGCGGGCGCCGGCAACGGACATGGCGATGCGGGTATGCACCGGAAGCAGGGTTTCCCCGCTGGCGGGGTCGCTGAGATAGCCTGAAGAAAAACTGAGCACCACGTCTTCTCCCGTGGCGTTGACCAGGAATTGGGAAGCATACAGCGCCGAAGTCTCGGCATAGCGGATCCTGACCTGGCGGGTCTGGTTTTCTTTCTGACTCATTTGCCGTCACTCTTTCATGTTAGGGTTTCACAAAGCGCTTATGATCCGCACACCAGCTCCCGTGCCTTCCAGGCGCGCAACGGGCATGTCCCCAAGGTATTGGCCGTCAATCGGTTTTCAGTGTGCAGCGGGCGCCGCTCAGCAAGGAACGCCGGGGGTTGGGGACCTCCAGGGTGACGCGCACCGTGCCGCTCTCGGGGTCGATCACCGGCGAAATGAACTTCACCTTTCCGCTGACTGGTGCCGAATTTCCGGCTACCGCCAGCGTGATATTCCGACCCGGCTTCAGCAGGGCCGCTTTTTGCGGTGCCAGGTGGAACACGGCCTTTAGGGGGTCGAGTTGCACCACCGTCATCAAGGGCTGACTTTCCAGGCCACCGACCAGCTCGGCGGCCTGCTTGTACACCCGCGTGACCACACCCCGGATGGGGCTGCGGAGCTTTTTCTCTTCAATACGCGCCAGCGTTTTGCGATACTCCAGTGCGTTGACCTGGCTCTCTTCACGCGCCATCAGCAGTCCGGCCTGCGCCATGGCCAGGTCGGTCCGCGCCCGTTCGAGCTCCCTGCGCCTGGCGTTGCCGCTTTTCATCAGGGCCTCCAGGCTGTCCAGCCGGCTCCGGCGAAGGCTGAGAAGCGCCTGTGCGGAATCGATCTTGCCGTGAAAATGCATCACCTTCCTGGCTTCCGCCAGGGCCGCCTGCAGCAAACGGCTGTCGAGTTCAGCGACAACCTGTCCCTTTTTCACGCGCTGGCCTTCATGGACGTACAGCCTTGCCAGGATCCCACGCGTCGGGAAGTTCAGGTTTACACGCGCAAAGGGCTCCAGGAAGCCTTCGGCCCCCCAGGCATAACTGCCGAGGGCGGGCAGCAGTGACAGCACCAGGATAAGGTTGGCGAAAGCACGTGCGACGGCAGAACCATGCCTGTTGAAAATTGCGCTCACGGCCGGCAGTATCCCATGGACGGTCATGTGATGTCAACGTCGTGGCAAGACGAGCTACTTTTTCTCCAGCACGATCAGGGGCAGATGTTTCTGCTCGGTTCTGGTGATCCGGATGTCGTTGACCGCAATCAGCGTCCCCATGGAGCGGTTGATATTGTACAGCGACAGGTTGTAGGTCAGTTCGCTTTGGGCAAATTTGGCTTCGGCGTCGTTGAGACGGTCCAACGCGTCCATCAGACGGTAGAGCACATCACCGTAGGCTTCATTTTCGGACAAAAGGTAATCCACGCGCGCCAGCAGCGCCTTGATCTCCTCCTGGTTGGAGTCCATGACCTGGTAACGGCGCACCATCTCCTTATAGTTCTTGATCACTTCCCGGAAGGAAACCTGGACCTCCAGAAAGACATTCTGCACGGTGGTGTCCAGCTGGTTGAGCAGCTGCCGCACCTCGATGCGCTTGCGCCGCTCGCGGGCCTCGGCGGCATTGTTGCCCAGGGGGTATTCGAAACGCAGACCCACGTTGTAGCTGGGCCGGCCCTCATCGAACTGCCGGTGATAGGAGCGGTCGTATTGGAAATCCCCCTCAAGGCCCATGACATAGGTTTCAAAGAACAAATTCAGGTCGGGCCACAATTCGTTTTTCGAGCGCTGCAGGCGAATGGCAGCGGACTTGATCTGCTTTAGGGCTTGCTCTACTTCCGGACGATTTTCCAGCGCCGTGTGCAATGCCGCGCCCAAATCCAGAGATTCCAGCCGGTGCTGGGGCACCTGGCGGGTAATGATTTCCAGGCCGCCGGAGGCAATCAATCCAGGGTCGTTGACCAGCGCCCGGATGCGGTCGGAGGCGTTTTTCATGGCGAACTCGGCCTCCACGGCGTCCAGCTGGCGCGCCACCACCTGGGACTTGGCACGCGCCAGCAGGCTGGCGGGCACATCGACACCCACGCGCTGCTTCATCTTGCGGTAGAGCTTGTGCGTCTCCTGCGCCAGCTTCTTTTTCTGCACCAGCACCGCGCGCTCCAGGTAAAGTCCCCAGTAGGCACGGGCAATTTCAAGCAGGTGGCTTTCCACCTGCCGCCGCAGTTCGTCCTCGGAGATGCTGTGGTCCATTTTGGCCAGGTCGATGACGCTGCGGTTGTAGGTGATACCGCCTCCGCGCAGCAGAGGCTGTTTTACGATCAGGCGCGTGGTGGCCAGCGCCTGGTCATGGGGATTGAAGAAGATGGAGTTGTTGTCGATGCCTTCCAGCTCCTGGCTGAGTTCCACCTCGGTGCCCGGCAGGAACCGCTTTTTAAGGCCGGCGGCGATGCTCCGCGAGTCCTGTTCGAAACGCGGCGGCCCGCCGGTGCGCAAGTCGTCCCCCACCGGTTCGCTGATGTCGCCGTACTTGCCCTCGGCAAACACACGGAAGTCATAGGGGCCTTCGGCCTCCTGGATGGTGGTCTCGCGGATCAGCGGCAGGTCGCTGAACACCTTGATCTGTGAAGAGTGCTTCAGCGCGCGCACGAAGAGGGTCTCCACGTCCTCGCGGGCCACGTCGCTGGACTGGGTCACCGGATCCTCGACCTTGGGTGTCCACCAGGGCGCATAATGGTCCGGCAGGGCATCGCGGCCGAACTCCGTGTCCGCGGTAAATGCCTGGTCCATGCGGTCCTCGTAGGCTTTTTCGGATTGGGCCAGTTTTTCAATGGTCGGCTGGTAGCGGCCGAGCAGTTTCTCCCTGAGCTTGCCGTATGCCTGGTTCAGGTCCAGATCCGCCGCACCGGCAACACCACAACCCATGATCAGAAAAAGGCAGAGCATCCATCTGTAAAACGCTTTTGTCCGGCAAAGAAATCGCATGGTCCGAGGCTCCTTAACAACAGGTTACAAACTGCTTTGGGCTGGATTGGTGGACGGCACGAAAAATTCGTAGTCGTAAAAATCATCCCATCCCAGATTCAGCGGATGATGGTTGACCCCCTGCATGGCATCGAGAACGGCCGAAGGGGTGGTGGCAAAAACGGCATGCGCCGAAAGATCGGTGCTGGAGAACAACTTGCTCTCTGTTGCCGGGCTGAAATAGGTGCGCAGGTTGAACCCCCCGGCCGTGCTGGCGTTGTATGTCGACGGCACCTGTTCAATGTGCAGGTGGTGCGGTTCATCGAAAATCAGCGTACCCGCAAAAGTACTCAGCCAGTTCCCGGCCGCATCGGCCATGACGGTTTCATATCCGATACGGTCTCCCAGGGCATCGTAGAGATCCAGCCGCAGAGTCGTGCCCGGCTCGGCATATCCGCTGTAGATCGGCGACACCGGAATCAGGGGCGGTTCAAAGACACGTGCGCGGGCCGGCCGCAACCAGGGCTGCTCATCCAGGCGCTCGAAATAGCGGTCCAGCGACGTTTCCACGGCGTGCGCCTCCTGGCGCTCAAACAGCACATCGAAGGCAAACTGCGGACCGGCGGGCTGGCCGGGGACCACGGACGGGGCCGGTGTCCCATGTCCACCCGACGGCGCCGGTACCTGGGCCGGCGGCTGAGGCGGCAAGGCATAGCCGAAGTCCGCATCCAGGCGCGTCTGGCTGGCAGCAAGCTGCAGCGTGATCGTGCCGTCCAGAACACCGTCGGGGTCGAAGGTCGCCCGCATGCCCGGCGGCAGCGTGGCCGGATCGACGCTGACCGTGTGTCGGCCGGCCGGCAGGTGCTCGAAACGGTAGGTGCCGTCGGGGCCGGTGACTGTCGTGGCGTGGTAATCCGGCGTCCCGTCGCCGTTTAAATCGACCCCCAAAGTCACCTGCACGCCGGCCAGGCCGGATTCGCCGCCGTCCATCACACCGTTGCGGTTGGCGTCGTTCCAGATGGTGTCGCCGATGACGCCGCTGCCGGTATAGCCGAAGTCCTGGTCCAGGTTGGTTTCGCCGGCGGACAGGGTCACGGCCGTGGTGTGGTCCGGCACACCGTCCGGGTCGGCGCTGGGCTGCATGCCGCCGGGCAGGGTCGTATGGTCAACGGTAACCGTGTAACTGCCGTCCGGCAGATTGTCGAAAAGATAGTGGCCGTGGGCGTCGGTGACCGTGGTCAGGGTTTCGTCGATCCCGTCGTTGTCAATGTCGCCCACCAGGGTGACGGTGACGCCGCCGATGCCGGCTTCCCCGGAATCCTGGTGGCCGTCGGCGTCGGCGTCGAAAAAGATGAAATCACCGATGGCCCCCACCGAGGCATAACCGAAATCCATGCTGTTGTTGACCTCGCCGACACCCAGGTTCAGGGTGCTGTGGTTGTCCAGCACGCCGTCGGGATCGGCGCTGGGCGAAAAGCCCGAGGGCAGGCTGGCGGCCGCGACGCTGACGGTATAAGCACCGGCCGGCAGGTGGTCCACATGGTAATTACCGTCGTTGTCGGTGGTGACGGTGGTGGTAAACTCGGCGATGCCGTCGCCGTCCACATCACCGCTGACGGTCACCTGCACGTTGGCGATCCCGACTTCGCCGGCATCCTGCACACCGTTGTGGTTGCTGTCAAAGAAAATAAAGTCGCCGATGGCGCCGGTGCCGGTGTAGCCGAAATCCACACTGTTGTCGGTGGCGCCGGCGGCCAGGGCCACCGCCGCGGTGTGCGCCGTGGCCGTGCCGTCGGCGTCAAATGTGGGGTGCCAGTTGGCCGCGCCGGCGGGCAGCGTGGTATCCTCCACCGTGACCGTGTAGTCACCGCCCAGCAGATGGTCGAAATGGTAGGCGCCGTCGTTGGCCGTAACGGTGGTGGTCGTGTAATCCGGATGACCGTCGCCGTCGATGTCGCCGGAAAGGGTCACCGTCACGCCGGCCAGGCCGGCATGCGCACCGTCGTTCTGCACGGCATCGGCATTGCCGTCAAACCAGACGAAATCGCCGATGGCGCCGGTGCCGCGGATACCGAAATCGATGTCGTCACGGTCCTGGTGGGCGGCCAGGGTAAAGGGTGTGGCGTTGTCCGGCGATGCCGTGTGGCTGTCCTGGTCGTAGGTGGCCTCGGAGCCGGCCGGCGGGGTCACGCGGACGTTGTAGTCTCCGGCCGGCAGATGGTCGAACTGATAGTGGCCGGCGGCGTCGGTGGTGGTCGTGGCCGTGTACTCCGCGACACCGTCGCCGTCGATGTCGGCGGTCAGCGTTACCGTCAGATTCCCGATGCCGCCTTCCCCGCTGTCCTGCACCCCGTCGGCGTCGGCGTCAACCCAGACCGTATCGCCCACGGTGTTCTGGCCGGTGTAGCCGAAATCCACGTCGGTGCGCTGCTGGCCGGCCGCCAGGGCGACATGGCTTGCGCTGTGAGGCGTGGTGGCCGCGCCGTCCAGATCGTAGGTCGGGCTGAATCCGGCCGCTGTCAGGTCGGTGGGCTGGGTGCCGCCGGAAGTATTCGGATCCACAGTGATCACATAGTCGCCGAAGGCCGCCAGGTTATTGAAGGTGTAGTGCCCGGCGGCGTCGGTGCGTACAGTTTGACTGAACTCCGGCGTGCCGTCGCCGTCCACGTCGGCCGTGATCGTCACGTCCACGCCGGAGATACCTACATCGCCGCCGGCTGCATTGAACGTGCCGCCGTCGCCGCCGGCATCGAAAAAGACCGTATCGCCGATGGAACCGTCGGCAACCACCGCAAAAGCCGCTGAAGCGGTGTCCTGGGTGCCGTCCACCGGCGAACCCGGCCCGGTGTGGCCGTCGTCATAGGTGCGGTTGACCGGGTTGAGCGTTCCGAACTGGCTGCTCCAGTCGGCGTCCACGGTGTTGGTGTGGCTGCCGGCCGCAAAGCCGGCGCCCATGACCTGGACCGCGTACTGCACTTCGATATAGCCGTTTTCCGGGATGCGCCAGGTACCCGGCGCGGTGCTGTCAAAGGAAATCGTGCCGTCGTGGTGGTCGGTGATCATGGTGGTGCCCGTGATATCCGTCGAGCTGTGGCCGTTGTTGAAGGCCGCATGGATCAGGTGGTCAAAGGAAGTTCCCGGCGCCAGGATATCATCGGCGGTCACGTTGTAGGCCGTGGCATCACCGGTATTTGTAAAGCGCGCTGTGTAGGTCAGGATTTCGCCCGGGGAAGCATCCGTGCCGGCATCGGCGGAGTCAACCACGCTCTTGGTCGTGGTGATCTGGGGTTCGATGACCGTGATCGTGGGATCGGTGGGATCGTGCACGGTGACCGAAGTTCCCGGATGCGCCGGATCGTCAAAGTGCATGGCGGCGTGGTTGGTCAGCGTGGTGGGATCAAAGGCCGCGGTGCCGGGGTCATCGCCGTGGTTGCCGGCCACATCCTCGACCACGGTCTCCACATGGATGACGAAACTGTTATCAGTCGCATTGTTGTTGGCGGTAACCGATACATCACCGAAATCAAAAAACACATCGCCGGCGTTGGTCGTCACCGTGGGGTGAGTGACATCGGTGGGGCCGCTGAAACCGGTGGCATCCACCGAAGAGCCGAGATAGGCCATGCCGTCGGGCAGGTCGTCGCTGACGGTCAGACCGTGCGTACCGCCCTCGGAGAGCGTCACCACGATATCGTAGGTCACATGATCGCCGATGGTATACTGTGCGCGCGCGGGATCCAGCTTATCGATGGCGCCGGAAACGGAGATGACCCCCGGATTGCTGTGGGTGTAATTGTTGGCCGCCCCGCCGATGCCGCCGGTATCGCCGGTGCGTTCGCCGGAGTCCGCGTTATACGGCGATATCTGCGTGTTGTCCGCGTGGTGCTCGGCATCCAGGCTCTCCCAGGTCACGGTGCCAGTGTTGGTGATCACCTGGCCGGCGGTGGCGGTGTTCAGCACGCCGCCGGTGACCAGAAACGTGGTTGCATGGCCCAGGTCCAGCTTGTCCCAGGTGGCGGAAAGCACGCCGGAAGCAAAGCTCTGGGAAGTGGGCGCATCCCCGCTGACCACGCTGACGCTGGCCGACGACCAGTCCACGGCCGCCGGCAGGGTGTCGCTAAACACGGCGTCGAAGGCGTCTTCGTGACTGGCGGCGCTGTGCTGCACGGTAATCCGGTATTGAACGGCATCGGCCTGGTCGTAATGCACGGCGTGGGCCGTATCGTCCGCATCCACCCAGGCGGATGTCGCCGGGTCCCAGACTTCCTTGTCCACCTGCAGGTCGGGCTCCTGCACGGTGACGTCGGGCGCGTGGGCATTTTCATGCAGCTGCACGCCGCCGGGGTTGTCCCACTGCCACGCGGCGGCGTTGTTGAGCTGTGTGCCCTGCTGGTTGCCGGAGGTGTTTAACACCACCGCGGTGTAGGTCACGGTAATCGTTTCGTCGGCATGGTCGCTATCGCGGTCTGGATTGGTGAGGTTGCCGAAATCGATGCTAAAATCGTGCCCTGGTGACGCAAGGCCGTTTTGGGCATCGGTCAGCACCTGGTTCCAGCCGCCGGCATGGTCGGTCTGCAGGTCACCGTGCTCGATGGCATCGATGCTGACGATGGCCAGCCCGGGATCCAGCGTATCGGCCAGATGCACGTTGTGCGACTGGCCCTCGGGCACGGTAATTTGCACCTGATACTGCACGGTTTCACCGATGACCACGTCGTTGCCGGCAGTGGACGTCTCGCCGGTACCGACGATCGTTTTGGCCACCGCCGGCCGGGCCATGGTCACCGTGGCCGTGTCGTGCGGGCCGTCGGCGTCGCTGGGATAGTGGTCCGGACCGCCCTCGGTGCCGGCCACGTCGGCCACCGCGGCCGTGTTGGTGATGTGCTGCGCGGGCTGTACACCGTCTGCGGCCTGCAGGTCGTAGGTGATCACCACGATGTTGTCGGTCTGATCAAGGCCGTCATGGTTGGCGTTCAGCGCGCCGTCGGCGTCATCGGCCAGGACGATGCCGCTGAAAAAATCAAAGCCGGCGCTGCCCGGCGCATCCCCGCTGGCGTCGGTAAAGGAAACGGCGCTGCCGTGGCCGTCGGTCACCGACAGGTTCAGGCCGGAACCCGGAACCGCAAAGCCGGCGGGCAGGTCATCGGTAATTTTAACGTCGAAAGCGCCCGAGTGGCCCACGTTTTGGGCCACGATGGCAAAGGTCACCAGGTCGCCGGCATCGATATGGCTCAGGTCGGCATCCACGGGATGGAGTGCCAGCCCGCTTTCGGTGATATCGCCGCCGCCGCGGAAACCGCTGCTCCCGGGGGCTGAAAAAGTTACCGGGCCCACGTCAGTCGGGGAAAACTGCCCGTCCGGGTTGTCGGTGGCCACCACGCCCTTGGTGATGTGCAGATCCGGCTCGTCCAGCACGATCTGCACGATGGCGTCGGTGTGGTTGTCCGCCAGGGGTGTGCCCTGTTCGGTGGCACGGACCTGGTTGGTCAAAAACAGCCCGTCGGCAAATGGTTTGTTGGAGGCGGTGACGGTAAAGAGGATATCGACGCTGCTATGGGTGTCGCTGCCGTCGTGGTAGGGTGCCCAGTCAAAAACCAGGGCATTTCCGCTTTGGGCGGACACTGCGTCAAGCTGGACCCCGGACAGTGTGTGGTAGGTATCGCCGGCCGTGTAGGCCCACTGCCCGGCGCCGGGAAGCGTGCCATCGCTAGCCTTGCTCCAGCCGCTGGCCGTGCCGTCCTGGTCCGGATCGTGGACATCAAAGATCGGCAGCGGCAGGTAGTCGTTGAGATGGAAGTCCTCGGTGCTGGAAATCGGCATGTCGTAGTGCAGGTGATAGGTGACCGTATCGCCCGGCGAGATGTGCGGGTTGGGGCCCACGCCGGTGGCGCCGTTGATGGCATAAATGTCTTTTTCCACCGATCCGGTGACGATCTGTATGACGTCGCAGGAGGCGTCGGCCTCGCTGTGCCCTGTAAAGGCTGACGTGCCGGGGTCGTAGACCTCCCCCGTGATGGCAACCCCGCTGTCAATGATGTCGCCCTGGTCCACGTCGTTATCGCCGCCGCCGCCGGTTTCGCTGTGGTAGGCCTGTGCAATATCGGCCTGGTAGGTGATGCGGCCATGGGTGGGGCCATCCGGGTGTCCGTCGACCAGGTCTCCGTTTAACCTACCGCCTGTGACGCCCATGCCGGACAGGATCTGCTGCAGGTTGTAATGCACTTCCAGGTCATGGCCCGCGCTCAACGTGGTCCACATGCCATCCCCGGCCGTGCCGGAGTCTGCCAGGGTGCGGTGGTAGTGGTTGCCGTTTTCCCAGATATCGATGGTGGCCGTGAAATGCCCGCCGGCATCCGTATGCATGGCCAGGCCGTCGGCCACTACATCGTCGATGCGAAAACTGTAGTCACTGTCCGTCAAATCATGGTCACCGAAAGAGAAGTAATCCGAGACCTGGAAGTCCAGGCTGTAGTCCAGGGTGTCGCCGGGAGTAGGACCGGCTGCACCGGTATCCTGCAAAGTATGGGCTTTCTGAATGGCGATGGACTGGGCGTGGGAGATATCGTCCACATCGGGGTTGCTGGAAAAATGGCCGTCGGCATTCACCTCGGCATTGATCGTGTCCGCCACATGGCTGTCGTGGGGATCGTGAGGATTCCAGCCATAGTCCACCTCGCCGTTGTTGACGACGTGCGCAACATCTCCGGTGGCAGGATCGATAACCGGGCTGCCGGCAGCGGTTTGATCCGGCACGTAGAAATCGTAGCGCACCACGACATCCCCATGCCCGGCGCCGCCGGTTACGGTATTATTCAGCGAAACGACCAGGTCCTGGCCGCTGTGCACGCCGCTGCCCGGTGACGTGACGCTGTAGTCCGTCCCCTGGGTCAATGCGACGCCTCCGGCCGTCACCGAAACGGTTGCATCGCCGAGGTAATAGATATTGTCCGGCAGGTGTTCCGTAAGGGTGAGCCCCCCGTCGACGGTCTGGCCGTCGGCAATGTCGATACGCGCCACGTAGCTGGCCGGAAAGTTGGGCCCGGTGGGAATCTCCTGGTGGTTGACTTCAAAAGTCCGGCCGGCATCATCGGCCCACTGCCGCGTGTCGTCGTGGGCCGGATCGTGCTGCTGCTGGCAGTCACCGGCGACCTGGGGTACTTGGATATCCGCATTGTAGGTGACGACTTCGGGTTTGTAAGTCGTCTGGTGGGTGGCGATATCCCGCAGGGGATGATCGCCCGTGGGGTTGTCCAGGGCATCATGGCCGAACATGGCGCCGGTGGTGGTATGCACGCCAAGGTCCACACCCACGTCGGCATTTTCGCTCATGTGGGCGGTGACCACCACATCGGCGGACGGCTGGTCCGTGGTAAAGGAGCCGAAGGGCATGCGCAGGGAAACGAACTGGTCGCCGGCGTGAAACGTCTGGCCGCTGATACCGCTCAACTCCAGTGGTGCGCCGCTGTTGTCCGTGGCCCAGGGATGTTCGATAATCTGGCCGTCGGTGGTGATGTTGATGACGGTCGATTCCACATCGGCACCCAGATAGGTGGCATGGTCAAAAGTGATGCCGTCAACGGCGGCATCCGCACCGTCCTGGCCGCCGTCCAGCAGCATGTCGATGTAAGGCCCGTAAATCGTGCTGCCGGTGGTGTTGTCGAACGTGACCGTAAAAGTAAAGTCTTCGCCGATCATGGGATCGACGGCGGCATCGGCATCGGCGGCATGGGAAAGCCCGAGGGTCGCGTGATCGGCGGTTTCCGCCCCATCCGCATGTTGTTCGACGGTTTCCGTGGAATGTCCGTCCGGCGCGGTCGGGTCGTGATTATCCGGCGCTGCGGCCAGCGCATCGGTGTGGCCTTCGATGGGTGCCTGAGCGGCGGAATCCGCAGGGCTGCCGTTGGCGGACACCGTATGGGCGGCAGGGACCTGGGCGGGCGGGTCATGGTGAACGGCAAGGTCCGCTGCTGCTGCATGCGTGCCGGAATTGCCGGTTGTGGCTGTGGCCTGCGCGTTTGCGGCATGGGTGCTGGCCGGCCCGGCAGGCGCGGCCGTGGGGTCGGCGGCCGCGGCAGGGACCGCCGGACCGTCAGCGTCATGGAGGGCGTTTTCGGACGGCGCCGCCGAATGCACCGTTACGTTTTGCGTGCCGGCCTGCGCGCCACCCGAGTTGCCGCCGGAGTCGGCGGCGATGCGCCCGGCATCCGCCGGAACTCCCCTGTCGCTCACCTTGGCAGGCGAAGCCGGATGGCTGTCCGGCGTTGCGGCGGTCCCGGTCGCCGGTTGCGCCGGCGGGGAAGCGGCCTCCTGTAG
>JALSRD010000062.1 GCA_026984935.1 Desulfobacterales bacterium
CATCTACTGTGTTGCAGGGCATTTGCGGTAGTATACTACAGCTGCATGCCCTGCGCCTTGTATATGCGGCAAACGCAACGCTTGCAAAATTCAGGTTTTAATTTATCCGGGGGAAATTGTTGTGTCAAGCGGCAGGTGGGCAGGAAACAGTGCCCTTACGGCAGCAGACTGGTGCCGGCCCGGACGGCAAATTCGAAGACCGGGGCGGGAACGATGCCCAAAAGCAGCACGACCGCGGCCAACAGCCCGGCACCCACCAGCGAAAAGGCACGCGTGTCGGGAAGAGGCGCAGCTTCAGGGGTCTTGTCTTCGGTATAGGCATGGCGCACCAGGCTCAGGTAGTAGTAGATGGCAATGGCTGAGTTGACCACCAGGATAACGACCAGCCAGTTGTAGCCCTGGTTCCAGGCCGCCGTGATCAGGAAAAACTTGCCGATAAAACCGACGGTGGGCGGCAGCCCCACCAGGGCAAAGGCCCCGGCGGCCAAAGAGAAGGCCAGGGCCGGAGCACGTTTGTAGAGCCCGTTGAGATCGGCAAATTCCAAATTGCGCCCGTCCACCGCCACACGGCTGATCACCCAGAAGCACAACAGGTTCATCAGCAAATAGGCCATGGCGTAAAAGGCGGCGGCGGCCAGTCCCAGGGCCGTGCCGGCCACCAGGCCCACCATGACATAGCCGGCATGCGCCACCGAGGAAAAACCCAGGAGCCGCTTGAGATCCTTTTGGGCCAGAGCGGCAAAATTGCCGTAGGTCATGGAAACAGCGCCCAGCACGGCCAGGATGGTGGTAATCTCCAGACCGGGCTTCAGCATGGCGGCCAGGCGCACCAGGATGACCACGGCGCCCATCTTGGGCAGGGTCGCCACGTAGGCGGCGGTTTCATTGCTGGCGCCCTGGTAGACGTCCGGCGCCCAGAAATGGAAGGGGAACAATGCCAGCTTGTAGAACATGCCGGCCAGAAACAGCGACAGCCCGACCACTGCCATGGGCACCTGCGCGAACGCCCACGTGTGCTTTGCCAGTTCGGTCACATAGGTGGTGTGCTGCACCGCCATGATATAAGACAGGCCGTACAGCGACAGGGCCGTGGCCACGGCACCGAACAGAATGTACTTGACGGCCGCCTCGGCCGCCCGCGGATCCCTGGCCCGCAGGGGAATTACGGCATACAGGCTGTAGGCCGAAAGCTCCAGCGCCAGGTACATGGCAATCAGTTCCACCGAGGAGGCCAGAATCATCAGCCCCAGCGATGAGAAACCCAGAAACATGAAGTAGTCCGCCCGCTTGCCCTCTTCCAGGGTCGGCTGGTGGGCGGCGTTGGCCACGGCGGCAAGGAAACCGAAGGCAATGACGACCTTGAAAAACTGGGACATGGCATCCAGGCGGTAGACCTTCCAGAACATGGTGCCGCGTGCGCCGAAAGAGGTCAGCGTGAGAACGAAACCGATCGCGGCCGCCAAGATGACCCAACGCTGGACGGGCAGTCTGACCCTGCGCGCACCAAGACTCTGGAGCAACAGAACCAGGATCATGGCCAGAAAGTAAATCTCGGGAACAACCAGTGCCGGGTTGAAATTCACGCGCTGCCCTCCTACTTCTCAACGGGCCAAGCCACCTGTCGGATGTTGGCCCTGGCCGGCGGCTCGGGTGGTGCCGGTTCGAAACGCACGATTTTTTGCTGCTGCCCGCCGAAGTCGGTCAGCAGCTGGTTCAGCGATGGATCGATAATCTTGAAAAAGGCACCGGGCGCCAGGCCGATGTAAAAAACGAAAACCGCCGGAATCGCCAGGTAGCTCCACTCCCGCAGATTCAGGTCGGGCCACAATTTGGCCGTGGACGGTTCTCCCCAGGCCATTTTCAGCGATACACGGAACATGTAGGCCGCCGCCAGCAGCGCGCCGGGAACCAGCGCTAACCCGAGCCAGGTGAACTTCTGGAAAGCGCCCACGAAGACCAGCAGTTCACCCACGAACCCGTTGGTGCCGGGGAAAGCGAAAGACGCCATGGCATACAGCCCCCAGAAGAACATGAAAGCCGGCAGGTATTTGCCCATACCCAGGTTGTCGGTAATCGCCCGGCTGTGGCTGCGCTCGTATACCGTGCCGATCATCATGAACAGGGCGCCCGTGATAATGCCGTGGTTCAGCATCTGGAACAGGGCCCCCTCGGCACCGCGCAGGTTGAACAGAAAGATCCCCAAAGTTACGAATCCCATGTGGCCCACCGACGAGTAGGCCACCAGTTTCTTGATGTCGCTCTGTCCCAGGGCCACGGCCCCGCCGTAGAGGATCGACGCGATGGAGACGGCGATCATCAGGGGGGCAAAGTACACGCTGGCCGCCGGTGTCAGCGGCAGGCAGAAGCGCAGAAAGCCGTAGGCCCCCATTTTCAGCAGCACCGCCGCCAGGATCACCGAACCGGCCGCCGGGGCCTGCACGTGCGCGGCCGGCAGCCAGGTGTGAAAGGGGAACATGGGCACCTTGACGGCAAAGGCCAGCGCCATGGCCAGAAAGGCCCAGAACTGGAAGCGGAAGGCAAAGTTCTGCTGCATCAGATCCGGGATCGAAAAGGTGCCGCCGGCAATCCTGAAGGCCACAAAAGCCACCAGCAACAGTACTGAACCGGCCAGGGTGTAGAGGAAGAACTTGATCGAGGCATAGCGCTTCTCGTCGCCGCCCCAGACGGCGATGAGCAGGTACATGGGGATCAGCATGGCCTCCCAGAAAACGTAAAACAGGATCAGGTCCAGCGCCGTGAAGACGCCCACGCACACCGCGGTCATAAAGAGCAGGCAGAAGTGGAATTCCTTGACACGCTTGTCGATGTAGGTCCACGAGCAGAGCACGCACAGGGGCAAAACAGCCAGCGTCAGCCACACCATCAGCACGCTGATGCCGTCCATCCCCAGGTAGTATTCGATCCCCCAGCGCGGGACCCAGGGCAGGCGTTCGACGAACTGAAACCGGGCGATGTACTGGAAATGCAGGGTGGGCGCCGCCAGCAGCAGCTCGACAATGGAAACCGCCAGGGTATAGCCCCGGATGGCGCGCGGGCTCTTCATGAAAAAGAGCACACAAGCCGCCGCCAGCGGGAAAAAGATCAGAAATGAAAGTACCGGATATCCAGCGTTCAAAGCTCACTCCCCTTTGGGACTATCCCAGATACCAGACCAAAAAGAAGATGCCCAGGCCGAAAACAGCCGCCAAAGCCAGGTAGTTCTGCAGCTGGGCGGACTGCAATTTGGCCCCCGCCCTGCCGATGTTGCGGACGCTGTAGGCGCTGCCGTCCACCACCGTGTCGATGCCCTTGCGGTCGAACCAGGCGGTGCCGGCTCCGGTCTTCACCAGCCCCCGCAATCCCACGGTGCGGTAAACTTTTGTCCAGCGGTCGTCCAGCCAGGCGATGGGCCGGCACACGGCGGCCAGCACCAGGCGCCCGATCCAGCGGTAGAAAAAGTCGAAATCCAGATTGACCTTGGCATGCGGCGTGATCACCACACGCGTCAGGTAAAAGGCCAGCCCTGAAAAACCCAGCAGCAGCGAGGCGTTTAACACCCGCAAAACGGTCCAGGGCCGGAAGGGCTCTTCCACTGCAAAGGGCAGGTAGCGGTACAGCATTTCAGGAAAAAGCCCCTGCAGGATGCACAGACTGCCGCAGATGCCCATGGCCACATACATGTTGCGCGGGATGGCGCGCACGGTGCCCGGGAATTCGGGTTTGCGCCCCCAGAAGGCGAAATAGGGCAGCTTGATGCCCACCGAAACAAAGGTCCCCACGGCCGCCACCTCCATGCCGATGGCCAGCCACATGCGATGGGCCTCCTCGGCCCCGAAGATGGTCATGTTCTTGGTGACAAAGCCGTTGAACAGCGGCATCCCCGAGATGGACAGGGCCGCCACCATGTACCAGAACATCACCCACGGCAGGCGCGTGGCCAGCCCGCCCAGTTCGTCGAGCCGGGCGGTTCCCACGGCGTAGAGGATGCAGCCCGTGCCCATGAAGAGCAGCCCCTTGTAGAGAATATGTGCATAGGCGTGCGCCACGGCGCCGTTCATGGTCATGGCCGTGCCGATGCCGATGCCCGCCACCATATAGCCCACCTGGGAAACGATGTGGTAGGCCAGAATGCGCCGCGCGTTGTTCTCGATACAGGCGTAGAGCACGCCGTAGACCGCCATGATGGTGCCGGCGATGGCCAGCACGTTCCAGCCGTGAAACCCGCGGCAGAGTACGTAGACGGCCGTCTTGGTGGTAAAGGCGCACATGAAAACCGCCCCGGCCACCGAGGCCCGCGGATAGGCGTCCGGCAGCCAGGCATGCAGCGGCACCACGGCGGCATTGACGCAAAAGCCGGTCAGAATCAGCCAGTCGTAGTAGCGCGCCACATCCGGCGCGGCCCAGTCGAAGGCGAAGCTGCCGGTGGCCTTGTATTTTAAAAACAGTCCCGCCAGCAGAAACAGCCCGCCCACGGTATGGTACATGAAATAGCGGAAGCCGGCCAGGACCGACTCGCGCGTACCGGCCCCCCAGATCAAAAACACCGAACTGATGCTCATCAGCTCCCAGAAGATGAACACCGTAATCAGGTCACCGGCGAACACGCACCCCAGGCCGCCGGCCACGTACAGCGCACCGGTGACGTAGTGCGTCTTTTCCTCCATGTGCAGGGAGTAGATCATGCCGATGAGCGCGATGATGGAAAAGACCTGACCGAAAATCAGGGACAGTTTGTCCACGCGGCCCAGCACGAGCTCCTGGCCGAGATAATGCAGCAAGCCGTAGCTGCCGGGTTTCACGGTCATCACCGAAAACAGCGCCAGCAGGGGCGGGATCAGCACCAGCGTCGCACGCAGGGCCTTCTGGCGCCACAGGTCGCGGGGCACGAAAGGCGCCACCAGCGCCAGTGCCAGAAAACCCATGGCGGGGTGGAGGAAACTAGCGCTCATAGTAGTCCTCCTTGCGCGCGATCAGGGGCTGGATGATTTTCTTCATGATGATCACCATGGCCAGACCGGAAACCAGACCGAAAAGCCCCCAGAAGCCGGGATAGGCATCGATGCCGAACTCGGCGTGATGGGGGTGGATCAGCACGTTGATGCCCACCAGCACGCCCAGAACAACGAAGAAAACGATGCGCCAGATTTTCCAGCGGTCGCGCATGTGTTGCAGAAGTCGACCGAATGTTTGCGTCATGGCAGCCCTCTAAAACTTTCCGAACACGTTGACAAAGTTGAGGAAAGTCTGTGGATACAGACCCAGCAGCACGGAGATGACGGCTGTGATGAACAGCGGCACCACCATCACCGCGGGAGCCTCCGAATACTGTTCGATATGGGCTCCGGGTTCAGGCTGTTTGAAAAAGGCCCGGTAGAGCACCGGCACGAAATAACCGGCGTTCAGCGCCGTGCTCAGCAGCAGGGCCACCAGCAAAATGGTCTGATTGACCTGCAGCGTTCCGGTGACCAGATACCATTTGGTGACGAAACCGCACACCGGCGGCACGCCGATCATGGAAAGCGAAGCCAGGCCGAAAGCCCCGAACGTCCAGGGCATGCGGCGGCCCAGACCGTTCATGAGGCTGATCTTGCGGAAACGCGTGGAAACGAAAATAGCGCCGGCCGCAAAAAAGAGCGTGATCTTGGAAAAGGCATGGTGCGCGATATGCACCAGTCCGCCCTGCACAGCGGCGGTGCTCAGCATGGCCACGCCGATGATGATATAGGAGAGCTGGCTGACCGTGGAGTAGGCCAGCCGCGCCTTGAGGTCATCCTTGGTCAGCGCGATGAAGGACGCCGCCAGAATGGTAAAAGCGGCAATGTAGGCCGTGGCGATGCCCAGGGTGGTGCCCCCCAGCAGGCCGCCGGGCGCAAAGATGCGCAAACTGGACAGTGTCAAAGTACCCAGCGTGCGGGTACCGAACGCCGAGAGCATGATGCGCGATATACAGAAGACGCCCGCCTTGACGACGGCCACGGCGTGCAGCAGGGCCGAAACCGGCGTGGGCGCCACCATGGCCGACGGCAGCCAGTTGTGCAACGGCATGACGGCCGCCTTGGCGATACCGGCCAGGTAGAGGAAATAGGTCAGGCTCACCAGGAAAGGATGCTGCGCCACGACCTCCGGGGAGAACATGCCGCGGGCGATGTCGCCCAGATGAAAGTCCAGCGTGCCGGCCAGCACGTAGGTCAGAATCATGGCCGGCAGCAGGAACAGCTTGGAGGTTCCCATCAGGTAAACAATGTACTTGCGCCCGCCGGAGTACCCTTCCTCGTCCTGGTGATGGGCCACCAGCGGGTAGGTGAACACCGTGATGACTTCGTAAAACAGGTACATCGTAAAGACGTTGGCGGAAAAGGCCACGCCCATGGCACCGAGAATGGCCACTGCAAAACAGAAGTAATAGCGCGTCTGGGCATGCTCCTTGAGGCTGCGCATGTAGCCGACGTTGTAACTGGTGGCGAAAATCCACAGAAAAGAGGCAATGATGCCGAAAATCATGCTCAGGCCGTCGGCGCAGAAGGAAACCGTAATGCCCGGCAGGATCGTGAACAGGCGGTATCCCCAGATGTCCCCCCTCAGCACCGCCGGCGCCAGGGAGAGCACCGACAGGAAGGTGAGGATGGAAGCGGCGAACGAAACCGCTTCGCGCCGGTTCACGTTTCCGCGATTCAGCCAGATCGCAAAGGGCGCGATCAGGGTGATGACCACCGGCAGCAGAATCCGCGAGCTTACGATGCTGACCCCATCTATCATAGTTACTCTTTCAACGTGGTAATGTCACTGGTTTTGACCGAACCGAACCGCCGGAAGACGACCACGATGATCGCCAGGGCCAGAGTGGCTTCGGCGGCGGCCAGCCCCATGACAAACAGTGTCGCCAGCTGCCCGAGCACGGCGCTGGCCTCCGTCAGCTGACCGGCGGCCACGATGGAAAGCCCGGCGCCGTTGAGCATCAGTTCCACACAGATCAGCATGCCCACCAATGTGCGGCGCCGGATGATGCCGAACAGGCCCGCGCACAGCAGCATCAGACCCACCAGTTGATACAGCGTCAAGGGGCTCATTTCCTTTTCCCCCGCTTTTCCCAGACCAGCAGTACGGCGGCGCACATGGCCACCATCAGGATCACCGATATCAGTTCAAAGGGCAGCACGTATGCGCCCAGCAGCCCGGTACCGAGCTTTTCGACCCCCACGACCGCCGGCTTGGCGGCGCCGCTCACGCCACGGTGGTACAAGAGCCCGCCCAGCACCAGGGCCGGCACGGCCGCGCCGGCCGCCGCCAGCAGAAATTTGCGGACCGGCGCCGGGGCGCTCTCGTCGCCGCCGGTCTGGGCATGCGTCAGCATGACGGCAAAAAATATCATCACCGACACGGCCCCCACGTAGATGAGCAGCTGCATGAAGGCCAGAAAGGGCGAGGCCAAAAGCAGATACATGCCCGCCACTCCCAGCAGGGTGGTGATCAGGCCCACCAGGGCACGCACCAGGCTGGCACTGGCAACGGCCAGGATGGCACCCGCCAGAATGATGAACGCGTAAACGCCGAATGCCACGTGGGCCATGGTCTGCATGCTTCAGCTCTCCTTGGCCGCCGGCCGGGGCTTCCGCCGCGCCTGTCGCCGGAGGCGCGCCAGAAGATCCAGCTTCAGTTCTTCGCGGCTGGTGGTCGCCCAGTACATGGTGTGGGAAAAGCGCAGTGAATGCACCGGGCAGTTTTCAATGCAGGTGGCGCACAGGCTGCACAGGGAGTAGTCGTATATAAACTTCTGCGGCGTTTTGGGTGCCCTGGGCTTTTTGACTTTTTCTCCCCTGGCCTTGGCTTCGGCCAGGGCCTCCTGCTGCTCTGCGGTGAGCTTGGGCGCCTTGGCCTTGACCACCTTCAGGCAGCGGCTGGGGCAGTTGGTCACGCACATCATACAGCTGATGCATTTGGGCGTCGCCGGGTCCTTGGGTTTGCCCACCAGTTCCACATGCCCGCCGTAGGTGTCCAGATCCTCGTCCTCGATGGTCTCACGGGGATAGTGCACGGTGATCAGCTTCTGTGAAAAGCACTTTCCCGTCACTTTGAGCCCCACGATGAGGCTCCACAGGTCGATGATCGGCTGAATCACGTTTTGACGAAAGGCACTCAATTTCCGTTGTCCGTTGTTTTATTGTGCAGCGCAAGGCTGACGATCTGGACCTACAGCTTCATCACGAAGGCCGTGGCCAGGAGGTTGAAGACCGCCAGCGGCAGCAGCCACTTCCAGTTGATGTTCAACAGCTGGTCGAAACGTACGCGCGGATAGGTCCAGCGCACCCAGATCATGAGAAAAAGCAGCGCGTAGGTTTTGGCCAGAAACCACCACCAGCCGTCGGCCACGGGGCCCCTGAAGCCCCCCAGAAAGAGCACGGTGCACACCGAGCAGACCACGACCATGTAGGCATACTCGGCCATGAAAAAGAGGCCGAAACCCATGGAAGAGTACTCGGTGTGAAAACCGGCCGTCAGTTCCGACTCGGCTTCGGCCAGGTCAAAGGGCGCCCGGTTGGTCTCGCCGAACGCGCTGACCAGGTAAATAAAAAAGGCCAGCGGCTGCGCCATCAGGTTCCACTGCCAGGGCCAGGCGCCCTGGGAGGTGCTGATGGCGCTCAGGTTGAAGCTGCCGGTCATGAAGGTGACGGCCAGCACCGACAGCAGCAGCGGAATTTCGTAGGCCACCGACTGGGACACGGCGCGCGCGGCGCCCAGAATTCCCCACTTGTTGTTGGAGCTCCATCCGGCCAGCAGCAGCGCCAGCACGTTCAAACTGGAAAAGGCCAGGATCAGTAAAATGCCCAGGCTGACGTTCATGGCGGTCAGCATGGGTCCGTAGGGTATCGGCAGAAAGAGCAAAAGCACCGGCAGGAGCGACAGCATGGGCGCCAGCCAAAAGAGAAAGGCATCGGCGCCGGCCGGCCGGAAAAGCTGTTTGCCCATGAGTTTGAGCCCGTCGGCCAGCGGCTGCAGGATCCCGTGCGGACCGACCTCGAAGGGTCCCGGCCGGCGCTGGATGTGTCCGGCGAATTTGCGTTCGCAATACACCAGCACCAGGGCGTTGATTCCCACCCAGGCCATGGCGGCCACCACCGCGATGATCAGGCGAATCAGCATGTGCACGTCAATGGCATTCATCATCCACCGCTACCTGTCGATTTCCGGAATAATCAGGTCCAGACTGCCCAGCGTGGCCACGGCATCGGCCAGCAGGGTCCCCTGCGCGGCCTCGGCAAAAGCGTGCAGGTTGGAGTAGCTGGGCGAACGCAGTTTGATGCGGTAGGGCACTTTCTTGCCCTCTGAAACGGCGTAGACCCCCACCTTGCCGCGGGCGCCCTCGACCGCAAAGTAGGCCTCGCCTTTGGGTGGTTTCATGCTGGGCTTGGGGGCCTTGGGCATGATATGGCCACCCTCGGCATGCGCCAGCCCTTCGACGGCCTGTTCGATGATCCGCAGGCTCTGTTCCATCTCGGCCATGCGCACCAGATAGCGCCCGGCGGAACAGGCGGTTTCTTCGGTCGGAATCTCGAAATCAAAGCGGTCGTAGATGGAGTAAGGTTCACAGCGCCGCAGGTCGTAGGGTTCGCCGGCGCCGCGCAGCACCGGCCCGCTGCAGCCGTATCGGCGGCACATGTCGCGGTCGATGATGCCGATGTCTTCCACACGCTTCCGCAAGATGATGTTGTCGGTCACCAGGTCCTTGTACATGGGCAGCCGACTGCGGAAACGCGGAATAAAGGCCTTGATCATTTCGATGCAGCGGTCATCCAGGTCCTTGCGCACGCCGCCCACGCGGAAGTAGCCGTAGGTCAGCCGCGAGGCCGTGGGGCGCTGCAGGATGTCCAGCAGCATTTCACGGTCGTCGAAGGAGTACATGATGGGCGTGAAAGCCCCCAGGTCCAGTATGTACGCCCCCCACCACAGCAGGTGGGAGGTCAGGCGGTTGAGCTCGCAGGTGATCACGCGGATGTACTCGGCGCGTTCGGGCACCTGGATGCCCATCAGCTTCTCCACGGCCCCCACATAGGCCCAGTTCCAGGCCAGCGGGTGCCCGTAGTCCACACGCCCCATGTTGGGGATGTACTGCCCCCAGGTCTGGACCTCCCCCATCTTTTCCTGCATGCGGTGCAGGTAGCCCAGTACGGGGTCGGCCCGCAGAATATACTCGCCGTCGATTTCGATCACGATGCGCAGAACACCGTGGGTCGACGGATGCTGGGGCCCCATGTTGACCACCAGGGTGTGCTCCCCGCGGTCCTTTTCAAACTGCCGGGTGTAAAAATCACCCGCCAGGGGGTCTGTGCCGGCGTATTGCCTCTTCATGCTTTCGATCCACCGTCGGTTCGGGCGGCATCGGCGGACGTATCGGCCGGCGGCGCAAAAAGCGCCGCGATCTCACCCGTGCACGACACGATCTCGCCGGCGTCCATGATATCGCGGATGGCCCGCCGGGCTTTGTCGGCTTTTAGCAGGGGATGCACATCAACATCTTCGGCGGGCATCAAAAGTGGAATAAGGTTGGGATGGCCCTCAAAGACGATTCCGTGAAAATCGCGCGTCTCGCGTTCGTGCCACTGGGCACCCTGGAAAACGGACGTGATGGAGGGTATTGCCGGATCTTCGCGGGGGAGCAGCACTTTGAGGGCGATGCGCTCGTCAAACCGCCAGGCGTTGAAATGGTAGACCACCAGCAAGCCGTCGGTGGTATCCAGCGCCAGAATGTCCTCCAGGGAATACTGTGCCGCAGACAAGGCGGCAGCGGCCGGCACGATGGCCTGCGGTGCCAGGAAAACCGACCAGTGCTGGCCCGTTTTGGCGGGATCGCAGCGGGCCACGCACAGCGTCTCGACCCCTTGCAGGACCTTGAGCCCCACTACCCCTGCACCTCTTCGGCCACGGGCCACCAGCGCTTGCCGGTGATGAGCCGCTGGACCTGGAAAAAGCCCTCGAGCAGTCCCTCGGGCCTGGGCGGACAGCCGGGTACGTAGACATCCACGGGGATCAGCGTATCCACCCCTTCGATAACGTTGTAGTTTTCCTTGATCTTGAAAGGACCGCCGGAGATGGCGCAGTTGCCCATGGCGATGACCCACTTGGGCGCCGGGATCTGCTCGTAGAGGCGCACCACGGCCGGCGCCATCTTTTTGGTGACCGTACCGGCCACGATCATCACGTCGGACTGGCGCGGAGAGGGGCGGAAAACCTCGGCGCCGAAACGCGCCAGGTCGAAACGCGCCATGCCGGTGGCCATCATCTCGATGGCGCAGCAGGCCAACCCGAAAGTCATGGGCCACAGTGACATGGAGCGGCAGAGATCCAGGATCGCCTGCACCGGCTTGGCCTTCACCACCGGCGGCTGGATGGCGTGCTGCCCCGAAGCCGGGATTTCCGGCGGAACTACTTCATCCGGCGCGGCCATGCAAAAACCCCCTTTGCCCAGAAATAAACCACCGCGAGGATCAAAAAAAGCAGGAAAACGAAAACTTCGATGAAGGGCAGCCACCCGCGCACCGCGCGGTAGGCCGCTGAAACCGGAAACAGGTACAGCACGTCCACATCAAAAGCCAGGAAGATAAGCGCGTAGACATAGTAGGAAACACCCCAGAGGGTCCAGGCGCTGCCGTATGGCCGCATACCGCACTCATAGGGGATGTGCATATCACCGCCCTTGGCCCGGGGCGCCAGCAATCTCGCCAGAATCAGTGGGCCGCAGGCAAAGAGGACACCGGCCACCAGGAAAAGGATGATCGCAAAGTGCAGCCAGTTGAAGACCATACGTCTCTCCGTACAGGTTCCAGGCCAAATCTCCTCTCCAAGCGCAACATGCACGAGGCGCCCTTTACATGCCTTTGAAAAACAAATATGTCAAGTCCCTTTTGGGAATTTTATCTCGGCATACACCCCATTGAGTGACACCCGGCGGACAGCCGACCCCGTGCCAACATGCCGCCGGCGGGCCTGTTTCAGCTTCGGGCACGGTTTTAATCCAACAGTGTGGCGGGTATCTCCAAACCCTGCAAGACGGAGCAAATGGGGTGTGCAGCGGCATCGGTGGAAAGAACAGCCGGTTTTTTGCAGGCCTCCCGGCGGTCGCTTTTGGCAAAGATGGCCGCCAGCGCCTCCGGGGGAAAGGCGGCTTCAGGATGAAGGCGCATCCAACCGGCGATCTACGCGCCATGCCGCCGGCCGCAAAAAACGGGGGCCATCCGGCAAATGCCCGCGGTCACCGTCTTGCGGCACGGCGTTTGGGCGGTTGCTGCATCTGGTGGACCTCGAGCTTGTAGCGCAGCTGGCGAAACGTCAACCCCAGCAATTCGGCGGCCTTTGTCTTGTTGAAGCCGGTTTCCTGCAGAGCCTCCCAAATGGCCTCTT
>JALSRD010000063.1 GCA_026984935.1 Desulfobacterales bacterium
GGTGATCACGCCGATTGCAATGGAGAAAGAGGTCCGGTTCGCCATCCGGGAGGGCGGACGCACCGTCGGCGCCGGCGTGGTTTCCGAAATTATCGAGTAAGACGAAAAGGCCCTAACCATGATCATGAACACCAAGATACGGATCAGGCTCAAAGCGTTCGACCATAAACTTCTGGACCAGTCCGCCGCAGATATCGTTGATACGGCCAATAAAACCGGGGCCAAGGTTGTCGGGCCCATCCCGTTGCCGACCACGATCAACAAGTTTTGCGTGCTCAGGTCGCCGCATGTGGACAAAAAATCGCGCGAGCAATTTGAAATGCGGACACACAAACGGCTGCTGGATATCCTGGAACCGACGCAGCAGACCGTGGATGCCCTGATGAAGCTCGATTTGTCGCCGGGAGTGGATGTCGAGATCAAACTGTAGCCTGCAGGAACGCCGAAATTATGTGTAATGGACTGATCGGAAAAAAAATTGGCATGACGGCCGTTTACGACGCCGAGGGCAGACGCATACCGGTAACGGTGATCCAACTGGGGCCCTGCGTGGTGACACAGGTCAAAACCGATGCTTTAGACGGCTACAACGCCCTGCAGCTGGGGTTCGGCACGCGCCATAAATCCCGGCTGAACAAGCCCATGGCCGGCCATTTGAAAAAAAGCGGCCAGGGGCCCTTTGAGGTGCTGAAGGAATTTCCCAGCGCCGCCGCATCGGATTATCAGGTGGGCCAGACTGTCCCGCTGGATATATTCAAGGTGGGTGAAAAGGTGGATGTCACCGGTACCATCAAGGGCCGCGGCTATCAGGGAGTGATCAAGCGGCACGGGTTTTCCGGCGGCAAGAAAACGCATGGCAGCCGCAGCCACCGTGTGCCCGGCTCCATCGGCTGCAGCGCCTGGCCGGCCAAGGTGATCAAAGGCAAGAAACTGCCCGGACAGTACGGCAATACGCGCAAGACCGTCAGCAACCTGGAAATCGTCGACATCCGGCCGCAGGAAAACCTGGTGATGGTCAAAGGCGCTGTACCCGGCTTTGCCTCCAGCCTGCTGACCGTCAGAAAATCCAGAGGCAATCGATAAGCGGGGATGTCCGGGACGGGGGGTGGACTGCCGGGACGCATCCCGTTTTCAGCGTTCAAGCCGCAACATTCAATTCAGGGGACCAGACCCTTTTCTGACGAAATGGAAATACGATGGCTGTTGCAGACGTCATAAACAGTAAAGCGGAAAAAGTAGCGCAAGTCGATCTTGCGGATGAGATATTCAGCGTCCCTGTGAAGACCGGGATCTTGCATGCCGTGGTGACCGCACAGCTGGCCGCCCGGCGATCCGGAACGGCCAGCGTGAAAAACCGTTCCGATGTCACCGGCAGCCGCAAGAAGCTTTTCCGGCAGAAGGGAACCGGCCGCGCCCGGCGCGGTGACGTCAAATCCCCCCTGCTGCGCGGCGGCGGGGTCATTTTCGGACCGGTGAAGCGCAGCTATGCCCACAAGGTTCCCAAAAAGGTCAAACGCCTGGCGCTGAAAATGGCGCTGAGCAGCAAACGTGATGCCCAGGCGCTGTTCGTGGTGGATCAGCTTGAGATGGAGCAGCCCAAGACTAAAATCTTCGTCGAGACGCTCCGTACCCTGGGGCTCGACAATGCCCTGATTGTTATCGACAAGCCCAATTACGCGCTGGAGCTTTCGGCGCGCAACGTTCCGGAGGTCAAGGTGCTGCAAAGCGCAGGCCTGAATGTGTACGACATATTGAAATACGAGCACCTGGTTCTGCTAAAAGACACCATCGGGCAGATCGAAGGGAGGCTACTCAAATGACGCCGCAGCAGATTGTCATAAAGCCGCTGATTACCGAAAAAACCAGCATACAGAAGGATGATTTCAACCAGCTGACGTTTGAGGTCGACCGCCGGGCCAACCGCGTGGAGATCAAAAAGGCCGTTGAATCGGCTTTTGATGTGCATGTGGCCAAAGTGCGCACCATGCAGGTCAGAGGAAAAGTCAAGCAGCGCGGCCGCATCACCGGCAGACGCCGGAACTGGAAAAAGGCGGTGGTGACCCTGATGCCGGGTCAGCGCATTGATTTCTTTGAGGGTGTATAAGGGGTTTAAGTTATGACGGTAAAAAAAGTGAAACCCACATCACCGGGTCGCCGCTTCCAGGCGTACTCGACTTTTGATGAAATCACGCGGACGACACCTGAGAAAAGCCTGCTCCGGAAATTGAAGAAAAGCGGTGGCCGCAACGCCAACGGCCGGATCACCAGCCGGCGCCGCGGCGGCGGGCACAAACGGCACTACCGGGTGATTGATTTCAAGCGCGACAAAACCCATATCCCGGCCCGTGTGGCCGCCATCGAGTACGATCCCAACCGGTCGGCGCGCATTGCCCTGTTGCACTACCGCGACGGCGAGAAACGCTATATCCTGGCGCCGCTGAAGCTTGCCGTGGGAGATACGGTCATGTCCGGGCCCGAGGCGGAAATCAAACCCGGCAATGCGATGCCGCTGGCCAACATCCCGCTGGGTACGCACATCCACAACATCGAGTTGCGGCTGGGCAAGGGCGGGCAGATCGTGCGCAGCGCCGGGACGTTCGCCCAGCTCATGGCCAAAGAGGACCGCTATGCGCTGGTAAAGCTGCCCTCGGGCGAGGTGCGCATGGTGCTGCTCAAGTGCATGGCCACCATCGGTCAGCTGGGAAATCTGATGCACGAAAACATTTCTCTGGGAAAGGCGGGCCGCAGCCGCTGGCTCGGCAGACGCCCCAAGGTGCGCGGTGTCGCCATGAACCCGGTGGACCACCCCATGGGCGGCGGCGAGGGACGCTCGTCCGGCGGAAGACATCCCTGCTCTCCCTGGGGCATGCCGGCCAAGGGGTTCAAAACCCGGCGCAAACGGAAATCGAGCAGTTATATCGTCAAAAAACGAAAGTAGGCTGCCGCATGCGGCCGTTTTCGTCCATGCAGCCATGTCAAGATAAGTAGGAGAAGTCATGCCAAGGTCGTTGAAAAAAGGGCCCTACATTGAACCCAAACTCATGCAGAAGGTGATGACCGCTCAGGAATCGCGCAGCACGCGTGTTATCAAGACCTGGTCACGACGGTCCACCATCATCCCGGAAATGGTCGGCATCACCCTGGCGGTGCACAATGGCAAAAAGTTCGTGCCGGTATTTGTCACCGAAGACATGGTGGGCCACAAACTGGGCGAATTTTCACCCACGCGGACCTTCTACGGCCATGCCGGCGGGAAAAAATCGAAGGTCAGGTAATATGGCGTTCAAGGTTAAGGTATGGGGGGCGAAATGGAAGTCAGGGCGGTAGCCAAATATATGCGCATAGCTCCGAGCAAGGTGCGCAAAGTCATTGGTGCGGTGAAGGGGAAACCTGTCGAAGAGGCGCTAAATGCGCTTAAGTTCATGCCGCAGAAGTCGGCATTTTTGCTTGAAAAAACGATTCGCTCGGCCGTCGCCAATGCCGACCAGAACACCAGCATCGACATCGACAATCTGATCGTGCGCAACATCACCGCCGATGCCGGCCCGACGCTGAAGCGCTTCAAAGCCCGGGCACGCGGCCGGGGGACCCGTATTTTAAAACGCACGTCGCATATCACTGTGATCTTATCAGAAAAGACGTTTTAAAAAGGAGGATCGAGCTTGGGCCAGAAAGTCAATCCGGTTGGGATGAGATTGGGTATCGTCAAGACCTGGGAATCGCGATGGTATGCCGATAAGAATTACGCCAAGTACATTTACGAGGATTACAAGCTGCGGAAGTACATCAAGAAACGGCTGTACCATGCCGGTATTTCCAGGATTGAGATTGAACGGTCATCCAAGCGCGTCAAACTGCGGATTTTTACTTCGCGGCCCGGAATCGTGATCGGCAAAAAGGGATCCGAGATCGCCCAACTGAAAAAGGACCTTGAAAAGAGGGTGCCCCAGGAGGTCCTGATCGACATTCAGGAGGTCCGCAAGCCGGAGATCGACGCCCAGCTGGTGGCAGAGAACGTGGCCACGCAGATTGAGCGGCGCGTGGCTTTCCGGCGCGCCATGAAGCGGGGGCTATCGTCCGCCATGCGGTTCGGCGCCGAAGGCGTCAAGATCATCTGCTCCGGCCGGCTGGGAGGCGCGGAGATGGCCCGTACCGAATCCTACAAGGAGGGGCGCGTGCCCATGCACACCCTGAGAGCCGATCTGGATTATGGCTTTGCCGAAGCCAAGACGACTTACGGCGTGGTGGGCGTCAAGGTGTTCATTTTCAAGGGAGAGATTTTAAAGCAGGATTCCCAGGACGCCGAAGCGGGCTCCAAGGCCGCCCATGCGGGCAGATAGGAGATTGAGAGTATGCTGAGTCCCAAAAAGGTCAAATTCCGCAAGCAGCAGAAAGGCAGGATGCGGGGAGTCTCCCGGCGGGGCTGCAATCTGGACTTCGGGCAGTACGGCCTGCAGGCGATCGAGTGCGGCTGGATCAGTGCCAAGCAGATTGAAGCCGCACGTGTCGCCATGACGCGGCACGTCAAAAGGGGCGGCAAGATGTGGATTCGTATTTTTCCGGATAAACCGATTACCAAAAAGCCGGCCGAAGTTCGTATGGGTAAGGGCAAGGGCGCCCCGGAGGCATGGGTTGCCGTGGTACGCCCGGGCAGGGTCCTCTACGAAATGGAGGGGGTGCCCGAAAACCTGGCCCGTGAGGCCCTGCGGCTGGCCGCGCACAAGCTTCCTCTCAAGACCAAGTTTATTCAAAGGGGTGACGTTTCATGAAACCCGGAGCCATCAGAGATCTGAGCATTGCCGAGATGGGGGACAAGCTGATCGACCTGCAGCAGGAGCTGTTCAACCTGCGTTTCCAGCACGGCATCGGACAACTGGAGAACCCACGCAAAATGATACTGGTCAAGCGTGATATTGCACGCATCAAGACGATCCTGCGCGAGTCCGCCGGTAAGAAATAACCCGCAATCCCAAGAGAGCACTCTAGAAAAAGAATTGCTGCCATGAAAAGTAGGGGAATGAAAAGACAGATGGTGGGGACCGTTGTGAGCGACAAGATGGACAAGTCAGCGGTCGTGCTGGTCGAAAAACTGGTCAAACATCGCTTGTATAAAAAATATATCAGACGGCGGACCCGGTTTATGGCGCACGATGAGCAGAACGCCTGCAGTGTCGGCGACAGGGTGCTGATCACCGCCTCGCGGCCCCTGAGCCGCAGGAAGCAGTGGCGGGTCAGCAAGATCATCGAAAAAGCCGTTTAGCCACGAAGGAACTATGAAAAGATGATTCAGGCAGAAACAAGATTGACAGCGGCCGACAACTCCGGCGCCAAAGTGCTCTACTGCATCAAAGTGCTCGGCGGGTCCCGGCGCAGATACGCAGGTGTGGGGGATATCATCGTCGTTAGCGTCAAAGAGGCGATTCCCAATGCCAAAGTCAAAAAGGGGGATGTGCTGAAAGCCGTCATCGTGCGCACCAAAAAAGAGATCCAACGCCCCGATGGGTCGTTGATCCGTTTCGATGACAACTCGGCCGTGCTGATCAACGCCCAGAAAGAGCCGGTAGGCACCCGCATTTTCGGGCCGGTGGCCCGGGAACTGCGCGCCAAGCGATTCATGAAAATTATCTCACTGGCACCGGAAGTTCTATAGATCCGTCTGTCCCGGGAGCAGCCAAAATGCGTAAAAGTAAATGCCATTTGAAGAAAAACGACAAGGTCAAGGTAATGACCGGAAAAGATGCCGGCAAGATCGGCAAGGTGATCCGCGTGGACCGCAAGAAGCAACGGTTGCTGGTGGAGCACATCAATGTTGTGAAAAAGCACACCCGGCCTTCGGCCCAGACCGGTCAGGGCGGAATTCTGGAAAGCGAGGCGCCGATACATTGGTCGAATGTCATGCTGATGTGCAGCAAATGCGTGACCCCGGCCCGCATCAGGATGAAGCGGCTCGAAGATGGCAAAAAAATCAGGACCTGCAGCCGGTGCGGAGAAATCCAGGACGCGTAGCAACCGGTGCCGGAGAGGATTAACATGGCTGAACTCAAACGCCTTTACGAAGATGAAATCGTCCAAAAGCTGACCGAGAAGTTTCAGTACAAAAACCGCATGCAGGTTCCCAAATTGAAAAAGATCGTTTTGAACATGGGAATCGGGGAAGCCATACAGAATATCAAGGTGCTGGATGCGGCCGTGGAAGAGCTGCAGATCATCGCCGGCCAGCATCCGGTGGTGACGCGGGCCAAACGTTCCATCGCCGCCTTCAAACTCAGGACCGGCATGCCCATCGGCTGCATGGTGACGCTGCGGCGTGAGCGGATGTATGATTTCTATGAAAAACTGGTCAACATCGCCCTGGCACGCGTACGGGATTTCCGCGGTGTGTCGCCCAGCGGGTTCGACGGCCATGGCAACTATACGCTGGGGATCAAGGAGCACATCATCTTTCCGGAAATAGACTATGACAAGATCGACAAAGTCAAGGGGATGAACATCACGGTGGTCACCAGCGCCGAAAACGACGACGAGGGGCGCGAACTGCTGCGGCTGCTGGGAATGCCCTTCAGGCAGTGACGGCAATTTTCTACACCGGCCGTAAAAAACTCGAATTCGATTGGCGAAAAGTGAAAAATCAAGGAGGAACCCTTGGCAAAAAAAGCGTTGCGGATTAAGGCTGCCAAACCGCCGAAATTCAAAGTCAGAGCCTACAACCGCTGTCCCATTTGCGGCCGCCCCAGAGGATTTTTGCGCAAGTTCGGCATCTGCCGGATCTGTTTTCGCACACTGGCATCCAATGGAAAACTTCCCGGTGTCACCAAGTCGAGCTGGTAGACACGGTTGCGGCAGGTTTTTTGATCTGGCAGTGGTTTTAACTTCTTGAACCAAAGGGTAACGGAGATCGTGATGACTGATCCAATTGCGGACATGATGACCCGCATCAGAAATGCTGCCAAAGCAAAGTTCAACCGTGTGGACATCCCCGGGTCCAAGCTGAAGGTCGAGATCGCGCGGGTTTTGAAAAACGAGGGATTTATTAAAAATTACAAATTCATACGCGATGACATGCAGGGTGTCCTGCGGGTATACCTGAAGTACCAGGAGGGGCAGCGCAGTGTGATTATGGGCCTAAAACGCATCAGCAAACCCAGCCGGCGGATCTACGTGAAGAGCAGAGATGTCAAGCCCATTCTCAACGGGCTGGGGATTGCCATTCTGTCCACCTCAAAAGGTGTGATGACGGACCAGGAGGCCCGCGCCCAGAATGTGGGGGGCGAAATCCTCTGCAACGTATGGTAGGAGTGTAGCCATGTCACGAGTGGGGAAAAAACCGATCGAGGTGCCGGATAAGACCAAAATCGACTACCAGGGGAAACGGCTGACCGTTTCCGGAGAAAAGGGGAGCCTCTCGCGTTCCATCCATCCCGAGGTGGACCTGGACATTCAGGATCGATCCATCCACGTCACCCTGGAAAATGACAGCCGCAGCAACCGGGCGCTGCAGGGATTGACGCGCAGCCTGGTCGCCAACATGATTACGGGTGTCACCCGGGGGTTCGAGCGCGTGCTTGAAATCAACGGGATCGGATACCGGGCCACGGCGGCCGGCAGCAAGCTGACGTTCAATATCGGCTATTCAAATCCGGTGGAATTTGCGCTGCCCGAGGGAGTGTCGGGAACCGTGGACAAGAACAACGTCATCAAGCTTTCGGGGATCGACAAGGAAAAGCTGGGCCAGACTGCGGCCGCCATCCGGCGCCTGAGACCTCCGGAGCCGTACAAGGGCAAGGGGATCAAGTTCGCCGAAGAACGCATTCGGCGCAAGGCCGGCAAGACCGGAACAAAATAAAGGGATGTGAAATGGGCACGCAGAATCCACGCATACAGGCACGCTTGAAGCGCAAGAAGAGAATCAAAAAGAAAATTTCCGGAACGCCCCAACGGCCCCGGCTGTGTGTGTTTCGCAGTTCGAAACACATCTATGCCCAGGTGATCGATGACCTCAGCGGCCGCACGCTGGCGGCGGCATCCAGCATCGAACCGGCTTTCAGAAAACAGGCTGATTTCGAAAACAAAATCGCCGCAGCGGCCTTTGTCGGCCAACTGGTCGGAAAACGGCTGCTGGACCAGGGGGTTCAGCAGGTGGTTTTCGATCGCAACGGATTTTTGTACCACGGGCGCGTGAAGGCCTTGTCCAACGGTGCCCGTGAAGCCGGCCTGATTTTTTGAACACCGGCGATTTGCCGGCCGGCAGCACCGGCGGAAACCGACGGCCGGGCAGCATCGACTGCAAACAGGACCTGAAGCACCAAGCCATAAGGAGGAGTCTTGTTTAAAAAAGATACAGACGAAAATCAACTGATCGATAAGGTCGTCTACATCAACCGGGTCGCCAAAGTGGTCAAGGGCGGCCGCCGGTTTAGTTTCAGCGCCATCGTGGTCGTCGGGGATGGGGAGGGCAGTATCGGTTACGGGTTGGGGAAAGCCGGTGAAGTACCCGAAGCCATCCGCAAGGGCGTCGAAAAAGCCAAGAAAAACATGAGCCGGGTGTCGCTGGCGGGCGGCACCATCCCCTACGAGGTGATCGGGAAGTACGGGGCCGGCCGGGTACTTTTGAAACCCGCCTCCGAGGGAACCGGCCTGATTGCCGGCGGCGCCGTGCGGGCGGTGCTGGAAGCTGTCGGGGTTCAGAACATCCTGACCAAGTGTATGGGGTCGCACAACCCCCACAATGTCGTCAAAGCCACGCTGCAGGGGCTTTACCAGTTACAGAGCCCCGAGGCGGTGGCCGCCAAGCGGGGCAAAAAAGTCGAAGAGCTGCAACCAAGGAAGGCATAGATGGCGTCTGTACTGAAAATAAAACTGGTGAAAAGCATGATCGGCAGGCCGGAGAAGCACCGGCGCGTACTGCGTGCCATGGGCTTGACCAAAATCAACAAGGCGGTTGAACTCGGTGACACCCCCGCGACACGCGGCATGATCCGGAAGGTGTCACACCTGGTCAACGTTGAGGAGAGAGTCGATGAAACTGCATGAACTGCATCCCGACCCCGAGTCGCGCAGCAAACGCAAGCGTATCGGCCGCGGTGTCGGGTCCGGTTTCGGTAAGACCGCCGGCAGGGGTACCAAGGGGCACAACAGCCGATCCGGCGGCGGCGTCCGGCCGGGGTTCGAGGGCGGCCAGATGCCCATTCACCGCCGTCTGCCCAAACGTGGCTTCTGCAATATTTTCCGGAAAAACTTCGCCATCGTCAACCTGCGTGACCTGAACGCTTTTGAAGACGGCAGCCTGGTAGACGAAAAGGCGCTTGTGCAGGCCGGCCTGGTTCGGGGAAGGCGGGATGGCATCAAGGTTCTCGGACAGGGTGAAATCGAAAAGGCCCTGACCTTGCGGGTCGATCGGATCAGCCGCGGCGCCCGTGAAAAAATTGAAGCTTCCGGCGGGAGCATAGAGGTCATTTAATGATTGGCGGATTCCAGAACGTCTTCAAGATCCCCGAGCTGAAAAAGCGCATCCTTTTCACCATCGGGTTGCTGGCCGTATACCGCGTGGGGGTGCATGTGCCGACACCCGGTATTGACGCGGTGGCGCTGGCCTCTTTTTTTGCGCGCGCCCAGGGGACGTTGCTGGGGCTGTTCGACATGTTTTCCGGCGGCGCTCTGACGCGCCTGTCCGTTTTTGCACTGGGCATCATGCCGTACATCAGTGCGTCGATCATTTTGCAACTGCTCACCGTGGTGGTTCCGCATCTGGAACGGCTGTCCAAGGAGGGGGAAGAGGGCCACAAGAAGATTACGCAGTACACTCGCTACGGCACCGTGCTTTTAAGTGTCATCCAGAGTTTCGGCATCAGCGTCGGGCTGGAGAGCATGACGTCTCCGGGCGGCGCGGCGGTGGTCCTGCATCCGGGATGGTCTTTCCGGCTGATGACCGTGATCACGCTGACGGCCGGGACATCGTTTATCATGTGGCTCGGCGAACAGATCACCGAGCGCGGCATTGGAAACGGGATTTCGCTGATCATCTTTGCGGGCATCGTTGCCCGTATGCCCTCGGCCATCGGCAATACCTTTCGCCTGATATCCACCGGCGAGATGGGGATCTTCGCCATTTTGATCATGATCGTGCTGATGATCAGTGTGGTGGCCTTCATCATTTACGTGGAGCAGGGCCAACGGCGCATTCCGGTGCAGTATGCCAAACGGGTGATCGGGCGCAAGATGTACGGCGGCCAGAGCACCCATCTCCCGCTCAGAATCAATACTTCCGGCGTGATTCCGCCCATTTTTGCATCCTCGATCATCATGTTTCCCGCCACCATCGCGAGTTTTATGAAGGTCCCCTGGATGCAGTCGGTGGCATCGGCCATGCGACCGGGAAACGCCGCCTACGAGTTGCTGTACGTCGGGTTTATTTTCTTTTTCTGCTATTTTTACACGGCCGTGACGTTTAACCCGGTGGACGTGGCGGATAATATGAAAAAGAACGGCGGCTACATTCCCGGCATCCGGCCCGGGAAACGGACGTCGGATTACATTGACAAGGTGCTGACGCGCATCACCCTGGGCGGCGCCATTTACGTCTCGGCCGTCTGTGTCTTGCCGTCCATCCTGATTACGAAGTTCAACGTGCCTTTTTATTTCGGCGGCACGGCGTTGTTGATTGTCGTGCAAGTGGCCATGGACACCATTGCACAGATGGAATCGCACATGATCAGCCGCCACTACGAAGGGTTTCTGAAAAAGGGCGGCGGCGGCCGTAAAAGCCCTTTTTAACGCCTCGAGCAACATACGGGAGTCAGACTCATGGCAAAGGAAGAGGCCATCAAGGTTGAGGGGATTGTGCTGGAAACGCTGCCCAATGCCATGTTCAAGGTCGAGCTGGAAAACAAGCATCAGGTATTGGCGCACATTTCCGGTAAAATGCGCATGCATTTTATCAAGATTCTGCCCGGTGACCGGGTGACCGTCGAATTGTCACCCTATGACCTTTCCCGGGGGCGCATTACCTATCGTTCGAAGTAACGTGTGTCCGGCCGGCCGGACATCTTTGCCCGCAAGACCGGCCGGGTGCAATGACTGTGCAGTCAGGGAGAATGGATTCGATGAAAGTCCGCGCATCGGTTAAAAAGATTTGTAACAAATGCAAAATCGTCCGCAGAAAAGGGGTTGTCCGAGTCATCTGTGAAAACAAGCGGCACAAGCAGCGTCAAGGATAGAGGAGGCGAACTTTGGCAAGAATTGCAGGAGTAGATCTGCCCAAGCGCAAGCGGATTGAGGTGGGGCTGACCTATATATATGGCATCGGTCGCACCACTTCCAGGAAGATACTCGCAGAGGCGAACATCGACCCGGAAACCAAAACTGACGATTTGTCGGAATCCGAAATCAACAGTATCCGCAAGCTGATCGACACGCGATACAAAGTGGAGGGCGAGCTGCGGACTGAAGTGTCCATGAATATCAAGCGGTTGATGGATCTGGGCGCCTACCGCGGACTTCGTCATCGCAAATCACTCCCGGTACGGGGGCAGCGCACCAGCACCAATGCGCGCACGCGCAAAGGCCCGCGACGGTCGGCCGTAAAGAAAAAGGGCGCCGCCAGAAAGAAATAAACAACAGAGCATAGGGGCAGTCTCATGGCAAAGAGAACGCGTGCCAAGAAAAAGGAAAAAAAGAATATCCCCAGTGGGGTAGTTCATATTCAGTCAACCTTCAACAACACCATCGTGACGATTACCGATGCCGGCGGCAACGTGGTCGCTTGGTCCAGCGCCGGGATGCAGGGGTTCAAGGGCTCGCGCAAGAGTACCCCTTTCGCCGCTCAGCTGGCCGCCGAAGATGCCGCCAAAAAAGCGATGGAACACGGGATGCGCAATGTGGAAGTTTACGTCAAGGGCCCGGGTGCCGGCAGGGAATCTGCCTTGAGATCGCTGCAGGCCGCCGGATTCAATATTCTGATGATCAAGGATGTGACTCCGGTGCCGCACAACGGCTGCCGACCCCCCAAACGGCGCCGGGTGTAATGCCCGTTGACGCCCGGTTGAAGCTGATTCGAACGGGCTCGTCCGTGGGGTGCCGCAGGAGTGTCAAGGGGCCGCAGGGCAGCGCACTTTTACCTGCGGACGGCGGGGCGCAAGAATCCCCCGGGAGTATGATTTCTTAGTGGCCAGATTCGGAAATACGGTGAGGCACCGAAGCTGTCAGGGCGGCCGTCGTGCGGCAAGGGGCGCAAAATTCGGCGTAGCGGAAACATGCCGTGGTTTGCGCACCGCAGCCAGGCGGGATGCGTTGAGGGATGAACGCCATCGTATTGATGGATCGGACCACTTGGCAAGCCACAGGTAAGGAGGAAACTTTGGCCAGATATACAGGTTCGGTATGTCGGCTGTGCCGACGTGAAAACTTAAAGCTGTTTCTGAAGGGAGACCGCTGCTACTCTGATAAATGTGCTTTCGACCGCCGCGGCTTTCCCCCTGGAGACCACGGGCAGCGACGGGGGAGAAAACCCTCGGACTACGGGATTCAGCTGCGTGAAAAGCAAAAGGTCAAGCGCATGTACGGTCTGACGGAGAAACAGTTCCGCCTTTTTTTCGACAAGGCCAACCGCCAGCAGGGAATCACCGGCACCAATCTGCTGGTGATGCTCGAACGGCGCCTGGACAACGTGGTGTACCGTATGGGGTTTGTAAATTCCCGCACCCAGGGGCGGCATTTTGTACGCCATAACCACTTCCGGGTCAACGGGAAGAAAGTCAACATCCCGTCTTTTCTGGTGAAAACGGGGGACGTTGTTGAAGTCCATGAAAAGAGCCGCAGCATCCAGTCCATTGCCGATTCCCTGGATGCCGTTGTGCGCCGTGGTGTGCCGCAGTGGCTCGACCTGGACAAAGAAAACTTCAAGGGTATCGTCAAGGGCATGCCGGTGCGTGAAGATCTGACCATGCCGATTCAGGAACAGCTGATCGTTGAACTTTATACCAAATAGGATGTATTCGAAAGAATCCATCAGGATTTGGAGACTACGCTATGTCATCGAATGAAATCATGTACATGAACTGGCAGGATATGATCCGGCCGGAAAAAGTCGAAGTGACCGGCACGTCTTCCTATGGCAAGTTTGTATGCGAACCTCTGGAGAGGGGGTTCGGTATCACCATCGGCAATGCGCTGCGGCGCATTATCCTGTCTTCGTTGTATGGTGCGGCCATCGTATCGGTTAAATTCGATGATGTGATGCACGAGTTTACGACCATCGACGGTGTCCTCGAGGATGTTTCCGAAATCATACTGAACCTAAAGGAAGTGCGCTTCAAGCTGGCCGATGCTGAGCCGCGGACCATCCGCATAGAAGCCACCGGCGAGGGAGAAGTCAAGGCAGGGGATATTCTCAGCCCGGACGGCGGTTGTGAAGTCCTCAATCCGGAGCAGCACATTGCGACGCTTTCCGAGGGCGCCAAACTCGGTGCTACCATGACTGTCAAACTCGGCAAGGGATATGCTCTGGCGGAAGCCAACAAGGACCCGGATGCTTCTGTCGGCACCATCCCCACGGATGCCGTCTTCACGCCCATCCAGCGCGTGGTTTATGTCGTTGGTAATGCGCGTGTCGGACAGCGCACGGACTATGACAAGCTGACGCTGGAGGTATGGACGGACGGCTCCATCCTGCCGGCGGACGCCGTTGCCTATGCCGCCAAAATTCTCAAGGACCAGATGTCCATCTTCATCAATTTCGATGAGGATTCCGTGCCCGAACCTGAAAAAGCCGTTGAAGAAGAACTCCAGCCGGTGATCAACGAAAATCTTTACCGGGGTGTGGATGAGCTGGAGCTGTCGGTGCGCAGTGCCAACTGCCTGAAAAACGCCAATATCAACAAGCTCTATCAGCTGGTAAGCAAAACCGAACAGGAGATGCTCAAAACCAAGAACTTCGGCCGCAAGTCACTCAATGAGATCAAGGAAGTACTGGCCGAACTCGACCTTTCGCTGGGCATGAAACTCGACGGCTTTGTACCTCCCGAGGAGGAAGAGGCCGCAAAAGGAGAACAGGACGTCCGATGAGACATCGCAAAGCCGGGGTAAAACTGAACCGAACTGCAAGTCACCGTAGCGCCATGTTCCGCAACATGGTGACTTCCCTGTTGAAGCATGAACGCATTCAAACCACTCACGCCAAGGCCAAGGAAGTCCGCCGCTGGGCGGACCATATTATCACCTTGGCCAAGCGCGGCGACCTGCATGCCAGGCGGCAGGCGCTTTCCATCCTGCGCGAAAAAGATGTCGTCTACAAAATATTTGATACGGCCGGCGAACGCTTTGGCGCTTTGAACGGCGGCTATACGCGCGTGATCAGAATCGGCCGACGGCCGGGTGATGCCGCGCCGATCTCCATCGTTGAACTGGTCGGTCCGCACGAAGGTAAAAAGGGCAGGCGTGTGAAAAAGAAGAAAAAGCGTGCCGCAGAGCCCCAGGCGAGCGCCGTGCCTGCAACGGCTGTCGCCGGGGAGGAACTGGCTGCCGAAGCAGGCGTCCCGGCGGAGCACGCGGAAACCCCGGATGAGCCGGCGCAAAAATCGCCGTCCGCCGCAGCGGCCGAAGACGGACCGGCGGCGGCCCCGACGGATGACCCGTCGGACGGCACACCCGACCCTGTGTCGGGCGCCGATGAATCCCCTGCCGCTGTTGACGCTACAGGCGAAAAACCGCATACCGAAAAATAACCTTCTGCCATTGGACATGCGTTTTTGATGTACGGGCCCCGTCTCGCCGCGACGGGGCTTTTTTTTTCGTTTCATGGCACCCTCAGCCGCCTTGGGCCGAAAGCCTGCCGCCCGGCTTCCGCGTCGGTGCATTTTATGCTTGACAAAAAATGAGATAGCTGCAATGTAGCTTATAAATCCTCTTTGACAACTGAACGGGGTTTATTTTATAGCTTCGGTTATGGCCCGCGGCGATTGTCCGATAACTTGTGCAACTGAAAGGAGGAGCAGATGAACGTGAAGCGAATGTCGATTCTGGCGGTGTTTTGTATTGGGATTCTGGGTCTGCTGGTCGGCCCGGCGCTGGCCAGGAAAGCGCCCTCGTTGGCCAAATGGAAAGCCAGTTTCGATCCCTCCGGTGCCAAGTACCGCTGCATCGTATCCAACGTGTCCCATCCCGTCATCAAAGGCGTTTACGCCGGATTTGCCATTCGGGACGAACTGTGGAAACGCTCCAAGGGCCAGATCTACCTGGACTACAAGCCCTTTTCCATGCTGGGCGGTGAGGTCGAGGTCCTCAACCAGCTGCAGATGGGCGCCATCCAGGGCATGGGGGTCAGTTCGGTGGCCGCCACCAACCTGGGCCCGCGGTTCGGTCTGATCAACCTGCCTTTCCTGGTGAACTCATTTGAAAAACTCGACAAGTTCGTGGCCAGCGGAAAACTCTTCGACCACTTCATGATGGCCATGGACCACCAGGGCATCATGGGGCTGGACATCACCGGCTACGGCAACTACGGCTGGGCGACCACCAAACCGGTGCACTCCATCGCCGATGCCAAGAAGATCAAATTCCGCATCGCCGAAGCCGCCGTCAACCGTCTCAATTACAAGAACTGGGGGCTCAATGCCGTGGTCATGCCCTGGCCGGATGTGCCCGTGGCCCTGAAACAGGGGGTTATCGAGGGTCTCGACCATACGCCCATGGTCTGCAACATCACCAAGAAGTTTGAGGTCTGCAAGTACTACACCTATGTGAACTACGCCCAGGGCCTTTTCATATGGATATTCAACAAGGCCTGGTTCAACACCCTGCCGCCGGACCTGCAGAAGACTTTCAAGGAAGTCGTCCACGATGTCTGCGCCAAGATCCGCAAGCAGACCAAGCAGCAGGAACTGGACCAGATCGCCGATGCCCAGAAAAAGGGCATCAAATTCTTCAAGCTCTCCAAAAAGGACCTGGATACCCTGCGCCGGGAAGGCGACAAGACCCACAAGGCCTTTGCCGCCGAGATCAACAAACTCTACCCCGGTGATACCTACCGCCCCAAAAACTACTTGAAGGAAGTTGAAGATTACATGGGCTACAAGCCGTAACACCGGTGACCGGGGAGTACCAAGAGGGCTTGGCGGACCAAGCCCTCTTTGTCTACCCGTCAACGCTTAAAGAGGTAGCGTATGATCGGCAAGGTGTTTAACGTTATCGACAAGATATTCGGTTTTTTTGAAGAGTGGACCCTGTTTGTCACGACCTTTGTGGCCATGATCGCCCTGTTTATCGAGGTCGTTTTGCGTTACGGCTTCAATCATTCGCTGCCCTGGTCCGAAGAACTGGTGCGCGAGGTCATCATCTACACCACCTTGATCGGCTGCAGCGCGGCCATCAGGAACCGGTCCATGATCAAGATCGATGCACTGGTGCAACTGGTGCCGCGCCTGAAGACGCCGCTGAATATTTTCAGCGACTTCGTCACCTTGATTTTTTCCGCCATGATGATGTACTACGGCTGGCTGATGGCCGCCCTGCAGGTGACGACCCATCAGAAGACCATCATCCTGCGTATTCCACTGGTTTACCTGTACGCTATCCTGCCGCTCATGGGGGTGATGATGTTTATCCGCACGCTGCAGGTCATGTACCTGGACTATGTGGAACTGAAAGCTTCCAAACAGAAAGTCTAGATTCTTTTCGGAGAGTGCACGCATGGAGTGGAGCCACCTGATTGTCTTGCTGATCCTGCTGGGGACCATGGCCGCTTACGTTCCGGTTTTCATGTGTCTTTTTTTTACGGCGGTACTGAGCTTCATTTTTTTTACGCATCTGCCGCTGCTGTTGCTCACCCAGACCCTGTTCCGCAGTCTGGACAAGTTCGCACTGGTGGTGGTCCTGTTTTTCATTTTGTGCGGCAACATCATGACGGCCGGCTCCATCGTCGAAAAGTTGATCAAGGTAGCCAACGCCCTGGTCAGCTGGCTGCCCGGCGGCCTGGGCATGGCCGGCGTGATCGCCTGCGGCCTGTTCGGCGCCATATCCGGGTCCACGGTGGCCACGGTGGTGGCCCTGGGCGGCTTCATGATACCGGCGCTGATCGAAAACGGCTACCAGGAGAAGTACACCCTGGGGCTGATGACCACGTCGCCCAACCTGGGGGTCATTATCCCCCCCAGCATCAGCATGATCCTCTACTCGATGATCAGCAACGTTTCGCTGGAGGGCCTCTTCCTGACCGGTTTCATCCCCGGTGTACTGATTATCCTGGGGGTCTGCCTGTACACCTTTTTCTTTTACCGCAAGAGCACGGCGATCGTGCGCAAGCCGGTGCCGCGCCCCGGGGAGGTTCTGGGAATTCTGAAAGAGGGCTTCTGGTCGCTGATGCTGCCGGTCATCATCTTCGGCGGTATTTTCTCGGGTGCCTTTACCGCCAACGAGGCCGCCGTGGTGGCCTGCGTGTACGCTTTTATCGTGGAGCTTTTCATCCACAAATCCATGAAGCTGTCCGATGTCAAAAAAGTCACGGTCAGTTCGGCGGTGACGTCGGCCACGCTGCTGATCATCGTCTCCGGGGCGACTTGTTTCGGCCGCTACCTGACGCTGGCGAACATCCCCAACCAGGTGACCGAGGCGGTTTTGTCCAGCATTCACTCGCCCATACTCTTTCTGTTGGCCATGAACATGCTTTTGCTGGTGGTGGGGATGTTCATGGATATCATCTCGGCCACCCTGATTTTAGGACCCGTCTTTCTGCCCATGCTCAACGCCTTCGGCATCGATCCCATGCATTTCGGGCTGATCATGACGGTCAACCTGGCCATCGGCTACTGTACGCCGCCCATGGGCGTCAGTTTGTATATTACCGGTGCCATCGCCGACCGTGACCTCATTTATGTGTCCAAGTCCGTGCTGCCCTTCCTGGCCATTCAGCTGGCCGTTTTGATGATGATGACCTACATGCCCAATGTGGTGCTCTGGCTTCCCAGGCTGCTCGGTTTCGAATAGCTGCCCCGGGGACCTTATGGGCGGTGACCGCGACATCTGCGATACGGGCGGTGTTGCCGCATAACACTGCGAATTCGCACACCCTCTGCCTGTTTTTGCCTGCCGTCCCGCCTGCTTTGGGTTCGGAGCGGCGGGCTGAAGCGGGTATCCGGAGACCCTGCCGCAAAAATATTTCTTGACATTTTCAGACCGTTCTATGTAGTTAAAATGTAGTTAAAATGTATCTAAATAATGCTTTGGACAGACTTTCTGCGCCTGCGTGCAGGGGGGCGTCCGGCGAGCCCGCGGGCGGCTGAAATGCGCAATCGGCGGCTGGCGGAAAGACAGGCCCATGGGGGGGCATTATGAAACTGAAGCAAATCACGATTGCCATCGAAAATTCTCCGGCGCGGCTGTTTGAAGTCACTCGTGCGCTGGGCGATGCCGGCATCAACCTGCGTGCGCTCAATCTGGTCGACACCGGTCTTTTCGGCCAACTGCGGCTGCTGGTTTCGGACGTGCCGGCGGCCCGCCGGATCCTGATGCAGCTGCAGATGCCGGCGCGTGTGGACGAGGTGGTGGCCGCCGAGATTGAAGATCGGCCGGGCGCCTTGGCCGATGTCCTCAAACATCTGCTGTCCGCCGACATCAAGGTGATTTACACCTACGCATTTATCGGCGCTTCCGCCGGGGCCGTGATGATTTTCCGTTTCGATGACAATGACCGGGCCGTGCAAGTCCTGCAGCAAAACGGCGTTAAGCTCCTGGATGCCGAAGCCTTCGGGATTCTGGAAGGCGGCGGCCGGGATTGAATACACGGGCCATGCGATAAGTCCGTGCCGTCTGAGTAAATAACGCATGATGCAGGGGGGTAGAGATGAGTCGAACCAAATTTGATCCCCGTTCCTTCGCCGTTGTGGGCGCAGGCCCGGTGGGTTGTATCGTGGCTGCCTTTCTGGCCAGCAACGGCTATGATGTCACTTTGTGTGACATCGTGCCCGAACTGCTGGCCCCGGCCTGCGGGCGCGGCATCATTATTGAAGGCGCCGAGAGCCTGACGCAGACCGTTTCCCGGACGGTCACGCAAGTCGATGAATTGGCCGACATCGCGCCGGACGTCATTTTCGTCACCGTAAAAGCCAATGCGCTGCCGCTGATCGCTTCTGCCATCCAGGGCTTTTACCAACCGGGGATGGCGGTGGTCAGCTGGCAGAACGGCATTGACACCGAGCTGGTCCTCGCCGAACATCTGGGCAAGGCGGCGGTCCTGCGCGCGGTGGTCAACTGGGGCTGCGGCCTGGCGGCCCCGGGTCATGTGAACATGCCGTTCCACCATCCGCCGCACTACATCCAGGCGTTGGATCCCGAATCGGATACCCTGGCGGCCGGCATCGCCGATGCCCTCAGCGCTTCCGGGCTGCCCACGCGGAGCACAGATCAGATCGTTTCCATGGTGTGGCGCAAGACCGTCATGAATGCCAGCATGAACCCGGTCTGCGCCGTAACCGGGCTGACCATGTCACGGGCCATGGGTGACCCCATCGTTTTCCAGATCGTCGATGCGCTCCTGAAGGAGTGTATCCAGGTGGCGCGCGCCAACGAGATCGACCTGGGCTGGGATTACTACCCCTATGCCATCGAGTACATGCGCACCGCCGGCGATCACAAGCCTTCCATGCTCATGGACATCGAAAATCAACGCCGCACGGAGATTGATTTCATCAACGGCAAGTTCGTTGACTACGGGCAGCGGGCCGGCATCGCGACGCCGTACAACCACACGCTTTCCGCACTGGTCAAGGGGCTGGAATCCAGATAATGGGAGACCGTGCACCGGCATACATCGGCGTGGATGTGGGCTCATCGCGCACCAAGCTGGCTGTTTTCGACGCTGCCAAGCAGCTGCTGGGCTGGCACGTGCGCAAATCCGGCACTGATTTTGCCGCCACCGCCGACGCCTGCCTCCAAGCGGGCCTGCAGATGGCCGGCCGGACGGCCGGGGACATCGTTTACACCGTTTCCACGGGGTACGGGCGCAAAAACGTGCGCTTTGCCGATGAAACGCGTACGGAGATCGGCTGCCATGCCAAGGGGTGCTACTATTACTTCCCCATGGCCGTCAGCATTATCGATATCGGCGGCCAGGACAACAAGATCATCAAGATCGACGACCGCGGACAGCGCATCAGCTTCAAGATGAACCGCAAGTGCGCCGCCGGCACCGGTGCCTTTCTGGAAGAGATGTCGGCGCGCCTCGACATCCCGCTGGAAGACATGGACGGCCTGGCCAGAAAGTCCACCGACATGGTCAAACTGGGCAGTTTCTGCACCGTGTTTTCCGGTACCGAAGTGCTGGAAAATATTCGCCGGGGAAAGCAGGTCAGCGACATCGTCAAAGGGCTCTTTTTCTCGGTGATCAAACGCGTCATGGAGATGGATTCTCTGACCGAGAGAGTCGTTATGACCGGCGGAGTGGTGGCCAACAACCGTTATCTGGTGCAGATGGCCGAAGAATCCATCGGCCGGAAAATCCTGGTGCCCGAGCACCCCCAGCTCACCGGCGCCATCGGCGCGGCCCTTTACGCCCTGGAAATCAGTGAAACATAAAAGGAAACGTTTAAAGTTCGTAGCTGCCGCCCAGCGGCAAAACCCCGGCACCTTCAACCATTGTGTTTATCAACGGAGGATGATCAATGGCCAAAGATAAAACTTCCTGGCGCAAACCGATCAAGGCCACCAAGGAAATGGGCCGCATCATGGCCGAATATTTTTACGAGCTCAACGATGCGTCCAAGAGCCGCCGCCGCAAAATCGCCTGGTGCACCAGCGTGGGCCCGGCGGAGATCCTGCGTGCCATGGGCTTTCTGGTGCATTTCCCCGAAAACCACGGGGCCATGTTGGGCGCCTCGCGCATGGCCACCGACATGATTCCGGTGGCCAACGCACGGGGCTATTCGCCGGACATCTGTTCTTACCTGACCGCTGACGTGGGAGCGTACCTCAAGGGGGTTACGCCGCTGTCCAAAGCCTACCCGGGCATCGACGAAGTGCCCAAGCCGGACGTGCTGGTCTTCAACACCAACCAGTGCCGTGATGTGCAGGACTGGTTCGCCTGGTACGCCAAGGAGTTCGGCGTGCCCATCGTCGGCATCCACACCCACCGCGGCATCGTGGACGTCACCGAGGTGCACGTGCCCTCCATCGCCGGGCAGATGGAGGCGCTGATCCCGCCGCTGGAAGAGATTTCCGGCCACAAGTTCGACATGCAGGAATTAAAGCGCGTTGTGGGCCTGTCACGCAAATGCTCGGACCTGTGGCAGGAAGTGCTGTTCACGGCCGCCAGCGTGCCCTCGCCGCTGACCTTCTTCGACGGGACCATTCACATGGGGCCGGCGGTGGTGCTGCGCGGTACCCAGCAAGCCATCGATTACTACGAACTCCTGCTGGCCGAGCTCAAGGAGCGCATCGCCAACGGCGTGGCCGCCGTGGAGGGCGAGCGTTTCCGGCTCTACTGGGAAGGCATGCCGGTGTGGGGCCGGCTGAGCGCGCACGCCAAGCTGTTTTCCGGCCTGCGGGCCAATGTGCTGGCCTCGACCTACTGCAACAGCTGGATCTTTAAGGACTTCGACCCCGATGATCCCTTCATGAGCATGGCCAAGGCCTACACCGAGCTGTTCATCGTGCGCGCCGACGACGCCAAGGAGAAGTACATCGAGGAGATGCTGGAGTTTTTCAAAGTCGACGGCATCATTTACCACGATGCCAAGACCTGCCCTTACAACACCAACTGCCGCTACGGCATGCCGCAGCGCCTGGAGCAAAAGACCGGCATCCCGAGTCTGATCATCAACGGCGATCTCAACGACCTGCGCATGATTTCCGATGAGCAGACCCAGACCAACGTGGAAGCGTTTATCGAACAGCTGGAGGAGAGAAAGTAATCATGCTGGATTCCCTGTTTAACCCCAAGTCGGTGGCGGTCATCGGCGCCTCCACCAAGGAACTTTCCATCGGCAACCGGGTGCTGAAAAACCTCGTGGATTTCGGATTCAAGGGGGACATCTATCCCGTCAACCCCAAGGCCGACGAGGTGCGCGGCATCAAGGCCTACAAGTCCATCCTGGATGTGCCGGCGGACAGCATCGACGTTGTGCACATGGTCATTCCGGCCAAGTTCGTACCCCAGGCTTTCGAAGACTGCGGCCAAAAAGGCGTCAAGAACGTGATCATCAACTCAGGCGGTTTTTCGGAGATCGGCCCCGCGGGCGAGGCCATCGAAAAAGCCTTCCTGGAAGTGGCCCGCAGGTACGGCATGCGCGTACTGGGGCCCAATTGCCAGGGGATTATCAACTCCGATCCGCAATGCCGGGCCTACTGCAACTTCACCTTCACCATGCCCGAGCCGGGGTTTATCTCCATCGTGGCGCTTTCGGGCGGCGTGGCCGAGGTCATTCATCAGGGCTTTGCGGCCATGGGGGTGGGCACGCGCATTTACGCCTCCAACGGCAATGCCTGCGATATCACCATCCCGGAGATTTTGCGCTACCTGGGCGACGATGAGAAGACGCGCGTGGTGGTCACCTACGTGGAGGGGCTGCGTGACCCCCAGGGCTTCATGCAGGCAATAACCGAGGTGGCGGCCAAAAAGCCGGTGCTGGCCATGAAGGCCGGCCGCACCAGGGAAGGCGCCCAGGCCGCGGCCTCGCACACCGGCGGTCTGGCCAAGGAGGATCTGGCCACCGATCTGATCTTCAAAAAGGCCGGTGTACTCAGCTTTACCGATGAAGGACAGCTCATCCGGGCGGCGGCCGCCTTTGCCACCCAGCCGATGCCTGCCGGCAACCGCGTGGGCATCATCACCAACACCGGCGGGCCGGCGGTGATCGCCACCGACGTGCTGGTGGCCGCGGGCCTGGAAATTCCGCCGCTTTCCGAAAAAACGGCCGCCTTTCTGAAGGAGCGCCTCTACCCGGAAGCCTCGGTGCATAACCCCGCGGACGTACTGGCCACCGGCACGGCGGCGCACTACCGCGCCTGTCTGGACGCCATGATGGCCGATGACAATTTCGACGCCGTGTTGGTCAACTTCGTGACGCCTTTTTTCGTGGATACCGACAGCATTGCGCGCGAGATCGTGGCGGTCAACCAGCTGCGCCGAAAACCCATTGTCTGCAACCTGATGACCGATACGCGCCAGTGGACCGAGACGGTGCGCATCCTGAAGGAAGGGCAGGTGCCCTGTTTCGCGCTACCCAGCGACGCTGCCCGGGCGCTTGCGGCCCTGGCGGACTACCGGCGGCTGCGCAGCCGCAAGATCGGTGAATCCCGCCGCTTCGATGATGTCGACCGCGCTGCGGCGGCCGAAATCCTTGCGGCCGCACGCGAAGCCGGCCGCACGGTGCTTGCGGCAAACGAGGTGTACGGCATTCTGGAGGCCTACCGGCTGCCGCTGCCGGCCTGGGAGATGGCGGACGACGCCGCGGCAGCCGCGACGGCCGCGGATAAAATCGGCTACCCGGTGGTGGTCAAGGCCGATGCCGAGCGCATCGTCCACAAGAGCGATATGGGCGCGGTGGCCCTCAACCTGACCGACGCCGCGGCCGTGCGCCGTGCGGCGGAGCAGATGGGCCGGCGCCTGGGCGCCGCGGACCTGCGCTTTTTCGTGCAGCAGTACCTGCCCGGCGGACGTGAGGTCATTCTAGGGGCCAAGGCCGAGTCGGATCTCGGGCACCTGATCATGTTCGGCATGGGCGGCGTCTACGTGGAGGTGCTCAAGGACGTGGTGTTCAACCTCACCCCGGTTACCCCCACGGAGGCGCGTGAGATGATCGCGGCGATAAAACTCGCGCCGCTGCTTGCCGGCGTGCGCGGCGAAAAAGGCGTGGACCGCGCGGTTCTGGCGGAGCTGATCCAGCGCCTCTCGCAGCTCGTTGGCGACCTGCCACAGATCCGCGAGCTGGACTTAAATCCGACTTTGGCTTTTGAAAACGGGGCCTATGTCGTGGACGCGCGCATCAGCCTGTAACTTCGAGCGGCGAGTCGTGCGGAGCTTATCCGGCAGCCCCTGCCGGGACTCCGCACCTGTATCAAGATCCGCATGACGCAACGGAGGTATAAAACATGGCCTGCTGGATGAACCTGGGACAGCAGCTCAAAGTCAATGCCGTCAAATACCCGCACACGGTGGCCCTGAAGGACCGTGCGCGCAGCTATACCTACCCGCAGGTCAACTCCCGGGTCAACCGGCTGGCGCACAGCCTGCTGTCCCTGGGCCTCGCAAAGGGCGACAAGGTGGCGGTCCTGCTGGAAAACAGCATTGAGATCGTGGAAATCTACCTGGCCACGGCCAAGACCGGCCTGGTGATCGTACCCATCAACTTCCGCCTGGTGGGCCATGAAGTGCAGTACATCGCCGAAAATTCGGACGCGCGTGCCTTTGTCGTGCACGACCAGTTCGCGGACACCGTGGACGGCATCAGGGACCGGCTGCCGCACATCGCCGCCGACCATTACGTGGTGGTGGGCGCGCCCAGAGACGGCTATCGCGGTTACGAGGATTTCATCCGCGACGGCAGCGCGGACGAACCCGATGTGCCGGTGGACGCCGAAGACACCTGGATTCTGATCTACACCTCGGGCACCACCGGAAAGCCCAAGGGCGTTGTGCGCTCGCACCGCTCGCACATCGCCTTCTACCTGATCAACGCCATCGACTTCGGCTTTAACGAGCACGACGTCTGCCTGAACGTCATGCCGCTGTGCCACATCAACTCCACCTTTTTCACCTTTACCTTTACCTACATCGGCGCCTCGGTCTACATCCACCCGGCCCAATCCTTCAAAGCCGACGAGATCCTTGAAATCGTCGAAAAAGAGAAGATCTCCTTCATCTCGCTGATCCCCACGCACTACAACCTGATTTTGAACGCCTCTGAGACGGCCCGGCGGCGCGACGTCAGCTCGGTGCGCAAGCTGCTGTGCTCCTCGGCGCCGGTGCGCCGCAACATGAAGCTGGCCATCATGGAATTTTTCCCCGGTGTGCAGCTCTACGAGGGCTACGGATCCACCGAGGCCGGCATCGTGACGGTGCTGAAACCTGAAGACCAGATGCGCAAGCTGGGATCCATCGGCTACGAGTCGCTGGGAACCGATTTCATCAAGATTCTGGATGAAGAAAAGCAGCCGGTTCCCGACGGGCAGGTGGGCGAGCTGTATTCGCGCGGCCCCATGCTCTTCGACGCCTACTACAAGCTGCCTGAAAAGACGGCGGCCGCCTTTGCCGGCCAGTGGTTTTCGGCCGGCGACATGGCGCGCCGCGATGCAGACGGCTTTTACGAGATCGTGGACCGCAAGGACAACATGATCATCACCGGCGGCGAGCACGTCTACCCCAGCGAAGTCGAGAAGGTGCTGGGCGGCCACCCGGACGTGTTCGACGTGGCGGTGATCAGCGAGCCCGATGACAAGTGGGGCGAGATGGTGGTGGCCGTGGTGATCCCCAAACCGGACGGGCGCGTATCCGAAGAGGCGCTCAAAACCTGGTGCCGCGACAAGCTGGCGGCCTACAAGCGCCCCAAGAAAGTGATCTTCATCGAATCCTGCGACATGCCGCGCACGGCCACGGGAAAGATCCTGCACCGCAAGCTGCGCGACCGCTTCTGCCGCTGAGGGGGTTGGAAGTTAGAAGTTGGGGGGCAGATGGATGCTTTGCCGGATGGACAATGATATCCCACCGCAAGCACATCGCACGCTTCTGCCGACATGGACAGCAATCAGGCCACGCATACCTGCGGGAAGCATTTCGAGGATTCGAGGCATTTAACGTTTACAGGATAACAGGGAGGACGATTCATGTTAACTAAAGCATTCATTCCATACCGCGGCTACTACAGCACGCCCTTTGCCCGCTGGCAGGGCAGCCTGGCCAACGAAAACGCCATCGTGCTGGGGGCCAACACCGCCAAACGCTGGTTCGAGAGCAAAAAGTGGGATCCCGCCATGCTGGACTACCTCTTTCTGGGGATCACCATCGGCCAGCACCGCGTGTTTTACGGCAGCACCTGGGCGGCCCACATGCTGGGCGCGCCCCACATTCCCGGCGTCACCCTGATGCAGGCCTGCTCCACTTCCACCACCTGCATCTACCAGGCCAGTCTGGGCGTGGAAAACGACCTTTACGGCAACGCCTACTGCCTGATGGTGGACCGCTGCTCCAACGGCCCGCACACCGTGTGGCCCAACCCCATGGGCCCGGGCGGCGAGGTGGAGTCCGAAAACTGGCTGATGGACAACTTCGGCCATGATCCGTCGGCCAAAAACGCCATGATCGAGACCGCCGAGAACGTGAGCCGCGAGGCCGGCATCACGCGCGAAGCCTGCGATGAGCTGGTGCTGCGGCGCTACGCCCAGTACCGCGATGCGCTGGAGGATGACCGCGCCTTCCAGAAGCGCTACATGTTCGCGCCCGAGTACCGTATCTCGCGCAAAAAGACCGCCCTGCTGGAGGCCGACGAAGGCGTGACGGCCTCGTCGAAAGAGGGGCTGGCGCGTTTGAAACCGGTGCTGCCGGGCGGCGCGCACACTTTCGGCGCGCAGACCTTCCCGGCCGACGGCAACTGCGGCATTCTGGTGACCACACGCGAACGGGCTGCCGAGCTGAGCGCCGACGCCGGTGTTTCCATCCAGGTGGTGTCCTACGGCTATGCGCGCGCCAAGAAAGGTTTCATGGCCGCCGCGGTGGTGCCGGCGGTCAAGATGGCCCTGCAAAAGGGCGGCATCGGCGTTAAGGACGTCAAAACGATCAAAACCCACAATCCCTTTGCCGCCAACGACCTGTACCTGGCCGGCGAGCTGGGCATCGACGTGAACGGCTTCAACAACTACGGCAGTTCGCTGATCTACGGTCACCCCCAGGGGCCCACGGCCGGCCGCTGCATCATCGAGGGGATCGAGGAAACCGTGCTGGCCGGCGGCGGCTACATGCTCTTCGGCGGCTGCGCCGCCGGTGACACCGCCGGCGCGCTGCTGCTCAGGATCAACTAGGGAATCCGAAACAGTTTTTTCTTCACAACGAAAAAGCAAAGGGGACCGCCCGGCCGGCTGCCGGCGCGGTCCTCTTTTTTTCGACGGCCCGGGTTCTTCGGGGGTTCTTGGGCTTTTTTGATTCGGCATTCATAAGGCGCAATTATTTTCCTTGGATTGCCGGTGCCTCTGCCGGGGTGCGGGACAGCCCTTGTGCGCAAAGGCGTTGATAAAAGCCACCCAGTGCCTATAGTAAGCTAAGATCCACTCACAGGATATAAAAATACTTCCAGGTGCACAGACGTTAACCGGGCACATGCGTGCTTTTCCAGCCCGGGCGCCGTGCCTGGTGGCGATGGAGAAGCCGGAGGTGGAACATGAAAAAAACATGGACACTGAGCCTGCTGACGCTCTTTCTCTTGTCGACGGCACATGCCGCTGCACTTACCAACAAGCAGGCGCTGAAGGGGCTTTCCAAGGTCGACATCGTCTGCGACATTACCGTGGGCGACCCCCAGCGGCTGATAGCGCGCATGGTTTTTCTGGATGAAACCTACACGCAGCTGCTGGATGCCGGTGTCAAGCCGCGCATCGTGATGGTTTTTCGCGGGCCGGCCAGCCGGTTTGTCACCCGCACCGACCGGTATATCAAACCGGCCCAGCGCAAATACCGGCTGGAGATGGCGGACTGGATTGCGCACTTCGGCCGGCTGGGGTTCGTGATCGAGCAGTGCGGCATTGCCGCCAAATCCAACGGCATCGACCGGAAAGATTTTCTGCCGCAGGTCCGGCTCGTGGCCAACGGCTACGTTTCGCTGGTGGGCTACCAGAGCCGGGGGTACGCCCTTTTGCCCATGGACTAGGGCAACTGGGTTCCGGGAAGCGGAGCCGGAGAAGCGCCGCGTGAGGTGTACCCGGCACCCGCCGCGGGCACTGCCGGCAGACGCGCATCACCGAACTTTCGGGAAACGACCGCTTGTGGTAAGATCATGCCAATGCCCATGACCAGCGCCGACCTTCAGCAGTTTATCGATCTGCATCGCATCCGGGCCACGATTTTGCGTATGGACGCGCACACCGCCACCGTTGGTGATGCGGCCCGCGCATTGGGCGTGGCCGACCAGCAGATCATCAAGTCACTGGTTTTTCTGGCGGACGGCCGGGGGCTGCTGGTGATCAACAACGGGACGGGGCGCGTGGACCGGCGCAAACTGGCGGCCGCTGTGGGCGTGGGCCGCCGGCGGGTCAAATTCGCCACCGCCCAACAGGCCCTGGTGCTGACCGGCTATGTGGTCGGCAGCATGCCGCCCTTCGGGCACCGGCAGAAACTGCACACCATCGTGGATGCGGCTGTCGCAAAGCTGGGCGTCGTTTTCGGCGGCGGCGGCGATATAGACGCCATGCTGCGGCTGACGCCCGCAGAGCTGCTGCGCGCCACCACCGCGCAGGTGTGCGCGGTGTCCGAAATCCCGCGGCAATAAGTTTTAACGGCCGCGGGCAGCTGGAGGGCAGTGGCGTTTCCGCGACAACCATTTGCCCGCGATTTTTTTGATGCGAGTCTTCGACGTGCCGAAAAAAGATGCCCGACAGGTCGTTGCGCAGCTGCTGGCGACGGCCGATGTGCAAATCGACGGCGCCCGGCCCTGGGATATCCGGGTCCGCCGGCCGCACTTTTTCGAAAGGGTGCTGGCCGGCGGGTCCCTGGCCCTGGGGGAGAGCTACATGGACGGCTGGTGGGACTGTGCGGCCCTAGACCAGTTCATCGACCGCATCCTGCGGGCGCGGCTGGACAAAGAGGCCCGGCTTTCGGGAAAGGTCCTGTGGGCCGGCGTGCGTGCGCGGCTAATGAACCTGCAGCGCCGCGCAAAGGCTTTTGACATCGGCCGGCAGCATTACGACATCGGCAACCGCCTGTTTGCCGTGATGCTGGACAAAGGGATGAACTACTCCTGCGCCTTCTGGGATCACGCCGCAACCCTGGATGCAGCCCAGATCCGCAAACTGGACCTGATATGCGGCAAACTGGGTTTACAAAGCGGCATGACGGTACTGGATATCGGCTGCGGCTGGGGCGGTTTTGCCCGCTATGCCGCCGAGACTTACGGTGTTGAAGTTACCGGCATAACGGTTTCCCGGCGCCAGGCGGAGTATGCCAGAACCTACTGCCGGGACCTGCCCGTGCGCATTGAACTGCAGGATTACCGCTCGCTCAAGGAAACTTTTGACCGCATCGTTTCCATCGGCATGTTCGAGCACGTGGGCGGCAAGAATTACCGCACTTTCATGAAGGTCGTGCACCGCTGCCTGAAGGCAGACGGCCTCTTTCTGCTGCACACCATCGGCGCCAACACCACGACCCGTTCCACCGACCCCTGGATGGACCGCTATATTTTCCCCAATTACCTGCTGCCCTCGGCGGCGCAGATCGCCGCGGCCGCCGAAGGGCTGTTCGTTTTAGAGGACTGGCACAGTTTCGGCGCCCACTACGACACCACGCTGATGGCCTGGCACCGCAATTTCACCAGCGGCTGGCATCAGATCCGCGATGCCTACGATGAACGCTTTTTCAGGATGTGGACCTACTACCTGCTTTCCTGCGCGGGCAGTTTCCGGGCGCGGGTCAACCAGCTGTGGCAGCTCGTGTTCTCCAAGACCGGCGTGCGCGGCGGCTACCGGCGCCTGGGCGCCGGCGCAGGCCCATCCCCCCTTGTTTCGCAGGACTCCCCCAAACCGGCGGTAACCTGACGGCCCGCCGGTGAAAATCCGCGGCCCCCGGCCGCCTGACACCCTCCTATATACCTTCTTGCCCAGCCACGTGGATTTTATCTGTTGCATGGCCCTTAGCCGGTGCAAATCCACCACCACTGGTGCTGCATATCCACCAGTTGCGACAGATGCGCTCCTGCCGAATATTTTCACAACACCCGAAATTTACTAAAGATCGGTGAGATAGAGCCGGTTGGTATTTCTTTTGCTTGGTATCCTTAGATAGTTCGGCAAGACTGCGGCAAACATTCCAAACTTAGCTATTGAGGAGGAAACCATGAGAAAGATCAGCTTCTACTTATCACTATTTTCACTGTGCTTCTTTGGCACCATAACCTCCTGGGCCACTCCCGTTCAGTGGTCATCCTCTCTTGGAGGAAATGATCATTATTACGAAATAATCCGTGACAATACACTCGATTGGTCACATGCACGCGACGCTGCCGCGGCTAGTGCATATAATGGATGGGAGGGGCATTTGGCCACCATAACCTCCCAGAATGAATTATATTTCTTGTCTTCTTCGTCATTTCTCGGTGATAGCGTCAGTCTTTATGGTGATTTGATCTGGTTAGGGGGATATCAGACAGAGGATGTAACTTGGGATTATTCGAACCAACAGTATCAAGTGAATTCAGGTGAAAAAACTGCATTTCAAAATTATTACAATGGGTCGGGGACTCTCGATAATTACTGGCTTGCCGCCAAAAGCGACTGGCATTGGATTACGGGTGAAGACTGGTCATCCTTTAATTTGTGGGATACTTACGTTCCAAGAAACGGGGCTTCGACCGGTTTGGTCGGTCCGCAGGTATTTGAGGATTTTTTATCGATGCGTAGAGATTGGTGGAATCTAAGTGTGGATGATTCTGCTGGTAATGCGTCAGCTACCGGTCGTGCAGTACGGGCTTATATTATAGAATATGAGGCCCCGCAGCCCGTCCCCGAACCCACCACGCTGCTGCTCTCGGGCATCGGGCTGCTGATGGCCGGGGTCTGTCTGCGCAAAAGAAAGGCCCGCTGCTAGATGGCTTTCGCAACCCGCCGCCGGGACGGGGCCGTCAAACAAACGCGCGTATCCCGTGCGGCGCATCGGAAACGCAAGGGCGCAAAGGCAAGCGCTCTTACGTTCCCGTTTCTGCGCGGCGGTGGGAAGGTGCCCGCAATGCGTCTTGTGCCGGGACCGGCCGCCGGGCCAAGCCTTGACTTGGCTCCCGGAACCTTTGCCTGCGAAAACATTTTGCCGTGAGGTGCCGATGAACCGACACGAACGGCGGCAGGCGCGCCGGTCGGCGGTCGAGCTGGTCGTCAGCCTGAAATGCGGCCCCGCAGAGGATCCCGGCGATCTCTGGCTTTTCGGCAGGACCCGCAACGTCAGCACGGGGGGCATGTGCCTGCGCACGCGCTCTTTGCCCGCTGCGCTGGAGGCGGGCATGCCCGTCGAGCTGTACTGCCTGCCGGATTCCGGCCGGGTCCATGGAAAAGAGCCCATACCGGTACACATCCGGGCGCGGGTCGTCTGGCAGCGGCCCGAAAAGGGGCTGCTGGGACTTCGCTATGCATGATCCCGGTTTGCACCGGGAAATCGATGCCGCCCTGTCGCGCAGCGGCCCGCATGGCAGCGCGACGAAATCGAGGTCTTGGTGGCCGGCGGTGGAATGCGGCCCGCCCGCACAGGCGCGCCCTTTGGCCCGGTGCTGTTTTGCGCGCCCTGCGGCTGGTTTCAGCCCGGCGGCCGGAGGTCGTATTTGTGCATGCGGTAGCGCAGCGTGTTGCGCGTGATTCCCAGCTGCCGCGCCGCCTTGGACTGGTTCCAGCCGCTTTGTGTCAGCGCCTCGACAATCAGCCGGCGTTCGTGGTCCGCCAGGTGGGAGGATTCGGCAGCACTCCTGTCTGTCGGCTTCGGGCCGGCTTTGCGGATGCGTTCCGGCAGCGCCGGCGGCCGGATCTCACCGTCGCCGGCCTTAAGGCAGGTGCGCTCCATGATGCTGCGCAACTCGCGGATGTTGCCCGGCCAGGGGTAGTGCCGCAGCAGTTCTGCCGCCTGCGGATGGATCGCTTGGTCCCGCTTTTGGTAATGGCGGCAGTATGCGGCCAGGAAATGTTCGGCCAGCGGCAGAATGTCTGCGGGCCGTTCCCGCAGCGGCGGCAGGTGAATGTGGAAGGTGTTGAGGCGGAAGTACAGGTCCCGGCGAAAACGGTCTTCGTCCACCATGGCCCGCAGGTTGCGGTTGGTGGCCGAAACGATCCTGACCGACACGCGCTGCATCCTGTCGCCGCCCACCGGTGTAACCGCTTTCCTCTCCACGGCGTGCAGCAGCTTGGGCTGCAGCGGCAGCGGCAGGTCCCCGATTTCATCGAGAAAGAGTATGCCGCCGTCGGCCTGCAGAAACGCCCCCGAGCGGTTTTGCACCGCGCCGGTGAAAGCGCCGCGGCAGTGGCCGAAAAGTTCGCTTTCCAACAGGTCCGCCGGTATGGATGGACAGTTGACGCGGATGAAGGGGGCGTCTTGGCCGCCTGCCGATCGATGAATGGCCTTGGCAACCAGTTCCTTGCCGGTGCCGGATTCGCCGGTGACCAGCACGGCGGAGTTGCTGCGGCAGACCATGGCGATTTCTTTGCGGATGCGCTGCATGGATGCTGACTCGCCCACCATTTCGTCGTCCGGCAGCGTTGTCGGCCGGCTCTCGGCCAGCGCCAGGGCGACGATTTCCAGCAGCCGCCGGTTGTCGACGGGTTTGGTCAGGTAGTCGAAAGCGCCGTCCTTCATGGCGGCCACCGCCGTGTCCACGGTGCCGAAGGCCGTGAGCACGATGAGCGGGATCTCCGGATAGCGCGCGTTGCGCTCGGCCAGCACCTGCAGCCCGTCCATTTGCGGCATTTTGAGGTCGGTGATGACGGCGTCGGGACGCCACTGCCGCCAGCATGCGAGACCCTGCCTGCCGTCGGCCGCCGTGCGCACCTGATAGCCCGCCTTGGTCAGGACCAGGTCCAGCAGACGCCGCATGCGCGTTTCATCTTCCATGACGAGAATCCTGGTGGTCATGCTCTCCTCCGTGGCTTCAGCCTGCGGGCACGAGAATGTGTTCGATGGGGTTTTGCGGCAGGATGATGCGCGCAACGGCCCCGCCTCGCTCATGATTTTCAAGGGAAATCCGCCCGCTGTGGGAGCGGATGATCTGCCGGCATATCGGCAGGCCCAGGCCCAGGCCGTTTTTTTTGGTGGTGAAAAATTTGCTGAAGATCTGCCGCCGATCCTTTTCGCAAATGCCCGCTCCCGTGTCCCGGACCCGGATCTCCACGCCTTCCCCATGGCGCGAAATGCTGAGGGTAATCCGCCCGTCACCTTGCATGGCATCCTCGCTGTTTTGCAAAAGATTGGAGATCACCAGGCTGATCTGGCGCAAGTCCGCCTGTACCGGCGGCAGGTTCGGCTCGACGGCCAGATCGATGCTCACGCGTGCGCTGTGATCCGGGTTCTGTTGCCAGCCTTTGACCAGGGACGTGAGCGCGGGCTTCAGATCCACCTGGGAAAATACCGGCTCCTGGAAGCGCGCCAGTCCCAGGATACCGGTGATCACCAGATCCAGCTTGTCCACCTCGTCGACGATGTAGTGCAGCATCTCCCGCTGCACGGAAGCCGGCTGCCCGCCTTCCGCCAGGATCTGTCCGGAACTGCGGATGATCCCCAGCGGCGTTTTCAGCTCGTGGGCCAGGGTGGATGTCATCTCGCCGATGGCCGCCATTTTCTCGCTGTGCAGGATCTTGCCGAAAAGTTTTTCCATCTGTTTTTTCGACGCTTCCAGGGATTCGTAGTGCAGCGCATTTTCCAGCGCGATGGCAGCCTGGTTGGCGATGATAGTAAAGATGCGCAGGTCGTTGTTGCGAAACAGGCGGCCGTCCCGGCGGGCGCCCAGCAGCAGCATGCCCGTAAGAGCACTGCTGCTGCGCAGCCCCAGCGCCAGGCGGTACCCCGCCCGGTCCAGCACTCCGAGTTCTTCCATCAGGATCGGGTCGCTTTCTTCGGTGCGGCAAAAGACGTATTCTTCCTTTTCGCGCAGGCTCACGGCCAGCCTGCTTTTTCCCCAGAAGCGGGTGCCGATGTGCGGCTGTTCGGGATAGAGCCGGCTTTTGCCGCCCTCGAGAACGAGTATGGCGGCACGGGTCACCAGGAAATGCTCGGGCAGGTCGGTGATCAGCAGGTGGACCAGGTCATCCAGGTGCAGTGCGGATACAAGCTTGCGGCTGAATTCCATGAGCAGCACCGAGTCTTCGGGCAGTGTGCGGAAAAAATAGCGGTCGATGACCTTCCGCAGCCGCTTGAGCATGGGGGCAAAGCCCACCGCGATGGCCAGCAGAAAGAGCAGGAATATGGGTTCCGAAAACACCTGTCCCTGCCAGAAACGGCGCTTGAGAAGCACCAGCAAGCCGGCGTAGAGCATCATCAGGCCGCCGGTCAGCACCACGTAGGCGGCCGCCCGGCTGATCAGCGCATCGACGCCCAGCAGCCGGTAACGCAGCAGCGCCACCATGTAGCTGGCGGGCAGCACCATGAAGGTGAACAGCACCACCCGGAAACTGATCAGGGGGTGATCCAAGAGCAGGTTGGGCAGCAGGTAGAGCACCAGGTAGGGGCCGAAGGAGAACCAGTAGGCGGCTATCAGGAGCTTGAGCTGGTTGCGCAAAAACAGGGAATCGAGCCGGCGGTAGTCTGTCACGTGCTTGGCATACACCCCCAGGATGAATAGCGGCACGCAGATATTGCGTAGCCGCTGCAGCCAGCCCCAGAATGCCGGTGCCAGCCCCGCCTGATACCAAGACCCGCCTGCCGCGACCAGCACCGGGACACCGTAAAACAGGAAAAGCGGCCAGCGACGCCGGCGCAGCAGGTCGCGCTGGGCGGGGAAGCGGGCGACGAAATGCGCAAAGGCCCCGAAGGAAAACCAGTTGGCGATTGCCAGCGTCAGGAAGCTGAAGGAGACCACGTGCGGCTGCAGGAGTCCGGCATGGGATTGAGTGGTGGCGGCAATGGAGGTGCTCAGTCCGCAGAGCATGAGAAAAAACAGGCGCGCCACCGGACCCGGCGGGGCCCGGAAAAGCGCCATGCTGCCCAGAGACATAAAAACGGCGATCAAAAGCAGGTGCGGCCAGACGATTTCAAGATATCTTCCCGGCGACAGGAAAACGGGCCGCAGCGCCAGGACGACCGTATTTCCGGTACGCTGCACCGTCACGCGGCGTACCCGTTCGCGGGGTGTGGCCATGAACAGGCTGGACAGCACCCGGTGGTAGCGGATGCCGGAAATGGAAACAATCAGATCGCCGGTTCGCAAAGGTCCATCCGTGCCGTAGACCGAAGAAACCAGCAGGCCTCTCTGGGTCTTGTCCAGCCGTACGCCGAAGGTTCCGAAAGAAAAGGCGGCAAAGGACAGGACCGCCAGCACCGATAGGGGGATGCTGAGACCGCTGAGAAACAAGATCCTATGAAAAGCGCGAGGGCGCATATTCTTCAAAAATGGTGAGATCTGCCAAGCGATATAAGCTGCAGCAGAAATTACGGCCAGAGGGTACAAAAACAAAAATTATGGCATAACGCCGGGTTAAAAGCAACACCGCGGAACGATCATGTTCATCGATGTTTTTGCCGGACATTACGAAGGGGACTTCCGCTATTTCGGCACCAGACGGCGGGTTGAATTCCGGGAGGCGGCAACCGGACTTGCCCATGGGCGGATGATGGTTACTTTAAAAGGCTCAGCGTTGATTGTCTGTCTTTGGACAACGGTTGTAAACGGATTGCCCGGCGGGCGCCTTTTCAAGCCGGGCACCACAATTCCAGGGGAAACGGTTATGAACTTTTGTTTTCTGTCGCCACATTTTCCACCGAATTACGTTCATTTCGCCAGCCATCTGAACCGCCTGGGCGCCAAGGTGTACGGGGTGGCGGATGCTTCCTGGGACAGCCTTGATGCGCGGCTCAAAGAGAGCCTGACCGAGTATTACCGCGTGGAGGACATGGAGGACTATGACCAGCTGGTGCGGGCGGTGGGGTACATCACCTTCAAGGCCGGCAAGGTCGATCGTCTGGAGTCTTTCAACGAATACTGGCTGGAAACCGAGGCCGCCCTGCGCACCGATTTCAATATCTTCGGCATCCGGCGGGACAGCATTGAGCGGGTGAAACGCAAGTCGGTCATGAAAGCCGTGTTTCAAAAGGCCGGCGTCAAGGTCGCGCCAGGCGTGCTGGTGGAAAGCCTGGCCGGCTGCCGGGATTTCATCGACCAGGTCGGCTATCCGGTCATCGTCAAACCGGATATCGGTGTCGGCGCCGCTAAGACCTACAAGATCCACGATGACGAAGCGTTGGCGGCCTTTTTTGCCGACAAACCCGAGGCAACCTATTTCATGGAGGAGTTTGTTTCGGGCCAGATCGTTTCCTACGACGGGCTGACGGACGCCGGCGGGCAGGTGGTGTTTTGCGCGTCGCACGTCTTTTCCCAGGGCATCATGGAGACGGTGAACGACGACCGCGACATCTACTATTACTCGCTGCGCGAGCTGCCGGCGGACCTGGTGGCCGCCGGTGAAAAGCTGGTGAAAGCCTTCGATATCAAAGAACGTTTTTTCCACATCGAATTTTTTCGCACGCCGCCGCAGGAACTGGTGGCCCTTGAGGTGAACATGCGGCCTCCGGGCGGGCTCACCACGGACATGTTCAACTACGCCAACGATATCGACATTTACCGGGAGTATGCCAACGTGGTGGTGAAGGGGCGCTTCGAGACCACCGTCACCCGTCCCTGGCACTGCGCCTATGTAGGGCAGAAATTCAGCAAGCGCTACAAACACAGCCATGCCGAGATCCTGCATGTGCTGGGCGCGCACGTGGTCCATCACCAGCCCATCAGTGGCGCCTTCGCCAGTGCCCTGGGAAACTACGGTTTTCTCGTGCGGGCCGCGGATGTCGATCAGATTCTGCAGATGGCGGCATTCATACAGGAAAAAGAGTAACTCCGAAAGTGGGGGGATATACCGCGCGTGGCCTTGCGCACGGACATGGAAGTGGCGAAATGCATCCTGTGAGGCGCGCAGCTTCCTGGGAAGAAACAGAGGAACCATGCACAGCGAATATCACAAGTGGTTTTCAAACCACCTGCACAAGGACATGGAGCTGAAGGTTTACGGCCATGGCGGCAAGCCCATCCTGGTGTTTCCCGCGCAGGGGGGGCGTTTTTTCGAGTTCGAGGATTTCGGGATGGTGGCGCAGGCGGCCTGGTTTATCAACACCGGACGTATTCAGCTCTTTACCGTGGACAGCGTGGACAACGAGAGCTGGGCCAACGCGCAGGCCGCCCCCCGGGAAAAGGCCGCCCGCCATGAGGAATTCGACCGCTACATCATGCACGAGGTGCTGCCCTTTATCCGGCAAAAAAACCAGAGCGCGCACGTTTTCACCACCGGGGTTTCCATGGGGGGCTACCACAGCGGCAACTTCTTTTTCCGCCATCCGCAGGAGTTCGACGGTGTAATTTCACTTTCGGGTCTCTTCCAGCTCAGCTCTTTTGTCGGCGACTACATGGACGACACGGTCTACTTCAACTCGCCGCTTAACTTTCTCGCCAACCTGGACGACGGGCACATCCTGGAGCTTTACCGCCGCTCGACCATCATCGTCTGCTGCGGCCAGGGGGCCTGGGAGGACGCCATGCTGCGGGACGTCACCGCGCTGGGGCGGATTCTGGAGGCCAAGCAAGTGCCGGCCTGGATCGAGCTGTGGGGCCATGACGTCAATCATGACTGGCCCTGGTGGCGCAGGCAGTTTCCCTATTTTCTGGGCAGGCTTTGCGAGCAGCACGTAATCTAAGCCGGCATTCGGGCGGAAAAATCCACGGCGGAAACTCAGCAGGGCAGCATCAGCAGATCTTCAGCGGCGCTGTTGAGCGACTCGAGGCCGTGATCGGTGACCAGATAGGTGTTTTCGATCCCGGCGACGCCGATACCCGGCATCACCCATTTGGGCTCCAGGGCGAAGGTCATGCCGGCGGCGAGCGGCATCTGCTGCCCTTTGGCGATAAAGGGGAATTCATCGACCTCCAGCCCCAGCCCGTGGCCGATGAAGGACACCTTCGCATCGCCGCAGCCCATGAAGTACGCCCCCAAAGGCGAAGGTGCCGCCAGGGACATCAGGGAATCGTAAACCCCGCCGGCCGGCATGCCCGGCCGCACGTTTTCACGGGCCCACTGGTGCAGGCTACAGCTTAGACGATAGGCTTCCTTCAAACGGTCATCGACGGATCCCAGGCCGAAATTGCGCGTCTGGTCGTTGAGGTAGCCGTGGTGGTTCACCATGGTGTCGACGCTGACCAGGTCGCCCTCTTGCATGATCCGGCCACCGGCGCCCTGGCCGAAAGCCGGGCTGACGCCCGGCCCGCCCGTGGGCGAATCGCAGTACGCCGAAACCGCCGCCTCGGCGCCCGAGAGCACGTGGCCGAAAAATATTTCCATGTTAAACGCGCGCACGCGCGCAAACCCCAGGTGGCCCGCCCGGCGCGCTGCGTGTTCCAGTTCGATGCAAAGATCCGTTTCGCGCATGCCTTGCCGCAGGATGCCGGGGACGGCCTTTGTGACAGCCTGTGAAATTCCGCCGGCGCGGCGCATCATTTCGATTTCCCATTGTGACTTGATCATGCGCACCTGCCGCACCAGGGTGCCGATATCCACGATCTGCTGCCTTTCGAAAAGCTTGCGGTCGTAAAAGAAAAAGGTGTCCGCCGGCAGCACGTCCAGCTCCATGCCGATGCGCGCAACCGATTCGGTCCCGCAGCATTCGAACAGCTTTGCCGGTACTGCGCGGACGCTTTTGAGCGCCACGACGGGCCGCAGGCCGGACTGCTGTTCGGCCCGCGCCACGTCGCGGCGCACGAGGAAGCAGGGCGCACCCGCCGCCGGCACGATGAGATGCGCGTCCTGGACGGTGCCCGTGAAATAGTACAGGTCGGTGTTCTGCCGGATGATGGCGGCGTCAATGTCCTTTTGTGCCAGCATCGCCTGAAAGCGCACCAGGCGGTCGTTGATTTCGGAAAGGGGGACCTGGAACATGGGGATCTGCGCCTCCTTCGCGGGTGGAGATGGATTACTCCCAGAATTCGTAAAAATGGTGCACCGGGCCGCTGCCGCCGCCGATGCGGTAACCTGCCCCGGCGCGGATGGCGCCGCTGATGTACGCCTTGGCGCGCCTAACGGCGGTCTCTGTGGAATCACCGCGGGCCAGGTAGCAGGCGATGGCCGACGACAGCGTGCAGCCCGTGCCGTGGTTGTTCGCCGTGTCAATGCGCCGGCCGGGGATGCGACGGAAGCGCTTGGCGGCGGACAGGTAGAGCAGGTCGTCGCTGGTTTCGCCACGGCCGTGGCCGCCTTTGATCAGCACAGCGGCACAGCCGCCGGCGGCGATTTCGCGGGCGGCGGCCTGGATTTGCGCGTCGTTATGCAGCCTGCGGCCGGCCAGCACCTCGGCTTCCGGCAGGTTGGGGGTGACCACGTCCGCCATGGGCAACAGGTGCCGGCGCAGGGCTTCGACGGCGTTGTCTTCAAGCAGGCGGTCGCCGCTCTGGGCCACCATCACCGGGTCTACCACCAGGTACCCGAAAGCGTGCTTTTGCAGTTCGCCCGCCACGGCGGCGATGAGCGGTGCGGAAAAGAGCATGCCGACCTTGACGGCGTCGGCGCCGATGTCCGTCAAAACAGCCGCGATCTGGGAGACCGTGAAGTCCGGCGGCAGCGGGAAAATGCCGTCCACCCCGCAGGTGTTCTGGGCCGTTACGGCGGTGATGGCCGACATGCCGTAGCAGCCCAGGGCCGCGAAAGTTTTCAGGTCCGCCTGGATGCCGGCACCGCCGCCGCTGTCCGACCCGGCGATGGTCAGAACGCGTACATAGGTTTTGGCCATGCTCTCTTTCCTCCTTGAATGCGATAAACCGCCGCGAAGATGTCTGCACCGCCTGCATCGCGGAAACCGGCTGCATTTTCAGCCACGCGCCTTCGGGCCTCTATTCAGGCGGCTGCCCGGACACGTCGAATTCCCGGATGACGGTGTAATACGAGTCCCGCTGTGCCGGCGCAAAGCCCGCGCGGCGGATGATGGTCTTGACGTCCCCGACGGTCGCCAGGCGCTGGTGCCCGGCCTCTAACAGCACGTTTTCCTCCAGCAGCACGCCGCCGAAATCGTCGGCGCCGGCCACCAACCCCAGCTGGCCGGCGGGGATGGACTCCGAAAACCAGGAGGACTGGATGTGGTCGAAGTTGTCCAGCACCAGGCGCGCCAGCGCGATGATGCGCACGTATTTGGCCGGGTGCACCGGCTGGTGCGCGAGTTCGCGCCCCAGGGGTGAGCCGTCGGGTTTGAAGGACCAGGCGATGAAGCTGGTAAAGCCGCAGGTCCGGTCCTGCAGATCGCGCAGCCGGAACAGGTGGTCGACGATGTCGGCGTCTGCTTCGATGTGGCCGTACATCAAAGTGGCCGTGGTGCGAAAACCGATGCGGTGGGCGCTTTCACAGGTTTCCAGCCACTGTTCGGCGCTGGCTTTGGCCGGGGCGATGCGGGCACGCACACGCGGGGTGAGAATCTCGGCGCCGCCGCCGGGGATGGTGTCGACACCCTCATCAAAGACCGTCTGCAGCACTTTTTCCACGGGCATGTGCTCCCTGCGGGCCATAAAGACGTACTCGGCCGGACTGAAGGGGTGGATGTGGACATCGGGACAGCTTTCGCGGATGGCGCGGATGTAGGCCAGCCAGTCTTGCAGGCGGACGGCGGGGTTGTGCCCGCCCTGCAGCAAAACGGTGGTGGCGCCCCTTGCTCGGGCGGCCTGAACCTTGGCCGCCACCTGCTGCGGCGTCAGGGTGTAGGCATCCGGATCCGCTGGCTTGCGGCAGAAGGCGCAGAAGCGGCAGTTCGTCACGCAGATGTTGGTGTAGTTGGGGTTGGTGTCGCAGACAAAGGTGACCCGCGCTTGGGGCCAACGCCGCATGCGCGCGGCGTGCGCCAGGCCCATCAGCTCTCCCAGCGGCATGCGGGTGAGCATTTCGAGGGCCTGGCGGCGGTCGTAGCGCTGGGGCGGCGTACCTTCGCCCTGCGAAAAGGCAGGTGGTCGGTGATGATTTGCGGTACTTTTCATGGGGATTCTCCCGCGGGCTGAAACAGCGGGTTGCGCAAGTGGGTGGCAAGTTCGGACAAAAAGCGGTCCTGGCCGGCCTGGTCGATGGTGTGCAGCCGCCGGCGGATGACCCTAAAGTAGTCGGACACGATTTTGCGGCTGACGCCCAGGGCGGCCGCCGTCTTGGGGACTGAGCGTTCGACCAGTTGATCTTCCTGGCGGCCGAAATCGTCCAGCCAGTGTTTGAGGGCGCTTTTGGCGTCTTGCGGCGCGTCCTTGCACACCACCCAACGCGCGAACACGAAGGGCAGCCGGTGGGCCGCATACCAGGCGCTGGCCAGGTCGGTGACGAATTTCCAATCCGACTGGCAGCGCATGGGCCGCACCGCCGGCTGGGGCCGGCATTCCAGCAGAATGCGTTTGAGCGCCGCGTCGCCGATGACCAGTTCCCCCTGGGCCTGCTCGGGGTGCCCAACCGCCAACGGCAGCCGGTCGAAACCGCGGGCGTAGCCCAGCAGCAGAAAGAGCAGCCGCACGCTGGATTCCGAATCGCCGGTCAGCCAGATGCGTGCCGGGGCGCCCATTTCGTCCAGGGGGCGCTGCGAGAAAAACAGGACGCTCATGGATTTTTCGCGCGCCGCGATGCCGTACGGCCCCAGCGGCTCCACCCGGCCGGCAAGGGCGGCCAACCCACCCACCGGCACGGCCGCGGCGATGACCCGATTTTGCGCAAGCGCCGTGACGCTGGCGCTGGGCAGGCAGGCGACAAAATGGCAGCCGCGCGGCGCACCCAGCTCGCGGTAGGGGGCCATGTTGGCATACGGGATCATGGCGACGGGATAGGTCACGGAGCGCAGGGTCCTTGTGCCGCATGGCGGCCGGCAGCGTCCCGGGCGGCGGCCCTGTCTGCCGGCGCGTCGCAGGGGTTGAATTTCCCGTCGCGCTCGCAGGGTGTAAAACCGGCCGCGCGAATGGTGTCGACCATGCGGTCGCGCGCCAGGCCCACCGGGGTGGGTGCGCCGGCCAGATGGGCGATTTTCTCTTCGCTGATGGTGCCGTCCATGTCATCGGCGCCCCAGCTCAGGCCCGCGGCGGCCGTGGCCAGGCCGGTCATGGGCCAGTAGGACTTGAGGTGCGCGACGTTGTCCAGCACCAGGCGCGATACCGCCAGTACCGTGAGGGTTTCCAGCGGCGTGGGGCCGTGGCTGATGAATTTGCCCTTTCCGGGCTGGAAAGGCAGTGGGATGAAGCAGGCAAAGCCGCCCGAACGGTCCTGGGCCGCCCGCAGGGTCAGCAGGTGGTCGATGCGCTCCTGCCAGGTGTCGCCGAAGCCGAAGAGCATGGTGGCGTTGGTGGTAATGCCCATCTCATGGGCCAGTGAATGGATGCGCAGCCAGTCGGCGGGGCCGATCTTGTTCTTCCAGTGCCGCTGCCAGAGCCGCTCGGAGAAGATCTCGGCGCCGCCCCCGGGCATGGCCTGCATGCCGGCGTCCCTGAGTTCCGCCAGGATGTGCGCGGCGTCGGTTTTTTCGCTTTTGGCGAAATAGTCAATCTCAACGGCCGTGAAACACTTGAGGTGTATGTGCGGCCAGCGGCGGTGCAGTTCGCGTACCAGCTCCAGATTGCGGCGGTAGGGCCAGATGCGGTTCAGCCCACCCACGATGTGTACCTCGGTGGGCGAAAGGCGCGCCACTTGGCCGAAGATCTCCTCCTCGTCCATGACATAGGCATGCGGGTCTTGGGGCGAGGCCGCGTAGTTGCAGAAGGTGCAGTGCATACTGCAGATGTTGGTGGGGTTGACCTGCAGGTTGAAGACATAAGTAGCCCTGTCGCCGAAGCGCCGCCGGCGGTTGGCCAGCGCCGCGGCCCCCAGCTGGTGCAGGCGCGCCGGACCGGCCGCCGCCACCAGCGCCAGGGCCTGGGCGCGGTCCAGGCGCTGTCCGGCGGCCCCCTTTGCGAGGGCGGCCGCAAGCACGTGCGATGCGTTCGTCATAAGCCATATTCCTTCCAGCGCTGGTCGACCCGCCTTTCCGCGGCCGGGTCGAAGGCCACCGGTTCGGGATACCCCTTTTTCCAGCGTGCGTCAATGACCATGGGAAAGTCGAGGACGAGCCGGTTGCCGGCCCTGCGGCGGCCGGCCGGGTGCAGGTCGGCCAGGGGGTCGAAGCGCGTAAACCAGCCCCACAGCAGCTGCGTGGTGTCGTTGATATCCACATCCGGTGAAAGCAGCACCACAAACAGGTATTGGCGCGTGACGGCGTTTTGCAACAGGGCCCGGCGCACCGCCGTGAGCGCCTTGCCTTCGCGCTTCAACCCCACTGCAAGCACGGCCGGCCCCAGGGTGCGCAGGGCGTTGATGTCCGCATGCACGTCGTCCGGCGGCGGCGGGGCCGGCGGTATGCGGTGGCGCAGGCGGCGGCCGCCACCGGATGTGGCGATAAGGATCAGGCGGCTGCCCGTGTTCATGGCCGGTCCCGTGAAGTCCAGGGTGTCCTGGGCCGTGGGCGCCAGCAGGTGCAGGCCGCCGGCGGCATCCAGGTGGTGCCAGAGGGCCCGGCTGACGGCCGCAAAGTCGCGCACGTCCACGCCGTGGTCGACGGTGATCATGACCTTGGTCAGCGACACCTGGCCTTCCCCCAGCATGCCCAGGGTGTGTTTGAGCGCCTCCCGCGGGTAGCGCTCTTTGACGGACATGACCGCCAGCGGATGGAAGCCGGTCTGCGGGTAGGCCCAGATGGCGGTAACCGCCGGCCGCAGGATCTTTAGCAGCGGCTGGGTCATCTCCTGCAGCGCGCAGCCGATGTGATAGTCTTCCTGCAGCGGCTTGCCCACCACCGTGGCCGGATAGATGGCATCTGGGCGCGCCAGTATGCGGTGGGCCCTGAAGACCGGGTAGTCGGCGGCCTGGGAGTAGTGGCCGAAGTGGTCGCCGAAAGGTCCCTCGCGGCGCGTGTCGCCGGGGCTGACCGTACCTTCTATGACGAATTCGGCGCGTGCCGGGATGCGGTGGCCGCTGGTCTTGCGCAAAATGACGTCCAGCGGGGTGCCCATGATCATGGCGGCGACCAGGCGTTCGTCCATGCCCTCGGGCAGGGGCGCCACGGCGGCGATTACCAGGGCCGGCGGTCCGCCCAGGATGACACTTACCGGTAGTGCGTCGCCCTGTTCCACGGCCTTTTGGAAATGGAAACCGCCGCCTTTTTCGATCTGCCAGTGCATGCCGGTGGAGCGGGCGTTGAAGCGCTGCAGACGGTAGATGCCCAGGTTGCCGTGGCGCCCGTCGGGATCGGTGGTGTGCACCAGCGGCAGCGTGAAAAAGGGACCGCCGTCCTGCGGCCAGCAGGTCAGCACCGGCAGGCGCGTCAGGTCGGCAGGCGCGGCCGTGGTCTGCAGCACGGGGCCGGTGGTGACGGTGCGCAGTCGGGCGTGCAGCAGTGCGCGCAGATCTGTCCGGCGGTGCCACAGGGCGGGCAGTGTCGGCGGCATCAGGGTTTCGAAGAGGCGCACCAGGCGGTGGCCGAGTTCGGCCGGCGGCCGGCCGAAGACCTGTCGTACGCGCTGCGGCGTGCCGAACAGGTTGCTCGCCAGGCGGTAGGGCGATCCCTTGACCTTTTCGAAGAGCAGCGCCGGGCCGTTTTGCGCCATGACGCGGTGCTGGATGACGGTGATCTCCTGGTCGGGGTCCACGGGCACGTGGATGCGCGCCAGGTCACCGGCGGCTTCCAGGTGGTTTAAAAATGTGCGCAGGTCGATAAATGGCATGGCTTCCTCTGCCTATCCTCCCATGGTCCCCAGCATGGGCACCAGCGCGGCGGCCATGCCGGCGATGGTCGAGATGGGGAAGAAACGCCGCGGCAGCGGGATGGACGGCAGGTACATGAGCCCCAGGGCCGCGGCGGCCACGGCCAGCGAAACCAGCGCCGCCGGACCGGCCCCGGTCAGGGCGGCCACGAGCAGGATGCACACCGCCGCCGCGATATGCAGCACGGCGGCCACCTCGGTGGCGCGCCCGGCCCCCAGCTTCGCCGGCAGACTGTGCACGCCGTTAAGCCGGTCGCTGTCGATGTCCATGATAGCGTAGATGATGTCCGCGCCGCTCATCCAGCACAGCACGAAAAGCGCGAACACCAATGCCGGCGCGGAAAACCAGGGGTTGCCCGCTGCAGCCACGAAGGCGCACAGGGGGGCGATGGCCAGGCACAGCCCGATGCCGAAGTGGCACAGCGCCGTGACGCGCTTCAGAAGCGAATAGCCCAGCAGGAAAATTAATGGCACGGGCGCCAGGGTCAGGCACCAGCCGCCCAGGACGGCGCAGGCGGACAGGTAGAGCGTCAGCCCGCCGCCGGCGATGAGCAGGGCCGACCGGACCGAGAGGGCGCCGGTGGGCAGTTCGCGCGCCGCTGTGCGCGGGTTTTGCGCATCCAGCCGGCGGTCGAAGATGCGGTTGAAGGACATCCCGAAAATCCGCGCCCCGGCGGCGGCGACAATGATCAGCAGCATGATTTTAAAAGCGGGGAAATGCCCGTAGCCGCCCAGCCAGGCGCCTGCGAACAGCAGCGGCAGGCTGAATGCCGTGTGCTCGATCTTGGTGAAGCGCAGCAGTTTCTGCCAGGTGCCGGCCGCCGCCGGCTGTGAGCGCTGGCACACGCCGGCCTGTTTCCTGATTTCCGCCAGAAGGCAGTCGGCCACCTTTTGCGACACGCCGTCGATGTTGGCCTGGAGCGCCTCGCGGCCGTCGTGGTCGGCCCGGTCGCTGACACCCTTGACGATGGCGCAGGGAAGGCCATACAGGGCGGCCACGCGGGCAATGGCGGCGGCTTCCATGTCCACCAGCTGTGCCAGGCGGGAAAGGGTTTCTCTTTTTTGAGCGTCGAAAACCGGCTGGTCCACGGTCACGATGGCCGCGACCGGCAGTGCGGGCCACCACGTCTCGTCGCAGGCCAGTGGCTGCGGTGCTGCCTGCGGCGGCGCCGTGTTTTCTTCGACGGCCTTTTGGATCCGCAGCACGGCGCCCGGGGAAATGCCGTCGTCGCTGACCAGCGCGCCGCAGATGCCGGCATGCACGATGCGCCGGCAGCGGTAGTGCTCGATCAGGCGCTGGGCGGCCAGGGCGGCGGCGACTTTGCCCATGCCGCTGACGGCCACCAGCAGCGGCGCATGGCTGTTTTGCGGCGCGGCGCGGTAGAGCGCCATCACGCGGTCTTGGATGCGCCGGGCGGCCAGCTGCGCCAGCAACGGGGCGGCCTCGGCATGCGTGGCATAGATGATTCCGATCATGTCAGGATTTCCGCGGTGCGGGCGCGCGTTTCAAGCGCGGCCACGGCGGCGCGTCCGGTGGAGCCCAGGTCCAGGCTGAATGCATTGACGAAGGTGCACACGTGCCGCTCGAGCACACCGGCGTCCATCTCCTGGGCGTGCCGGCGCATGTAGGGCAGGGCGCTTTGCGGGTTCCGGCGGGCGCAGGCGATGCTCTCGCGAATGAGCGTTTCCAAGCGGCGGATGACCGTATCCGGCAACGTCTTTTTGGCCGCGATGCAGCCCAGCGGTATGGGCAGTCCGGTTTCGGCTTCCCACCAGGCGCCCAGGTCGACGATCTGCCGAAAACCGGCAGCGGCGAAGGTAAAACGGTTTTCATGGATGATCACACCGCTGTCGGCCGCCCCGCGCTCCAGCAGATCGAAGATGCGGTCGTAAGGGGCGAACCGCCGGTCGGCGGCATCCGGCGCCCACAGCCGAAAGAGCAGGTGTGCCGTGGTCCAGCGCCCGGGAAGCAGGGTTTTGCCGGACGTCACCTGCCGGGGCGCCAGCGCCCTTTTGGCGATCAGCACCGGTCCGCAGCCGTATCCCAGGGCGGCGCCGCTGTTCAAGAGCCGGTAGCGGTCTTTGACCGCCAGCCAGGCGTAAAAGGACAGCTTGGTGACATCCAGCCGGCTTTCCATGGCCATGCGGTTCAGCGTTTCGACATCGTGCAGCTCTTCGCTAAACTGCCAGTCGTCCAGCGGCAAAAGCCCCTTGACCAGGGCGTGGAACATGAACGTGTCGTTGGGGCAGGGTGAATAGCCCAGGGTGAGTTTCAAGTATATTTCCCGAAATGCCAATGGGTTGCAGGTCACCGATTCGGCGCAAAATATAGGCCAGGGCGACGCGGACTGTCAAGGGGAATGTGGCTGTGCGGCCGGCGCATGTGGAGGCGCGGCCGGCAGCCGGCGGAAAAAAAGTGCTTGAAAAGCGCAGCGGCCGCGGGATACAAGACAGCCCTGGCCTGCAAAGCATGATGTAAGAGATACGAAAACTATAATAACGATGCGAAATGAAAGGTAAATAAATGGCTAAAGTCCTGGTGTACGGCAGCGGCGGCAGGGACCACTGTCTGGCGGACAAGTATGCCGACAGTCAGCACGTGGACAAGGTGTTTTTCATGCCCGGCAATCCCGGTGTAGCGCACACCCCCAAGGGAAAACGCGGACTCATCGAACGGGTCGCGCCGGATGCGGCCGACGACTTCGAAGCGGTGGCGCGTTTCTGCCGGGAGCAGGCGGTGGACCTGGTGGACATCGGCTCTGAAAATCCGCTGTCGCGCGGCCTGGTGGATGTGCTCAACGCCCACGGCATCGCCACCGTGGGCCCGCAGCAGGAGTTTGCCAGGATCGAAAGCGACCGTGCCTTTACCGATTTTCTGCTGACAGCCGCCGGTGTGCCCAAGCCGGCTTACCGCGTTTTCAACGACCCGGACAAGGCCCGGCGTTACGTGCGCAACATCGGCTACCAGGTGGTGGTCAAGGCCAACGGGCTGGCCGCCGGCAAAGGGGCCCTGGTGTGCGACGACGCGGCGGCGGCGGAAGCGGCCGTGGATGCCATTATGGTGGAGAGGCGCTTCGGCGATGCCGGCCGGCGGGTGGTCGTCGAGGAGCGCAAGTACGGCAGCGAGATTTCCTTTTTCGCTTACCTGGACGGCCGCCACGTTATGCCGCTGCGCATGTTCTGCCAGGACTACAAGCCGGCCTTCGATCCCGAAGACCATGAAACCATTGAGCGCTTCGGCGGCAATTTGAACACCGGCGGCACCGGCTGCTATTGCCCCCACCGGCTGGTGGGCGATGCACTGGTCAACCGCATCGTCCGGGAGATCGTCAACCCCACGGTGGAGGTGATCTACAACCGGCTTGGCTGGCCCTACAAGGGAGTGCTCTACTTCGGGCTCAACCTGGACGACGACAACGCCCTGTCGGTGTTCGAGATCAACGTGCGCCACGGGGACCCGGAGTTCGAAGTCCTGGCGCGCAAGCTCAGCAGCGACCTGTTCGAAATCGGCATGGCCGTCTGGGAAGGCAGACTGGACCGCGTGCGGCAGGTCTGGAATGCGCGCCACTACGTGGACGTCATCGCCATGGAGGGCCGCTCCAAGGCCTCGCGCGGCTGGAACCCGGGCTATCCCAAGCGTTACGGCAAGGGGCACGCCATTACCGGGCTCGACCGCCTGGAGCGCGGGCTGGCGGTATACTTCGCCGGGGTGGACGAGCACGACGAAAGGTCGCTGGTGACCTACGGCGGACGCGTGCTGCACCTGGTGGCCGGAGGGGATACGCTGGAGCAGGCCCGCCGCACGGCTTACGCCAACATCGAGAAGCTGGCCTTCGTGGATCACCGCCAAAACGGCGCCAACTGCATGCGCTACCGCCGCACCATCGGGCTGTAGGGACTGCCGGCGGTCAACCCGCCGCCGGCGCGCTGGCCGGCAATAGCGCACAGGCGCCCTGGCGTGCCAGGTGTCCCAGCAGGTCCTGTTCCGCGCGCATGCGCGCGGCCTGGGCGGCGTCGGCGCCCACCACCATGACGCCGGCAAAGAAATGCCGGAAGACCAGGGGAACGCAGACGATGCCGGGCTTGTCCAGCAGGTGGGCCAGCTGTTCGTCCATGATCTCGGCCGGGTCATCGAAGGTGGTGACGATCCTGCGTTCTCGACAGCAGGCGGCCAACAGGCTGCGATCGCGTGCGGCGTGGATGCGCAGGCCGGCCTTTTCACCGGCCGGCGGGGCTTGGCAGGAAAGCGTCTCTGAACCTGGATCGTAGCGGAAAAACAGCGCCGGCGGCACCGAAAAGAGCAGCTGCAGCGTGCGGCTGATGGTTTCGCGCGCCATCCCGGGATCTTCGGCCTCCAGCACGGGCTGCAGGGATGCTCCCAGCAGCGCGTGTTCCCGCAGGATGCGCAGCACGGCGCGCTGGTGTTCGTCGTCCGCAGCCCGCCCGGCCGGTGAAGCCTCTGCCGCAGCCTCGAACCGTATATCCAGCCTGCGGGCGGTGTCGGCAACGCTCTCCCAGGACTGAACCGCCAGGCGGCGGGCCGCAGCGGGCTGCATGGCCAGGATATACGCGCTTTCTTCCAGTCCGGCATCCGGCGGAGGCAGGCGGCGGCTGCACAATCTGTTGGCGGCATAAACGATTTTGACCAGGCCGAAGGCGTTGCGGATGGCGTCAGGCGGCGCGTGGTGGTAGCAGACGGCATCGGTCAGCAGCGGGGACAGGCCGCAGCGGGCCAGCAGCCGTGCACCGGCGCGTGCATGTTCGGTATGGCCGTGCCGGCATACGGCCTGCGGCGCGTTTTGCGACAGGCCGGCCGTGCGGCCAGGCGGCAGCAGCTTGCCCACATCGTGCAACAGGCCGGCCAGGTAGGCTGTCCGCCGGTCGTGGAAGCCGGTCTCCTGCGCCAGCAGGCGTGCCAGCAGGGCGCACTGCAGGCTGTGCCGCCACTGGGTTTTCAGCGCTTCGGGCGTCAATACGGCATCGCCGTCCAGATGCGCAAAGTGCACCGTGTGCAGCGCCAGGGTTTCCACCGTTTTCCTGCCCAGCCGCGTGACGGCGTCTTCGAGTACAGCTGTTTTTGCATGCGTCTTGCCTCTGCGGATGTGGTCCAGCGCGAGAAGGTTGGCGCACAGTGCGGCGTCGCGGGCGGCCCGGTGGGTGATTTCCTCCAGCGCGGCGCCCGTGCGGCAGGCGCGCATGCAGGCCAGTGCCGTTTGCGGCAGCACCGGCAACAGGGGCTCGGGAAGCCGCAGCCGGCTGTGGGCGGCGCCTTCAGGGGCTTGCGCCGGTGGCGGCACGCGGTCTGCGGCCGGCAGCGGCGGCGGGCGGTGCGCGTCCTTCGGCGGCTGTCGGCGGTCACGGGGCTGGCCGGCGGGCCTGCTGTCTCCGGGCGCCGGCAGCTTCAGGGGGCGGCCCATGGCCTGGGCCCAGCGCTGCCAGTAGGATCCCGCCGTGATGCCGGGCGCCTGTTGCGGCGGCGTTGCGAGCAGCTTTCCGGCCATGCGGGTCAGCTCGGCGGACGCCGGACAGTCCGGGTACAGCGAGATGAAAGGCTGCTGGACACTCAGGGCCGCCTCCACCTGCGCATCATCTGCCACAACGCCCAGAAGGGATGTGTCGGCTTGCAGGTAGTGCCGTACGGCGGCGGCGAACTTGGCGAACACCTGTCTGCCCTGGGATGTCCGCCGGCAGCGGTTGACCACCACGTGCAGGGCGCCGTCGAAGCCGTTTCCCAAAAGCAGCTTGAGCAGGGCGTAGGCGTCGGTGACCGCCGTGACTTCCGGTGCGATCACCAGCAGCACCTCGGGCGATGCCAGGCCGAATGCGATCACATTCCTGGAGATGCCGGCCGAGGTGTCGATGAGCAGAAAGTCGTATTCGCGCATGCCTTCCAGCGCCTGGACCAGACGCCCGGTGTGCCCGCTGTCCAGGTCGGCCATGGCGGCGATTCCCGAACTTCCCGGGACGATGTCCAGGCCTTCGGCGGCCGGAATGACCACATCCGCCAGATCCAGGTCCCCGCGGACCACCTCCCTGAGCGTCTTTTCGGGATGCAGCCCCAAAAGCAGATCCACGTTGGCCAGGCCCAGGTCGGCGTCGAACAGGCACACGCGCTGCCCCCGCCGGGCCAGGCAAAGCGCCAGGTTGACGCTGATGCTGGTCTTGCCGACGCCGCCTTTGCCGCTGGTGATGGTAATGGTTCGGGCCATGGTGCGCTATGGTGCTTTCGGGTGTCCAGAAACCGCTGATCCAGTGCGATGCTGCTGTACCTGGGTCAGGCCGGGCGTTTGCCGGTGGCAAAAGCGGCCGGCCGTGTCTTTTGGCCAAGTCCCCCTGGCGAGCGCATGCGTGCACGTCCGCCATAACGCTTATCGGCCGCCGTCGCTTGCGGCTTGAGTCGCCGGCAGGGCAGCTGGGTCCGACGGCAGCCTGCCGCCGCGCCGATTCGCTGTACCGGCTGACGCTGCGGGCCCGTCCGGCGGCCCGCCGTACTTGCGAAAAATACTCAAGTTTTCATCCGGCTTACAGATAAACTAAGTGAGGCTGTCAAGGTGGAGCGGTCCGGCGGCATGCCCATGTCGCGGACCGCAGCTGCAACAAAAAAAACGGGTTTAGGTCATGCATATCCTGATCGCCGAAGATGATCCGTCATCGCGGCTGCTGCTCGAAAAAATGCTGGCAAAGCAGGGGCACACCACGGTGGCTTGTGAAAACGGCCTGCAGGCGCTGTTGGTGTTTCAACAAAAGCCGGTCAGAATGATTATTTCGGACTGGATGATGCCCGAATTGGACGGCATTGGCCTGGTAACGAAAATCCGTGGGCTGCAATCGGCGGATTATGTTTACATCATCCTGCTGACCACCAACAGCGAAAAGAGCGATGCCGTGCGGGGGCTCAATGCAGGCGCCGACGATTACATGACCAAGCCTTTCGATCCCGCGGAGCTTGCGGCGCGCATCCGCTCCGGGGAGCGCATTCTGGCGCTGGAAGACGACCGCAAGAAAGCGGTGGCACAGATCCTGAAGTCCGAGAAAATGGCCGCCATCGGCACTTTGACGGCCGGCGTGGCCCATGAGATCAACACCCCGCTGCAGTACCTGGCCGGCAACCTGCGCTTTCTCCGCGAGGCTTTCGGTGAACTGGATACGCTGCTGGCATCCGGTGATACACAGGCCTCGGAGAAGGGTGCGGCGGGCCAAGCCGTCGACCTGGCTTATTTAAGGGAGGAAATTCCGCCGGCCCTCGAGCAGTCCCTCGAAGGTGTGGCCCAGGTGACGCGCATCGTGCAGATCCTGCGCGATTACGCCGCGCACAAACCCGGCGGCCAGGCCGGCACCGTGGACCTGAACCAGCGCATTGAAAATTCGCTGGCCGTGGCCCGCAATGCCTGGCAGCCGGTG
>JALSRD010000064.1 GCA_026984935.1 Desulfobacterales bacterium
TCTGCCCTGCGGGAGCGCCGATTTTACCGCCTCTACTGTGTTGCAGGGCATTTGCGTCTGTATACGACAGCTGCATGCCCTGTGCCTTGTATAGGCGGCAAACGCGACGCTTGCAAAATTCAGGTAGGAAATCATCCGATTTGAAAGCCGGCGCTTTCAGGAGGAAGGTGGGGTTTTTCCGGAAGAATCCCCGCGGGCGGAAAGCGATTGCTGCAGTTTTTGCAAACGCCCTTCAAGCCGGTCGACCTTTTTGTGCAGGTGCTTGATTTTGTAATCCATCAGTCTTTCGAAGGTATCCACCTGTCCCTGAAGCTCATGGGGCAGGCTGGAGATTTTATTCTCGTTTTCAGCGATACTGTCGTGAATCGCATTGACTTCAAACTTGAACCGCTTGGCCAGTCTGGAGACAGTTTCCTTAAAACTTTCCTGCAGTAAGGTGCTCAAAACCTACTCCTTGATTTTGGCGCGTTTGCATCGGGCGAAGTACATCCCGGCCACGTTTTTTTCAGCCCTCGGACCTTTGCGTGCCATGGGCTTTTTCGTAAGCCTCGATTTTTCTCTCAACCAGGTCCACCTGGCGGTCGAGCTCGGTGAACTTGCGTTCAAGGTTTTCACGACAACGGTCGAGAAACGTTCTCAAATCATCCCGTACCCTTTCCAGTGCGCGCTTATTGTCCATTACGCGAATGTCAAAAGCCTTTATTCTGCGTTTCAGGCTTTTTTCGAAGTCATCCAGGACTTCAGAAGGCTTGCGCCCTTCGGGCTGTCCTGTATCGCTGGTTTTCCTGGATTTGGCGGCATCATTTTGCATGCTCATGCAACTTCCCTGTCAAGTGTTTCCGGCGGCACCGGTGGTTTTTCCTCAAACCGGTTCAATTTTTTATTCAGACGAACGATTTTTTTGTTCAGATAGGCGATTTTATAGTCAATGCTCTGTTGCAGCTTTTCAAGGCCGTGCTGCAGTTCAGCCGTAATTTCATGCTGCTGGGCCTGGTTGAAGCAGATTCGTCGGTTCAACACTTCAACGTACTTTTCCAGTTGATTTTCCAGGTCAAAAAGTTCCTGAACCAGGTTCCCCATGTTCTATCTCCCGTCCGCCAATAGGCCATTGAAGCGTGTGCAACTGCAGGAAAGTTGCGCCGTTGCCGGCCTTAATTAGCAGATGCAGCGCATCTGATCAACCAGGACCTTTACGGCTGGTGATGGTTGTTCCTGCAGCCACAAGTTTCCAGATCCGGACTGTATGGATATACTCAATATCACGGCTGTCCACCAGGTATCGCCTGAGGTCGCGGCGTACCGCTGCGATGGTGCGACCGGTTTCGGCCATGAAAGCCGTAATGTCCAGGCTGGGCAGCGCTTTGATGATCTTCAAGTCATCAACCGCTTCCTGGTAAAAAAAACCCAGCCGTTGATACTCGTTTTTAAAGTTTTGAATTTTACGGTCAAGAGCACGCATGTACGAATGCAGTTGCTGGGCCAGCGACAGATGGTGATCAAGGGTCTGCCAACGGATGGCCTGTGCATAGGAGATGATGGCGCGTTGTCTGCACTCATCCCGTATTTCCGCTACGACCAATGCGAACTGGTCCGCCAGTCGACTGTAGAGTGCCTGCGCCTGAGCGGTCTGATGGTCAATTTTTTGCTGCAGTGTGATAATTTCATTCATCCGCTGCTCCAGCAGACGTGATGAAACGTCACCCGGGGCGTCGGCCAACGCCGATACCGATCGTAAAAAGCACGCGGCCAGCAGCATACCCAGAACCATTGGGGCAATTTTGTTGTTTTCCTGCATCCTCTACCTGCCGGCGGCTGCGAACATCCGCCGCATCTTCCGGGAAACGAAAAGTTTTTTCCCTGGTCCCATCCAGTTTTTCAGAGCCTCGGTTACACGCCGGGCATCGTCCTGGCTTCCGACGGAAAGGCTCACCAGTTCCAGCTGGCGGCCGGGCCAGCGCGACAGGAAGCCGGCCGCCTGGGGCGAAAGTGTCTCCAGGCTGTTTAAAGACAAACGCTGCCCCTTCCACTTGGCCAGCTGCTGGGCTGCAGCGGCGGAAAGCCTGGTGAGTCCGTTCAGTGCCAGCCAGTCCCCCGACCATCTGGCCAGATGGTAGGCCGCCGCCGCCGGAAGTTCTTCCAGGCCGTCCAGAAACAGGTCTTTCACCCTGTCCTTTGTAAGGCATGCGGCTGCCTGAGCCGAAATCATGGTCAGATCCGATTTGCGGTGGTAATCGCCCCGGCAGAGCTGTCGCCATATTTTGCGGTTGACCAGCCACTGGCCGAGGTTCACCTGCAGCCCCGTGTCGGGGGGTGCACTGGTTCCCTGAACCCACACCGTTTTTTTGATACCGGTGGCAATGTCCTTCCAAATGGCTTTCACAGGCACCGGGTCAGACTGTTGCACATTCATCAACAGATGTTCATCGTCAATGGTGTATTTCTGAATGAGCGCCTCGACGGAGCGCGCAAGGCGCTGCAAATCCGTTCCGCGCGTATACGGTGCCATCTGAAAATCGATGCGTGTTTTACGAATGCCGTAGTCCAGCGCTTCACTTGCGGAACCAAGCCATTCCAAGGGCTTTTGCAGAACCTCCAGAGATACACTCTGTCGTTGGATGGTTCGCAACGCCAGCGTCAGTTCCTCGTTGCCGATGGCCTTCTGAAAACTGTGGATCCGGCTTTTTTGCAGCTGCTGACGAACACGATCGCACTGGTGCTCAACAGCGTTTTTAAAGTACTGTACCAGGCTCAGGATGTCATCCTGCTTGGCCAGGATTTTTTCCCGCAGTCGCTGCGCCTCTGCAAGCCGACGCTCCAGCACCGCTTGGGGAGTCAGCGCTTCGGGCTTATCCGGTGCAGGCGCCGGGCCCGGCTCTTCCGCCTTTGGAGGCGCCGGGCGCACGATGGCTGCCTGAGTGACCGGCACAGGCCTCTTTGCGCGCAGTCTTGTTGCCGGTGCCTGCCTTTTCGGACGGTGCCAAAAATAAAATGTTCCCCCGGCAACCGCTGTCAGCAGCAATGTGCAAACCAGAACGGCCACACGGCGGTGCCCTTTTCGTGTTTTTCCAGCTGGGGACAATTTTCCGGAGGGCAAACCGCTGCCGGCATCTTTCTGGTGGCTTTCTTTCCGTTTATGAACCTGCCCTTTAGGTTCATCCGCCGCGGCCCTCTCTTCAGGCGGCACCGCTTCACCATCGGACGGCTGTGGTTCAGCATCGTCTGCCGGTGCTGTTGTCAGATCCGCAAGGTCTTCGGCGGAAAGCCCTTCGAAACCGTCCGTGTCAGGATCGTCCGGGATATCGCCCTTTTCCTTTGCCGGTGGAAGCGGCGCTTCATCGGGCAAGGCCGGTTTCTGCCCCCCGATGGCCCCCTCTCCCGTCCGCACACCCGTCGCAGGTTGCTTTGCGGCATCACCTGGTGCACCATCATTGGACAGCGTCGGTACATCCGGGGGATTGTCCGGGTTTCCGTCGGATGACGGCACGGGTGTGTCCAGCAATTCATGCAGGTCGCCGTCGTCCAGAGGCTCCAGTTCCAGTTCCGTGGACAATGCATCGCCGGTATTATCCGTCGATTTTCCCGGAGGATTGGTGTCATTGACGCGCGGCGCAGGTTCCGAGGCGGTATCGCTTCTATCATCTGTATCTGCCGGCGCGTCGCCGGCAGGCAGGTTTTCCTCCGGCCCGTCGGATTCTGATGCAGCATTCGATGCTGTGTTGTCCAGTTGTTTTTCTGCAGCTATCTTTTCCGGCTCACCCGAAGCCGGAATCGACGCTGCATCCCGGAGATATATTTCCAGCAGCCCGATGTGTTCCTGATGTTTAAACGCAATGCGAACCGGCTTGCCGTCCGGCTGTGACCGTTCTTCGAAGGCTTTTTCCGCCTGCACAGCGGGATCCGAAAACGTGCAGGAAAAACCGGCGTCCTCAAGGCATCGGGCCAGTTTTTTGGATATAAAATCGGCCATTTCAAGCAGCAGGTCGGGCACTTCATGGTCGATTTCGACCTCTTCCACGCTGGCACCCAGCATGGAGGCGGCCATCAGGACGGCATAATCATCCGCAACCAGAATATCGGCACGCCCCTGCTTTTCGCCTGAAATCTCGATCCGCCCGCGAAATCCACTGCCTTCCATCAACACGGAAGGGCCGCCTTCGAACAGGTCCACCTCCATCGATAGGATGCGCGCAAAGAATTCCGCAAGGGAGTCTTTGACGGCCGGAACGATATCCAGCTCGCCGTTGTCAGTCATAGCCGCTTCTCAAACCGGTTGAACCGTAAAATGCCATCCGTGCCGTCTGCAAAGTGACGCCGGAAAATCCGATGGCCTGCAAAACAGCCTCTGGCGGCAGGCGTCAAAAAACAGCCCCCCGACATCCAAATGTGCTTCGAATCGAACATCCGTCTCGAATCAGAGCCCAAATGCAGGCCGACAACCATCTGAATTTCAACTATCCAGTGGATATATCGGCCTTTTCAACCCACAGGATAAGCGAAAATTGCAATGTCACACTGAAAGTTGGTGTAGACGATATGCCGGAAAGTGGTTCTATCGCGCACCTCAAGCGCTTCCGGCTGAAATACACCCGCCGGAATTGACGGCTGCCACGGGTTTGGGTAATTGGGGAAGAGATGGGTTTTACTGCAGCCCTGTCGGAGGAGCGTTGCGTTGCTGCCGGTTTACATCAGGCTGTTTTGCGTTCGCACAGCAGGTGCCTTACTTTTTGGGAAAGCTGATCCAGATTGTACGGTTTTTGAATAAAATCATCGCATCCGCAATCCAGGATTTCGCGCGCCTGTCCGTTGATGCTGTACCCGCTGCACAGAAGCACTTTGAGATCTGGCTTTATCTGCTTGACCTTAATGAAAGTTTCGTTGCCGCCCATTCCGGGCATGATCATATCCAGCATCATCAGATCGATCTGGTCGCCGTACTGTTGCAGTTTTTGCAGGGCGGTATTTCCACTATTTGCGGTGATCACGCTGTATCCCATGTTTTCCAGCATCTCACGGGTGGAATCGACAATACTCTGTTCATCGTCAACCAGCAGCACCATACCACTGCCGGTTTGAATTTCATGATGCTCAATTTTGATTTCAACCGGATCCTGCCGGGTCGCCGGCAGATAGATGACAAAGCGGCTTCCCTGACCCGGCTGACTGGTTACATGGATCGATCCGCCATGGTTTTGAATGATGCCGTAGGCGGAAGCCAAACCCAGGCCGGTGCCGCGTCCCTTGTCTTTGGTTGTAAAGAAGGGGTCAAACACGCGCCGGCAGGTGTTTTCATCCATTCCGATTCCACTGTCGGATACGGACATCATGACGAAATTGCCCGGCTTCAGCCCCACTTTACGGGCCTGGGTCTGGGTAAGGCTCACATTTTCAGTGGCGATGTCAAGCAGGCCGCCGCCCGGCATGGCTTGCCAGGCATTGACGTAGAGGTTGATGAGTACCTGCTCAATCTGGCCACTGTCCACCTTGGCCGACCAGAGGTCCTGCTGCAGGCGCCAGCGGATGTCGATTTCCTTGCGTGTCCGGCCAAACATGGATGCAGAGCGTTCGATAAGGCGGTTAAGGTTGGTGGGCCGCACCTGGTATTTGCCGGCACGTGCGAATCCCAACAGCTGGCGCGTCAGCTCGGCACCGCTTTGAACGTACTGCTCGATGTTGGTCAGACGCACATAATTCTGGTCCGAACGATCCTTGATGTCGTAGAGCATCAGCGAAGCGCATCCCTGGATGCCCATCAGAATATTGTTGAAGTCATGGGCAATTCCGCCTGCCAAAGTACCGATGGACTCCATTTTGCGGGCATGCCGCAGTTGTGACTCCAGATGCCGGCGATAACTGATATCTCTGGCCACGCCGTATGTGCCCACAAATTTCTTGGCTGACGCAGAGGATGAGTTGACATATACACCTGTGGCTTTCAGCTCGATCGTCAGGTGCCGCACCTCACATTCGCGGTATTGCTGTGCTTTCCGATTCAAGCGCAGCCTGATCTCCTCTCCGCTACAGGCGCGTTCACCAGTCCGCCGTTCGTTGAGCAGCCAGCGGGCTTTCTCGCGGTCCGGCCGGGCAACAATGCTCTCGTAACTTTTTCCGATCAGGTCTTCCTGCGTATACCCCAGAAGCCGCTGGGCGGCTTCATTAACGAAAGTGAAGCGGCCCACGTTATCAAGCATGTAGATGATGTCCGGAGAATTTTGCACGAGGAAGCGGTAGCGCCGCTCGGAATTCTCCAGTTTTTGGTTAATAACCCGATTTTCGTCTTTTAATCGTTTCTGGGTGAAGACATTTTTAACGGTCCTGATCAGGTCATCAGGCTCAAAAGGCTTTTTCAGATAGTCACAGGCTCCCTTTTTCAATGCCGTGACCGCGGTTTCGATGGATGCATACCCGGTAATCATGATGACATGCGCATCAGCTTCCTGGCGCAGGATCCGCTCGAGCACGTCAAAGCCACTGATTCCAGGCATGCACAGGTCCAGCAGGAACAGGTCGTAGGATTTATCGCGCAGCACGGCGTCGATTTCGGCGGGGCGGGTAATATAGTCCACAACGTAGTGCTGCATCTGCAATAGTGCTTTGATGCTCTCGCAGATTCTCAGTTCGTCATCGATAACCAAAACCCTTGGGACAGAACTCATCGCTGACTCCTGACGGCTTTGTGAGAAAAACCAAAACACCAAAAGATCAAGAGACCCAAAGAAACCGATAACCAACACCGGGCAGCTTGGCCATCTGGCAGCACCCTTGTGCCTGTACAAAATAGACATAAGGATGTCAAGCGCTTATTCTGTTTTCAGGCAGGACCCGCTATACCTGGGCGGTTACCACCGAACAGTAAAAATCCCCGGTTTCTCTTTTACAGCTGTTTTTTGGTCCCGCCGTCGACGGGAAAGGTGAGTACAAAAGTCGTGCCCTTACCCGCACGGCTGGAAAAGCGGATGCTGCCGCCCAGGGCCTCGACGACACTGTGGACCACGTAAAGGCCCAGTCCGGAGTGGTGTTCTCCCTTGGCGCTGGTATAGGGTTCAAACAGGCTGGATTTCAGGGTATCGGGGATGCCGGGGCCGTTGTCCCTTATGATAATTTCGATACGGCCGGCGGCCTCACCGCTGTCTTTTCGCGCACCATTTATTCTGCGGCCCTCCAGGCGGCGCGTACGCACGTAAAGCCAACCGCCGCCGGGCATGGCCTCGGCCGCATTTTTCACCAGATTGATGAAAACCTGTTTCATGGCATCCCAATCCGTAAGCATCGGGGGAAGATTCCGGCCGAGATCGAGCTGCAGCACAATACGGTGGGGAGCGAGGAGGGATTGATCCAGAATCCGCAGAAAGGCTTCCAGACGTCGGTTGAGATCGATGGGAGACTTACCTGTGATCACCGGGCGGGAGACCGATGAGGTCTGGCGGACGATCTGGCTTACACGGTCGACTTCCTCAATGATCAGTTGCAGTTCTTCACGCCCCGAATGGTCTTCGGGAAGTTTCATGCTCAGCACCTTGATATAATTTTTAATGATACCCAGTGGATTGTTGATTTCATGCATCAGCCGGCGGGGAACCAGTGCGGCGGTGTCGATGGCCTGCCGCTGCAGGGTCTGCCGCAGTTCGGCCTCCTGAAGTATGCAGCTGGCGGCATTTTCAGCCAGGTCCCTGATCAGCCGGGACTGGGCTGCCAGCCCGTGGGCCTGGCTTCTGCGGCAGCCGATTGCCAGTACCCCCAGGTAGTTGCCGGCAGCCGCCAACGGGACACTCACGAACCCTTCACTGCCGAGCAGGTGCACAATCTGCTCGTCGGCGATGCTGCATGCAGTATTTGTAAACAGGCCGAAGGAATCAGCCAGTTCGGTGTCTGCTGTCGTGTGCGCAATCACACCGGCAGGACCTTCAGGTGCGATCTCAAGATCACCTGCCGCCGGGGTTTGCGCATGGGGATCGAAAAGTCTGAGCACGTCTGTTTCGGTATCACGCAGGAAGATAACCAGGCGGTCCACACCCAGATTGATTTTGAGGCTGTCCTTCAAGCTTTCCAGCACCGCCGGCCGCGCCGGGGTGTGGATCAGTTGTTGGAGTGCGGCCGACAGCAGCGAGCTGTTTTTGACCTCATAGACAAATTCCTTCAAATGGGCTTTGCCGCTGGCTGATTTTGCAAGCATCTCTGCTTCGCCCGGCGGATCGATGGCCAGGAACGCCGCTTTTTTTTGTACATCCGCCTGGGCCTCGTTCACCATCTGCCGTATCACCGGCAGGGAGATCTGAAACGCTTTCTCAGCCACCTGGGCACCGGCCAGCAGGACATTTTCCGACTGTTGCGCAAGCGTGTTGGCAATGTACACGACTTTAACGAGATCAAAGGCGCCCAGGATGCGCACCCGGGACTCATGGTGGTAGCGCACCGCATCTGCAAGCAGGGAATTTCCGGTGGCCTGCTGCACCAGCCGGGCACCGATTTCGAAATGGCGCAGGCTTTCCTTTTTTTCGAACACCGTAAAAGACATGCCCGACTGGGCCCGTGAGCGCAGTGCAGGATTGATTCCCGGGTCCTGCTGTGCCAGTACCAGTTTCCCGATATCATGGACCAGGCCGGCCAGGTAGGCTTCCTCGGGGTCCACACCAATGGCGGTTTTTGCCAGCCGCCTGGCCAGGCAGGCACAAGTCATGCTATGCCACCAGAACTCACCCACACGTACAAAAGAAAGGTTTTTATCCGGCCCGAAGGTTTGCTGAACAAGGGCTTTTACCAGGATCTGACGTATGGTGCGCCTGCCGAGCCTGCCGATGGCCTTTTCAAAACCGGACGCTCCTACCGCTGTGTGCCGGATCATACCGGCTGCCTGCAGGATAGCGATGCTCAGGGCCGCATCGGTGTTACAGATGCGGGCTAAAGCCGCGTTTGCATCGCTTTCTCGGCTGCAGGCCTGCAGCGCCTTGAGCACAACCTGAGGCACGAACGGAAGCGTTTCAAAGCGCCGTGAGGAAAGGGGCTGTCGGTTCACGAATTTCTCTTTAGCTTCAATAGGAGTAAATGCCTCTTGATCATTAGTATTTGCCTGCTTTCATATTGGGACTTGCATCGGTCTGGCTTTCGCGCTCACCATGCCCGATCATTTTTGCCGCCGCCATCAGGTCATGGTGGTATCCGAAATCGGAATTTGCTTGTCCGGCTGTCCCTGCCGCCTCCGGATAACGTCTCCGCGCTTGCCCTGCGTACCGGGCGGCTGTTTTGCGGCGGACTTTTTTTTATAATGCCTGAACATTTCGCGCAGCCGCGTATCTAAACGTTCACGCTTGGCTGGATCCATCGACTCCTCCGTAATTTCCGCCAATTTTTGACATTACGCCGTACTTCGCGTCCCCCGGCCGGGCAGTCTTTCACCGGACGCCCATTTAAAATCCTGACCGATGAAGCAACATGTCCGTCGAAATCCGTATGCTTCTGTTGCAAGAAGCGTGCAAGTTTGAATTGTTTATTATATTTCATATATTTTCATCATGTTATAATATGAACAAAAGTATTTCATTTGATTCATATTATGAAAAACAAGTTTCATTTTTCCGGTAGTCGTTTTCATATAAGACCACATTGTGGTACTATAAGATGGGCGGCAGCGATGCGGATTTTTTTGCGCCGGTTGTACGAAAAAGGACCAGACATCGGGCGTGAAGCGGCATGCGATGCATGTAAGAAGTGACAAATTATGTCAGATGTGCTCCAAAATTCGGCGCAAGAAACGCTCCCGCCGCAGGTGCTTTGCGTAAAGCGGATCAGATGAAGGGAAGCGGTTTGCCGGTTCGATAGGCCAGTGCCTGGCAGGTGGCCATCAGGCGGCCCTCGGCGTCTTTGACTTGAATCGAATAACTGGCAGTCTTCTTCGTCCGGCTCACTTCCCGGGCTTCGGCCCGCAGGCAGGCTCCGGGATCGGGGCTCGACACATAGGTCACGTTGACATTCAGGGCCACGGCAACCGTGCCATGGGTCTGGCCGGCGGTCTCGAAAGCTTCGTCGATCAGTGCGAACAGCGCACCGCCGTGTGCACGCCGAAAAAGGTTGTCCATTTTTGCGGGCTCATAAATCATTTCGACAACGGCAAACCCCGTGCGCAGTTCAACCAATCGGATGCCCAGCAACCGTGGCAGCGGTTCACGGGTGACCTGGGCTGCAATGGCTTGTCTCAGGTTGGCATCCATGCGGGCCAGCTCCATTTTGTCTGAAAATCAGTACGTGCACGTGAAAAGCCTGCTGTACGCATGCGCAGCCGAACCGCAGCTGCATACCACGCATGCGTCAGGAGCGCCTGCCATCATCCGGAATTACCCACAGGATATGCGCTTTGTTCAAAATTACGACGGAGACTTCCTCTCCCGAAACTTTCATGTCGGAGGCATTGTACACCACGAGGAAGCCGCTCTGCCCCTTAACCAGCAGATCGCTGATGCGGTCGGCGCGCTCATCGGCGCCTTTCAGGTTGACCTGCCCGGCAATGATTGATCCGTCTGAGATTTTTACGATCACATTTCGGCTCTCCACTTTCCTCTCCGTTCCCATGGAAAATTCCTCCCGCCATGTTGAAGCCGCCGGTCATCTGCAATCCGCGCAGCCAGCCGTACACAAGATCGCACCCGGAAGCCGTCCCTTGACACGCAACGTGTCGATCTCCTATACTTTATATTTATAAAAGTTGGTTGCACCCCTGCCTTCAGCGTTGCCTATACAACGGATTCGGCACGAAGGCAAATCGGTTGCATGGAATCGCTCCTTGGCCTGTATCGTAACGCCAATTGCAAAAAAAATCCGGCAACAGGAGAAAAGTGCGGTTTTGAAGTCTGTCCCAAGACATCGACTGCGTCAGCATCCGGCTGTCCGTGCCACGGCATGCTGCAGCATGGTGCTGTTGTGCGTTTCAATCCTGGCCGGCGCCGGCTGCGCCAGAAACAATCTGAGCCGGCAGAAAAAAGCGATTTTTCAGCGGGCCATACGGGAAAATCCCGGCGATCCTTACGCTTATTACAACCTGGGCATCTGCCATTACAACCTCAAAGAGTACCGCCAAGCATTGGGGGCCTTTAAAAAAGCCCTCGCGCTGGACCCGCAAAACGGAGAATTCATATACAGTCTGGGCATCTGCTACCACCAGCTGGGTCGATTCCGGGAAGCCATGGACCAGTATCGCCAGCTCAGGTTCATCGATGCAAAACTCGCTGACCGCTTATTCAAAAAACTCAACGCCAGTCCCTAAGCTTCTTCACACCATGCAGCCTTCAAGCCGCCGCCCTTTCTGGGAGCGCAGAACATTGGATGAAATGACACCCCGCCAGTGGGAATCCCTGTGTGACGGTTGTGGACGCTGCTGCCTGGAAAAACTCGAAGATACGGCCACCGGCCGTGTCACTTACACCTGTGTCGCCTGCCGGCTGCTGGACAGTGAGCGCTGCCGCTGCCGGGATTACCGCAACCGGCACCTGCTGATACCCGGCTGCCTGGTGTTGACGCCTGCGGCGGTCAAAAGGCTGAACTGGCTTCCCCAAAGCTGCGCCTACCGCCGGCTGGCCGAGGGACGACCGCTCGAATGGTGGCATCCGCTGGTATGCGGCGATCCTGAAACAGTCCACCGTGCCGGTATGTCCGTCAGGGGTAAGGTGGTGCCCGGACAATATGCCGCACCGGATGCACTCGAAGCCTATGCCATCGACGGCATTTTGTAATCAGCATATCTCAGGCGGCTTGCATCTGCCGGGGTAACGCCAGCGGTACGGCATCCTCCACCGTCAGCGTCAGTGCCCCCCAGTCCTGCTCTACCCGGCCACTCAACAGGCAGGGCCGCCCGCAGACAAGACGGTCTCGGCAGCGACGGTAGGCGGCAGGGAAAAAGGTGGTTTCAACCAGGCCGGTTTCGTCTTCGAAGGTCAAAAACTGCATGGCCTCGCCGCGGCGCGTGCGCACGGCCTTGCCGGTGATCAGCCAGCCGGCAAACCGCACCCGCCGGCCCACAAAACGTTCCAGCGCAGCGGCTCTGACCGTCCGGCACCGGTCGCGCACCCCGCGGAACAGCACCATGGGATGGTGGTCGCATAAAAATCCGAGGACTCCGAATTCGCGCCTCAGGCGCCGGAGCGGGTCTTCCTCCGGCAGGCGCGGCGCCGGCGTTTGAGTGTCGAAAAGAGGCTGCTGCCCCTTTGCATGCCGGGCCTGCCGCCCGCGCATCAAGGTCCACAGCAGCTCGGCCCGGTTCCGGCCGGCGGCCAGGCTGTCCAAAGCGCCGCTCGCAACCAGCGCCCACCCTTCGTCTGCGGCCGGCCGCACACGCTGCAGCAGGTCGGCAACCCCCCTGTAAGGCTGCCTGCGGCGCTGCGCAACGATGCGCCGGCACGTTTTTTCCGCCAGCCCCTTAATTGCCATCAGGCCCACCCGCATACGGCGGCCGCGGCCGCGCCAGCAGATATCACTGCGGTTGACGTCCGGCGGCAGAATCGTCAATCCCATGCGCCGCGCCTCCGAGACGTAGGCAAAGGTACTGTAAAATCCGCCCCGGTTGCTGATCACCGCCGCCATGAATTCAGCCGGATGGTGCACCCTCAGGTAGGCGGCCTGATACGAAACACGGGCGTAGGAAGCGCTGTGCGGTTTGCAGAAGGAATAGCCCGCAAAACTCATCATCATGTCCCACACCGCGGCAATTTGCGCATGGCTCAGGCCCCGCGAGCGGGCCCCTTTGACAAAACGGGCGTGCATATCCTGCAGCTGATGGGTGCGGTCTTTTTTCGACAGAATCCTGCGCAGGCCGTCGGCCTCGGCATGCGAAAAACCGGCCAGGGCCACCGCCGCCCGGGAAACATCCTCCTGGTAGACCATGATGCCGTAAGTTTCGTCCAACACCCCGCAAAGCAGTGGATGGATGGGCTGCCAGCGGCCGCCGCGCAGCCGGCGGATGTACTCCCGGATCAATGTGTTGGCCGCCGGCCGGATGATGCTGCTGTGGATCACCAAGTGTTTGAAGTCACCCACACCGGTCTTTTTCTGCAGCAGGCGCATGGCCGGGCTCTCGATATAAAAGCACCCCATGGTCTGTCCCCGGGACACGGCCGCCCGGGTGGCCGGATCATCTTCCGGCTGCCAGCGGTGTTCGTCAAAATCCACGCCGCCGGCGCGTACGCTGCGCAGCGCGTCCCGGATAACGGCCAGGCTGCGATTGCCCAGCAGGTCGATTTTCACCAGACCGGCGCTTTCAGCGCCGTTTTTTTCCCACTGGATCACCGGCCGGCCCTTGGGGGCGGTCTCCAGCGGCACATAAGTCTCAATGGGATCGGGTGTCATCACCACTCCGCCGGGATGCAGTGAAATACAGCGCGGGGTGCCGACGAGGAGATGCGCCAGATGCAGAATTTCATGCCAGGGCGGGAGTAGATGGCACCTGTTGGATGCCGGCTTTCGTTCCCGTACGCCCGGCTTGGCCGGGTCCACCGATGCGTTTTGCCAATATACCGGCAGGCGGCGGGTGACGCGTCTGATCTCCGCATCACCTATCCCATACACGCGGGCGGTTTCGCGCACGGCCATGCGGGGCTGGAAACACACGTGGTTGGCCACCATGGCCGCGTGGCCGGCGTACTGCCGCAGCACACGCTGCAGCAGCGCATCGCGCTCGTCCCAGGCAAAGTCGATGTCGATGTCCGGCGGATCCGTGCGCCCCGGGTTCAAAAAGCGTTCGAAGTAGAGGTTATGCTTCAGCGGGCAGACATTGGTGATCCCCAGGCAATAGGCCACCAGCGAGGCGGCCCCGGAACCGCGGCCGCAGATGCGCGGACTGCGGCGCACGATATCGTGCACAATGAGAAAATAGGCACTGAAGCCCATGCGGATGATCACGCGCAGCTCCCGTTCGAGCCGTGCGGCCACAGCCGCACCCGGTTTGTCTCCGTACCGCCGGCAGGCCCCCCGAAAGGCGGCCCGGCGCAGCAATTCCGCGGCCTCGGCAGCAGTCCTGCCCGGCAGCGACGGCATCACCAGACCGAAGCGCGGCCCCGTGAAATCCAGCCGTGCGGCGATCTGCCGAGAGGCCCGCAGGGCCTGGGGGCAGACGGCGAACCGGCGCCGGTAAACGGCCGGTGCGGCCAGCCAGGCATCCGGCGGAGCTGTCTGCGACAAGTCCAGGCGGGACAGCGTACACTTCCGGCCAATCGCCCGCAGCAGGCGGTGCCGTTGGAAATCGTCCGCATCGAGGAAAAAACTGCCCGGCGTGGCCACCAGCGGCACACCGGCCCTGCGCGCCGCACGGCAGAGCGGATGGCCGGCTGCCAGCGGCCGCCGCGGCATGGCGGCCGCCACAGCGACCCCGGCAGCATGCCAGTACTGCAGCAAAGCGGGGTCGTCGGCCAATACCACCAGCCCGGCGGCATGGGTGGCCACGGATTCCTGCAGGTCAAAGGCCGGGTCCGTGTGGCGCCGGCTGAGCAGACGGCACAAGTTGCGGTAGCCGTCGGTGTTTTCCACCAGGCACACGGCCCGTGCCGGACTGCCCAGATCCGTCACCTCGGCACCCACGATGGGGCGTAGGCCCTCACGTCGGCAGGCCGCCAGAAAACCCCACAGTCCGTAAAGGTTGTCGGTATCGGTCAACGCCAGAGAGCGGTAACCCAGGCGCCGGGCGCGACGGCAGATCTGCTCCACCGCCGCCGTGCCCCGCATGAGGGAATAATGGGATCGCAGGGTCAATGGGACCACGGGGCCTTCCTCTTTCTAATACCGGCAGGGCCGGCAGGTGGTATGCGGCACGCCGGTTAAGCCGGGACACCCGGCAACAGCGGCACAGCACATTGTCCCGCCGCGGGCAAATCCTTAAGGGCCAGCACACGGCCCACGTCAATGGCCTGCCGGCCGAAACGCTCACGGATGCGGTCAACAGCGGCTGACAGGCGATAGTGTTTGCGGTTCGGGTAATGCCGGCCGGCGAACAGATCCAGCTGTGCCGTCGGGAAAACCAGCCGCTCACAGTAAAACCCCAGGTGCCGTATGCGCACCCGCCGGGTCCAGACCCGCTGCAGGGCCCTGCAGGCGATTTCGAAAAGCGACCGGTCGTCGGACGTGGCGCCGGGTGCTGTGGCGTGGCCGGTACGCCGCCGGCCATCGGAGTAGTCGATGGTGATGCGGAGGCGGCGGGCCGCCAACCGCTGCCGGCGCAGCTGCCAACCGGCCTGTTCCGCCAGGGCATATAAGGCGCTTTCGACCACGACGGCATCGTTGCTGTCGTTTCCGAAATGCCAGTGGGCCGTGACGGTCGGTGAAGCACTGCCGGCAGGCCGCACCGGCGAGGGGTCGATGCCGCGCAGCACATCGTGGACCAAAGCCGCCCGACTTCCGAAAAGAGCGCCCAACTGCTCCCGGCTCAGGGAAGCAGCCTGCCGCACGAACGCCAGGTTCAACGCATCCAGCATGGCCAGATCCCTGTTTTCGATGCCCGGAAGCAGGCGCAGGGGCAGCGGCGCCAGGAAGGCGGCCTCTTCGCCCGCACCCACGATGCATTCACCGCGGGGCTTGACCAGGCGCGTGGCCACCTTGGCCATGAGCTTGCTGGATGCCACCGACCAGGCGGGCTCGAATCCGAGATCGGCCCGGATGCGCCGTTCCAGCCGCCAGGCCACATCCATCGCCGGTCCCAGAAGACGGCCGGTACCGGTGACGTCAACGAACAGATGCCCGTCCGCATCACCACACTCCACACGCGGCGAGCAGGCAAGCGCCGGCTGCAGCAGCGCCTGCATGGCCTGTTCGTAGCGTTCCATGCGCGGCGGGCGCAGGCGGGCATCCGGGCAGCGGCGTAGGGCCCGGCGCACGGCCATGCCTTTGCGCACGCCGCACTGGAAAGCCGTTTCGTTCATGTCGTAGACCACGGCCCGCGCCGCGCCGCCGGGCGCAATGATCAGCGGTCGGCCGGCCAGCCGGCGGTCCAGCAGGCACTCCACGGCCGCGGCGAAGTCAGCCACATCCAGGTGGATGATCGTACGCTCCACGGCACACCTCACGCGATTTTACCGGATGCCAGGTGCTTCATCAGCCGACGGGCATTTTTGGGTGCCTGAGCCCGTACGTGGTTGTTGAAAAAAATCACCCCACTGCGGGCGCGGGCGGCCATTTCGGCAATGGGCCCCTGCGCCCAACGGCACAGTTCCGCATCGTGGTAGTCGTAATCAAACTGTTTCTGCATATCACCCGAACGCCAGCCCGCGGCATTGCGGCCGTGAAAGCGGACGTAGAACAGGTCCGGATTGGTGACGACCGCAAGCTGCGGAAAAAGCCCGGGCAGTGCCGGTTCGTCCACGCACACCAGGGTCGTCCGGCGGCGTTCGAGCTCGGCAAAGACCCGTTCGGCCGCCCACGAGGCATGCCGAAATTCCACAGCCAGGGGCAGTCCTTCCAGTGCATCCAGCAGCAGTGCCAGATAACGGCGGTTTTGCGGCCGGCGGTCAAAAAAAGGCGGCAGCTGCACCAGAACCGCCTTTAGTTTGCCGGCCTGTTGCAGGGGAGCAATCCCCCGGCGATACTCGGCGGCCGCCGTGCGCCACCGGTCGAAGTCGATCTCGTGGGTCAGGCGGCGGGTCAGCTTGGCGGTAAAATAAAAATCCGCCGGGCTGCGCGCACAGAGGCGCTCGAGGGCATCGGCCCTGGGCATCTGGTACCAGGTGTAGTTCAATTCGACGATGGGAAAGCGCCGTGCGTAAAAGGACAGCATGCGGGTCGAAGGTGTCTGCGGCGGATAGAATCCGGCCGATACCCATTCGGCATACGAATAGCCGCTGGTACCTACCAGCAGGCGGCAGGATGGTTTCGATGTCGATGCCGGAGGTAAACACTGCATGGCAAACTTCCGCGTGCTCAGAGGCGCTGCATGACGTCCGGGCCGCGCTGAACGCCGATGACCCGCCCCTGGATCAGCACCGCACCCAAATCGTAGTGCATGGGGATGTAGCGGGGGTTTTCCGGCCGCAGCTCGATACGACCGCGGTGCAGAAAAAAGCGCTTGACGGTGGCCTCCTCGGCATCGATGAGCGCCACCACGATCTCACCGTCGCGGGCGTACTGGCGCGGTTCGCAGATCGCCAGGTCGCCGTCCAGGATGCCGGCGCCGGTCATGGAATCGCCCTTGACCCGCAGGGCAAAGAGGTTCTGGCCGCGAAAAAGCGCCGCGTCAAGCACCACGCTGCCCTCCCACTGCTGCTGGGCGTACATGGGCAGGCCGGCGGTGATGCGGCCAACCACCGGGATCTCACGCCAACGCTGCAGCCCCGCAGTCTGAAAATCGCGGTTCAACAAATGCACCGTGCGGCTGTACCGGCCCTGGCGCTTGACAAAGCCCTTGTCTTCCAGGGTGCGCAAGAGCTGGGCCACGGCCGCATGGCTGATCCCCAGGTCCCGGGCGGCCTGCCGCAGGCTGGGTGTGCGGCCCCGCTGCCGCACCACGTTTTGCAGGTAAGCGAGAAAACGTTCCTGTCTGGGAGTCAATACCGGCTGCACGGCCGCCTCCGTGTTTCTTTCCCGGGCTTTACACCTGAATCTTGCACAGACAATTTTGAAAACTTATAAAATTGCAATGTTATCTCATGGTTGTCTATGAATGAAGCGCGATATTTTTTTAGCGTCATTGGTATGTTCGGAAACCTTCCATTTTGACTTCAAAATTGTCTGCCCTGCGGGAGCGCCGGTTTTACCGCCTCTACTGTGTTGCAGGGCATTTGCGTCTGTATACGACAGCTGCATGCCCTGCGCCTTGAATAGGCGGCAAACGCGACGCTTGCAAAATTCAGGTTACAATCTTCCAAGCCCCGTATCAGACACGTTGAGCCTAAAATGCACCATCTTTCTCATAATGTCAATATATATGTAAATGCTATGTAAACAATCCGGGCCATCCTTTATTACCCCGGAGATTGCAGAAAAGCCCGGCAAAAGCATGTTGGCGGAACTGCATGTTGGTTGGTGGCCGTTGGCAGACAGGGGCACGAAAGGACGGAGCAGGTGCTGCTTGGTTGATGACCTGCACGTTGGCGCGGATTGCGCGGAACCCAAAGAACCCAATGGCCCCACATCGTCAGAAGGTGACCGCACCGTGCTCGATAAGGATCTTGAACCCGATGGCCAACAGCACGATGCCGCCGCCGGCCGAGGCATAGCGGCACAGGCGCGGTGTCGAGCTTGCGATGCGGCCCAGGTGCAGACCGGCAGCCGTCAGCACGAGGGCCACCAGGCCGATGATCGCCGCCGGCAGCCAGATGGATAGCTTCAGCATGGACATGCTCAGTCCCACCGCCAGGGCATCGATACTGGTGGCCGTAGAGAGCATGACCATGGTCATTCCCCTGGTGGGGTCTTTGCGGGATTTTTGTTCAGCATCTTTTGCAAGGGCTTCCTTGAGCATGTTGCCGCCCACGAAGGCCAGCAGACCAAAGGCCACCCAGTGGGCGTAACGCTCCATGTACGTCCGTATGCCCAGACCGGCGGACCAACCGATTACCGGCATCATGGCCTGGAAAAAACCGAAGTGCCAGGCCAACCGGAAAGTTTGCCGCCAGCTGACGGTTTTCAGATGGATGCCGGTCGCCAGTGCCACGGCCAGAGCATCCATGGCCAGGGCAAGCGCAACTACAGTAATCGTATAATAATCCAATCAGATAACTCCGGGTTTCATGGATACAGCATGACCTGATGGTCCCGGCTTCGCAAATGCCTGGAAGGTCATCTTGCGGCACATGACGTAATAGCCGGTGATCCTTCCGGCGCCTTGGCCGATCTTGACATGCAAATTCGGCGACTCTATCCTATGTATATCGGAAATCCGATAATGTTCACGCGCGTCGCGCTTCGAGCGCAACAGATAGTCGCGCGCGCAGACGCGCCAACAAAGGACAGGAGGGCGGAAAAATGACACACCACCGCCAGAATCATAAAAGACGGCCACCGGCTTCGCTGCTGGTCTTTATCCTGCTGTTTTCAGGTGCTCTTTTGGGCAGCTGTTCTTCCATGGGCGTCAATGGTCGGCTGCAGCGCAGCCCGGAAGTTACCGAGGCGTTTAAAGCCCACAGGCCATTTCCCAATTACCGTTACTATCACATTGGATGGAAGAACAACCCCTACGCCATCATTGCCGTGGACCGGGACTACACCCTGGCCGGCCGCTTATGGACGGAGTTTGCTCCTGATAGTCAAGAGCTGCGCAAGCTGACGTCCGCGCTGTACAACAACTACGACTATTACCCCTACGGTGCCTATATACTGGATCCTGCCGGCAAACGCGTGGGTGTCTGGTACTCGGCCATTCAATGGGCCAATGTACGGGTAAATGACGAAACCCGCACCGTCGAGGTCCTGCCGGATACCCCCTACCTGGGAGACGAAAAGCGGACCATCGGGAGGCTGTAACAACTAGGTGTTATTGAGCTTCTCAAGCGCCTCACAAACTGCATCCCGCATCTCGCCGGGCGGACAGGAAGCCTTCAGCGCGGCGAGTTCCGGGAGCAGGTCCCGCTTGCCGTATTCGCCGGCGAGGTAGACGATGTCGCCTCTGACGGTATTCTCAGCGTCCCCCATGCGCTGCCAGAGCATGGCGACTGTCCGGGCGGCCAGACAACGGTCTTCTTCCGCCATCCACTCCACCGTCACCATGGCGGCCAGGCGTATCGGCCAATCAGGGTGCAGCAACAGTTCGATCAGGGCCGGAGGCACCTCCCCGGAAGCCAGTATTAAAGCGGCCGCGCGGCGCGCTTCGCCCGCCTGCAGCATGTTTTGCAGCATGCCGGGACCCATACGGCCGGGATCCCGATCGGCCATGGCAGCGGTGAGTTCTTTTAACGGCACCTGCCCGGTCCAGCGGAAATCCGCATTCAGCACCAGTGTAGGCACCGCACGGATACCGTCCTGCCGTGCCAGCTCCGAGAAAAGATCGGCATCGATCACATGCAGTTCGACGCCCGCATTTGCCGCCGCCAGCGTTGCGATGCGCCGGATTACCGCAGGGCAGTACGGGCAGCGCTGCGATACGTACAGCTTGAGCGCCACCGGCAGCGCGGGGTCCTGCAGGTACAACTCTTCATCATGCGGCGACGACGGTCTATCCGATCCGGCCACTACCAGGGCGTCCAGAAAGGGCTCCAGTTCACGCCCCAGTGGGACCCCGTGAAAAAAAATCCCGCGGCCCGCGGCAATGGCTGGCAGGCCCTGCGGGGCATCTTCCCCCTGAGCCGGGCACACGCTGCAACCCGCTTCCGCCAGCTGACCGCAAAAGCGCTGCAGTTGCCGGCTGCGCGGATCATCGGCCGCTCTCAGTTGTATCGTGCAGTCTCTCCCGAACGCGGCGCAGAACTCGGCAATGCGTTTCTTTTCGTCAGATCGCATCAGCAGTCCACCTCCCGCACCTCATCCACGCCCATCAACCCGCCGTCCATCGCCTCCGGCGAGTTTCCCCTTGACCTGCCTCCGGGCCGATGCTAATTTTCGGCTGACCCGTAAAAAGTCGCTTTCGAGCGGATTGCAAGACTTTGCGGTAAAAAGCACTGTGCGCAGTTGAGCGCTAAAAAATCCCAAACTGTTCTATGATCTTGCAGGGCATTGTTGGGATCTGGCCAAAGCCTGCACAGCTCTCACAGGGGCGTTCGCAAGCGAAAGGGCCGGACTTGTTTACGAAATCATCGATTTAGCGCTATCACATAACCCCGGGCTACCGAACTTGCGGCTGCACTATAACACGAGGCCGCCAGAAGTCAATTCAGACAGCTTTCAGCATTACAAATTCCCGCCACACCGTAAGGGCTGACCCATGAAAAAGAAAATATACCGCGCCGCGCTGATGATGTTTGTTTTCTCGAGTATACTGGGGCCGGCAAGTGTCCCGCAGGCCGGCCAGGTCGTCACCGACAGCCTCAAATCCTGGGCCCGCGATGCCCTGCGGCAGGGAAAAAGCGCCGTTTCGCAGGTTGTCCCCAACAGCATTGCCGTGTTTTATTTTCAAAACCGGACTGGCCGGGCGGACATCGATCTGCTGCAAAAAGGGCTGGCGGTCATGCTGGCCCGTGACCTTGCCGCGGTCAAAGGGGTCAAAGTGGTTGAACGGGCCAGAATCCAGGCACTGGCGGAAGCGATGGAGTTGAATACGCCCGGTGCGCTGACGCCCGCCGCAATCCGGCGGATGGCAAACATGCTGGGCGCGTTCTACAGCGTGCAGGGGGTGATCTCCAAAGGATTGATTACGGATTTGAAAATCAAAACCGATCTGATGGAAGTTCCAGATGACATGCTGCTGGACCAGCCGGTTTCAGCCGGCGATCTTGCCGATATCACTTCCATGGAAAAGGAAATCCTGTTTGATGTTATCGCCACACTCCACGTCCAGCTGAGCGCGGCACAGCAAAAGATGCTGGAGAAACCACTTTCTGCGGATATCGATGCCCTGTTCCTCCTGTTTCAGGCCATCGACGCCAGCGACCGCGGAAAATATGAAGCTGCCGAAGATCTTTACCGGCGCGCCCTGCGTCAGGACCCCCAGCTTTCCATGGCTGCCGCCGCCATCGATGAGCTGCAAAAAAGCGTTCTGGCCACCAAGACGCAGCCCTCAACGACGGCAACCGCTCCGGCGGCGGCGGTTCAACCCGGCCGGCAGCATCCTTCGGCAACTGAAAAACCGGCGCCCCGACAGACAGTTGCCGCTGGGACCCCTGCGCCCCGACCGGCGGCGGCCGGAGAAATTGCGACCGGCCGTGAGAAATCCAAGCGGCCGGTTGCAGCGCCTGCCGAACCGACCACGCCGGTAAGTACACCACCAAAAACCGGCGCTGCAACGCCTGCAGAAAGCGGTACCTCCCCCGCCCAGGAAAAGGGCGCGCAGCACATGTCGAGCGGAAAAATCATCGCCATCGGCGTAGGGATCGCCGCCATCGGCGCCTTGGCGCTGGCCGGCGGCGGCGGTGGCGGCGGCGGAGAGGCCGCCCCGCCGCCATCACAGCCCCCCTCCGGCACACCCACCGCACCTGTCGTCACCAGCAGTGACCCGCCGGACGGCGCTCCGGTTTCCTGTTCATCGGGGGCGGTCAAATTCGTTTTCAGCAAAGTCATGGACATCAATGCCGGCCAGGTAAAAGTTTCTCCGGCCAGCTGGAAATTCACGGCCGGATTCGGCGCCGACAATCGTATCCTTACCGTTTTCTGGGACAACAACTGCCCGGGGGCCGGAGAAACCCTGCCGCAAAGTGTGACCTTCAGCCTGGAAAACTTCCAGGATACATCCCAGACGCCATTGTCCGGAACATCCGTTTTTACCTTTGTACCGACCATGTAGCCAATCCCGGGATGGAAACTTCAGAATGTGATGGCACAAGGCAATCGACCGCGCTTTAAGAAAACGGAAATGCTTGCATCATGGGACGCCCGTACCTTACGCCCCTTTTTTTAACTGTTGCGATCCTGCTGGTAGAACCTTGCACACCGGGCCACGCGGCATTTTTCGCGAAACCCGGCCGGCGGATACTGAAACTGAACCTGCCCCAGGCCATCCAATACGCTCTGACGCATAACCGCGGGTTGCGCCGGGCCGCCAACCAACTGAAGCGCCGCGGCTTCTCGGTGGATTCCACTAGCTCCGAATTCGACGTCAAGCTTCGTCCCCTGTCCCAGGCGGGCGTCTCTGACGAGACCAGGCGCATCAGTGCGGGCGTCAAGCTTTCCAAACAGTTTGCCAACGGCGTCGAAGCCAGCCTGACGCCCGAAATCGGGCGCATCGACGATGCTTTCCGCCAGGAGCTTTCGGCCTCGCTGAAAATTCCGCTTTTTAAGGGCTACGGGCGTGAAACCAACCTGGATCCGGTCAAGCGCGCGCGCTTCGGCTTTCGAACGGCACAGCGCTCCCTTTACCTGGCCCGCGTCAATACGGTCATCGAAACCGTTGCGGCGATTTACAACCTCACAAAATCCCGGCGTCTGACAGAGCTGTTTGAATTCATGGCCGGGCGTCTTTCACACCATCTGCAGGATGCCCTCCTGCGTCGGCAAGTCGGTCTGGCTACCCCGCTGGACGTTTTTCGGGTTAAAATCCGCCTAAAGGATGTCCAGGACAACCTTGCCGTTTCGCAGACAGCCCTGAAAAATGCCGCAGACCGCCTGAAACTGCTTCTGGCTGTCCCCATGGAACAGTCGCTCACGGTTACCGCACCGCTGACGTTGCCCACCGTCGACATGCCGCTGGAAAAAGCTTTCGCCATCGGCCTCGCACGGCGGGTTGAAATTCAACAGGCACAGGACGCCCTGGCCGAGTCACGGCGACGGTCCCAGGTGGCCGGGCACAACCTGCTGCCGGGCGTCAATATAGTGGCCGGTTTTGTGAGCGCCGGTTCTGCCGCCGTTTTCAACGACATCTTCCAACCCCAGGGGGATCGCTGGACGATCAGCCTGGAGGGCAGTACGGACTGGGCGCGTACCGCCGAAAAAGCCGCCTTTCAGCAGAGCCTGCTGGATGTCGGTTCCGCCCGCCTGGACCTGGCTTCGCGGCGTGAAGCCGTCAAAAGGGAAATCCGCCAGGAACTGGATGCGCTGCACAGAGCCCGGACGCGTATCCGTATCCGTCAGGCACAGATCAAGCAGGCACGGGGCAAGCTGGCACTGGCAAAAATAAAATTTCACTACAATATGGCTGACAATTTCGATGTCATGGAAGCCGACCGTGAGTGGCAGCAGGCCAAAGTAAACCTGCTGAACGTCAAAACGGATTATATCGTCGGCACCTTTCGCCTGCGCCGGGTGCTGGGCACCCTGCTGGAACGCTAAAGCGCAGCTCCAGGCGCCTCCGCTGCAAAAAGGCATGCTGCAAAAAGGCCTCATGGCTAACCGAATCTACAAATCCGGCGCACTGGCTGCGCTTCTCATCCTGGTTGCCGTCATATTCGGCACAGATCACGTGCGCACCGGTGCCCAAGCTCCCGACGGCCAGCAGACGCGCGTTCGCCGGCGCACTTTTCAGGTCACGGTCAACAGTGTCGGTGTACTGGACGCCCTGCGCGCCCACATGATATCTTCCACCGTCCATGGAGACCGGGGCAAGATCGTCTTTCTGATCGAAGACGGCCGGCGGGTGAAAAAGGGCGATGTACTGGTGCGTCTTGACACCACGGCCTTCGAAGAGGCCGTCCAGCGCCTGAGCGGCGAAGTAACGGCCCTGGAAGCGGCGGCGGAAGCCTCCCGGCAGATGCTGGAATGGGAAAAATCCCAGGTGCAGCGCGAAATCCGCGCTGCACGCTACGACCTTAAAATCGCACGCCTGGAACGTGACAAATTGGCCAGTGGTGAAGGCGCCATCCAGCTGGCCCAGTACAAATCCGATTTCAAAAAGGCCGCCGAGGCCTTTGCTCGTTACGGTGCCTATATCGCCGGCTTGAAAAAACTCCGTCAGGCCGGATTCGGCAACGCCGCTGAAATCGCCCTGGCCCAAAAAAAGCGTGCCGCGTTGAAAGAAAAATACGAAGCCGCGCGCCAGAAGTACACCAGCTACCGGGACTACGTCCTGCCCGCGCAGGTCGAAGCCGCCAGGGCCAAAGCCGAGAACGCCGCCCTGGCACTTGAACAGGTCCGCACAGCCAGTGTTTTCAAAATCGCCAAGAGCCAATCCCTGCTGAAAGAGGCCCTTGGAAGGCTGGAAACTGCCCGCAGGTCTCTGAAGCAGGCCCGCCGGGAGCTTGCCAAAACCACCATCCGGGCCCCGTTCGATGGCCTTGCCATTCTGTACGAAACGTTCCGCAATGGACAGAAGCGCAAGCCGCGCATCGGTGACCGCATCTGGCAGAATCAGCCGTTACTCTATCTGCCTGATGTTTCGCAGATGCTGGTAAAAACACGGGTGCGTGAAATCGACCTGCACAAAGTATCCGTGGGCCAGCCCTGCAGCATCCGGATCGACGCCTTTCCGGACGTCTCCTTTACAGGCCGGGTGAAATTCGTTGGCGCCCTGGCAGCACGGCGCACGCCCGACGGCAGTGGCGAGAAGTATTTTCAGCTTACCATTGCACTGGCCGGAAAGGACATGCGTCTGCGGCCCGGAATGACCGCGCGGGTGACTGTCTTAACGGATACGGTCAAAGATGCACTGAGCCTCCCGCTGCAGGCGGTTTTTGACACCCATGAGGGGCAGCACTTCGTCTATCGCCTGCAGGGCCGCAATTTTGAACGCGTGCGGGTGGCCACCGGCCGCCAGAACGAGGATTTCGTGGAGATCCTGTCCGGGCTGCGGGAGGGCGACCGGGTGAGCCTGTCGGGCCGGGAAGACGGGGTCAGGGGTTAGGGTGGACAATCCGCTGCTTTACGCAAAAAAACTCGAAAAAACCTACCGCTCGGGCGCAACGGCAGTCAGGGCCTTAAATGGTATCAGCCTTAAGATCCGTCGGGGGGAATTCGTTGCCGTGACAGGTCCTTCGGGGTCCGGCAAAACCACGCTGATGAACATTCTCGGCTGCCTTGAGCGGCCGGATTCCGGCTGTTACCGTTTCGACGGGCTCCAAGTGGGGGAACTCTCCGACCGGCATTTGTCCCGCCTGCGGGCCCGCGCCATCGGCTTTGTTTTTCAAAGCTACAATCTGATCCCGACCCTCAGTGCAGCGGAAAATGTGGAACTGCCCTTGATCTATTCAACACCGCCGCCGGCCGCCGCCAAACGACGCGTCCGTCAGGCGCTCGCCCAGGTGGGCCTGGCCGAGAGAAGCCGCCACAAACCGGCCGCACTTTCCGGCGGCGAAATGCAGCGTGTAGCCATCGCCCGCGCCCTTGCCGCCGGCCCGGAGCTCGTACTGGCCGATGAGCCCACCGGCAACCTGGACACCCAGACCGGCCATGGCATTCTCGATCTTTTTTCAAAACTGAACGCCAGCGGGACCACCATCCTGCTGGTGACCCATGACCGCCGGGTGGCCGCCCGCGCACAGCGGCAACTGCATCTGCGCGATGGCCGCTTCGCCTGAAATCGAAGACGGAAACAGCCGCTTTGAACAAACTTGCGAAAGTCATCCTCTCCGCTTGGCGCTGCCTGATGCAACAGAAACTCCGATCCGCCTTGAGCATCCTCGGCGTGGTCTGCGCAGTGGCGGCCGTCATGACCATGATGGCCGTGGGACAAGGCGCCAGACAGAAAATCCTGACAGCCATCGAACGGCTGGGGACACGGCACATCTACCTGAAGTCCGTCTCGTTGACAGCAGACCAGGCACTGACGGTCAACAGCCGGCATACCGGCGGGCTGGTTCCTGCAGACATGCAGCGCATTCGCATCGGATGCCCGGATGTCGAGGCGCTTGCCGCCCTCAAGGAGGTCACCGCAGCCGTCCACGGCAGCGATAAAGACACCTTTCCGCAAGTCGTTGCTGTCTCGTCCGGTTACGCCGCCCTGCAGCACCTTGCCATGGCCCGCGGACGCTTTCTCTCCGACCTGGATGTCGAGCGCCGCAGCCTGGTCTGTGTGCTGGGCAGCCACGCCGCACGCAATCTGGGATTTACTGCGGGTCCGCCGGCGCTGGTGCGCATTCAGGATCAACCGTTTCACGTCGTCGGAGTGCTGCACGAAATCAACACCCGCGGCCCAACCCCACCGGCCATCTCGCCCCGAAACTACAACAATGCGCTATTTATCCCCCTGGGTACCGAAGGCGTGCTTGCGGCACCGGCACCGGAACCCGGCCACACTGCCCGGCAGCACCTGAGCGAGATCGTGGTGCGAATCGCACAAAGCGGCCGCGTCCTCCGCGCAGCGCGCGTGATTCGCCGGATCATGGGCGTGGCCCACCACGGCGCTCGGGATTACCGTATGATTGTTCCGTTGGAGCTTCTGAACCAGGCGGCAGCGACCCAGCGCACTTTCAACCGTTTCCTGGCGGCCATTGCCGGCATTGCTCTTCTGGTCGGCGGCATCGGCATCATGAACATCATGCTGGCCACGGTTTCCGAACGTACGCGCGAAATCGGGGTGCGGCGCGCGGTGGGCGCCACGCGCGGAGATATCGCCGTTCAGTTTCTGGCCGAAGCCGTCATGCTGACCGGTTGCGGCGGCGTGGCGGGTGTGCTGGCCGGAATGGGGAGCATACACGCCGTCGCAGCGATAACCGGATGGCAGACATGCATCACGTCCGGCGCCATTGCCATTCCATTGGGCATGTCCCTGCTGGCCGGGTTGTTTTCCGGCATCTACCCGGCCTGCCGGGCCGCCTACATGGATCCGGCAGCGGCTTTGCGCAAGCTGTAACCTCCGAACAGAGTTCGGGCGCCGCCTTGCCGCCGACCCCACTTTACTTTCTGCCGGCGGCTTCCGCATGTCGGCGGCGGAACAAACAGGTGCGGTCAGCGTATGGCCAATATCCACCAGCGCCGGCCCTGTTTCAACAGCGTAAACGTCGTTTTGCGAAGGCCTTTTTCAGATGTAACATTAAAATCGACAAAAGCCTTATTGGCGCGAAGCTTGATGATCGGCCGGCCGAACTGCACGTGGGACTGCATTTCCCGGGGCAAATGCTTAAGATAGGTTCTCCGGTCCACAATGCGCATTTCCTGCTGCAGCCAGAAAGTCGCATGCCGGTGCAGCAACTTCGCATAGGCAGCCGTGTCCCTGCGGTTCCAGGCGTCCTGGACCTGCAACAGCAGGGCGCGGATTTCCGCTTCGGCCATGGACTGCGGCCGGTAGGCCTTCAGATCCGCCTGGCAGGCATACAACGGCAGGGCCGCGATTAAAGCCGCCAGCCATTTGGATATGGCGCCCATCCTGCGTTTCACATCCGGCCGGCAGGCGGCTGACGGCCGCATCAGGTTTCGCCCTTTCCGGCAGAGGTAAACTCCGGATCGCTGGTCATCAACATGCCGTAGCCGCCCTGCACGTTCAGGGTGTCTCGGATGCCGTGGCTTTTTAAAAGCAGCTGGGCTTCATAGGACCGCGGCCCGGTGTTGCAGAGCAGGCACAGCACTTCCCCTGCCGGAACCTCGTTCATGCGGGCCGCCAGCTCCTCCTGCGGGATGTTCACCCAGCGGTCGCCATAGGCCGCCTCGAAGGGGCGCGATTCCGAGGGTGAACGCACGTCCAGCACCTTGGTCTTTTTATCTTTAAACATGGACAGAAAATCCGCCACATCAATGGGCCTGTTCTGCCCCAGGATGATGTTTTCAAGAGTATTGGCGGCATTGTTGACAATGTCCATGGCCGAGGCAAACGGCGGTGCGTAGGACACTTCCAGATTGGAAACAGCTGCGATATCGGCTTCGTACGGCAGCAGCGCCGCCACGGCATCCACCCGTGCCTTGACGGCATCCCCGCTTTTGCCCAGAGCCTCGATTCCCAGCACGCGCCGGGTGCCGCGGTCGGCAATCAGTTTCATGTACATCAGTTCCTGGGTAGGGTAGAAATGGGCCCGGTCCGACTGCACGACGATGGAGTACACAGGATCGAAACCGGCCGCGGCGGCCTGCTTGACGGTCAGTCCGGCACGTGCGATGCCCAGGTCAAACACCTTGAGGCAGAAGGATCCCACCGTGCCCTTGAAGTGGTCACAGCCCCCGTTGATATTGGTTCCGATGACCCGCCCCTGCCGGTTTGCCAGCGAGCCCAGGGGCATGGGCACCTTCTGACCGCTCACCAGGTGCGTCAATTCCACACAATCGCCGCCGGCGTAAATATCCGGGTCGCTGGTGCGCAGGCAGCGATCCACCAGAATGCCGCCGTGGCCGCCGATGGCCAGCCCGGCTTCGGCGGCCAATTCGGCATTGGGCCGCACGCCCACGGCCAGAATCACCATGTCACAGGGGATTCTCGAACGGGTCGTCTGCACGGCGGCGACACCGTTTTGCGCATCCCCTAGGATTCTGGTTACGCCCTCGGAGAGCAGAACATTAACACCTTTTGCGCTCATATGGTTCTGGATCAGACGGCTCATGTTGCTGCCGAAAGCCGTCGGCAGGAGTTGGTCCATCATCTCCACCAACGTGGTTTCAACGCCCCACAGGTCGGTGAGCGCTTCGGCCATTTCCACGCCGATGGCACCGCCGCCAATGACCACGGCGCGATTCACCTTTCCTGCGGCGATGGCATCCTTGATATGCTTGGCATGGTGTAAATTGGCCACCACGGTAACCCCCGGCAGATCAGCACCGGGGATCGGCGGCACCACTGGCTTGGCACCGGTTGCCAGCACCAGTTTATCGTATTTGAGGTCTTCAACGTCATCGGTGGGCATCAGACGCACGGTCACCTTTTTGGCCTGACGGTCGATGTGCAACGCTTCGGTGCGCTCCCTGATCGCGACTCCCTTGCAGGCCTGAAAAAACTTGCGGTTCCTGACAGCATGCGAACTCGTCGAGCGCAGCCCCTCCAGGTCGGCCACGTCTCCGCCCACGTAGTAGGGAATGCCACAGCCGCCGTAAGAGATCAGGTAATCCCGGTCGACGATGGTTACCTGTGCCTGCGGGTCCAGCCGCTTTATCCTGCAGGCCGCCTTGGGCCCCAGAGCCACCGCTCCGATGATCAGAACTTTACGCGCCATTTTCCTGTTCCTTGTCTTGGGTCTGCGTGCCGTCTCCAGCCGGGGGTTCCGGCACATCTGCCGCATTGTTTCGGCGGTAACCGGCCCTGCCGGCCATCGTCTTTCCGTTTTTCCGCAACGGGCTTTCCTGGTTTCACTTGGCAACTACAGGCTGATCACGGCGGCGTCATCGCAGGCCGCCTGTATCAATTCCGATGCCGGTGCCAGTCTGGCACCCTCGATCAGGTCATCTTCGGAAATGCGCCGGGCCTTGGCACACGGCGTACAAACCAGGATGGGAACGCCCTTGGCCTGCAGATAGGTCATGAGATCATCGGCAATGTCGCCGGTGGCGGCACGCAGATAATCCAGAAGCCCCTCTTTGGCCAGATAAACGGCATCATCCAGCAGAAAAACGGTGACATTTTTCCCCGCTTTGTGCGCCACGGTAGCCAAGTGAATCCCCCGGGTCGAACGGTTGGGATTGTCTGTACCGCAGGAAATTACGATAACGACGTTTTCAGACATCTAAAGCCTCCTGTCAGTAGGTAGCGGTCATTCTCGCCTTCAACGGCCGCAGGTCCGCTGCGAGGTCATAAAATACAGCAGATAAGCCGCCTGTAAAGGCTTTGTAATTGATATTTTCAGAAAAACAGGGAAGGATTGACGTAGGCAGTAATCGGGGAAAAGGCGGCAGCCAAACTGCCGGCACAATGGGTATCCTGAACTCCGCGCCATTTCCAGGTCAATCTTATGCCTGGGCCTTACAAATAAGTCCCGGCGGCAGCCACCGCCGGGACAGCGGCGGTAGATAGAGCAGTGCGGTCGCTATATAAACAGGCTCACCTTGCTCTGGCCGGACTCCTGCAGAAACTTCGCCACGCCAGCCAGTGTGACATGGGGATAATCGATCATCTCTTCGGCGGAGAATCCCATCAGGTCCATGGACATCTCGCAGATGACGATCTCGACACCGGAATCGGCCGCCGTCTGCATCAGCTCTTCCAATGAAAGTACGCCCTTTTGCTTCATCAGGGTTTTCATCATGCGTGTGCCCATGCCGGCCATGTTCATGTGCGAAAGCCTCAGGCCGCCGGAACCTTTGGGCAGCATTTGGCCGAACATCTTGGCCATGACGTCTTCCTTTTTCACCTTCTTGTGGCGATCGCGCAGTGCGCTGATGCCCCAGAAGGTAAAGAACATGACCACGCGCTCGTACATGGCGGCCGCCCCCACGGCAATGATAAACGCGGCCAGCACGCGGTCCAGGTCGCCGCTGAAAACCACCATCGAGAGCTGATCCTCGGCGGCGTTGTTGCTCAGATTTTCAATCTGCTGCTCAAGATCTTCAATCTTCTTTTCGAGTTTCGTGAGTCTGGATTCCATGGTGTTCTTCTATCTGCCTCCCAATTTTTTTAAATATCTTATACACAGAATACACAGATTCTGTCCAAAAAGCGGTTTTGATATTGAAAAAGGCTCCCCTGCTTACGCCGTCATGCCCGCTTTGGTTACCACTTTTGGCAGCGAAAGGCAAAGGAGCCCGAAGTTAATTTTGTGAAACGCTTTTTTCCCGCAACATACCCCTCGTGTTCAACCGGCGCCAAAAGCGGCCTGTTGACATTTCAAGTGCTTCAGAAAGTGATCGCGCATCCGCCGGGCATCAGTCCGTATCGGAATACATTTCTCCCTCGGGGACTTTTTCGCCCGGCGCCCAGGTCGAGCAGTCAGCCAGCGGTACCTGTTCCCCGGGTCGTATTTCACGCTCTACCCATACGATGCGCGTATTGCAGTCAAAAACCCTGCGGCCCAGTTCCTGCTGACGTTTTTTAAGCGCCGCTTCGGCGGCTTCCCTGGTTTCGTGCACTGAAAGAACGGGCTTGGTAATTTTTTCAAGGTTGTGTTCGTCATAAATCAGGGCGTACATGGCAGGCACCTCCTTGATCCATTCGGGTTTGCTGACGGAGTTTGACACTCGGCAGACGCAAGCCCCGACATTGCCTGCATTTGCCGGCGATAGGGCATTACTCGAAAAAACGCTTTTCGTATTGAATGCCGGCCTGGTCAAACTCCTGGTAAAGCAGCGCCAGGCGCTGATTGGCCACCACCACCGCCTCCGGCCTTTCCTCGGCTTCCCTTTCGGTTGCAAAGCACCCGACGCAACGCTGGTAATGCCCGGTTCTTCCCAGGGTGGTGACGGCAAAATCACAGGTCAAAAAGGTCTGCTTATTTTTTTCATGGGCAAAATGCTCGACGGCCGGGACAAACTCCAGAAAGATTTCGACCGATACCGCATTGCCCTCCTTCGCGACATTGATGTAGTCGTGAATGGTCATCAGAGGCCCGCTGTCTTCCTTCTGGTCCTCAAATTTGACCACCATGTCGTCCAGGGTGAACATGCGGTCGGCCACTTCAATGCCGCTTTTCCGGAGCCGGCGCAGGTCCCGCTGCAGGTAGCGGTTGGCGATCATGATGGCCTGGGCCACATGCGGGCACAGATTGTGCGGGCAGCCGCGCGCGTAGCATTTCCTGAACTGGTAGTTTTCATCGTCCACGGAGCCCTTGAAGCGGCACAGAAAGATATAGGCTTGGAATTGGGTTTTCTGGTGTACAAAATCCACCGGCAGCACTTCAAAGGACGGTTCGCAGGTCACCTGCGCGCCTGCCTTTTTCAGCTCCACCAGGTCGGTGACTCGTCGCGGTGGTTTATGGACCTCTGTACCTTCCATGATGCCTCCCTTCCCCTTTTCGTCGTCCTGGGATCTGCCGGCGGACAGCCGCCCCCTTTCCAGGCTTACCGTTCAGCAGAAATCGGCACGGTCCAAGGGAATAAGCTAATATACGAAAACGGCATCGGCTTCCAGGGCATCCACATTCAGTTGACCGGCGGCCGTTGTTTTGGAGCCCTCGACCAAGTCGGATTCTTTGATATGGCGCTCCTGTATGCACGGCACACAGACTCTCAAATCGCCTCCCAGCTCCAGGAAATCAGTCAACAGTTTTTTAAGAGGAGGAAAGCCGCCGGGAGCTACCATGGTGTCCACAAACCCTTTCATAGCGATATAAACCGCTTCGCCCTGGAGCACCACCGTAGCCTTAACATCCATGGCCAGCGCCGCATTCGCCATTACAAAGGGCATGGCCGCCTTTTCCGCGTTGTCGTTTGCATGCGTGCAAAAATACATAATTCTTTCTTCTTTTTCCGCCATGGGTCAAATCTTTCCTTTCTTTAGAGTTTTGGTTGCAATGTCTTGGGTTGCGTTTGTGGCCCCGCCGGCAATCACCGGGTTATTGCTCTGTTCATCCTGCCCCCATCCTTAATCCTTGAAATACTGCCAGCAACAGATGCATCGTTAGTAGGCTGCTTTCAAAGCCTGTTCGCGCACACCCATCAGGTACTGCACCAATGGACGGTAGAGCTGATGGGTCCACTTGGCAAAGGGCACTTCGACCACCAGCATGGGAACAGCGATCATCAGGTGAATCACATAGATGTAATAGGTGCTCATGGGCATTTCCAGCAGGCGGAACACATGGACCAGAAAACCGGTGAAGGTGGTCAGCCAGAGCATGATCAAAAAAGCCCAGTCCGAAGAGTGCGAGTGCTCGTACACCGTCTTGCTTTTTTTGAGCCTGCCGATGATGGCATATGTCACCCCGTACAGAATGGCGAAGGTGCAGTAATAGCCGATCAGCCGGATCGGGTTCCAGATCGAATAGATCTCATCGCGCTGGAACCAGCGGATGCCGACCACCACCAGCAAAAAGACCAGGGTATAGCCGGTCATGATCAGCAGGTGGACAAACCACTGCACGCGCTGTGTGCGTGTGCCGCAGGCGCCGAACTGCTTCTGAGTGAAAAAGTGCAACACAAAGGCCTTGAACTGGGACAGATAGATCGGTACCGGAATGCCGCGCAGCAGCCGGTTCTGGAACTGCTGTTTGGCGCTCTGGCTCAATGCCGGGTATTGTGCCGGATCGCCCATCACTTTCAAGAACAACCGCAGGCCGTTGCTCAAAAGGAAGAAGGACAGCACGCCCAGCATGATCAGGTCGAGGCGTTCGATGACGCGGTTGGGGGCAAACACATTCAGCGCCACCCGGTCGGTCAGCATGGGGCCGTGGAAACGGTAGAACCCCAGACCCACCAGTGCACCCACCAGCAAAATCGAAAAAATCTCGAACACCTTCGATGTGTAAAAAAGGCGCGAAATGCCGGTCCAGTCGTACAGGGTGGTCAGGTAGCGGCGCAGCCCCATCATCACTTCGCCGGGGTTGGCCTGCCGCGGACAGGTTTCGCTGCAGTCGCCGCAATAGTAGCAAAGCCATGGCTCAGGGCTTTGCAGCAGCTTGTCTTTGGCACCCACCTGCAGGTAGCGGATCACTTTGCGTGGAAACGGCGTGGATTCGCTTGACAGCGAGCAAACAGCCGTACAGTTTCCGCAGTTAAAACAAATACTGGCGTCCTTGACACCGAACTTTTTAAGATTCAACAGGAGGTCGGGATCAACTGCTGTGGTCATGATTGTTCTCCCCAAAACCGTTTATGCTTCTGCCGCCGGAAGTCGATGCCCTGCGCCTTCCGGCAATGCCTGCCGCCTGACTACTTGGGCGCCAGCTCGTATTTGAAATAGTCCCCGTCCTTGGGGCCTTCGATGACCATGCCGTACTTTTTCAGGCTCGCCACGTAAACCAGGACCTGGTCCGTCGGCAAACCGGCACCGGCAGCGATTTCCGGAATGGTTTTGCCGCCGCTTTTCATCTGTTCACGGATGGCTTTAACGTTTTGATTCTGGGCCTTGATGGCCTTGCGGGCACGTTCGATGCTCGCCTTGCGCTGCTGGCGAAGGGCTTTCAACCCCTCCTTATCGCTTTTTTTTTGATCACTCATCATCGTCACCAGATTATCACGTTAGGGATATCCGAATTTTAAAATACGGGCTTTCGTTTCAACCGCCTGCTAGTCCGCCACAATGGCATCGACCATGGCTTCGTACTGCTCCAGCGTCCAACCCTTGACGTCGATGGCATTTTCCGGGCAGACCGCCACACAAACTCCGCAACCGGTGCACAGGGCGGGGTTGACCTCCGCACGTTCGACCGACTGACCGTCAACCTCGACGGTCTGCATCACGATGGCGTCGACGGTGCAGGCCGCGACACAGGCGCCGTTTCCTTTGCAGCGCGAAAGATCTACCTGTGCCACAAAGGGATCCAACTCCACATATCCTTTGGAAAGCAAACTGGTAGCCTTGGCCGCCGCCGCCGCCGCCGCATTGCAGGCCTCGCTGATGTCCATGGGCGCCTGGCAGGTTCCGGCCAGCAGGATACCGGTATTCGCCAACTCGACAGGCCGCAGCTTGGGATGTACCTCCTGCAGGAAACGGTCCGCCCCCACCGGCAGCTTCATCATATCCACCAGGTCGGCGATGCGGCTGGGCACCATGCCCACCGACAGCACCACCAGATCCACATCGGCCGAAAGCGCTTCTCCGAAAGTCAGGGTGTCTTTGACAGTCACCCGCAAAGGGAAATTCCCCTTGGACAGCCGCTCCACCTGCGGCGGATCCTCGGGTTCATAGCGCAAAAACATCACATGGTTTTCGGAGGCGCGCTCGTAAAATTCCTCCTGGCCACGTCCGTAAGTGCGGATATCACGGTAGTACTCCAGAACATGCGTTAACGGATAACGCTCACGTATCTCGCTGGCGGCCTGCAGCGTGGCAGCGCAGCAGGTCCGCGAGCAGTATTCGTTCAGGCCGCCGTCCGCATCGGGCTCGTGGATGCCCGGGATCTGGCGGCTGCCCACACAGTGTACCAGGGCCACACGGCGGATGGTCCGGCCGTTGATAGTCAGGGAGCGGCCCCGCGATTTTTCCTGCGACATGAACCGGATCAGCTGGGGCAGCGTGATGACTTCCGGGTTTTGGCCATAGCCGAATTCTCCGTCCCGCGGGGTATAGGTGGAAAATCCGGTGGCGAAAACGATCGCTCCGCTGTCCAGCACCTGTTCACTGGCGGTGGTCGGCACCTTGACCGCCAAAAAACCCGCAAAAGGCACAAAGCGGCCCGGCTTTTCACCCTTGGCTGCAACTTCCTGCAGCTTTTCGAGATCCGCCTGCGAGTCAGGCGGCTGGGTTTTCAGGGTGATTTTGAAATTGCCCACATAGCCTTCGGACTTGACGATGCGGCTGCAGGTGTAAACGCGGATGCGGGAATCCGCCATGACCTTTGCGGCCAAATCCTGAATCAGATCGGCAGCCCGTTCACCGGTGGGTACGATTCTTTCCAGGTTGGCGGCCTGGCCGCCGAGAAAAGGCGATTTTTCGATCAGCGCCACTTCGATACCGCGCTGGGCCAGGTCCAGTGCCGCCCGCAGGCCGGCAATGCCTCCGCCGATCACCGTTGCATGCCGGGCGGCATCCACCTTGATGGGGTCTAAAGCCTCCAGCTCCTTGGCCTTGGCTACGGCCGCAGTGACCAGCGAGGTGGCTTTGGCAGTCGCCGCTTCACCGTGGTGCACCCAGCTGACCTGCTCGCGGATGTTGGCGTGTTCGTACAGATAGGGGTTCATGTCGGCGCGCTTGATGGCCCCGCGGAAAGTGGTTTCGTGCAGGCTTGGTGCGCATGAGGCCACTACCACACGATTGATCTTGCCGCTTTTGATGTCTTCCTGGATCAGTTCCTGGCCGGGATCCGAACACATGAACATGTTGGTGTGCGCCACGGCAACACCGGGGACTTTTTCAAGGTTCTCCGCCACCTTTTTGACATCCACATGATCTGAAATATTGCCCCCGCAGTGGCAGATATAGACGCCGACCCTGGGCTCCTCCGTTTCCGCTGTCTTCTTCGTTGACATTGCCTATCTCCAGTTTGCTGAAAAATTTCCCGACTTGCCCGGAAACATACCGAAAGTCGGCGGCCTGCCGTCAGGCCGCTTTTGGATTTTCAAGGGCATTGAGATATTTGGATGCCTCCATGGCCGCCGCGCCGGCTTCGGCAATGGTGTCGACAATATCCTTGGGGCCGATGGCCACACCGGCAGCAAAAACGCCCTCGATGCTTGTGACGGTGGGCGCCAGGCTGGGGATGGTGGATTTGATAAAGGCATCCGTATCACAGGCCACGTCACAAACGCCCGCCGGGTTCCAGTCCGGCACCATGCCCAGCGACATGACCACCAGGTCATGTTCCCGTTCGACCACACCGCCATTGCCCTCCTGGTCTTCGTAGCGCAGCCGGACATACTGGTTGTCTGCCTGTTCGATTTTGGCGATCTTGGCCTTGACGAACTCGATGCCCATGGCCTTGGCATTCTGGAAGAACTGTTCATAGCCTTTCCCGAAAGCCCGGATATCCATGTAGTAGATGGTAATATCGGCCAGCGGCAAAGCGCCCGACAGCAGCATGGCCTGCTTGATGGCATACATACAGCAGACCCGTGAACAGTATGGTACTCCCAGGGTTTTGTCGCGGGAGCCGGCACACTGAACGTAGGCAATGGAATCCGGCTCCTTGCCGTCCGACGGTCGGATCACGCGCTGGTAGGGACCGTGGGGTGCCAGCAGCCGCTCCATGTCCAGCGAACTGATCAGGTTCTGGATTTTTCCGCCGCCGTACTGCGGTTTCTGATCCATGGGCGTCAGTTTGAATCCGGTGGCCAGAACAGCGGTTTTGGCACGGATCACAAAATCCTCGGGTTGCTGAAAATAATCCACCGCGCCCGTCGGGCAGACCTTGGCGCATTTGCCGCACAACGAGCAGTTTTCCACGTCCATCAACGCGATTTGCGGTATGGCGTTTGAAAACGGTATGTAGATGGCCTTGCGGAAGTTAAAATTGCCTTCTTCGTGGTTGGGTACATACACCGGACAACCATACTCGCACTGGCGGCAGCCGATACATTTGTCGGCATCCACATAGCGCGGCATCTGGGTGATGTCCGCCTTGATCTCCTGCCCGTCGCGTTTGAGCGAGGTCAGATCGCAGTATGTAAAAATGGAAATGTTCTCGTGGTGGGCGGATGCCGCCATCTTGGGCGTGGTGATGCAGCTGGCGCAGTCCAGCGTGGGGAACACCTTTGACAGCCGGATCATCTTGCCGCCGATGGTGGCGTCTTTCTCCACGATGGCCACCTTGAAATTCTGATCCGCAAGGTCCAATGCCGCCTGTAGTCCGGCAATACCGCCGCCAATCACAAGCGCGTCGAAATTCAACTCACGACTCGGTTCCATGAAATTCTCCTGCACCCCCGCATGCAACCGGCACGCTGCCGGTCGGATCCGGGATTAGATTCGCCCGCAATGCTCAGGCCGCCTCTTTGTATTCCGGCGGTCCGAGCTCTTCAATCAACTTATTCATTTCGTTGACTTCCTTGAGAAAGGCCCGGTTGCAGACCGTACAGATGGCGGTCAGCCGCAGCCGGCGTATATCCAGGTTGTGGGCCTTCATCATCTGAAAGACATTGTCGATGCGCTTGGCCAGGGCATGGTAGGCGCCCTCATACGGGCACTCCTCACCGCAGGACATGATGATAATTCCGCCGATACCCTTTCTAAAGCAGTCTATATAGAACTTTTCGGGAAACAGCACCGGCGCACGTACCCGCAGGATATAGGTATTCGCCGGATAGGGGGAATGCGCCTGGCCGACGGAATTGGCCCCCGGATACGCACAGCTTTCGGTGGCCAGAATCAGAATCTTTCCCTTATTGGAATTGGCTTTATCGGCTGACATGATATCCTTATCCGTTTTTGGTTCGCCCTGCCGGCAACGGGGTCGCCGGATCAGCCGGCAAATGCGCTTTCAAAATCCATTTTGCCTGTCACCCGCACTTTGATCAATGCAGCGACATGCTGCGCAATACCCCCCACTCTGCCCGCAGGTATGCGTTTTTTCCTCAGTTACTTTTTGCGCCGCACGTAGTGTTTGTCATAACCGTCGGCTTCCAAAAATCCGAGGTATTCATGGCCGACTTTCTTAGCCCAGGCCTGCAGGTCCGTGCGTGTGCCCGAGTCGTTGGAAAAAATTTCCAGAACTTCGCCGACCTTGACTTTGCCGATGCCCTTCTTGGCTTCCAGCAGCGGTCCCGGACAGGCACTGCCCCTGGCGTCTACATTGCTTGCAAACTCGATGGTGCTCAAATCAACATCTGACATGGTTTTCCTCCTTGGCTTAACTGGTTGCTTGGGTTACTTGGGTTTATTGGGTTTATTGGGTTGCTCGGGTGAAGGCAATTCTGTCAGCACCCATCTTTTATCCAGAAACCCCCTTGGTCTTTGGCCTTTAACCTTTTCATGGCAGCTGTGAAGATGAGCAGCCGCATTTTCCGGATTCTGCGGCCTGGCCGGATTTTTTCTTTATCAGGATCCGGCAGGCCTTCGCTTTGGCCACGGCAGTTTCAACCGTTTCCATGCTGATCAGTTCGTAGGAGGAGGCGGGCAGCACCTTGAACAGTGCCGCTGTGTCGGCCGGCTCTCCCCACAACACTTCCAGAATTTCTCCCACCTGGATCTCCCGAAAAGTCTGGCTGACTTTCAACAGGGTGAACGGAGTCAACAAACCCCGCAAATCCAGTTTATGCGCGCTCTGGTTTTGCAATGACCTTACCTTGCAACATGGTTTGCCCTGGTTTCTGCAAACATGGTGCCAATAGCGTCGCCGCCGGGACCAAATGCCCATAAGGCAACCGATGCTGAACCGGCCGGGGTGCTTTCCGGCAAAACGCTGTTCAAAAAAGTCTGAAAAATATCCCGCCGGTCAAAATTAGAGTTGCCCGTTAAATGTTAAAGTGTTAAAAATATGTTTTTAACAAATGTTTAAATTTTAACATGGAGGCGGCATGTTTGAACAGGAGCTGAACGCATACTGGAAAACCGTGGTCGATACCATTCAGGACGGCGTTATGATTGTCGATACGGCCGGCACCATTGTTTCCGCCAACCAGGCCTTTGAAGCCATTACTGGTTACAAACCTTCTGAGATAATAGGCAAATCATGCTCTATTCTCAACTGTAACGGCTGCGAAGCGGCCCGTGAGAAAAACGATCCCCACTGGTGCCTGCTCTTTAAACAGGGCCTGCTGAAAAAACAGCGCTGCGTCTTGATGCGTAAAGACGGAAGCTATCTGCACATTCTGAAAAATGCGTCCGTGCTGTGTGACACACGCGGCAAGGTCATGGGAGCCGTGGAAACCATGACCGACATTACCGAACTGCTGGACAGAGACACAAAGATCGAAGCCTTTCAGCGCGAACTGCGCGCCGAGGACAGCTTCCACGGCATCATCGGCACTTCCGCCGCCATGCAGCGCGTCTTCGATCTCATCACCAATGCCGCGCATTCGGATGCACCGGTGATCATTTTCGGTGAAAGCGGCACCGGCAAAGAACTGGTGGCAAGAGCCATTCACAAGAACGGCCCCCGCCGACAGCGCCCCTATATCAAGGTAAACTGCGCGGCTTTGAATGAATCCCTGCTGGAGAGCGAACTCTTCGGGCATGTCAAAGGCGCCTTCACCGGAGCCTTCCAGACCCGCAAGGGGCGCTTCGAAGCGGCCGCCGGCGGGGATATTTTCCTGGATGAAATCGGAGACCTGCCCCTTTCAACACAGGTCAAGCTGCTGCGCGTGCTCGAAGAACAGGTCATCGAACGTGTGGGGGATAACCGCCCCATACACATCAACGTGCGTATCATTTCGGCTACCAACCGCGATCTCCCGCATCTCGTACGGCAGGGAGCTTTCCGCGAAGACCTGTTTTACCGCATCAACGTCATTCCCATTCACGTCCCCCCCCTGCGCGAGCGCATCGGCGACATCCCTGTCCTGGCGGAAACTTTTTTTCACAAGATCAGCCTCAAGAGCGATAAGCATATCGGCGGAATCAGCCGCCCGGCCATGGAACTGCTCATGCGTTATCCCTGGCCCGGAAATGTGCGCGAACTCAAAAGCGCTTTCGAATATGCCTTTGTCACCTGTCAGAACTCCTTGATTCAACCCATGGATCTGCCGCCAGGCATTCTGCAGTCCCCGCCGTCCGCAGCGCCGGCAAAAAAAAGATCAGATGACCGTAATGAGATTAAAAAACAGGCACTTATAGAGGCTTTGCGAAAAACCAACGGCAATCAATCACGCGCCGCCGAGCTGCTGGGCATCTCCCGGGTTACGGTTTGGAACCGCATGAAACGCTATGGACTGCGTCCGGGAAGCTAAGTTTTATATTCAGGGCCCTGCAAAAAGCAAACTCCCCCATCTGGTTGGCCTTCTGGCCCGGTTACAGCCTCGCGGCGGTCTTCATAATACGGCCGCCAGTAAAAGCCGACGTGCCTTGCAGCCGAACCAGAATCTACGCGTAATCCATGCGGCTTTCCCTTCTTGCCACGTCCCGAACGCACACCGTCGGGACAAACACAGCGATTGTTTTCGACTGCTACACGCGATACGTCAAAAGTTGGCATTTTAATTGCAGTTACGAAACGATAACAGCCGTGCAAGGGCAAACAGCTTGGCATTTACCTCCATCAAAGCAAAACTCCCACCCTTGCATCCGATCGGCCCTGCGGGAATTGGCCCGCAGGGCCGATCACTTTTTCCGCCGATAAAATGCCGTCGCAACGATTTTTTAAAAACGTTACAAGAACGCCACCGCTACTCACGTAACGTATCGGACCCACCGAAATCGGCGAACCAGGCTCCCGGTAAGGACCCTGTTTTTTCTTTACAGGGGCCGGTGGCACTGCTTTGTGGAACATCACCTGCAAAGTTCCGGCAGTCATAGCAATAGGTCGTTTAATGGTACGGTTCTTGAAGGAAAAGCTTCAGATGCACAAAGACTTGTTGTCCGTCAACCGCAACCTTCCAGGAGGCAAAAGATGGAAAGGCTCTTTGAACGCTTCAAACTCGGCAAACTGGATTTGAGCAACCGTTTTGTATTTCCGCCCATCAAGACCGGCTACGGCAACCCCGACGGAACAGTAACGGACCGTCAGATCGCCTTTTACCGCCAGATTGCAGCCGAGGGGCCCGGCATCCTCATCATAGAGCCTGCCGCAGTGACGCCCGACGGCCGTGAACACCCCAAACAGCTCAGCGTTCACCACACGGACAGCGCCCTACAGCTTAAAAAGTTGACCGACGCCGTACACAACTGCAATCGCAAGGTCTGCCTGCACCTGAACCATGCCGGCGCCGCTGCCAACCCCAAAGCTTCCGGCGGACCGCCCAAAGCACCATCTGCCATAACCTGTGCCACTTCCGGTCTTACCGCAGAAGCGCTCGCAGAAGATGAAATTGAGGTGATCATTGACGGATACCGTAAAGCCGCCGAAACCGCTGCGGCCGCCGGGTTCGATCTGATCGAAATCCAGGGTGGACATGGTTATCTGGTTTCCCAGTTTTTAAATCCCAAAATCAACCGGCGCCGTGACGCATTCGGCCATGACCGCCTGACCTTTGCAAAAGCGGTGTTTGCCGCTGTACGGCAAGGGGCGCCGCACCTCCCGCTGATACTGCGCATCTCGGGAAATGAGATGTCGCCCGAATTCGGTGTCCCTCCGGAGGCGCTGGGGTCCCTTCTCGAACTGGCCCGCAAAGCGGGTTTTCTCGCCATTCACGTGGGCATGGGCAGCGCCTGCTTCAGCCCGCCATGGTATTTCCACCATTCCGCCCTGCCTGAAAAACCCCAGATGGAGGCCCTGGCCTGGGTGCGCCGGCAGACCCGGCTCCCGATCATCGCCGCCGGCAGGATGGGGCGGCGCCAGAAGCTGGCACAGGTCACGGAACGGAACTTAGCCGACTTGGTGGCCCTGGGCAGGCCGCTCATCGCCGATCCGGATTTTATCGCCAAGTGGCGACAGGAGAAAATCCACGAAATCAGGTACTGCGGCTATTGCCTGCAGGGATGCCTGCACCGCGTGAAAAGCGGTCAGCCGCTGGGCTGCAACCTGAACCCTGAGCTCGGCCTGCCCCCACTGACCCCTGCCCGGACGCCCCTGAAGGTGCTCATCGCCGGCGGCGGGCCGGCCGGCATGAGTGCCGCCAAGTATCTGAACCAGCGCGGCCATCAAGTCAGCCTGGCGGAAAAGCGGCCGCGTCTGGGTGGGCAGTACGCGCTGGCCTGGCAGGCGCCGGGCAAAGAAGCCATGCACGACGGCCTGGATACCCTGGCATACTGTGCACGTGCCAACTGCCAGTCGCTGATGCTGGGTAGACACGTGGATGCCGGGCTTGTCCGCCAGCTTCACCCGGACCTGCTGGTGTGGGCCACCGGTGCTACACAGTTTGTGCCCCGGATTCCCGGACTCGCGGACCAGTACACCATGACATCGCTCGAGTTTTTCGAAAATGTCCGCGAAGTCATCGGCCCCCGCGTACTCGTCATCGGTGCCGGCCGCGCCGGCCTGGAGATTGCCGAAAAGCTTGGCCTCGAAAAGTACGATGTCACGGCCACCAAACGCAGTGACCCCATCGGGTCCATGATGGAAATGATCACCAAAAATTTGATTCTAAAGCGCATCGCTGAAATGCCGCACGTCACCCTCATGCCGCACACCACGATAAAAGCCTTCGATGCCGACGGGGTGCGGGTCGAACAGGAAGGCAAGGCCCTGACGCTGCAGCCTTTCCAGACCGTCATTCTGGCATCGGGCCTGCGCCCGGCGCCGGCGCCCGATGAGGAGATACGCGCGGCGGCCGCGCGCATCGAAGTTATCGGTGACGCCCGGCAGGTACAGGACATCTACAGCGCTGTCTTGGCGGGCTATGAGTTGGCGCTCAAATATTGATCCTGCGGATTGCGCCCTGCTTTGCACTCACTTATAAGGGATTACGGCCATGAGCAAAATTTCTTTCCAAGACATTGCCATTGTTTCCTGCGGCACGCTCAGCATGGAATTGATGCATTTGAAAACAGAGGGCTTTCTCGACACGGAGCATCTTTTGTTCAGTACACCGGGTCTGCACCAGGACATTCAGGAGCTGGAACACCAGCTCGTGGCAAACATTGAAAAAGGCAAGGCCGTCGCCGGACGTGTCCTGGTGGTGTACGGCGGAAAATTCTGCTATGTCAATGCCGATGAGCCCACGCGCACCATGCAGCAGGTCATTGCGGAGCAGGGTCCGGCGGTGGCCCGCATCGAGGCCACCCACTGCATGGACATGATCGCCAGCGAAGCCGAGCGCGAAAAAATCGCTGCGGAAATCGCCGGTGGAGAAAAGGTGTGGTGGATGACCCCCGGATGGGTAAAATTCCGCAAACTGGTCTTCAAGGGCTGGGACAAAGGTTTGGCCAACGAAAACTTTCCGCGCCACACCGGCGGCGCCATCGTGCTCGACGCGATTGGCTACCTGGACCGCTACATGGCGGAAAAGCCCGAAGAATTTCTGGAGTACTGCGACTGGATGGGCATTCCCATGCAGGCATACCCGGTAACGCTGGATCGCTTTAAAAGCCTGCTGGAAGCCCAGGCCCGCAAGCTTCTCGAAACATAAAACCGAAGATTTCATTTATTCTATATAGGTGTGTGATGACAAATGATTCTCATGGTGCGAATGGGAAACTCGATTCTCTGGAACAACGCCCCCTGGACCTGCCTTTTTGCAATCTCACCATCCGGCTGAATGCAGCCGGCGCCAAGGCAACCGCCTGGCTGGCATGCAAAATGGCCGAACGGCATGCCTCGGCCATCGAACTGCACCACCAGTACGCCCGCCGCTGCGCCGCATTTCTAACCGGCAACCTGGCGGCCCAATGCCCTGATGAGCGCCAGAAGCTCCTGGTCTTCGAAATTTTCCTGGACCGTGTGACCCACTGGATCAACCGGGTTTACGGGTGCTGCCTGGAAGAGATGGACTGGAGCCTCTTTAACGATGTGGCCGGCGAGCTCAGGCCGCTTTGAAAATTTGCGCGCTTACGCGCTCATGTACAATTTTAATGCGAGGTGTAGATACATGGAAAAACGTGATGTCGTAATCATCGGCGGAGGGCCGGCCGGCCGGGTGGCGGTGCATACCCTGCACGCCGGCAACCCGGGTCTTTCGATCGCCCTGATCAAGGATGAAGCCATTAATGTCAACCGCTGCGCCGTACCCTACGGCATCCCCATGACAGTGCCCTTGGAAAAATTTCAGATTCCCAATTCACTGGTGACCGATTTCGGTGCAGAACTGATCATTGATCGGGTCAAAAATGTGGATACCCAGAAACAGACTGTCCATACCGACAGCGGAAAATCTTTGGGCTATCGCGATCTGGTGCTGGCTACGGGAGCACGTCCGGTCATCCCCCCCCTGCCCGGCGCTGACCTGCCGCTGATCACACCGGTGCGCTATCTCAGCGACCTGTCCCGACTGAAAGCGTTTGCCGCCGCCGGACAGCGGGCCGTGGTCGTAGGCGGCGGCTATATCGGCATTGAAGTGGCGGTGGAGCTCCGCCGTATCGGCATCGAAGTCAGTGTTGTGGAGATGCTGCCCAACATCATGATGGAGACGACTGAACCGGAGTTCATCGCCGACATCGAAAACAGGCTCGTCGCCAACCATGTCCGGCTGCTCACCGGTACAAAGGTCGCATCTTTCGAGCAGCCATCCAAACATGAAATCGTCGTTCATCTCGCAGGGGGGCACACGGTAACGGCCGATTTCGTGGTGCTTTCGGTGGGTGTGGCGCTAAATACAGAACTCGCTGCGGCGGCCGGCCTCAAAACCAGCCGCCTGGGCGTCTGGACGGATGATTTCCTGCAAACCTCTGCACCGCATGTTTATGCCAGCGGCGACTGTGTCGAAAAACGTTCTTTCATCACCGGCAAACCCTGCCGCGGCGAATTTGGGACCAACGCCGTTTTTATGTCTAAAATTGTCGGCCAGAACATCCTGGGCAAGAAAAAGCGCTTTCCGGGGGTTGTCAACGCCAACGCCACTTCGGTTTTCGGCTGGAGCCTGGGCCAGGCGGGACTGACCGAACACATGGCCGACGATGCCGGCATACGGGTTGTCACCGGCATGTCGCAGGTACCGGACAAGTATCCCATGATGGATGGTGTGGCCCCGGTGCATACCAAGCTTATTTTCAATGGCGATACACGCAAGTTGATCGGCGGATGTATCCTGCGCAAAGGGGTTGGGGCGGCCCAGTGCGCCGATTTCGTTTCCCTTGCCATTCAAATGGGGGCTACGGTGGACGACCTGTTGGTTTTCCAGTATGCCACGCACCCCGAGCAGGCCGCCAAACCCTCACATAACATCTTTACGGTCGCCGCCAAGGATGCCATCGGCCGAATGTGACTGCCCGGCGGAATAAGGCGGGCCGGCAAGGCGTTTTGCCGACCCTGTCTCTGGCCATGTTTGGGAGCCTGGAGAGCAAGAATTGCTCGGGACTGTTTGGCGCTTCTGTCTGCTCATGCCGGCGTCTGAGACCCGACACCGGGCAGGCTACGCGCACTTTACGCCATATCGCTGCTTCCAAGCACCTGCCGCAACCGGTTGATCACCTGGCGGGCATCCTCCGGCCCCGGCGGATCGGGCAGCGGCGGCATCACGCCCAGACCCTCGCTGGCCTCGTGAAACGCCTCGGCCGACAGCGAGCTGACCACAGCCGTATGGATCATGGCATTGATCTTGAGCAGCGCGACCACCAGTTCGAGGGCTTGCATGTCCGGCAGCGCGCGGTCGATAATCACCAGCTGGGGCGGATTCGAGCGTGCCTTTTCCAGCGCATCCGCAGCGCTGCCCACCACCCGCACATGCACATCGTCACTTTCGGCCAGCCCGTCCACAAAAGGCCCCAGCAAGTCCGCGCGTCCAGTTGCCAGCAGAACTTCCGGCATAATCCGCCTCCCTTCAAGGCCGTGCACCTTCTTGATTAAGATGCGCCGGAGGGTTTTTTTAAAAAGCGGTCGTTTACTGGCCGCCACCGCCGCCGCAGGTGTTTTCGGTACTGAACTGCTGCAGCTTGCCTTCGATGAAGGCCTGGGCCGCATCGCCGACCGTGGGTGCGCCGCCGGCATAGTAGACCTGAATCCCCACCTGGTTAAACCCCATCAGGGGCCGGAAACCCATTCCCTGTGCCAGCAGCACCTGGACGCCGTTTTGCTGCAGGTGCTGAACGGGCGCCAGGCATCCCCCCTGTTGATGGGGCACGTTGGGCAGCGTTTTGATGCTCTTGATGGAACCGTCCTCCACCTCGATCACGGTGTACAGGTCACAGTGGCCGAAATGGGCGCCGAAAGGGGCCTCCAAACCACCGGGATGGGTGGACGGAATCGCAATCAGGGTACTCATGGTTACAACCTCCTTGTGATACTAGTGTTTATTCGGTTGGTTGTGTTATTTAAGTTTATAGTTTGCTTTAACCAGCATGATTCCCGGTTCTGAAACTTCCATTTACCTCACCGGCCGCCGGAAAGGGTGATCTGGCCCTTTTGAAACTTCTCCACCGCCTCGCGCACGGTCATCCGGTCGCATTCCTGTCCCACCTGAATGCCGGCGGTTTTCAATGCATCAAACGCCTTGGGGCCCACACGGCCGCTCAGAACCACTTCGGCTCCGGCACCGGCGACGAGCTCGGCCGCCTGGTAACCCGCGCCCCTGGACGCCGCCTGGGCACTGCCATTGTCGAGGTAATGCGTCTCCATCGTTTCGGTGTCGACGATCAGAAAGCCTCCGGCCCGGCCGAAGCGTGGATCCACCGCATCGTCTAGAGTCGGTCCTTCGCTACTCACTGCAATCTTTGTCATTGCGCCCCCTGTTGCCTCTGGTTTGAGGAAAACTGACATGCGCCAGCATTCCATTTTCAGGTTTTTGAAACTTCGCTTCCATCGTGCAGCTGCGTTGAAACCGCTTGCCACAGGCCACGCACAGCAGTCGCCGCCGGACCGTCCGAATGTGCCACCAGGTTCTTGAGCGCCACCATGGCTGCAGTGACCTCCCGGTCATAGGGTATCCGGCCGACGCTGCGGATACCCTGCCGGGCGGCAAAAGCTTCGATCCGTTCCGTGATTGCGGGATTGATGTCATACTTGTTGACGCACACCATGGCCGGCACTTTCAGAAAGGCCGCCAGATTTGCCGCACGCTCCAGGTCGTGCAGACCGGAAAGGGTCGGCTCGCTGATGATCAACACGGCATCGGCACCGGTCAGGGCCGAAATCACCGGGCACCCGATGCCCGGCGGGCCGTCAACGATCAGGGTGTCCAGCTTCCTTTCTTCAGCCAGTGCTTTGGCTTCTTTGCGCAGCAGGCTGACCAACAGCCCCGAGTTTTCTTCGGCGATCCCCAGCCGGGCGTGCACCATGGGCCCCAAGGCGGTTTCAGACACAAACCAGCGGCCGCAGACTCTTTCAGGAAAGGCGATGGCTTTTTCGGGACAAAAGTGCACGCAAACGCCGCATCCCTCACATGCACGCGCATCCACGCGAAAGTCGCCGGAAACCGCTCCGAACTGGCAGCGCTGCAAGCATTCACCGCAACCCGTGCACTTTTCGGAATCGATGACAGCGATGTGTCCACCCATAAACTCGGTTGTCCGCCTAACCTCGGGGTGCAGTACCAGGTGCAGGTCGGCCGCATCCACATCGGCGTCCACGATAACCTTGTTTTCCGCCAAGGCAGCAAAACCGGCCGTAATGCTCGTTTTTCCGGTGCCGCCCTTGCCGCTGATGATGACCAGTTCTTTCATGCCGGCGCTTTTCCTTAGATGCGCGTTAAAATGTCCCTGTAGAGATCCCGAAAGGCGGTTCGCAGGCCATCGTCGGCGTCGACCGGCACAACCCCACGGGAATAATTTTCGGCGATCTTGCGCTGATCGGGAATCTCCATCAGGATCGGAATTTTCTCTTTTTCCGCGTACCGCGCAACCTGCCGGTCACCGCTGTCACAGCGGTTGATGACGATACCGAAAGGCAACTGCATGCTGCGCACCGCCCCGACGGCCAGCACCAGGTCATTGAAGCCAAAGGGTGTCGGTTCGGTCACCAGAACGACGAAGTCAACGCCCGTAAGTGCCGTAACCACCGGACAGGAGGTACCCGGTGGGGCATCGATGATCGCCGGCAGGTCGGAATTGTGCTGCGCTTTGACTTCCTGGATCAAGGGCGGCGACATGGCCTCACCCACCCGCAGGCGGCCGTAGACCAGCTCAACGTTGCCTGCAGAGCCGCTGACCAGTTCACCGATTTCCCGAAAGGATTCGCTGATCGCCGCTTCGGGGCACACCATGAGACACCCGTAGCAGCTGTGGCACATCTCGGGAAAGGTCATCACGGTGTCTCCCAGGATCATGATGGCGTTGAACTGGCATATCCGGCGGCATTTCCCGCACAGGTTGCAGCGTTCGGCGTCCACCTGCGGCACCATGGTCGTCACGCGCCTAATCCGGGGATTTTCCGGTTTTAAGAAAATATGTGCATTGGGTTCCTCGACATCACAGTCCAGCAGCTGAACGGGCGCGTCGAGGCATACGGCCAGACTGGTGGCAACGGTGGTTTTCCCGGTGCCGCCTTTGCCGCTGGCAATGGCAATGATCATGATCGCATCTCTTTTGGCTGGCGCCGGTGGGCGGCCGTATCCGGTTTTGAGTATAATCTCATAACTGACCAAGATAAGCGTTTCTTGCGGGGTGTCAAGGCAGCGATGGCAAAAAAAGTGCGCTTACGGCATCGACAATCGAGGCGGCCGAAAATTTTGTTATCCACCCGGCATCTGCAGCATGAAAAAAGGTTGCATCGCACTAAAAATTTGTCCTATGGTGACACGTCGAGTTGGCTCAGTGTCGTCCGATGGACGCGCAGGCTGTCATTTTGCTGGTCTTTAACCCATATTTTCAACGGAAAGGAGGCGTCCATGAAAAGCAAGAGGATTTTTCTGTCGATGGTTTTGGCGCTTGCGCTGGGCAGTCTGGTTTTCAGCGCACCGGCCGCAGCTGCCAAGCCTGTCAAAATCGGTTTTGTCTACATCATGTCGGGCCCGTTTTCAACTTACGGCCAGTTCGCCAAAAAAGGTGCCCTCATGGCCATTGACGAAATCAACGCCGGCGGCGGCTTTCTGGGCCACAAGGTCGAGGGCTATTTTGAGGACTCCACGGGCAAGCCCGATGTGGCCATGCGCGCCATCCGCAAACTGGTATACCAGAAAAAGGTCAACTTTCTCATCGGCCTGGATTCCAGCGGTGTCGCCAAATCGGTGGTGCCGTCCATCCCGCAGATGAAAACGCCGCTGATCATCACCCATGCCGCTACACCGGACGTAACCGGCAGCGTCTGCAACCGCTACGTTTTCCGCATTTCGCTGAACCTGGCGCAAAACGTCAAGACCGCGGCCCTGCTGGCCGCCCAGACACCGGCCAAAAAATGGACCACCATCGGCCCGGATTACGCCTTCGGTCATCAGTCCTGGGAATACTTCCAGAAGTATCTCAAAGCTGTTAAACCGGAAACGACCTTCCTGCCCAGGGATCAGGTGGCTTTTCCGCCCTTTAAAACCACCGACTTCAGCGCCTACATCACCAAAGTGATGCAGTCCAAACCCGATGGGGTACTGGTTTCCCTGTGGGGCGGCAACCTGATCAATTTTATCCGCCAGGGCCGTGAAATGGGGTTTTTCAAAGGCGACTTCCAGGTTCTGGTAACCCTCGGCGCCGCCGTGGAAGTGCTCTCCGCGCTGGGCGACAAGATGCCCGAAGGCCTCTGGGTGGGGACGCGCTACTGGTTTCTGGCCAACGACTCGGCTTTGAACAAGAAATTTGTCAAGGCCTATTACCGCCGCTACAAAAGCTATCCCTCATACAATGCCCACGGCGCCTATGCGGCGGTGTACACATACAAAGCCGCCATCGAAAAAGCCGGCAAGCTCGACACGCAATCCGTGATTCAAGCCCTCGAGGGACTGACCATCGAACTTCCGGTGGGCAAAATCACCATCCGGCCCCAGGACCACCAGGCCGTCACCGATGCCTGCTGGGGCAGAACGTACGCCGACCCCAAGTATCCCATCCGCATTCTGAAACCGTTTAAAATCTTCAAGGGCGCCGATATTACCCGGCCGGTTTCCGAGACCGGCTGCAAGCTGAAATAGGCCGCGGGTCGAATTCCCTCCGGGGCGGGTTCCCCCTGGAGGGAAAACACCCGGACGCGTTTTGAAGGAATTTTGTGGAAGCACTGATTGTCAATCTGCTCAACGGGCTGAGCTGGGGCATGCTGCTGTTCTTGATTTCCGTCGGCCTGACCACGGTTTTCGGCGTACTGGGCGTGCTGAATTTCGCCCACGGGTCCTTTTTCATGCTGGGTGCCTACCTGTGCATGCAGGTCATGCATATCGTGCCCTCTTTCTGGATCGGCCTGCTGGTGGGTCCCCTGGCCGTGGCTCTGCTGGGGCTGGTCGTCGAAAAGTGGCTGCTGCGGCAGGTCTATGGCCGGGATGTGGCTTTCCAGCTGCTGCTCACCTTCGCCATTCTGCTCTTTTTGGACGACGGTGTACGCATCGTCTGGGGGCCCGGCTACCACGTGGTCGAGGCGCCGGCGCTGCTGGCCGGGGTTTTCCCCCTGTTCAGCCACTCCTACCCGGTCTACCGCCTCTTCCTGGTGGCCATGGGCCCACTGGTGGGAATGGCCCTATGGTCTTTCTTCCGCTTCACGCGCTGGGGGAAAATTGTGCGCGCCGCCGCCGCCGACCGCGAGATGGCCGAGGGCATCGGCATCCGCGTACCCCTGCTCTTTACGGCCGTTTTCGCCCTGGGCACCTGGCTGGCAGCCCTGGGGGGCGCACTGGCCGCCCCCCACCAGAGCCTGGCGCCTTCCATGGGCGACCGCATCATTATCGAAAGTTTCATCGTGGTGGTCACCGGCGGCATGGGCAGTTTTCCGGGTGCCTTCGTGGGGGCACTGGTGCTGGGCCTGCTGGAATCATTCGGCACGGTTTTTGCCGGCCGTGCCCAGATGGCGCTGCCCTACATCCTGCTGGCAGTTGTTCTGCTGGTGAGGCCGCGGGGCCTTTTCGGCGACAGGGCCTGAAATGCATACCAAACCCGTGGCTACATACCGCACCCGCCTGCTGCCGCTGCTGGCCTTTCTGCTGCTGGCCGCCGGTCCCTTC
>JALSRD010000065.1 GCA_026984935.1 Desulfobacterales bacterium
CACGGGAAAAAGCGGACCATCAACGGCATGGTGGGGACCGAGGTGAACAAGGGCCTTTTTTCCTGGAAGATCGGCCCCAACATCCAGCCCGGTTCCATGTATACCATTTACCTCGTCACAACCGATGGCAAGATAAAGAGCACGCCCAGCGGCGGATTTAACATCAGGATGCAGGTAAACCCGTCCGCGGCGAAAAAGGCTTTGGAGAAGAAAACAAAACCCAAACTCAAGGCGCCGCCCGCGGGCGTGCACCGCAATCTGCAATAAACGCGGGTTACGGCAGTGCGATGCGTATCGAGCCAAAATACTTGACATGTTCTCTTCTTTCAACACGGAGGGAACAGGGGAGGTAGGAGTTATGGCTTTTCGAGGCAAAACGAAACCATTATTTTGGGGAATTATTATTTCTACCATGTTGATATTGTCAGGATGCACATTAGATGATTTGGGAAGAGGAGCGCCTCTTATTTACTGTGTCGGTTCTTTGAAAAACCATAAATTTGACTATAAAAAACATCAATATGAGCTATATCTCGTCGCTGGCGTCTTAGATTATGGTGGTGATATTCAGTGCTATGCACGCGGCGTATATGACCGGGATACCCATGAAGGATCTGAAAATATCAAATGTAAATATAATAAAAACCCAAGCGTGCCATTTATGAATCTTCCCGATGCATTTACAGGATGGGTAAAATTTTCATGTCCAGTCGATCCCTGGCTTTATCCTGACATTCCCTTGTCCCCCGGTCCCGTGTGGACATCGGATAACATTCCGAATATGGTTGATCTGCTGAATTTGGCAATGATGAAGCATGACTACACACTGGAAACCCTTTTTCCTTTGAGTCGATGGTACTTTGATTTAGGCCTCTCAGATTCTCAGTTGGAGGCATTGCGAGAAGAGGCAAATAAAAAGGAAATCACCAGCGCCGTGGCGGAAACAGTGACCAATGCATGCTCTGATACGGACAAGTTAAAACCACCGAAAATTGTTTTCCCCGACAATCGATTCATCTTCAGAACAGACCAGAAATATTTCTCTAGCAAGGTCTGGGTTATCCTTGAAATGCCTTGCTATCTCAACTTTCCCAACCGGTCATTCTCTTTGGAAGTTGAAGGCAAGAATTTTTTTGGGAGCTGGCACAAGCTTGCCGAGCATCCTGGTCACTACGAGCCTAAAACAAGGATGGTTGGGGGTGTGCCACGCAGATATATGCAGGGCATGGTATTTTTTGATCCACCCTTGGAGGGGCGCCACGGCTATTACCGTTTCAGGGTGCATAACAGGAACTCATCAGAGTTCACGGACTGGCGTTATTATTGGTGGGGTCAACCGGAAATCGATACAAGCAAATTGCCGGCTTTTATAAAAAATTCCCCAGATTTAACTATAGACAGTTTCAAGGGGAAAGTGCTTGATCCCGGCCAAGAGGACTACTCGGGACTTGCCACGGATTACAGAAGGATCCAACTCCACTGGACGGTGAAGAATAAAGGGGAAAAAGCCTCCCCGGCCACGGTGCTGAGGGTACGGGGTGTGGCCGACGGGACCGTTCCCCTGCCGGATGACTGGATGCCTGACGTAAATATGAAACGTAAGGATTTTCCCGTGCCCATACTGGACCCGGCCATACATCAGGCGACTCATGACGTGTACGAGGTCTTTGCCGCACCCGACGGCAGTATCAAGTTCCGCTTCAACGCCCAGGTCAATTCTAACAGACTTTTCACCGAGTCCAACTACGCCAACAACGGCCGCCTTAGTACCTTTGGCCTCAAACTCACTGGCATCCCACCTGCCTATCTGAGCCCCAAAATCCATGTCCACAGGCCCAGCCAGCCGGGCCCCTGGTACCCGGGGGAAAACCACTCGGTGCGCTGGCAGAGCACTGGCATCGAGGGCAAGGTGAGGATCTTTCTCGGCAGGGGCCAGGGAGAGGCCGTCATGGACGAAGCGTATCGCTATGAATGGTCGCCGCCCGGCGGCGTTGCCAACACCGGTTACTGGCGGCATAACCTGCCGAAGAATATGAAGCCGGATGAACAGTACAGGATCTGTATCCAGTCGGTGGAAAACAGCAAGATTATGGGATGCAGCGAGGCCTTCCCCATCCGGATGCGCCTGCACGCCGGGGCGGTAAAAACTCGGATGAAAAGGCACCTGGATCGACATCCCGCGGGCTCTACCATCCAGCTTGGGCACAAGCCCGCCCTAAAGCCGGGCAAGAAACCGCCGGCCGTGATGCAGAAACTGTGGCTGCAATCACCGCACGGCATGGAGACCTGGTATATCGGCAAGACCTATCCCGTCACCTGGCAGGCCACCGGCGTCACCGGCCGGGTGCGGGTGGTGCTCGTTGACCGCCACGGAAAGAAGCGGACCATCAACGGCATGGCGGGAACGGACGCGCACAAGGGACGCTTTTCCTGGAAGATCGGCTCCAACATCCAGCCCGGCGCCATGTACCGGATCTATGTCACGACCGTGGACGGCAAGGTCAGGAGCAAGTCCTGCGGCGGGTTCAATATCAGGATGAAAGTGGATGCTTCCACGGCCGGGAAGGCCCTGGAAAAGAAAAAAAAGCCGCAGATCAAGTCACCGCCCAAGGGAGGCCACATCAATTTGCAATGACCACAGATAAATTACCCTGCACTGGAACCATTGAGAGAGGCAGCCACGCGCGCCCGTTCCTGCGAGTCGTCGCATGCAACTCTATTTGCCGTAAAATCAGCGCTTCTTGCGCTGGGCTTCCAGCTGTTCGATCATTGCCAGTTTTTCGAGCGCTTTTTCATCGGAAAGCGGCCGTGTGGCAAAGTCCGCGCACCACTGGCCGTCTCCCGTGGTCGGCCAGACGGCGAATTTCATGAGGGCCACGGGGGCCGTGTCGGACAGGCCCGGCAGGGGGGCGTTGCGACGGCATTCCCCCACAAAACCGTCGTCGGTTGCGCCGGTCTGTTCCCAGTACTTGCAGTTTTTACAGATGCCTTTTGTACTCATTTTATCCAACCTTTGTTTTCCATGCTGTCTTCAAGCAAGACCGGCGGCCCTTTTCCTGGCCGCCGGACACGGTCTCTGGGGCCGGACACGGCGCGTACAGCCGACACGCGCTTGCCGACGCTGCATGCACCGCCATTGCGGGCAGCGTCCTGCAGCGAAAGCCCATGGCCCGGCAGCCGTGGGGAAAGCCGGCATTCCAGGTCACGAAATAATACCGGCAGCGGTGACAGTCGATACGTGAACGCGCTGTGCTTTTCATTGACTTTGTTTTAAAGTAGAGCTACAAATTTGTAAACAGCTGCTTCCCGGCGCGGAGCATCAGGGCCAAAACCACCTTCGGGTCAAATACAAAATTTTATAGCGCCACCCTTTGAGGCACAGGCATGTTTCGACTGCAGCGCCACCACGTTTCCGCCGGCACTTTCATCATCAGCGAGCACCAGCCCATGATCCTGGAGGCCTACCTCTCCAGTTGCGTCGGCATCGCGCTTTACGACCCGCAGCAGGAAGTCGGCGGACTCTTGCACGTGCTGCTGCCCGAGCCGCCCTCCAAAGAACGGGTGGAGGATGAACTGAAATACGCATCCACCGCGCTGCCGGTCTTTCTGCGCGCACTGGCCCAGGCCGGCGCCTCGCGCCAGGACCTGCAGGCCTGTGTCGCCGGTGGCGCCCTGGTACGGCCGTTGGCGGAAATGGACCTTTCCCTCAACATCGGCGGCCGCACGGAAGCCGCCGTCAGGCAGTTTCTCAGCGACGAGGGGATCCCCGTCAATAAGGCCGAAACCAGCGGCTACTTCACCTGCCGCCTGAGCCTGGATACCCAGCAATGGGAGACGACCATCGACCCCACCGGGTTCGACGATCCGCCCGCCGAGACCCTGGCCCAACAGCCGACAGCCAGGGATATCCAGGCGGCCATCGACGCGCTGCAGCCCATCCCCCAAATGGCGCTGGAAATCCTGAACATCATGGAATCGGAGACCTACGATATCCAGGAGATTGCCGACCGTGTGCGCCAGGACCAGGTGATCGCCGCCAGGACCCTGCAGCTCTGCAATTCAAGCCTCTACAACCGCGGCCGGCGCATCGAATCCGTGGACCACGCGCTGGTCATGCTGGGGCGCAACCTCTTTGCCAAGCTGGTCATCTCCGCCCTGATCGAGGATTTTTTCAGCCACTGCATCATGGGTTACTCACTGTGCAAGGGCGGCCTGTTTTCGCACTCGCTGGGAACGGCGCTGGCCGCCGAGCGCATTGCCCAGCTGACCGGCCATGTGGCACCGTCCGTGGCGTACTCGGCCGGCTTGCTGCACGACATCGGCAAGGTCGTGCTCGATCAGTTCGTGGCCTCTGCGCTGCCGCTCTTCTACCGGCGGCTGCAGCAGCAAAACGACTTTCTTGCGCTCGAGCAGGAGATTTTCGGCACCGATCATGCCCAGGTCGGCCTGGAACTGGCCCGCCGCTGGTCTTTTCCCGCCTCCCTGACCGATGTCATTGCGTTCCACCACCAGCTGGAAGCACCTACGGACAGCGCTTTGCTGGTGATTCTCATCCACCTGGCCGACAACCTGATGTCCAGTTTTCACGCCGGCCTTAAACTCGGCGGCCAGCACTCCACACGCCTCGGCTGGTGCCTCGGCAAACTGGGCATTGCGCTGTCGGATTTTCCGCGCATCGTCGACCTGGTACCCACCCAGTTCTGGGGGGTGTGAGCCGCCGCCGGCCCCCTGGAGGCGCCTGGCAGTTCGGCCGTGCCGTCAGCGGATCCAGAGATGCAAATTGTCGAGCATGCGCCAGGCGTGCCGACGCTGATCTTCACCGGCGTTGCGGATGCTGGCGATGATCAGGTCGCGGATAATCTCATCACTGACCCCCTGGGCCTTGAGACGTTCAATATCCCGTATTGTCAGCGCTTTCACGCTTCTCAAATCCTCGCCGTAGTGAGTCGCCGGCCGGTTGCGCAGAAACGATTTTTCAATGACCAGGGCCTGCAACTGATCATCACTGAGGCCGCTCTTTTTCAAAGCGACCAGCTCGTCAACGGTCAGGGACTGGGTCTCGACGGTCTTTTCACGGATGATCGTCTGCAGCAGCGCGCCGCCGATGCCGGCACGGTGAAGTTTCTGCATCTCTTTTGCGCTCAGACACCAGGCATTGGCGGCGAAAGTGAAAATCAACAGGCTGATCAGTGCCGATCGTCGCATTGGATACCGGAGTTGTTTGGGTTAAAGGTTCCCGTAAACGGGGGTTACAGGCGACAGATCATTTCAGAAAGTCGAGCAGGCTCTGGCCGACGACCCGGGATGTGGCTGTAAGGGCGGCTTCATAGGCCGTCTGCCGCGTCATCAGATCGACGGCCGCCTGGTTCATGTCGGCATTTTCGGTGTCTGCCAGCAGGCTCTCATAGTGATTCTGCAAGTGCTGCCACTGGGTGTCGGTGGCGGCCAGCCGCTCGGCCACGATCGCATCGGCTCCCTGGACGGCTTTTATCCGCTCCACCGCCTGGTCCAGCGTCCCGACCTGGGCCGCGACCAAGGCGGCATCCCCGCCCGCAAGACCGTCGATGACGTTTTTCAGGGTATCGAAAACCAGCGTGCCGTCGGCGTTTCGGAAAGGATTCCGGCCGCCGCTGTTCAAGCTGACGCTGGTGTTGGCGCCGATGGCGATGCGCACATCCCCTTCGTCTCCCGACCAGGTGGCATTGTAGGCATCATCCCGGCTGGCCGGCGGCCCATCGCTGCGGTGCCCGCCGAAAAGATACTGATCGCCGTATCGGCTGTTGGCCATGTCCATGACCTGGTCATAGATGTGCCGGGCGGCTTCAAGCGCCGCTGCACGGGTCTGATCGTCAAAAGTGCCGCCGCTTTGTTCCTGGGCCAGATTGCGGGCATCCTGCAACAGCCCACGCACGCTTTCCAGACTCGCGTCGGTGACCGCCATGCGGGCGCTTCCCTTCTGGATATTGCGGCGGTACTGGGCCAGCGAGGCGATCTGCCCCCTGAACCCGAGGATCTGCTCGGCGGCCGCCGGATCGTCCGACGGCCGGTTCAGGCGTTTGCCGGAAGCCAGGGTGTTCTGGGCATCGACCAACTGTTCACGGTTCGCGGCCAGGCTGCCGCGCATGCTGTCGATCAGCATGTTCTCACTGATGCGCATGATTTCCCCTCTTTGCGATTATCCCATATTCATCAGCACGTCGAGCATTTCATCCGTTGCGCTGATCAGCTTGGCCGCCGCCGCATAGGCATGCTGGAACTGCACCAGGTTGACCATCTCCTCGTCGATGGACACTCCGGATACCTCGTCCCGGTAGCTTTCGAGCTGGTTCATCACCGACGTGTTCTGGTCGAACTGGTCCGCGGCCGTTTTGGCGCTGCCGGCCACGTCGCCCACCAGCGATGCGTAGTAAGCGCCGAAAGTGGCCGTGTTGCCGTTCATCAGGTCCTGGAATTCCAGGTTGCCGATGGCCATGGCATTGGCCGCACCGCCGGGCACGTCCTCCGCCGCGCCGGCCGCCGCGATCTTGGAGGGATCACTGACAATGGCCGGGTTGACGGCGATGTTCGCGGCCGAAGTGGAGCCGGCGGCAAAGAAATCAAGGCCCGTGGAGTGATCGAGCCCCTGCCCGCCGGCATGCAGCGTGTTCACGTTATCGATGATTCCGGCGGCCAGATCGTTCAGGCGTGCGAGATAGTCCTGGCCATCGGTCTTGGCGGCCAGATAGCCGCCCACCTTTCCCGAGGTGATGGCCGAAGCGGCAATGACCGCCGGCCCGCCGGAGGTCTGGATGCTGAAATCGGGGTTCGTGTACGAAAGCGCGTAGGCCGTTTCATCGTCGACCAGGGCATGGCCGTCGATGCTGATGTTGACCACCGGGCCGCTTTCACTGGCACTCACATTGGCCAGCGATGAAAGCTCCTTCACCAGCTGATCGCGCCGGTCTTTCAGGTCATTGGGCGCCTGACCCATGTTCTCCGCCTGGCGGATACGGCGGTTGAGCGCGGCGATCTGGCCGGCCTTGTCGTTGATGTCGCTGACCGCCTGGCCGATCTGCGTGTCCAGGTCGCTCTGCACGTCTGTCACAGCAGCGGACATCTGCTGAAAGCGGTCGCTCAGCGCCTGGCTCTTGGAGACCAGCTGCGACCTTTCCACGGACCCGCCGGGATTGTTGGCCAGATCCTGCCAGGCGTGCCAGAATTCCTGCAGATTGTGGTTCAGCCCGGTTTCGCCGGTCTCGTCAAAGATAATCTGCAGGCGTTCGAGGCCGCTTTTCTCGGCCTCCCACTTGCCCAGCTCCTGGCTCTGCCCATCGATCTGGGCGCCCAGAAAGCGGTCGTGCATGCGCTGGACGGAAACGGCCTGCACGCCGCCGCCCATCTGGCCCGGCGTTGCCGCGACCGGTTCACCGCTGGTCAAATCGACCCGCTGGCGCGAGTATCCGGGCGTGTTGACGTTGGCGATATTGTGGCCCGTTACCGAAATCCCGGTCTGCTGGACCTGAAGCGCGCTCCTGCCAATACCCAAAATATTAAACAGGCTGGACATGACATTCCTTTCTGCAGCCTTCAGGCCGCAGCAGCTTCCTCTTGCAGGTGATGCACCACGGCCGACGGAACCTGGTCCAGCGGCACCACGCGGTCTACGGCGCCCAGCGCAAGCGCGGCCCTGGGCATGCCGAAGACCACGCACGACTGTTCATCCTGGGCCAGGGTGTGTGCTCCTTGGCGGTGCATGGCCAGCAGCCCGTCGGCACCGTCAGAGCCCATACCCGTCAGAAGCACGCCCACGGCGTTTTTGCCGGCGTGCCGGGCCACCGATTTGAAGAGCACGTCCACACTGGGACGCTGGTAGTGCACCCTGGGCCCGTCTTTCAGCTTCACGACATAATCACCGCCCTCGCGGGCCAGCAGCATGTGCCGGTTTCCCGGTGCCAGCAGAACCCGGCCGGGAACCACACGATCATTGTGGGCCGCTTCGCGCACCTGCAGGCTGCAGACGCCATTCAGCCGCCCGGCAAAGGCAGCGGTGAATTTTGCCGGCATGTGCTGCACAACCACCACGCCGTCCATAGACGCCGGGAACCGCTTCAACACGCATTCCAGGGCACGCGTCCCGCCGGTGGAAGCGCCTATGGCGACGACCTTGCGGGTAGTATGGACTAGCCGGATGTCCAGTGGTTCGCTCCGGCCCTGCCCCGGCACAGGGGCCGGGCAGGCATGCACGGCGGCCCCGGCCGCCGCCCGCACCGCACGTACGATATCCCGGGCGACGTCTTCGACCGAAAAGGAGGAACCCGGTTTGCACAGCACCTCGACCGCTCCCATGTCCAGGGCCTTCAGCGCGGTTTCACTGTTTTCCGGCGTCAGCGAGCTCAACACCACCACCGGCATGGGATAGTGCCTCATCAGCTTGGCCAGAAAGGAAAGCCCGTCCATGCGCGGCATCTCGATGTCCAGGGTCAGGACATCGGGCTGCAGTTTGACGATCTTGTCGCGTGCCACATAGGGATCCACGGCCGTACCTACGATATTGATGTCGGCATAACGCGAAAGCTCTTCGGACAGCACTTTGCGCACCACCGCCGAATCGTCCACGATCAAAAGATTGATGGTCCTATGCGCTTTTCCGGACATGCCGGCCTACCCTTTCCCGCCATTTTCGGCCAACGGCCCGTCAACGAACAGCAGAACGTCACAACAGGTGTCTTCGACACTGAGCCGTGCCGTTGACAGGGCAACGGGAAATTCGGCTGCCTTGTCGGGTTCCCCCTCAGCCAGCATGCGGGGGGCGTCAATTTCGAATATCGCCTGGCTGCCGCCGATTTTCGGCAACAGATTGCCGCAGATCACATTCGCCGTCTCTTTCAGGGCATCGCACTGCTGCTCTAAAGTCACCTGCGACGTTTCGTCGCTTCCCAGCATGTTGGCGGCCAGCTCCGGCAGCAGCTCCTGCGCGAGCTTGATCAGCAACCGGCCCGCAAAGGGGCCCCTGAACGTCACCGCCACGCGGCTGACCGCTTGGGGCGGCACTTCCCCCTGTTCCGTATCGACCATGGCAAACAGGAAGGCCAGTTTTTCGAATGTTTCCGTGGCCACCTGTGCGAGCAGGTTATGGATCCTGGTCTTCATTGATAACCCCTTCTCCAATCAGCGTCTTTACCGTGTCCCGAAAAAGCTCCGGTGAAAAGGGCTTGTGGATAAACTTGACCCCCTGTCCCAGCAAATTGTCGATACGCTGGCTGCTGCCTTCGGTGGACACCACGATGATGGGCGTATCTCTCAATGCCGGGTCCTGCTTCATTTGCCGGATCATCTCTTCACCGTTCATGACCGGCATGTTGATGTCCACCAGGACAAGGTCGATCCAGTGGTTGCCGAGTTGTTCGAGCCCTTCCTGTCCGTTGGCGGCCTGATGGATCTCACCAACCTTAAGGCCGCTCATTGCAACGGTCTTTGCAATCATGGAACGCATGACGCTGCTGTCGTCTACGATCAAAAGATTGACTGCCATAAAAGACTCCGCGAAAAGGTCCTATTCAAATTGGGTCGCAAAGCTCAGCAGGATTTCCTCAACCCAGCTCACCGCATTGGCGGCCACCCATTCCAGTTGTCCTTCCTTCAAGCCGATCCGCTGCACCGCGCCATCAGAGAGATGATACTGCAGCCCTTCACGCCCGACACCCATGCCGATCATCAGGCACAGCACGTTGGCGACATGTACAATATCAATCAGGGGGTTGCTCACCGGCGCCCCGTCCGGTTCGTGGTGCCAGCGCACAGCGGAAATGATCTGTTCGGGGAAGGACCAGTTCTGCAGGATCCGGGCGCCGATCTCGGCATGGTCGGTGCCGAAGACTTCGCGTTCGACTTTTTCGAAGGAGATCCCCCGGTCGGCCGTCGCATCCACACTGTCCGTCTCCGCCTTGATAAAGGCACCCAGCACCAGCTTACCCACATCGTGCAGCAGGGCGGCGGTAAAGATCTCGTCCACGCCCGTCATTTCCAGTTCCTTTGCCAGGCCTTCGGCAACCACGGAAACGGCAATCGAATGCCGCCACAGTTCTCCCATGGGCAGGCCGTAGCCCGGGACCGCTTTGTCCATAACGGCCGATACGCAGGCCGTCATGATCAGGTGGGCCAGTTTTTTCCAGCCTAAAAGGACCAGGGCCTGTCTGACCGACGCAACTTTGCTCGGCAGGCCGAAGTAGGACGAGTTGGTCAGTTTCAAGATATTGGCGGTCAGGCCGGCATCGTATCGTAAAACCGCACCGATCTCTTCGGCAGACGTGTTGGGGTTATCCAGCATGGCCAGGATCTTGGCGGCTGCCTGCGGAATGCTGGGAAACGATGCGATTTCGCGCGCAATCTTTTTCTTTGGGGAACGTGTCACAGTACCTTGCTCTCTTCCCTGATTTTAACGAGCGTCTGGCCGGTGGAAAGGTCCAGACTGACCGTCCGGCTGGCCGTTCCTCCGATATCCTCGGCTTCGAGGATAATGCTGTTTTTCCAGAGCAGTTTCTTCAAAACCGTGTAGTTCCGTTCACCAATTTTGAACATGGCATTTTTCCCCAGCGGGCTTCCGCAGCCAGCGGCCTTGACCACCATGCGCTGTTTCTGGCCGCCGAGCCCGTAAACTGCTTTAAACAGCAGCGGAACCCCTTTGTCGACGAACATATAGGGGTTGGCCTCGGCTTTCTGAGGGTTGATCTTGGACAGCGGAAGCATGGCGTGCAGCATCCCACCCACCTTTGCTTCAGGATCATAGATGATCAGGCCCAGGCAGCTTCCCAGCGCATGGGTAACGAGAATATCCCCGTTTGTACCGACCTTCATGTCTCCCACTGCCACGATTTGTTTCATAAAGGCAAACTTTCATGCCGGATACCTGCGGCCATCTTTGCCGTCAGGCCCGGATCACTTGCGATAGGTCGCCGGGCAAATGTACCGGAACTGATGCGAAATGCCGGACAGCCCTTCCGAATGGCCGACGAAAAGGTAGCCGCCGGGCACCAGGTAGTCCCAAAAACGATCGATCAGTTGCTGCTGGGTTTCACGCTTGAAATAGATCATCACGTTACGGCAGAAAATGACATCGAATGGCCCCTGCATGGGCCACGGATGCATCAAATTCAGCTGTGCATAGTGGATCATCGCACGGATTTCAGGCCTGACGGAAAATATCTGCTGAGCATCCTCCTGTCCGGCCACCGGTCTGAAATACCGGCGCCGTATCGCCGGCGGCAGCCCGTCCATTTCACAGGCCGGATAGCGCCCCTGGCGGGCTTTTGCGAGCATCTGCACTGAAATATCGGTCGCCAGGATACGGACGTCCCGGTTGTTTATGCCGGGCAGGTGTTCCCGCGTGGCAATGGCCATCGACACCGGCTCCTGGCCCGATGAGCAGGCCGCGCTCCAGAAGCGGATACGGGTCTTTTCCAGGGCCGGCAGAATCTTTTCAGTTAAAAAGTCGAAATGCGCCGCTTCCCGGAAAAAACTGGTCTTGTTGGTGGTCAGCGCATCCACCATGCAGCCCAGCTCCCGGGCCCCCTGACGGCTGTGGATCAGATCGAAGTATTCATCGAACCCGGCAATGCCAAGTTTTCGGATACGCTTTGCCAGCCGGGCCTGCACGAGGGCTTTTTTTTTGCGGCTGAGGTGGATGCCGCACAGGCGGTGCACCGTGCGACTGACATCCTGGAACTGCTGTTCGCTGAGTTCAGCCGGCTGGAAAGAGCAGCGAAACACCGCCCGGCCCCGCGACATGCCCTGTTCTACCCGTAACAAACCGCATCCTCGCCGGTTCCGCCGGCACTGCGGACTTCCCCGGCAGCGGTGGCCAGCCGGATGACGCCGCCCACATCCACGATCAATCCCACCCGCCCGTTGGGCAGAATGGCGCCGCCGGATATGCCGGGTACATGCTGCATGGTTTCGCCCAGGGTCTTGATGACCACCTGCTGCCGTCCGAAAAGCTCCTCGATCACCAGTCCGGCCTGCTGGCCGTCATCCTCGATCACCACGACCAGCGAAGATTCGGCCACGTCCATGTCACGTTCGATGCCGTAAAGCTCGGCCAGGCTGAACAGCGGGATCAGGCGGCCGTTTTGCATCAGCATTTTTTCCTGTTTAAAAACGCTGGATAGATTCTGCGCCTCCGGCTTGATCAGGCGCACGATGGAGACCGTGGGAATGATGTACTTCTGCAGCCCCACACCCACCACCATGCCGTCGATGATGGCCAGCGTCAGCGGTAGCCGCATCTTGAAAATGCTGCCGCTGCCGGCCTCGGATTGAATCTCGACCTGCCCCCTGAGCGATTCGATATTTTTCTTGACCACATCCATGCCCACGCCGCGCCCGGAAACGTCGGTCACGGTTTCGGCCGTGGAAAATCCCGGCTCAAAGATCAGATTGAAAATGTCACGGTCGCCCATTGCACAGCTGTCTTCCACCAGACCGCGCTGGCGCGCTTTTTCGAGAATCCTGTCGCGGTCAAGGCCCTTGCCGTCGTCCCGGATTTCAACCACCACGCTGCCGGCAGAATGATAGGCCAAAAGACGGACGGTGCCGGCCGGAGGTTTGCCACAGGCGGTGCGCACTTCGGGCGGCTCAATGCCGTGGTCCACGGCGTTGCGCACCATGTGAACCAGGGGATCGTTGACGATATCCACCAGGTTGCGGTCGATCTCGGTATCTTCACCCTCGGTGACCAGATTGACCTGTTTGCCCTGTTTGTGCGACAGATCCCTGACCAGACGGGCCATCTTGTTGAACGTCGCCTTGAGCGGCACCATGCGCATGGACATGCTCAGATCCTGCAGTTCACGCACGATCTTGCTGGTATGCACCACTTTTTTCTGCAGCTCGTGGTTCTCCGCGCGCACGACCAGTTCGTCCTGGGCCACCATGGAATGTGCGATGACCATCTCGCCGACCATGTCGATGAGCTTGTCCAGCCGACTGGTGGAAACGCGCACCGAAGACTCGGTGAACTTTTTGGGGCCGTTGATGCGCTTCTGCATGCGCAGGGCCTGACCCACGTCCCTGGCGTTGGCGGTGCCGGACTTGACCAGGGCCGTCCCAGCCTTTTCGCCGCGATGCTCGGCGACCGCCGCCTCCACGGCTTCCCGTTCGGCCTTGCCCTGGGCCACGAGCAGATCACCGACCCGCGGGGCCTCCACATCGGCCGCACTTTCAGATATGCCGGCGGCCTCGGGATTTGCCAGCACCTGCAGCAGGCGATCGTATCCTTCCGGTTTGGCCAGCGGGCTGCCCTCCAGCGCCGCCTGCACGGAGGTGATCAGCTCTTTGAGCATATCCAGCGCATTCAGCGAAAGGTCGGCGTATCCCCCGCTGTATCGAATCTCGCCGTCGCGCACACGGCTGAGCAGGGACTCTGCGTGGTGGGCCATCTCGGAAACCAGGTCGAGCTCCATGAAAGCGGCCGTGCCCTTGATGGTGTGAAAGGCCCGAAACACCGTACCCACGGCATCGGAGTCTTCGGGGTCCACCTCCAGCTGCAGCAGCGCGTCCTCGGCATTGGCGATCAGTTCACTGCCTTCGGTGATAAACTCGCCCACCAGTTCGGGATCGGCGTCGGCGGGCATGAAATCTTCGGCGGTGGCCGTGCCCGTTTCCACTGCTGGCGGGGCCGGGTCGCCGTCAACACCCTGCTCCGCATCCGGCGCCGCAGCCGGCACGGATGAAGATCCGCCGGCCGCCGGCCCCTCCTTGTGCATACCGGCCGGCTCCATCCCGCGCTGGAGGTCCTCCATGGCATCCAGGGCATTTTGCACGATTTCACCCAGGTCGTCGAAAAGTGCATCGTCTTCTTCGCCGTCGTACAGGAAACGGCCAATCCGTGCATGCGCCTTTTCAAGGTGGGCATGCGCCGGCGGCGGCAACATGCCGCAGCATGTCACGGCCCCGATATCACCGAACAGGCACTTTAAGCCCTGCCGATCCCCGGCCTCGAGCTGGATGAGGTCGGCGGCGATTCCGTTGACGACGGCACCGGCATCCACGCTTTCACCCAGGGTCTGCGAAAGCGCCGCGACAGATTTCTGCAAAGCGGCCACATCGGCGGCATCGGCCTGCAAGAACATCTCGCAGGCATTCAGGGCGCTGTATATGCCGTCCACCAGAGAAACCCGGTCTGCGGATGTTTCCCGGCAAAGGCAGATAATCCCGAGCCGGCACAGCGCCGTCAACGCGCTTGCCTCGCGTTGCGGCCCCTCGAATCGTTCTTCAAGCGCAGCCAGCGTTTCGGCCAGTTCCTGCCAGCCCTGCACGTCGCTGACACTCAGCGAGTCAAGGCTCTCTTGTGCATTTCTTACGGTTTCAAGGACATCGTCGCTGCTCGCCGTCATCTTAGCGTCCTTATGGGTTCTGGGGATTAAAGCGCCTGCTCAAATGCTGTTGCGAAGCAGCCGGCCGCCGTGCGTACCGTAATGCAATCTGCCGCTGGCACGGTAGACACAGCAGGCAGAAGGCCCCCGACTGAAGAAATCAAGCGAATTGCTGACCAGCTTGAGGCCGTGTTTGACCAGCAGCCGGTTGTGCTGCTGCAGATGCCGGACACGCGGCACCACTTCCTCCATGGCGCAGCGGATCGTTTGCAGCTGCCCTTGCAGCGCCCCCCCGACACCGTCCAGCAGGCGGCCGAAAGAAAGTTCGTCAACCGGACAGTCCAGCATCGCAGCCAGCCGCCGTTGCAGCGAAAGGCGTTTTTTTTCGGTCCCGTCGATTTCGTTCAGCAGTTCTTTTTTGGTTGCCACCACCGCCTGGATGCCGGCCAGATCGGAAGCCGCCAGGGCATGGCGCTCACGGACCAGTTCCGCCAGCAAAGCCCGGTACAAATCCGCCTCGTGGCCCATTGTTTTGGTAAACTGGCGCAGTAAATGCTGCATAGCCCTCCTTTGCGGCGGCGATTCTAAACCGTCGCATGTCTTCCCCCGCCCGCAGTTCAATTCGCCCTGTTTCCCTAAGGCATCATCTGCAATTTACGACAGCTGCCGCAACGCTTCCCCGGTTCCGCCCCTTGAAATCCGGTTGACGGGGAGAATCATCCGATATGCCCACCGGCTCGCGCCGCTGAAACCGGAAGTTGTGTCTAAAAATCAAAGCAGTTCGTTGAGCAGGGCCTCCTCGATCATTTTGGAGGCCACCTTCTGGCCATCCACCTGATAGGTGCCGTTGGCAACCTGCAGCCGCAGCCGGGACACCTTCTGAGTATTTTCGCCGGGCGCCGGTGCCGAAACTTTACTGGCACCCGCCATCTGTTTCGACTTGGATGAAAGCACCACTTTATCCTCACCAAGGACCTGTCCCGCGGGTTTGCCTGTCGCAGATTCCGCTTGTTTTTGCCCTCCGGCCTGGCTCCCCCTGATCTGTTTCAGGTAGTTTTCCAGGCTGACGGATGGATCTTTACCGCTGATTTTCATTTCCCGATCCTCCTCGAAATTGACCGATATCCGACCGGCAGCAAGGCTGAAAAACCCGCGAGCGTGTCGTAAACCGCCCGGTGCACCGTGCGTGACGCTGCCCGCCTCTTCGGACAGACCGGTTTTCCACTGTGTGCCGACCTTTTTTTGCCTCCAAAAGGTGTATCGGTCAACTCCCGCCGGATCTTTAGACAAAACCTCATTTGTGCGGATTCTGCGGGATATCGTAAGCCCGCAGACCTTCAAGGTGTTTATAAATCATGTCAGACAGGCCGATGCCGCCGTGCTGCGCCAGTTCCACCGAGAGCCGCATATCGAACAGGGAGGTGTAAATGCCCTTTCCGAGACCGGCATCCTGGGTTCCACTGCCGGGAATGGTGGCGCGCATCTGTTTTAAGAGCATCTGGATAAAAAGCGCTTCCATTTCCTGTGCGGCCTTGCGCAGCTCACCTTTGCGCTGCGCTCCGGAGGTTTGGCGGGCATTTTCAATGCGCTGCGCTGCTTGCCGCAGGCGATCCTGCGCCGTGGGCGAGGGTGGGGTCGGCACCGGGAGGGAAACGGCAGCGTGCATCAGATAATCTCCAGTTCGGCCTGCAGTGCACCGGCCGCCTTAAGGGCCTGGAAAATGGAGATCAGATCCCGCGGCGACACGCCCAGCGCATTCAACCCGCGGACCAGGTCACCGATGCTCACAGTGTGTTTGACCAGAAACAGCGGCGATTTCTCTTCGGTGGCCGATACGTCGGTGCGCGGCAGCACCGCGGTCCGGCCTCCCCGCGAAAACGGCAGCGGTTGGCTGACCTCGGGTCGTTCGTTGACCTGCAGGCTCAGGTTGCCGTGGGAAATGGCCACCGTCGAAATCCGGACATTTTCCCCAATCACCACGGTGCCGGTCCTCTCGTTGATCACGATCTTGGCCTGGTAGTCCGGCACGACGTTGAGGCCTTCGATGAGCGTGACAAACCCCACCGGATTGCCCAGGTAGCGCTCGGGAATGGCGACCTTTACGGTACCGGCATCCAGTGTGCTGGCAAGCCCGCCGCCGGAAAGCGACGTGTTGATCGCCTGCGCCACACGGTTGGCGGTTGTAAAATCGGGATTGTGCAGGGTCAGTGTCAGGCTGGTGCGGTCTTTAAAATCAGTGCGCAGTTCTTTTTCCACCAGCGCACCCTCGATGACCCGGCCCACCGTCGGAAAGTTTTTCTGCACGCCGGCCGACGTTCCCGCCAGGCGGAACCCGCCGGTGCTCACCGGGCCCTGCGCCACGGCGTAAATTTTGCCGTCGGTGGCCCGCATGGGGGTGAAGAGCAGCGTACCGCCCTGCAGGTTGACCGCATCCCCGATGGAACTGACCAACACGTCCAGGTGCGAACCGACACGTGCAAAGGGAGGCAGATTGGCGGTGACCATCACCGCCGCCACGTTTTTCACCTGGATGTCCTTGGGGTTGACGGTCAGGCCCATCTTCTCGAGCATGCTGGCCAGCGACTGGAAAGTAAAGCGTGTTTTGTCCTTGTCACCCGTACCGTCCAGACCGACCACCAGGCCGTAGCCGATGAGCTGATTCTGGCGGACCCCCTTGATCTCGGTGATATCCTTGATCCGTGCGGCCTGCACCTGTGAAATACACAGGCTCAGCATCAGGGCCGGCAGGAGGATAAACCCCACAGATCCGGCCAACGTCTGTAAACGTATTTTAAAACCGCCTTTCATTTTTCATCCCCCGTGGGTGAATGCCACTGTCTTTTCCCGGTATCGGCAGTGCCTGCAATTGGCCCCAAAGCAGCCCCCGGTATGCCCGCATGCCTTTCAGGCACGCTTTATGAAACACTGGGTTCACGCCCGTCAAAAAGGCCAGATCACGTCGAAAAAGCGCGCCAGCCATCCCGGCCGCTGGCGGTCGGCGACGATACCCACACCGTTGTAGGTAATCCGGGCATCGGCAATGGCGCTGGAAAGCACCACATTGTCCGGTGAAATGTCCCGCGGGCGGATGATGCCCGTCAGGGTGATCAGCTGGGCTTCGTTGTTGATCAGCACTTCACGATATCCCCGGATGCGCAGGTTGCCGCTGGGCAGCACCTCCGTCACGCGGGCCGTGATCTGGGCGGTCAAGTTGCCGCTGCGGGTGGTGTCCCCTTCCCCCTTGAAATCGCTGGTCAGCCCTCCTTTGATCTCCCCGAAGGGATTCCAGTGGGGATGGTTGGCTGTGGGGTACTTCGTCTCCAGCCCCAGAAATTTTTCCACCTGTGCGGACACGGAAGAGGCGCGTTTGGTGTTTGTCGTCGCCTTGTTGGTGGCCTTCGAGGACTCGACGATCTTGACGGTCACGATATCACCGATTCGGCTGGCCTTGGGATTGACGAAAAGCAGGTTCATAGAGCCATTTTCATCCCACAGGGAGCCTTCCTGCCGGACACTGGGTGCCTGGACCTCCTTGACGGCACCGTCGTCCATCAGCATCCGCTGGGCCTGGGAATCCCGGCTGGCGGTGGGCAGGGCGCATCCGCTGGCCGCCGCCAGGAAAACGGCGGCCAGCAGCACATTTTTCATCCTGTCGGCTATCGTTCGATGTCCATCCGGCGTCCTGTCTTTCTGCATGCTGACGGTCTCCTTTGAAACGCACCCGCGGCGCACCACGCATGGTGGATCAGCCCCTGTGTCCGGTGCGATGTGCTTCAGAAATCCACTTCGACCGTGTTCTTGTCCATCACACGGCCATAGACATTCTTCTTCGAATCCAGATTGACGACCCGGATACGGTCGCCCAGTCTTCCCCGCTGCCGGGCCTCCCCCAACGTGCTGATTTCCAGGCCGTCCGCACGGGCAATAATGGTCACCACGTCCCGACGGCGGATCAGGCAGGGCAGGTCGACCAGATCCGGCCGCAGCACCGTATCGGCGGGGATGCGGCGTTTGGTTCTCTTCCCCAGCACTTCCTGCGGGTCGCTCACGAAATTGCGCGGCAGACGGCTGCGATCAAGCGGCTTCAGCATCACGTCGGCTTCAGTAATCAGGCGGCTCCTCTTCAGCATGTGCCGGGCCACCACGGCATCGACAATGCTCTCGACAACCACCGAAGCAAACACCTTTTTCTGCAAACGCCCGTTGACGTAGACTTCAACGGCCAGCGGCACATTGCCGATAAGTTTTCGGGGACGAAGGGGAATTACGTGCAGGGCCAGAAGACCGCCGGGGACCGTTACTTTATCCCCGGCATTCACTTTGCGAAGCCGGGCGCGGCCGATACGCGGCGCGATCCGGCGCCTGAAAAAATCGCGCACCGCTTCCCGGATACGCTCGGCCGTCACGGTCTGCGCGGCCCTCACAACGGTTATTTTGAACGGCATTTCCAGCTGTATCCGCGCCAGGTCCACACCGTGCTGCCTGAGACGCATGCGCACCAGTCCGCGGTCCAGCACCCGCGAGCTTCCCGCCAGAGGCGCCCTGCCGATCACCACGCCCTTCAGCACCGAACAGCGCCGGGCATCGGGGTGCGAGATTGCCGCAATATCGCCCAGCCGGATCATGTCCCCTGTCACCGTCGCCTGCCGGGCGACTTTCACCTGCACCGGCATTTCGGCGCGTACCGCCGTTGCCGGCACCTGCAGCAAGAAAATACCGGCCAGTACCATCCAACTCTTGAGCATTCGCCTGTATGCCATCGCCTGCACCTTTATTTCCACTTCCACCACCTGCATCTTCGTGCCCGCTGTGGGTCTTGTTGCTATCGGTTGCCCGCAGGCATGACCGAAGGCCCGTGCCGACAGGGCCTACCGTTTCAGGTTATTGGCGATCTCCAGCATTTCGTCCGCCGTTTTAACCGCCTTGCTGTTGATTTCGTAAGCCCGTTGGGCGGCGATCATTTTGACCATTTCCTCGACCACGCTGACGTTGGACATTTCCAGGTAGCCCTGCGCGATCGTTCCCAGGCCCTCTTCGCCGGGAGCCGCGGTGGTGGGGCTGCCGGAGGCCGCGGTCTCCTTGAACAGGTTACGGCCCGTGGAGCTGAGTCCCGCCGGGTTGACGAATTTGGCCAGTTCGATGCTGCCCACTTCCGCCGGTTCCACCGATCCCTCCTGCACCACCGAAATCGTTCCGTCGGTGCCGATGGACACCGAAAGGGCGTCGGACGGGATAACGATTTCCGGCTCCAGGGGATAACCGTCGGCGTTGACCACCTTGCCCTCGCTGTCGAGCTTGAAGGCCCCGTCGCGGGTATAGGCCTTGTCACCGTTGGGCAGCAGCACCTGGAAGAAGCCTTCCCCCTCGATGGCCATATCGAGATTGTTCTGGGTCTGCTGAAAGCTTCCCTGCAGGAAGATTTTCTGCGTGGAAACCGGACGGGTCCCCTGACCCAGCTGGATGCCGGTGGGCACCTGTGTTCCCTCGGCGGACGACACACCCGCCGGCCGCAGGGTCTGATAGATGAGATCCTGGAAATCGGCCCGGCTGCGTTTGAAGCCATTGGTGTTCAGATTGGCCAGGTTGTTGGAGATCACATCCACGTTCAACGCCTGGGACTGCATGCCGGATGCGGCAATGGATAACGTCCTGTTCATCTCTGCCTCTCCTTCGTAAAGCCGGCGCAAATCCGCCGGGGTGAAATCATCTCAGCCGGCCGACATCGTTTACGGCCTTGGATTCAACGGCATCCAGCGTCCGGATGACCTTCTGGTAGCTTTCATAACCCCGCAGCACCTCGATCATCTCGGTCATCATGCGCACCGGCGCGATGTTGGCGCCTTCGTAGGCGCCCTGCTGGATATGTATTTCTTCCGGCGTGCCCGCAGCGGCACCGCCATCGGCGGCAAAGAGCGAACCGCCGGATTTGATCAATTTGCCCGGGTCCTGAAAAGCGGCGATTTTGAGCGTTCCCACCTGGGCACCGTCGACGATGACATTGCCGTCCGAATCCACGTCCACCCGGCTGCCGGATACCGTAATTTCGCCGCCGTCCCCCATCACCGGGTACCCCTGCTGGGTCACCAGCACCTCGTCACCGTTGATTGCAAACTTGCCGTTACGGGTATAGCGCGTCCCGGCAGGGGTCTTGACGGTGAAAAAACCCTTGCCGTCGATGTACAGGTCCAGCGGATTGCCCGTGGTGGTAACCGGTCCCGGCGAAAAATCGGTGTAAGTGCCGGCCGGCAGCGTGGCGGTCGCCTGGTTCGACAGGCGGGCCGCCGTGACCTGCTGCGTATAGCCGGCCGGATCCGACTCCGGCAAAGATGTCAGCTGGAAAACGCCCGATCCCTTGTAACCGGCCGTTCCGGCATTGGCCAGGTTGTTGGCCAGTGTCGCCAGCTTCATTTCATAGATCATGGCGCCGGGCACCAGACTGTTGAGTGTATCGCTCATCTATTTTCTCCGATCCGCTGTTACCGCCATCCGCTCCAAAGTCTTAGCAATAACCATACCAGTTAGATCCAGGTGAGTGCCACTTTATCTTACCGTATTTGCAGACCAAAACAGCCCCTGCCTTTCTCGGGCAAAACCCCCGCCGGGAAAAATTTTCCGGAAAAGGCGCCTTTTACCTAGCCGCCGTCCCGCGAAAAGGACTCAATCCCCATCGAGTAAACCGCTTTTGCGCAGTTTCTTGCGGATATTGATGACCGCCTCGCTGTGAATCTGGGAAATCCGGGATTCGGTCAACCCCATCACATCCCCGACTTCCTTCATGGTCAGCTCATCCTGATAGTAAAGGGACATCACCAGTTTCTGCTTTTCCGGGAGGCTTTCCACGGCCTTGGCCACAAAGGATTTCAGCTCTTTGAGCTTGGTCATGTTCAAGGCGTCGTTGCGGTCGTTGTTGGCCAGGTAGGTCATCAGTTTGCGTCGGTCCTTTTTTGAAGAGCACCCGATTTCATCCAGACTGACAAATGAAATGCTGGCGATCTTCTTGGTCTGACGGACCTGTGCCAGGCTCATGCCCAATTCCTGGGCAACCTCGGCATCCTTGGCTTCGCGTCCCAGCCGACGCTCCAGGCGGATATAGGCCTGCTCCAGTTCACGAACCTTCTTGCGGCTCGAACGCGAAAGGATGTCACGGGATCGCAGTTCGCTCAAAATCGCGCCCCGGATGCGGAAAGTGGCAAAAGTCATCAGCTTGACATCACGTTCGGGATCGTAGCGCTCGACGGCCTGAATCAGGCCGATCACCCCGGCATGAATCAGGTCCTCGGGCTCTACACTGGCGGGCAGATGCGCCGAAAAGCGATGCGCGATGCGGTGGACCAGCGGCAGATATTCGGTGACAATCCGGTTGCGCTCGTCCAGGTCGTCCCTGTATGGATTTTTCTGGGGCATGGCTGAATAACTCATGGTATAAGCTCTCACTTGTCGGTTTTGTCGCGGGAAATTTTCTCCCAAAAAGAGAATACGCGCCCGTCTGGCGGTACGGGCATTGTCTCCCGGGACAGTTTTTTGGCCAGAGAAACCAGACAGCGGCTGGCATCCGTATCGGGATGCAGCTGCCGGACTGCTTTCTGTTTTTTTACACCGGAAATGACATTCCGATCGTACTTCACAAAGCCGATATACTCGATTGCAACGTCCAGAAACCTGTCGGTGACCATGGTCAGCTGGCGGAAAACATCCGTGGATTCCCGGCTGTCGGCAGCCATGTTCACCAGCAGCTTGAATCGCCGCGCAGCGTGTTTCACCGAGAGAATCTTGATCAGGGCGTAGGCATCGGTGATGGATGTGGGCTCCGGGGAAACCACCACCACGATCTCGTGGGCAGCGGCGGCAAAATAGGTGACATTGGAGGAAATTCCCGCCGCCGTGTCGATAAGCAGGAAATCAAGCGGCGCGATCAAACTGTCCAGCGCCCGGAATATGCGGCTTTTCTGCTCCGTATTCAGCGCCGTCAACTCGTCGATACCCGATGCCGCCGGCAGAATCTGGATATTCTCCGGGCCACTGACGAGCACTTCTGCCAGCGGCCTGGCGCCACTCAAAAAATGTGAGAAATTGTACTTGGGCGCCAGCCCCAGCAGAATATCGAGGTTGCCGAGCCCCAGATCCGCATCCAGGATCATGACTTTCTGCCCGAGCTGGCTTAAGCTGATCCCCAGATTGGCCACGATGTTGGTTTTCCCCACACCGCCCTTGCCGCTGGTAATGGTGATGATGCGTGTTTTCGGCACCGGGACGGCACCGTTGACGGGCTGCGTCCGTCCGGATCTGCCGACTGCTTTGTCGTGCAGGTGAATGACTTGACCGCGTTTTTGTTTTTTCATTACGCTCCTTGTCGATGTTCTCTCCCGCTGCATCCGCGCAACCGGGGAAAAATGGCTGCGTCCACTATGCCGGCAGCGGCCCTGCGGATGCATGGTGCACCCGGTCCGGCCGTAACAGCTGTGGTGCGGCCGGCTGCCGTTCCGGGCCCTGCCGCCTGAGCGCCATTACCGTCTCCTCCGCACCGCCCGCATGCTCCCGGGGCCGGCGGCAGGCGGCGGCTCCGCCGCGTGGTACCCAGATGGGGGGGCGTGTTTCAGTATCCGCCCCACCAGGATCTCGTGGGAGGCGATGTGCAGGTCCTCGGGTATCCGCTGGCCGTCCGCCAGATAGGAAACCGGCGTGCGCGTGCGGATCATGACGTTCAACAGGTTGCCCAGGGTTACGGTTTCATCCAATTTGGTGAACAAAAGGCGGCTGTATGCCAGCGGTTCGAATCCGGCGGCCATTTTCAGCATGTCGCCTTCTTTGCAGCCGGCCGACAACAGCAGATGAACTTCCGGGCTTCGCCGACCGCTCTCAAAAAATTTCCGCAGGTGCGCCACCTGCTCCTGCTTGGCCGGATTGACGCCGGCTGTATCCACCAGCACCAGAGGCATCTTTCTGTAATCCGACAGCGCCGCGGCAAAGGCGCGCGGCGTGCTGACGACACGGGCATCGATTCCTGCAAGCGCGGTGTACGGCAGAATCTGGCGCCCGGCACCATTGGTAGAGTTGTCGATGGCGATCACACCCACCTGCGCCACACCCAGGCGGCGGCCGGCCAGCGCCGCCAGTTTGGCTGTGGTGGTGGTCTTGCCGACACCGGCCGGCCCAATCAGGGCCACCACGCTGGAGGCCTGGCTTTTGATTTTGATTTTCTCGCAGCAAAGCCCCATCAAAGCCAACTGCGCACATATCCGCTTCTGCAGGCCGGGATCGTTTGTTTCCACTTCAAACAAGTCGATTTCCCTTGCGAACTCAGATGCATAGCGGCTGTCGACGCCCTGCCGCAGAAGGTGCTCTTTTAATGGCGAATCCTGCGCCGGAGCATCTGACGGTGTAAAAGTGCTTTTTCGGTCGGCCCCGCCCGTTGCCGGTTCGGGCGCGCGCTCATAGCGGCTGTAGTACGACTGCCCCCCGCTGTTGCGGTGGCATCCGGCAGTGCCGGCTTTCAAATAGACGGAATCTTTTTCCAGGGTGTTTTCCTGGGGCAAAAAGAATCCCATACGCGCGTCTTCGGCCACATGATCGGTTGCCGCGGTGACTTCCACGCGGGCCCTTTTGAGGCTTCCCAAAAGCCCCTTTTTGATGCTGCGGGCCGAGAGGATAACCGCATCGGGACCGAACTCCCGCTTGATCTGCAGCAGGGCCTGGTTCATCGTGTCGGCTTCAAATCTTTTAATATGCATCGGGCAGTCCTAAAACACCTATGGATTGTACCGTTGTATCACCAGCGATCTCATTGTAGGAAAGCACCACCAGGTTGGGGATAAAGCGATCGGCCAGTTTCTTGAAATGGGGACGGATGCGCGCGGCGCACAGAATTACCGGCTGCAGGCTCAGGGCCTGAAACTTTTCCAGTTGACCGGCCAGGCTACTCATTACTTTCTGGGCGAAATCCGGCTCGATGCTCAGGTACTGCCCGTGATCCGACTGCTGCACGGCGTCGGCAATGCGGCTTTCCAGGTCCGGACCGACGGTCAGTGCCGTAATTTTCCCCTCAGGGGACTGGTACATCCGGCTGATCGTTCTGGACATCGCCTGGCGGACATACTCGGTAAGCAAATCTGTATCCTTGGTCAACGGGCTCCAGTCCGCCAGCGTTTCTAAAATTGTCAGCAGATCGCGAATGGGGACCTGTTCCCTGAGCAGGTTCTGCAGCACTTTGACGACCGCGCCCAGCGAAAGCAGATTGGGCACCAGTTCCTCGACAACCTTGGGGTGGGACTCCGTCAGGTTGTCCAGGAGCTGCTGCACGTCCTGCCGTCCGATGAGTTCATGGGCATGCCGTTTGATGACATCCGTGAGGTGTGTGATCAGGACCGTCGAATTGTCGACAACCGTGAAGCCCTTTTCGATGGCGGCATCCTTTTCCTTCTCACGGATCCAGACCGCCGGCAGGCCGTAGGTCGGCTCCCGGGTTTTCAAGCCGTCGATGTCATTCTCGCCGGTCGCATCCGGGTTCATGGCCAGATAGTAATTGGCCATCAGTTCACCGCGGGCGACCTCGTTGCCTTTGAGCAAAATGGTGTATTCCCCCGGTTTGAGCTGCATATTGTCCTGAATATGCACCGCCGGCACGATGATCCCCATATCCTGCACGAGCTGACGCCGTATGGACTTTATGCGCTCCAGCAGCTCGCCGTTCTGGTCAACGTCCACCAACGGCACCAGTCCGTAACCCACTTCCAGCGCCAGCATATCCAGGGGCGGCAGGGGCCTTACAGCCGGTGCCGGCAGCTCTTTTTCGGCGGCGGCTTCCTGCCGCGTGCTTTCCTGCCGGCGCTTTTTCTCATTTTGAAACAGAAAATACGCGATAATGCCGGCCGTGGCGGCCAGCACAAAAAACGGGATAGTGGGCAGGCCGGGGATAATCCCGAAAACAAAGAGCACCGCCCCGGCGATGGCAATGGCGCGCGGCTGAGTGGTCAGCTGGCCGCTGATCTCACTGCCGAGACTGGCCTGGGAGCCGGCCCTGCTGACGATGATGCCGGCGGATGTCGAAATCACCAATGCCGGAATCTGGGAAACCAGGCCGTCGCCCACAGTCAGCAGCGTGTAGGTCTGGGCGGCATCTGCGAAGCTCATGTTCATCTGGAACACACCGATCAGCAGCCCGGCGATAATATTGACCATGGTGATCAGGATGCCGGCGATGGCGTCTCCGCGCACGAACTTATTGGCGCCGTCCATGGCGCCGTAATATTCCGCCTCTCTGGCGATCTCCAACCGCCGCGCCTTGGCTTCCTGGTCATTGATCAGGCCGGCGTTCAAATCCGCATCGATGCTCATCTGCTTGCCCGGCATGGCATCCAGCGTAAAGCGGGCCGCGACCTCGGCGATGCGGCCCGCACCTTTGGTGATCACGACAAAGTTGATGACCACCAGGATCACGAACACGATCAGGCCGACCAGATAGTTGCCGCCGACGACAAAGCTGCCGAAAGCGTGAATGACCTTGCCCGCCGCCATGGGGCCTTCGCTGCCGTGCAGCAGAATAATGCGCGTGGAGGCAATATTCAGCGACAGCCGGAACAAGGTGGCCAGCAGCAGAATGGAGGGAAATGACGACAGGTCCAGGGGCTTTTGGATATACATGCCGACCAGCAGGATCACCAGTGAGCAAGTGATGTTAAAGGACAAAAGCAGATCCAGCAGTATGGACGGCAGCGGTATCACCATCACGACCAGAATACCGACGACACCTGCCGCCATCATGATGTCGGTGTTGCGTGACAGCATCATCATTTTCCCGGGAATCGCGCTTTCTGCTTCCATGACTACACGTCCTTACTGCTTCGTTTACAATGCCTGTTTGAATCCTGCGGGACCGGCGGGCGGATTGAGCCCGTTGAAAAATTCGGATGCCGGATGCCCCTTGTCACGCCCGTCCCCCGATCTCTCTGAGGCGGTATACATAAGCCAGGACTTCCGCCACGGCCTGGTAGAGTTCAGCCGGGATGAAAGCATCGATCTCGACCGCCTTGAACAGTGTGCGGGCCAGGGGCTTTTGTTCGACCACCGGCACATGGTGCGCGGCAGCGATGTCTTTGATCCGCTCCGCCAGGTGCCCGGCACCCTTGGCGACGACTTTGGGTGCCGCCATGCTGTCGGCATCGAACTTCAGTGCCACGGCCAGATGCGTGGGGTTGGTAATCACCACCGAAGCCTCGGGAACCTTGTCCATCATGCGCCGACGGGCCATCTCGCGTTGGATGGAGCGGATGCGTGCCTTGATCTTGGGGTCGCCCTCGCTCTGTTTGAACTCTTCCTTGATCTCCTGCTTGGTCATGCGCAGGTCCTTTTCGTGCTGCCAGCGCTGAAAAGCATAGTCGAGCACCGACAGGGCCACCATGGCCAGGCAGCTGTAAACGCAGAGACGCAGCGCGACTTTACCGAAGAAAGACAGCACCTGCATCACACCGGCCTGCATCAGCGAGGGCATATTCTGCGTCTGGCCCTTGACCATGACAAAGGCCACCGTTGCCACAAAAGCCATTTTCAGCAGCGATTTGACCAGTTCGGCAAAGGAACGGATCGAAAACAGGCGTTTGAATCCGGATATGGGGTCGAGTTTGGAAAACTTGAAGCTGAAGGGTTCTTCAATGATCAAAAAACCCACCTGGGCAATATTGGAGACGACACCGGCCAGCATAATGGCGGCCAGTAACGGCAGCAGCAGCCAAAAAGTGCTCTCGGTCAGCTGCCAAAACAAGACGCCGAGGGCCTTCGGCTGGACATCGAATTCGCCGATATGCTGATAGAAAGTGCGCATGAAAAAGGTAAATTGATGCACCATCCGGGCACCCCAGAAGTAAAACACCGCCGTTGAGCTGATCAGGATGGCTGCCGAAGGAATCTCCCGGCTCTGGGCCACCTGGCCCTTTTTCCTGGCTTCCGACCGCCGCTTGGGGGTTGCCTTTTCAGTTTTTTCCTGATCGTTTTTTTCCGGCATGGTCAAAGGACCCTATTGCATGGTTCTGAAAGCCAGCATCAGGCTGTTCCCCAGAACGACGAAAGCATGCTCCAGAAAAACCGCCATGTAAGGCAGTGAAACGCCGATAAAGAACAGCCCGATGATAATCTTCAGCGGCATGGCGACGATAAAGACATTCATCTGCGGCACCACGCGCGCCACCAGGCCCAGCGTCAGGCTGGTCAGCAGCAGCGCCACCATCACGGGTGCTGCGATTTTTACGGCCGTAACGAACATCCCTCCCGTTAAATTGGAGAGCAGCGCCATCGTCGACTTGGTGAAATGGAAACCCAGCAGCGGGACGATACGGAAACTCTCCACCATCGCCCTGAGCACCAGATGGTGCGCATTGGTCACCAGGAAAATCAGCATGGCAATGATGTTTTCCAGCTGTGCCACCGTGGGGACCTGTGAACTGGTCAGCGGGTCGAATACATTGGCAATGGCCAGCCCCATCTGGTAGCCGGCCAACTGCCCGGCCAGCTCAACGGCGGTAAACAGCAATCGGATGGTGAACCCGATGGCCAGCCCCATCAGGACTTCACCGACAATTCCGATAACCAGGTGAGAAACGCTGTCAAAATAGGAATAGGGGCTGATTTTCAGGACGGGAAGCAGAAAGAAACTCGCCGCCAGGGCCAGACCGACCTTGAAGAGGAAGGGAATACTGCGGCTGTCGAACAGCGGGGCCGAGAACACGATGGCCGTGACGCGCAGAAAGATCAGCAGGAAAAGCTGAATCTGTATCAGTGAAAGGCCCAGACGGATCATATTTGCTCTGCCATTATCAACGGATGTAGTATGGTATATTGTTAATCAGGTGCCGGGTGAAACCGACGATGAGCTGCATCATCCACGGGAAGAAGATCAGCATGGCAACCACCACGGCCGCCATCTTGGGGATGAAGACCAGCGTCATCTCGTTGATCTGCGTAGCAGCCTGAAACATGCTCACCAGCACGCCGGCCACCAGGCCGAAGAGCAGCACCGGGGCTGAAAGCAGAATGGCCAGTTTAATGGCCGAAAACAGAAAGCTGTTGACAAATTCAGGTGTCACGATTTCTCCTCCGCGGTCATGTGAAACTCTTGACCAGCGAACCGACGATCAGATACCAGCCATCCGCCAGCACAAAGAGCATGAGCTTAAAGGGCAGCGAGATCATCACCGGCGGCAGCATCATCATCCCCATGGAGAGCAGTACGGAAGCGACCACCATGTCGAGTATCAGAAATGGGATATAGAGCAGAAAGCCGATCTCGAAGGCGGTTTTCAGCTCGCTGATCACGAAAGACGGAATCAGCACCGTGGTGGGCACGTCCGCGATGGTCTTGGGTTTTGCCAGTTTAGCCAGGTTTATGAAAAGCGCCAGGTCCTTCTGCCGGGTCTGCTTGTACATGAAGCGCCGGATGGGCTTTAAAGCGTGATCCAGTGCCTGCCGCTGGCTGATTTTCTTGTTTAAAAAAGGCTGTACAGCCTGGCTGTTGACCTGTTGCCAGACCGGGGCCATGATGAAAAAGGTCAGAAAAAGCGCCAACCCGAGCACGATCTGGTTGGGCGGCATCTGGTTGGTCCCCAGGGCCTGGCGCAGCAGGGAAAGCACAATGGCGATGCGGGTGAAAGATGTCAGCATGATCAGAATCGCCGGCGCCAGTGAAAGCACGGTCAGCAGCACGAAGATCTGCAGCACAACCGCCATGTCCCCGGGGCTGCCGGCAGATTTGTAGCCCACGCTGACCAGCGGGAAAGTGGCTGCAGGTCCCTGGGCGCCGGCACTGGCCGGCAGTCCGGTCAGCAGCACTGCCATGGCCATAAACCCCATCAGCCACCGTCCGGCGGAGTGGAACTGTTTTTTGCCTTCGGCTGTGGCCCGCCTGCAAGACATCATCATCCCCTGGCCTGCATATGTTTTTTGACGCGGCTGAGCTGCGCCATGAACCCTGGAGAGGGATTTTCTCCGCCTTTTGCCGTCATGCGCTCCAACAGCTGACGGTCGACGATCTTATCCAGCAGCCGGATGCCGTCACCGGCCACACCCAGCACGAGAACCGCACCGGGGACTTCGAGCAGCAGCACGCTTTTTTTGGGGCCGAGGTACTGGCTGGCCACAATCTGCATCAGGCCGCCCTGTCCGCTGGTGCCCCTTGGCCGGAGAAAACGCCGCGCCAGCCAGGCCGCCAGGATCACGGCCGCCAGAACGACCAGCAGGGCTGCCAGCATCTGCAGACTGCCGGCCATCATGTCGGGAGCCTGGTTCATTTCAGCTTCGCCACCCTTTCCATGGGACTGACAATCTCCGTTAAACGGATGCCGTACTTTTCCTTGCTGACGACGACTTCACCCTTGGCGATCAAGCGGTCGTTGGCCAGCACCTCCAGGTTTTCACCGGCATTTTTGGCCAGCTCGATGACCGACCCCTGGCCGAGTTTGAGCAGTTCATCGATCACCATGCGGGTGCGGCCCAACTCGACCCGGATCTCTAAGGGAATGTCCAGGATAAAATCGATGGGCGTCGACGCTGCAGCGGCATTTCCGGCCTCCCCGGCGGACTGAACCGGCGGCTGGTCCGGCGCTTCGGTCAGCGGTGTGGGTTCCGGTGCGGCATCCATCTCGTTTTCTTTTTTCTCAACTTCCGGCATCAGCTCGCAAACTCCCTGTTGTCATCAAGCCTGTCGGCGATTTCAACGGCCCGGCTGCCCTTGCGGATGCCCGGAAATCCCCTGAATTTCGGCACGCTGTTGACTTTCAAAGTGACGAAATCCTGGGGCCCGCTGTGCAGCCTGATAATATCGCCCTGCTTGTAATTCAAAACGTCGCGCACGCGCTGCGTTGTGCTGCCGAGTTCGGCCACGACGTCCAGTTGCGCATCCTGGATCAGACGCTCGATCTCGGCACTCCACTTATGTTCGATGTCCTTTTCTCGGATGTAGTTCGCCGAAAGTTTTTCCTTCAAGGGCTCGAGCATCAGGTAGGATACGCAAAAGTAAATGATCCCTTCGAATTCTTCCGCTTTGACCGTAAAACTGGCGATCAGAACCATTTCGGCATCACCGAAGATGTGCACGAATTCGGGTTTGGTTTCGACTTTTTTGAGCACCACCTTGGAGGGGCTGATGACTTCCCAGGCTTTTTCGAGCTCCTGCAAAATGGCGCTGCTGATCTTTTTCATCACCTTCAGCTCGATGAGTGTAAACTCCCGCAAGCGCCCGAAAGGTTTTCCGCTTCCGCCGAACATGCAGTCGATAAAGGAAAAAACCAATTCCGGCTCGATGACCACCAGAGCAGCGTTGAGCAACGGATCCATGGACAGCAGGTTGAACAGGGTCGGGTTGCTGCATCCTTTTATCAGGCTGGCGAAATTCTTCACCTCCTTGGCGGCGAACTCGACAGTGACTTCCTTTTGTAAAATGGCCGACAGGGACTTCTGCAGACGCCGGTTGAATTTATCGAACACTTCCTCCAGTGCGCTGAACTCATCCTCCAGCTGCACACTTTTGGATGTCAGGTCGTAGGGTTCGGCCTCCTGCGCCGCCTCATCCTCGGTATTCAAGTCCACTTCACCGGTGGCCATGGCCCCCAGCAGGGCGTCGATTTCTTCCTGGGATAGGATCTGGTCAGCCATCACACGCCTCTGCTACTGAATGACAAACTCGGTGAAGTACACATGCGTGACGGGTTTCCCGGGCAAAAAGGCGTTGAGCTTTTTCATGATTTCCTGGCGCAACGCCGTCTTTCCCTGAGTCGTGTGCAGGTCCGCGTATTTTTTCGACGGCAGGATGGTCAAAATCGCATCCTGTACACGGGGCAGGCTTTTTTCGAGCTCTTTCTGCATGTCGGCGTTCTTGACTTCGAGTTCCATGGTCACCCGCAAAAAACGCTTTCCGCCGGCATCCGCCAGGTTGACGATGAAGGGGTCCAGATGAAAGGTAGGTCCGATACCCTGGGCCTTCTTTTTCTGGACAGCCGCCTTGGCCGAGGCCTGCGCGTTCTGAGTTCCCATGGCCGCCATTTTCTGCCACATGATGAAAAATCCGGCGCCAAACATGCCCAGCATGAGCACCACCCCGACGATAATCATGATCACGACTTTTTTTGACATGTCACTTTCCCTCCGCAACCAGTACGATTTCCACACGGCGGTTTTGGGCCCGGTGCCGGGGGCTGTCGTTGGGCACCAGGGGCCGTGAGTTGCCATAGCCCACCGCCGACATCCGGGACGGTGCAATACCGCCTGCTTTGACAAGGTATTTTAAAACGTTGACTGCACGTGCGACGGAAAGCTCCCAGTTCGAAGGGTAGAGTTCCGTTTTGATGGGCACATTGTCGGTATGACCTTCGATACGAATGCGGTTCGGCAGCTTGGCCAGTTTTACCGCCATGCGGTCGAGCAGCGGGAAGGCGCGCGGGTTAATCTCGGCCCGGCCGGTGTCAAAGAGGATATTGTCCTTCAGGGTGATGTGCAGCCCCTCCCCGGAAAACCGTGCCTGCATGGAGGGATCCAGCTGCAGGCTTTTCAAAAACTGCTGCAGCCTGGCTGTCCCGGCCGCGCTTCCGCTGACAGCCGCCGGATTTTGCTGCGTGGCCGACGATCGGGAGGCATCGGTATCTGTTGTGTTGTCAGGAGGGTAACTCTTGTCCGCCACGGCAACCGGCACCCTTTTGCCCGCCATAAGCACACCCAGCGCGCTCTGCAGGTTGTCGATGAGACCGGATGTGCGGTTCAGGTCCAGACTCCCCATGGAAAATATGAGCACGAAAAAGACCATCAGCAGCGTCATCATATCATTGAATGTCGTCAGCCAGGAGGCGTTGCCGCCCTCTTCCGTCTCGTGTATGTGTCTGCGTTTGCGCCGCATTGAAGCGTCCATGTTCCGGGTTTACGATTTCAGCCCCTGAAAAACGATCTCCACACGCCGGTTTTTCGCCCGGCCGGCCGCCGTGCCGTTGGATGCCAGCGGCTGGAAGGCGCCGAAACCGGCTGCCGACAGCCTGTCGGCCGGCACGCCCGCGCGGTCGACCAGAAACCGCAGCACGTTGACCGCGCGGGCCGTCGAAAGTTCCCAGTTGGAGGGATACCGCCGGGTATGGATGGGACGATCGTCGGTGTGTCCCTCGATGCGCACCGCATACGGCGTGGATGCGATCACAGCGCCGACTTTTTTTAACAACGGGATCGATCCCGGCAGGATCAGGGCCGATCCGGTCTGAAACAAGATGGCGTTGGCCAGGCGCATGACCAGCGTCCTGCCCCGCATTTCAAGGTCGACACTGCTGTCGATGCCCAGCGAACGGGCCTTGTGCAAAACATCTTTAAAGATACCTGCCAGGCGGCTCTTTTCGTCGACGATATCTTCCGAAGCCGGCAGCATAATATCGCCGGACTCGAGTTTCAGCCCGCCGGTTAAGATGTTCACCGCCAGGTTGAAAGAACGCACGAACCGCGTCACCTTGGATTTTTCCATGGTGGAGAAAGAACACAGCATGATGAAGAAGCAGAGCAGGATCAGGACGAAGCCGGTGTAGATAATCTCCCAGCCGCCGCCAATGGAACCACCGCTGTGCACGCTGCGCCGCTTGTTGCGTTTTTGGCCCATCCGCTCTAGGTTCCCTCCTGGACTTCCAGTTTCCCGGACAGTTCTTTGGGCGCAATGAAGGCCTTGAGTTTCTGTTCGATGATGCGGTGATTTTCGCCGGCCTGAATGGCCAGCACACCCTCCAGCACCATCTCTTTGAGCAGAATTTCCTTTTTGCTGCGGGTCTTGAGTTTGCCGGCAATGGGCAAAAACAACAGATTGGACAAGATGGTGCCGTAAAAGGTGGTCAGCAGCGCCACCGCCATGGGTGCGCCGATGGAGCTGGGGTCCTTCATCTGCATCAGCATCTGCACCAGACCGATAATGGTGCCCAACATGCCCACTGCCGGCGCAAAGGCCCCCATGGTGGAGAAAATCTCGGATCCCAGCTTGTGGCGCTCACTCACGTAGGCGATTTCTGTGGTCAGGACATCTTCGATGGCACCGGCCTCCATGCCGTCGATGGCCATCTGGATGCCCTTGCTTAGAAAGGGGTCCTCGATATCCTGCAGCTGCGATTCAAAGGAGAGGATACCTTCCTGGCGGGCTTTTTTGGCAAAATCGACGATCACCGGGATCAGGTCGCCGGCCGGATGCGCACGGTACCGGAAAGCGTTTTTGGCCACGCCGAAAACACTCATGACTTCTGAAATCGGATAGGCGATAAACGTCGCGCCCATGGTACCGCCCACGACGATCATCAGGGAAGGATAGTTGATAAACCAGGCACCGGAGCCTCCCATCAGAATGGAGATTCCGACCAGGCCGCCGGCCACCAGCAGCCCGATGAAAGTGGCAATATCCACGCAATTTGCTCCTTGGTTGAAATTTTCACAAAACCTGACCCGCCGGTATCACCCGGCAGCCGCCGTCGTGGCGCACTGTTTTGCGGCAACTTTCGAATGAGCAATTTATGTGCCGGATTCTGTCCGCAGAGCCAACGGGATTCAAAAAAAAGCAGTCAATGTCAATTTACCGAAATCAAAAGATAAAATACTTAAAATTCCTGGGAAAGTGGAAGTTTATGGCCGGCTATCGGTGTTGCGGAGGGATGTAGGCGCTTAGACCCCGTCAAAATGATGTACCGTTGTCAAAGCCTTGACGTGGGCAAAGCGGCAAACCGTGCGGTACAGGTGCCTCCGCCATCCCGGCGGAACCGGGCGGAATGGCGGAGGCCGTCTGCTTCGAGAGACGATATGGATGGCGGCGGAGCGCTAACGCTTGATATTGACCAGTTCGTTTAGCATTTCGTCACTGGTGGTGATCACCCGCGAGTTGGCCTGGAAGGCCCGCTGGGCTGTGATCATGTTGACGAATTCGGTGGCCAGATCCACGTTGGAGATTTCCAGCGAATTGGAGATCACGCTGCCATAATCGCCGGTGGCGGGGACGCCCACCGTGGCCGTACCGGAGTCAGCGGTTTCCTGCCACAGGTTACCGCTGAGCTTGGCCAGCCCGTTGATGTTTTTGAACTTGTACAGTGCCGTCTGGTACAGCGGCTGGGGCACGCCAAAATTTGCGTCGCCGGCGGAGAGGTTGCCGTCCACGCCGTAGAGCGTGCCGTTGTCCTGCACGGTGATGCTCTCCCAGCGGTCCAAGTCGATGGTGATGTCCACCGGAGTCGGCGGCGGATCGGGCAGTGGCAGGGCTGTACCGCCCAGGCCTTCGAGCATAAAGCCCTGCACTTTCTTGCCCGTGCGGCTCAACAGGTTGCCGTCCTTGTCGAAACTGAAATCACCGGCCCGCGTGTAGTATGTTTTTACATCATCCTTGACCGAAAAGAACCCGTTGCCGTTAATGGCCATGTCCGTGGCGTTGCCGGTGGACTGCAACGGGCCCTGGGCCCAGTCGAACTTGACGCCCAGCACCTGGACCCCGTTGCCGATTTCATTGCCCGAAAAGCCGCTGTTGACCGCACTGGAGACCACGTCGGTGGTCTGGTTCAAAATGTTGGCGAACGAAAGGCTCGAACTCTTAAAGCCCGGCGTGTTGACATTGGCGATGTTGTCGCCGATGGCTTCCATGGATTCCTTGTTGGCGTTCAGACCGGTAACCCCGGAGTAAAGTGATCGCATCATGGCTGAATTTCCTCCTTTATGGTTTGACGCACAGCGCGCCACTGGATTTGCAGGATCCACACACGGCGCTCGTGCCGTGAACCCTGTTTTCCGCTACTCCCCGCTTTCTTCGGGCGGCGGTTCTTCGGATTCGCCGGCTGCAGCCTCGGCATCGGTGACTTTCTGCACCGCCGCCAACGGAATGAGGTCCTCGCCGGTCATCAGATAGGGGCTGCCGTTGTCGAAGCGCACCCCGGTGACCACGCCCTCACTGAAGTTGCCCGTATCGATGGGTGTGCCGTTTTCATCCTCCGCCTGGACCTTGAAGGTGTAGATGCCCGGCGGCATCCGCGTACCCTTGGCGTCTTTGCCGTTCCAGCTGGCCGTCTGCTCACCGGCGGGCAGTGCTCCGGAAGTCAGCGTATTGACAAAATTCCCGGCGGCATCATAGATGTCGATGCTGACCGCGCTGGCGGCTTTGGGCAACGCAAAGGTAATCTGGCTGTCGGCGCCGGCCTGCAGACGTGTGGTGTTGCCGTTGGACAGAACATTTTTGCCGATCAAGCCCACCGCCTCGGAGTTGTTGATGGAATTCTGGTACAGCTGGAGCAGCTTCAGGTTTTCGTTGATGTTGGTCAGCTGCTCCAGGGAACTGAACTGTGCCAACTGGCTGACAAACTCGGTGTTGTCCATGGGGCTCAAGGGATCCTGGTTTTTCAGCTGGGTCACCAGCAGTTTCAGAAAATCCTCCTTGCCCATCACATTGGAGTTCGCGGAATACAGCTGCGTCGTCTGGCTCGTGACAGGGGAAACCTGGGAATTTGTGTCCACGGCAGATCCCTCCTTAAATCCCGGCATCTGTGCCTCCGGCCGGGCGAAATCAATAGGTTATCGTTTCAAACAAAGTAGTCGATCAGTCCGACCCGTTCCCGGCTGCCGGCAGTTTGCGCCGGCCGCGGAACGGTTTCCGAGTGCACGGCCTCAGACGCCACCGATTGCACTCCTGTGCCCAGGGCTTCCCGGCCCGAGCTCCCGGCCTGGGGATTCCCGCCGGCCGCCGGCTGAAAATCTCCGGCCACCGAAACATCCAGGTGGTCAATGTGCAGGTTGTGGTTCTGCAGTTCGGCCCGCAACTGGCCGATGTGGTGTTCAACCATCGTCTTGACCCAGGTGCTCTCGGTGACAATTTTCAAGGTGATCTGTTGCTGATCGCTGGCGATGTGCAACCGCAGATGGCCCAGCACCTCGGGTTTCAGGTTAATGCGCAGCTCGGTCTTGCCCGCTTTCAGGTGCAGCACGGCTTTGTCCACGATCTGCTGCAAAAGATCCTGTTGAAAAGGCCGCGGCACGTTTTCAGCGGCATCGGCGCCGCCGCTTGCCTGGGCCGTTGCCGACGCTGAATGGCCGCCGCCGAACAGGTCGGCATGGCCGCCCTGCTTCTCCGTACCGCTTTGTCCGGCCGGCTCAAGTCGTTGTGTCGCCACACTCGCACCTGTTTTGGCGCCCGCCTGCACGTCCGCAGCCGTCGGCGGGACAGCTCTGGCCGCCGGTACCGGCTGGCTTGGCGCGTTCTTGGCGATAGCAGAAGACGCCGCTTCAACGCCCGGGGCACCATTTTTGGCCATGCCCACAGCAGCGGCATTGGCGTCATCCGGCACAACCCGTGTGTTGCCGCTGGCCTGCGTCTTTGACGGCGCGACAGTCTTCACGGCGCCTTGCGAAACCGCCCTTGGTTTTGGGGCTTTATTTTTGTCGGCCTGCTGATCCTGGACGCCGCCTTCCTTTGATTTCTCTGCCGTCACCTGCCGGCCTGCGTCCGACGGCGACGATTTCTCCGCCTGCACATTTTTGGCTTCGGCCGGCGCCACCGGAGCCGGTTTTCCGTTCTCCGGCGGTTTTGCTTCGGCAGTTTCCTCTCCCGGCAATGCCGTCTGTCCGGTCAAGGCCGCCGTCTGACCGCCCCCGGGCTGTGCCTGGCCGTCGGTATTGCTCTTGACATCCTCCCGGCCCGTTTGTACCTGCCGGCCATCATCAGGGGAGGACGTCTTGGCGGCGTCATGCTCTGTTCCGGAAGCCGGCCGGCCGTCATCGCGCCTTTTGGAATCGGCAACCGCTCCATCCCGCCGGCTTTCATCGGGCTGCGAGACCGCGTTTTTATGCTGTTCCGCCGACCGTTCACTTTCATGCGCACGAAACTCATGGTGCGTATCTGCGATCCTGTCTTCACGGGATTCCCGCCGGCGGTCCTCGCGCAGCTCGGACAAAGTGTTTTTCTGTCGGCGCTGCAAGGCGTTTTTGGCCCTCTGTACAGATTCCCGCCGGGCCTCCTGCAGCTGCTTTTCACGGCGCACTTCATCCAGCGAGCGCCGAAAGCTCGGCAGCCGCGGCCGGGCCTTGTCCGCGTCGTTTGCAGAGCGCCCAAAGCCCGGCAGCTCCGGCGGCCGCACATCTCCGGCGGCCGCTTTAGCCTCGGTCCTTTTCAAAAGAACAGTTTCCTTTAAACTGGCATACACTCCCAGACTATTCATTGCACCTCCGCCTGCGGTTAAACGTAGTGGTTGCCACTTCATCCAGGAAGTTTCGCTCTGCCAGGCGCAAGCGCTCAGCTTCTCGATACGCCTGCCCCTCTTTGAGTTTGTCCAGCATTTTCCTCTTTTTTACGGCTTCCAGAAGCTCTGCAAGCTTTTCTTTGTACTGCCGCCGGATGTCCTCGATGCGGCGCTGCTGGCGCCGGATATCATTATCGACGGCACTCAGGTAGCAGTCATACTGCTTAAGTTCCGGTGCACTCAGGCCTTCCCTCTGCCGCTGCTGGAACCTGGCGAAGGTCTTCGCCCTGGATGTCTGCAGGTCGGCCAGCACAGCCTGCGCGCTTTCTCTCTGGGTGTAAATCCCCGCCAGCTCGCGCTGCAGCCGGTCTTCTTCCAGCTGGCGGTAATTCAGCAGTGGTTGCAGCCTGAATTGAAACATTAAACCCTCTTTTTGGGCACCGATCCCGGCCGGCTACGGCGGCGGCCGCAACCGATCCGCAATTTTTCACGACATTCTCAGCCGGACTCGGCAAACAGCGCCTCCAGCATCCGGCGGCTCTGCGCCAGATCGAAATGCTCATGCGTATCCTGCGTCAGGAAATCGTTGATTCGGTCGATCATCTCGATGGCAAAGTCGATTTTCGGATTGCTCCCCTGAACGTAGGCCCCGATATTGATCAGATCTTCGGCTTTCCTGTAGGTCGCCAGCACGGATTTCAGCCGCCGCGCCGTCTCTTTGTGCCGCTGATCCACAATTTCATCCATTACCCGGCTGATGCTGGCCAGCACATCAATGGCCGGATAATGATTCTGCACGGCCAGGTCCCTTTTTAAGACAATGTGCCCGTCTAAAATGGAGCGTACGGCATCGGCAACGGGCTCGTTCATGTCGTCGCCCTCCACCAGCACCGTGTAGAGGCCGGTGATGCTGCCCTTGTGGGATGCATTCCCGGCGCGCTCGAGCAGCCGCGGAAGCAGGGTGAAAACCGACGGTGTGTACCCCTTGGAGGTCGGCGGCTCGCCCAGTGCCAATCCAATTTCACGCTGGGCCATGGCAAACCGTGTGACCGAATCCATCATCAGATTGACGGTTTTCCTGCAATCCCTGAAGTACTCGGCGATGGCCGTGGCAATGAAGGCGCCCCGCACCCGGATCAACGGCAGATGGTCGGAAGTCGCCACGACCACCACCGAGCGTTTCAGTCCGGCTTCACCCAATGCATTTTCGATGAAATCGTTGACTTCCCTGCCGCGCTCGCCGATGAGTGCAATCACATTCACATCCGCACTGCTGCTGCGGGCGATCATGCCCATCAGCATACTCTTGCCCACACCGGAGCCGGCAAATATCCCCATGCGCTGTCCGCATCCCACGGTCAGTAAGCCATCGATGGATTTTATGGAAGTGCTCAGCGGCTGGTGGATGGTCCGCCTCTGCAGCGGATTGATCGGGTTTGCATAAATCGGATAGCGGGCGCTGCAGCGGACCGGACCCTTGCCGTCGATGGGGTTGCCCAGCCCGTCGATCACACGCCCCAGAAGCGCGTCGCCGACCGGAAAAACAGCCTGGCTGCGGCGGGTTTCGATACGGCATCCCGGTCCCAGTCCGCGGTATTCGCCAAGCGGCATCAGCAGCACCCGGCCGTCTTTAAATCCCAGCACTTCCGCTGGAATTTCCAGGTCGCTGTCCGACGCGAAAATCGTGCCGATACTGCCGATGCTGGCCTGGATGCCTTCGGCCTCGATCACCAGGCCCACCACCTGGGTCACCCTTCCCGTATTCCGGAAAGTGTCCAGTGTTTCCAGACCCTGAAAATACCCGGAGAAATCAGGATCGGCTCTCATGGTCCTTCTCCGGATTGATGCGGATCGGCTATGGCGCCACCCGGCAGCAGGGCTTTAAAAGCGGATTCGATCACCTGCAGGCGGCTCTCGACGGTGGCATCCAGTTCGGCGGACCCGCTGTAAATACGACATCCGCCCCGTGAAATACCGTCATTGGCTTCGATACGAATCTTTTCGCCGCCCGCCGACAGCGTCAGTGTGCCTTCCTCTTCCAGGGATCTTACCAACGCGGCATCTTCGGGATGCATATGAACAGCCAGCCTGTGCGCATCATCCGCGGCTTCTATGGCCTTGCGCATCACCTTGACGACGATTTCAGGATCGATCTTCAGTTCCTGGAAAACGATCTTGCGTGCCACGGCCAGTGCCAACCGGACGCTTTCTCCCTCCACCCGCCGGTACAGCTCCGCCTGCCGCCGGTCAATCTCACCCAGCGCCCGCTGCAGGTTTTCCATGAGGGTGGACAATTCCCTGTCGGTGGCCGCCCTTGCGGCGGCATGCCCCTGCTGGTAGCCGGCTTCAAAGGCACGCTTCTCGGCCTGGGCGGCATCGTCCCCGGCAGCCTGCTGCAGGTTGTCATCCACATCCGCGCCTTCGGCCGGCATCCGGGTAAAGCGTCCGGTATTTTCGGATTCGACTGCCTGGCGCATCTCCGCAATATCGGGGAAGCAGTACGGCCTGCAGGCCAGGCGCTCTTCTGCAATCGTATGCTGATCTGCGCCCATATCAGGTCACCAGGTCCCCACCGCCGCGTCCGCTGATGATGATCTCGCCCTTGGTTTCCATTTCCTGCACGATGCCGGTAATTTTCTGCTGTGCGGCATCGACTTCCGCCATGCGCACCGGACCCAGGGACTCGATCTCCTCCTGCAGGATTTCCGCCGCACGCTGGGACATATTGTTAAAGATTTTCGCTTTGACCTCTTCGGAAGCCGCCTTGAGCGCCACCGCCAGTTCACGGGTTTCCACCTGCCGCAGGACTTTTTGCATGCCGCGGTCATCGACCAGCACCAGATCGTCGAAGATAAACATGCGTTCTTTGATCTGTGCGGCCAGTTCAGGATCGATCTCCTCAATATCAGCCATGATCTGGCCGCCCACAATCTCGCTGGACTGGTTCAGGATATCGGCGAGATGATCGATGCCGCCGGCCTTGCTGGCGGATGCCGTGCTGATGCTTTCCAGGATCTCCTGGAATGCCCTGTCCACTTCGGCCACCGTGTCGGACATGACCTTGCTCAACCGGGCGATGCGGATGGCCACTTCCCCCCGCAGCTCGTCGGGCAGTTGCGCCAGGACCTGGCTGGCATTGTCGGGCTTCAAATGCGAAATCACCAACGCGATGGTCTGGGGGTGTTCGCTTTTGATGGTTTCGGCGAGCTGGTCGGGATCGATGGCCTGGAGAATCCCCAGGGTTTCATCCCCCTCCGGATTTTCCTGCTCTGCCGCCGGCTTCCCGGTTGATGCCGGCTTTTCGGGCGATGGGCTTGGAACCGCCGGTCGGTCGCGATACTGCGGCGCCGTCATGATAAACTCCTGGGCCACTTTCTCGATGACTTCCGGTGCAATCGGCCCCAGGGCAACCACGTGGTTCATCACTTTTTCCCTTTCGGAATCGGTCATCTGGGTCAACACTTCCTCAACGGCCTCTTTCCCCAAAGCCTTTACCAGGACGGCCACTTTCAACGAACCGGATAACTGTTTAGGATCCATTCTTCAGCGTATGCGCACTTTCATATAGATTAACTCGTCTCTACTCCTGTTTCATCCAATCCCGGATCAACTGCATCGAAGCCGTGTTGTCACGCATGACCAGTTTGGTGGCCTGGTCCGTGTACGGCAGGTCTTTCGCCCGGGCGTCGTACTCGCTTTCAATCTCGCCGACAGTCTTGGGAAGCTGCTGCAGCAGCTGGACGTCAGATCCCGCCGCGCCGGTCAGCCAGCGCACCATGGGGCGGATGATGAACAGAAAGGTAAAGAACAAAATGAACCCGGCGATGCCGTACTTGACCATCAGTTTGTGGGCCGCCAGTTTGGCCATCCAGCCGGATTGCTTTTCTTGCGCGGCGGGCTGTGTCTCTTTCTGCATGGCAAAGGGCATGTTCTCGACAACGACCTGATCGCCGCGTGCGGCGTCAAAATTCATGGCCCGCTTGACGATGTTTTCGACTTTCTGCAGCTCCGCCGGGCTGCGGGGCACGTACTGCATCTGCGTCTTGCCGCCTTTGGCCTTCACCGGCCGGTAACTGCCGTCCACCATCACGGCCACCGAGGTTTTCACCAGTTTGGCCGCCGGCTCGATCACGTGGCTGGTCACGCGTCCGATTTCGTAGTTGACCGTCTGATCCTGTTTCTGATAGGCAGGCGGATTTGCCGAGGTGGCTGAACTCTGACTGACGTTGGCGCTGTATCCGGTTTTCCCCGGGATTCCCATGGCAATATTGGCGCTGTTGGCGGAAAATTCCTTGCTCTTTTTTTCACTGCGCACCACTTTGTTGGCCGGCAGGTATTTTTCTTCTGTCGTCTCCTGTTTTTTGAAGTCAAACTTGCAGGCCGCTCGCACGATCACCTTGGAAGAGCCAAAAACATTTTCCAGCATGGATTTGATCCGGCTCTCCAGATTTCTCTCCACTTTCTGCTGGTAATCCAGAAATTCAACGCTGCCGCCGCCAACGCCCATTTCACTGTCGAACCCCGACAGAATCTTTCCGAAATTATCCACCACCGTTACGTTTTCGGGTTTTAGGCCCGAAACAGCCGCGGATACCAAGTGCACGATTCCCAGCACCTGGGGACGGGTCAGGTATTTTCCCGGCTTGAGCTTCAACACTACCGAGGCAGTCGCCGGCTGCTGGTCCTCGATAAACAGCGATTTCCCCTCCATGACAATGTGCACGCGCGAACTCTCCACTTCATCCAGGTTGTTGATGGTGCGCGACAGTTCGCCCTGCAGTGCGCGCTGGTAGTTGATGTTCTGGACAAACTCGGTTTCACCGAGTTTGTTGCTGTCGAAGATCTCAAACCCCACCCCGCCGCCGTGCGGCAACCCCTGGGAAGCCATCTGCATACGCACATCGTAGATCTTTTCCCGGGGTATCAGGATTGAAGTGCCATTGGCGCCGATTTGGTAGTCGATGCGCTGCTGCTTGAGCCAGTTTACAATTTCACCAGCCTCCGCCGCCGGAAGCTTGGCATATAAAAGCTGGTAATCCGGCCGTCCGGCCCATGTGATGATGAAAAAGAAGAGTACGCTGGCCAGCACAATCAGGAGGAAAAAAGTGATTCTCTTGCCCGCTGAAAGATTCTGAAACAGTGTTTTGATCTGTGAAAAGACGCCGCCGGCATCCATGTTTTCCTCTCCCTGCCTAAAGCATTTGCTCCGGGAAAAAGCGGGTCACCGCCTTCCCTGCGGTTATATCTGCATGCGCATGATCTGATTGTAGGCTTCGAGCACCTTGTTTCTGACTTTCATGACCAGCTGCAGGGAGATGTTGGCTTCCTCCAGCTTGATCATGGTGTCGGGGATACTGGCATCCCGTCCGGTGGCCAGTTTAGCGGCGGCCTCGTCAGCGGCGACAATCTTGTGGTTGACTTCGGACAGCGAGCGGCTCAGGAAGTCACCAAATCCCGCCTTCTCCTGTCCGTCGCCGGCCCGGGACCGGCTGTGCGTCAGAATCGTCTGCAGCGCATTTTCATGAATCCGCATGTCGCTCATCTTCATCTCCCGATCTCAAGGGCTTTCATGGCCATGGATTTGGCCGCATTGACGGCGGTAACGTTGGCTTCATAGCTTCGCGAAGCCGAGATCATATTGACCATCTCCTCGAAGATATTGATGTTGGGCATCCGCACATAACCGTTTTTGTCGGCTTCGGGGTGGCCCGGACTGTACTTTAGAACCGGCGGCCGCTGGTCTTCCACCACGTCGACGACGGTAACTTCGGATGGCTCGGGGGAAAAGCGGGCCTTTAAAATGTCGCCGAAGGACTGGTTTTGATTCACGGCGGCAAAAACCGGCTCTTTGCGAATGTAGGGTCCGCCGCGGTAGGTATGGGTGGTGTTGATATTGGCAATATTTTCCGAAATCAGATTCAGTCGCAGCCGTTGCGCACTGAGTCCCGAAGAGCTGGTCCGCAATGCATCAATCAGGTTCATGGCTATTTCGATCCTCCCTGGATGACGTCTTTCAGCCGTTTGAATTCGTTTGAAATCATCCGGACTGAAACATTAAACATCAACTGGTTCTGGGCCAGGCTGCCCATCTCGCGGTCAACATCAACGGTATTGCCGTCGGTTCTGAAAGCATAGGGTTTCGGCGGCAAAAATGCCACGGCCGGCCGGGCGTCGTCGTCCGTATCGGCTGAAAGGTGATTGTCGTGGGTCGTCACAAGCTTCAATCCATCCGTCGGCTGCTGCGCGCGCTCTAAAGATTGTTTGACCATCACGTCAAAGGCCTTGAAATTGGGTGTATCGGCATTGGCAATGTCTGCGGACAGCACCTTGTGCCGCTGGATTCTAAAATCCATGCTCTTTGCCAGCAGCGCAAACGGTCCCGAGAACAATCCTGGTGGACTCATGTCATCGTCTCCTCTCCCCGGCTGTTTTATGCAAGCTGCGTACCATTTGTCCGGCGGCAATGGGACACAAAATTTTCTCCGTCAAATGTGCCAGTTACGGCAATAGTGCGCACATTCTCGAAACCCCGGCAGCCTGCAGGCGGCAATTTCTGCCGCCGCACAGGGGCTGCCCGGCGGAAAAATTGACCCTCTGCCGCAATCAGTTTATTTTTATTGTTCATTCTCGGCTTTGTACTGGTTCAGCTTGTTTCTCAACGTACGGATGCTGATTCCCAGCAGTTGGGCGGCATGGGTGCGATTGTCATTGACTTCATCCAAGGCCTTAAAGATCAACTTTTTTTCCATTTCACGCAGCGAAAGCCCCCCGGCCTGGAAAACCGCCGTCGGCAACGCTGTTGCAGGCGTATCCTCGAGCAAAAGATGCTCGGGTTGCAACACATCGCCGCTGCTCAGCAGCACCGCACGTTCCAGTACATTTTCGAGTTCGCGCACGTTTCCCGGCCAGTTTGCCTTCTTCATCATCCGTCGGGCGGCATCCGAAACCGTCATGATATTTTTCTGGTACCGCCGGCAGAAACGCTCCAGAAAAAAAGTGCTCAGCAGTGGGATATCCCCCCTGCGCTGGCGCAGAGGGGGTATCTTCAACGGCACCACGTTAATGCGGTAGTATAGATCCTGACGGAATCTGCCCTCGGCGACCGCCGTTTTCAGCTCCCTGTTGGTGATGGCGATCACACGCGCATCGACAGCCACGGGCTGCTTGCCGCCGACGCGGTCGATTTCCCTCTCCTGCAGCACCCGCAGCAGTTTGGCCTGCAGGGCAAGCGGCATTTCACCGATTTCATCCAGCACCAGCGTCCCGCTGCCGGCCAGTTCGAATTTCCCGATTTTGCGGTTGAAGGCCCCGGTAAAAGCCCCCTTTTCATGACCGAAAAGTTCGCTTTCGGCGAGATTTTCGGGCAAAGCGGCGCAGTTTACGGCCACATAAGGGCCCGTACGCTGTGCTCCGTTGGCATGGATGTAGGCGGCCAGAAGCTCTTTACCGGTGCCACTCTCACCCTCGATGAGAATGGTGGCCTTGCTGGCCGCCACATTCTTGGCTGTCTGGAGCAGAGCCAGCATGACGGGATCACTGGTAACAATCGGTTTTGCACCGGTCGGCTTATCCTTCCGGCTCGCGGCCGCACCGTTCCCATTCCCGTTGGCGTTCTGCAGCGCTTTTTCAACGGACAATACCAAGGCATCCATGGGAAATGGCTTGAGCAGGTAATCGGCTGCACCCTCCTGCATGGCCTCTACGGCACCGCCGACACTCCCATACCCGGTAATCAGCAGAACCGGCGTACCAGGAGACTTCTCTTTCAGGCCCCTGAGCAGATCGATACCACCCATCTGCGGCATCTTGACGTCACTGATGACCAGTTGAAACATTTCGGCGGCAAAACACGCCAGCGCTTCCCGGCCGTCGGCTGCAGCCACGGCCGCATAGCCATTGCGCCGCAAAGTGCCGACCAGCACTTTTCGAATTTCAGGATCATCGTCGACGACCAGTATTCTGGCACGCTCCATGAACATCGGTCCTGTCAGCTCTCCCCGGAACCCTGCACGGCGCGGATATTTTTACCGGGTCTTTTCCGGGGTCAAAAATCAATCTTGGGAACCTGAGACTTCCAGGACAGGTAATTGCAAGAAATCTGCCACAATCCGATTTTTTTAAGCGGTATGCCAAAGATGTTCGGGTGGATCGTTAACTTATTTGATATATTGTTGATATTCGGAGTATCGGAGGGTTTTGGTGAGGGTGCCGGCAGACGTTCGGCCGGATGCCGGCGGATGATGTCAACTGCACAAAAGCCCGGCTGTCAGTTCTTTGACGCACCTGGCGGATATGCGTGTTTTGCGCGCCAGGATGTCAGAAGGCCGGTTCCAGCTGGTGGCGTTTGATTTTTTCAACCAGGGTGGTCCGTTTGACGTGCAGCAATTCGGCGGCCTTTTTCTTGACCCATTTGCTCTTTTCAAGCGACTGGGTAATCAGGGCTTTTTCGTATTCACTGACCGCGCTGCTCAAACAGATGCCTTCATCGGAGATCTGCGGCATGGGGACACTGCCGGGGGTTTTGATACCTCTGATCTTTTCGGGCAGATCCCCTGGTTCGACGGACGGTCCATCCTTTAATACTGCCAATCTTTCCACCAGGTTCTTCAATTCACGGACATTGCCCGGCCAGTCGTATTGTGCAAGCCGGCTGAGCGCTTTATCCGAGATCCCCTGCAAACTGCTGTTTTTCTCTCTTTTGAAACGCTCCACGAAATGCTGCGCAAGCAGCGCAATGTCGCTGCTGCGGTCACGCAGGGGGGGCAAAACCACCGGAATGACAAACAGGCGATAATAGAGATCTTCACGGAAGCGGCCTTCGGCGACCGCCTTTTCAAGGTCACGGTGAGTGGCCACGATAATCCGCACGTCCACGTGAATCGTGCTGCAGCTGCCCACACGTTCGAACTGGCACTCTTCAAGCACGCGCAACAGCTTGACCTGCAGATCCAGATTCATGTCCCCGATTTCATCGAGAAAAACGGTTCCGCCATCGGCGCTTTCAAACTTTCCTTTCTTGGCAGCCGCCGCACCGGTAAAGGCGCCTTTTTCATGGCCGAACAGTTCACTTTCCAGCAGGTTGTCCGGAATGGCGCCGCAGTTAATCTGAATAAAAGGCTTGTTTTTGCGCTGGGAACGGTTGTGAATCGCACGCGCTACCATCCCCTTGCCGGTGCCGGTTTCTCCGCTGATGACGATGGTGCTGTCGCTATCGGCGACTTTTTCGATGATTCTGTACAGCGCCTGCATCTCAGGGCTCTGGCCGACGATTCCCTCGAAGCACTGATACCCCTGAAAACCATCTGTCTCACTTTCACTGACCAGCCGAATTCCCGAAAATGCCGGTTGCCGCTCGAGTGCTGCAGAATACATCGCATCCTCCCCTTTTGGTCGAAAAATCCTTGTATCACCGTTTCGGTCAACAACCCCCCGCAGCAGGCGCGGGCGGCCGGGTCGTTATTCATATGCCGCCCTGAAAAGCAAAAAAAATGCCACCTGTATGGTGGCATGCGTAATATGTTTAAATTTCAATGCTTGGCCCGCAAACGACATGCTGCAAAGGCAAGCCGGCAAGCCCAAGATAAAGGGGCGTCTAACATTTAAAATACATCATCGTGTATCCTCGTGTGTGAGCAGACAATATCCCCGGCCGCATTTCGCCGCATGTTTTTTCTGCCATCGATGTAAAAGCAGCAGACCGGGTCAACACCCTCCGATTTTTGCATTTTGCAAAACAAGTCCGGACTCAGAAACACCCCGTTTTGTAGTATTATGTTTTTATTTCGAAATATTATACGTTTTATATCAGGATATTCTCTGTCTTTCCATAGAACATATCGGAAATTCAGCAAAATCCATGTTTTCACTCATCTGCCGAGCGGCATTCGCAGCTACTTTTTATGAAGGTTATTGAATGTTTATTCAATATGTTACCCGTTTTCTTGCTGTCGTTTCCTTCGCTTGTTGTTCAGGGCGCAGCAGGTTTTTGCAATTTGCAATTTGCAGCATCCCCTTTCACGCCAGGGCGGCCTTGGCCGCTTCAATGGAGGCGTCGAAGGGGATAGCGCTGGTTTCCTGAAATCCCTTCAGCTCTTCCCCCAGGCTCTGCTGGCCGGCCAGGCGGAAGGCGACCCCGGCTTTCTGACAGTTCTGGGCCACCAAGACGATGAGTTTGATCAACGACATATTCGTCTGGCTGCATTTTTCCATATTGACGACGAGTTTCTTGATGCCGGCGCCCACCATTTCCCTGGTTTTCGCCGCCAGCGCACTTTCGAGCTCGACGATCAGCGGGCGGCCCACCTTTTCGGGCAGATTGAGCAGTTCCACGTCCTGATCCAGGGCAAAGTATTTGCCGGCACTGCCGGCACCGGCGGCATCCGCCGATTTGGGGCTGAGCTTGACGATTTTTTCCACGCGTTCGATGAGCTGGTCGCCTTTGAACGGTTTGACCATATAATCGTTGACGCCCATTTTGACAATTTTCATGACGTTGTCTTTGCCTGATTCGGCCGTCAGCATGATCACCGGAATATCTTTCAGGCTGGGTTCGGCCTTGAGTTTTTCCAGCATCTCGATACCGTTCATCACCGGCATGGTGATATCCAGTACGATCAGGTCCGGCTTGACTTTGCTCGCCAGCGACAGGCCCTCGACACCGTTTTCGGCCTCGTGAAGTTCACAGTCGAACCCTTTGAATGCACGCTTCACGACCATGCGAATTGTCTTGCTGTCATCCACGGTAAGAACTTTTAGCGCCATTGTGCTCCTCCAGGCTGTCGATTATTTGGGTTTGATAAATATCTCCACCATTGCAATGTAGTCCAGATAGCGGAAGCAGCAACGTTCATGCCAGCTCCATTCCCTGGTTTCAATCTTGAAGTTTCCGCCGCTGGTGATGTTGGGAATGGAAAGTTCACAGGGGAAACCCATATCACACAAATGCGACTTCACGCCCCCGCCGATCATGTTGCTGACTTCCCCGATGACATCGTATACTTCCTCATCACCTTCGATTTCTTCAGGCTCCATCCCCAGCATGGCGCAGGTCATCTCGCGCGCAAAATCACCGTTGACGCAGATCCGGCTGCACCCCATGGCTTCGCCGGTGAAGCTGACGGACCCGACAATCTTATCCCCATTGAAAAAACCCTCGGGGACATCATCAACCAGCTCCACAGGCATCGACAGCATGGTATCGAAGACTTCCCGCGCCGTTTCAGAAGCGACATTCTTCAGCCTTTGCGCATCCATTATGCTCATTTTTGAATTTCACTCCATTTTTTTGATGGACTCAGTGGTTCTGCATCTGGTCCGGCGTTACCGGAGCACCCCGGATTCCCCACGAATGAAGATGCAAAGAAGGCCGCGGCGAAATGCCCGAGGCCGCATTCTCTTTGGCCTTCATGCCCTGTGTCGGTCTCCTCCCCCTGACTTTCCGGGTTTCAAACACCGGGTATGTACTTCTTATCCGCAGCCAGACGCCTCGACTTTAATGTTTTTAGCGCCCAGGTTGCCGCCTAAAGATCCCGATCAAGCAGGTCGTCTTCCACGGGAAACAGCGCCGGCCTGTTTGTCTTTGACGGTAGCGCTCAGGCAACCCCTGAAAATCCGCTGAACTGGTCGCCGCCTGGGTCCATCACCTTGCCGTAAACGTCCTTGCCGCTGAATTTGAATTCGATGTGGGACGGGTCGATGGTGCCGTCACCGGCGGTATTCTGGGAAATGTCGAAATAAACCGTAGCCGTTGTAGATTCGGCGTCGTAAATCACCATTTTGGGAAACAGTGGTACCCGTATCTCGGTGTCGGCAACCGGAAATCCGAAATTATAGGCCGTTCCTGGCCCCGTGGCGGCAGAGCGCCGGATCTGCCAGTTCAGCGGGTTTTCGACCGACTCGCGGTCCATGGGCTTGTTGAAGGCAAACTTCATCGTAAAGGTCTTGCTGGCATCGGGCGTCTGCAGGTAGGCATCCAGAACCGCCACCGAGGTTTTCATGGGCATGCTGTAGCCAAAATCGGTGGAATACACAAAACTGAACTTGGGTGCCTCGACCTTGTACATGTAGCTGCTCAAACTGTCGGCCAGATCCGGATTCAGCTGCTGGAGAAGGTCGACCTGGCGCTGGGCATCATCCATCTGGCCCATGTCGGCATAGGCATAGCCGATCTCGGCGTAGGCATCATAAAACTTTCCGTCTTTGCTCAAGGCCTGTTCAAATTGCAAAATGGCCTCGTCATAGCGTCCCTGCTTGGCCAGGTTCAGGCCCAGGCCGTAACTTCCGTCGGGCTTTTGTGGCTGCATGCGTTTGACTGCGTTGAACTGCGTTTCGGCGTCACCATAACGCCCAGTATGCATGTAGGCTTCTCCCAACGAAAAGCGGTTGGCGGCACTGGGGTTGAGGTTGACGGCCTTTTCGTATTCGGCCGCTGCTTCGGCATAGCGTTCATTGGAATAGTAGAGGTTACCTAAATTAATGTGGCTGTCATCACGGCTGGAATCCAGGCGAATACCGGTTTTGTAAGCCTTGATGGCGCCTTCAGTATCGTCCATGGCCAGATAGGCCTGGGCCATGTAGTTGGCGGCGTCCACGGCGTAACCGGAGCCCTGGGATAGTCCCAGCGACCGCTGGAACGCGCTTACGGCCCCTTTGTAATCTTTGCGCATGTACAGGTCGATACCGCTTTTCAGCGCATCGTTGGCCAGCTGCTCCAGCTGCTGCGGCTGCTGCATGGCGGCTGCAAAAAAACTGTCCGGACTGCTGATGCCGATTGTGTTCATCATAAATTTCCCGTCGAATTCCGTCCGAACACTTTATCGGCAGATATGGAAATAGCTTTAGGCCCGATTCAGCACCTGCGAACTCTTTACGCGCTGCACCCAATGCTGAACGGGCGGACGGCGGTGGGAATGACGTAAGGGGTCTACCCGCAACTTCTCTATGAATCGGCGAGAACGTGGACTTCAACTTTTCTTTTTAGCTAGTGCCCATCCGCGATAAGAACTTATCGAAATTAAAGAGGGATCATCTCCCATTGAGTTGTAGGAAAGATAGGGGACAGCTTTGGTGACAAATAGAATGGACATCCGGTACCTCCAGGGATATGAGTTTGTTTGCGAAGACAATCCATATCAAAAGGAGGCCTGCGATGTCCGGACTCAGTGTAGCATCATTTTTCCCCTTTCGTCGACTTAAAGTTTTCTACCAGGATGTAAACGCCGAGGTCACCGAAGCGCATATCATGACCAGAGCGGACTTGCGGTTCACGCCAGTGTGCCAGGCCTGCGGGAGCAAAGTTTCCGGTGTTCACAGCTGGACCAGGCACAAGATCCGGGATCTGAACATGGCTACCGCTACCGTGTGGGTAAGTTGCTATATCGCAAGGTATATTGTCCTCATTGCCAGCGCATTCATGTCGAGGATCTCGGTCTTTTCCATCCCTATCTGCGGGTCACCAGGCGGTTGGCCCGATACGTATATCAATTGTGCCGGGTAATGACCGTAACCGAAGCCGCAGAGCATCTGGGCCTGAACTGGAAAACGGCGAAGGCCATCGACAAACAGTATTTGGAACGCGATTTCGGCCAGCCCGATTACGAAGGCCTGCTTATTTTGGCAGTGGACGAAATCTCGTTACGCAAAGGCCACCGGTACCTGACCATCGTACTGGACTACGAAACCGGCCATGTCGTACATGTCGGCAAAGGCCGGAAGACAAAAACGCTGGTTCGTTTTTTCAACCAATTGAAGCTCCGGCAGCGCAAGGCCATCGATGCTGTGGTCATGGACATGTGGAATCCATTTATCAAGGCCGTCAAAAAGAAGCTGCCCAACGCCAAAATCGTTTTCGATCTGTTTCACGTCGTGGCCGCATACAACCGGCTGATCGATAAGATTCGAAACTGCGAGCACCGAAACCCTGCATTCCCGACTTATTGTAACGAGGCAGGAGGCGTGACACCCATTTGACGATAGAGCGCCTCCTGTCGTTTGGTTATTTCCGCGACCTGCAGGCGTTTGCCGGGAAATTTAAAACATTCAAT